>JBKHED010000038.1:0-24582 GCA_046540995.1 Spirochaetaceae bacterium | reverse complement strand
GATGAGCTTGTAGACCTCCCGGGGCCCCATACCCTCGGGGTCAAAGATCACGGATCACCCCTGCTCCACGAGGAACTTCTCCGCCTCGAGGGCCGCCATACACCCCGTACCGGCGGCGGTTATCGCCTGCCGATACACCTTATCCTGCACGTCGCCGCAGGCGAACACCCCGGGGACGCTGGTGGCGGTGCTCTTGCCCTCCGTTATGATGTAGTTCTGCTCATCCATCTCGACCTGTCCTTCGAGAAAGTCCGTGTTGGGCCGGTGACCGACGGCGTAGAAGAGCCCGTTCGCCTCGATGGCACCCTCTTCTCCGGTGACCTTGTTCTTGATCTTTACGGTGGTGAGGAGGTTCTCGCCTTCAACGGCGGTGGCCACGGTGTTCCAAATCACCTCGATTTTCGGGTGCTCCATAACCCGTTCCTCCATAATCTTGGAGGCGCGCATTTCGTCTCGGCGAACAAGCATCTTAACGGTGGAGCCGAACTTGGCAAGATAGGTCGCCTCCTCGCAGGCGGAGTCGCCGCCACCGATGACGACCAGTGGCTTCTCCCGAAAAATCGGCAGGGCGCCGTCACAGACCGCGCAAGCGGAAATCCCCTTCTGCCAGTAGGTTTCCTCTCCCGGGAGGTGGAGTCGCCTGGCGATAGCGCCGGTAGCGATAATGAGTGCCTTTGCCTTGTACTCTCCAGAGGAAGAACGAACCGTAAAGGGGCGTTGCGACAGATCTACCGAATCCACGGTCTCAGTCTTGATTTTCGTACCGTACTTTATCGACTGCTCCCGCATTTTCATCATTAACTCCGGGCCGAGAATGCCTTCTGGAAAGCCCGGGTAGTTCTCAACATCCGTGGTTGTGGTGAGCTGTCCTCCCGCGGCGACTCCACCGGCCATAAAGCCTTCGAACATGAGGGGGGAGAGCTCCGCCCGGGCGTTGTAGACCGCCGCGGTGTGCGCCGCGGGACCGGAGCCTAGGATGATCACGTTTTCGATTGTTTCTTCCGCCATCGGTTTCTCCTTCCTTCAACCTATAAACTGGAATATACGAAAGATTCTATTCTACGTCACCGGTGCCGGGTGGGTAACCGGTTTCGCTTCGGCCGGGGTTTTGGATAACTGGAGCGCCGATCTCTCCGCCTCCGGCTATTATTGCCCGCCGGGGCAGTATGGAGACGGTGTAGATTCCCAGGGCTATCCAGACGAGTATAAAGCCGGGCAATCGCGTTAACGGAAAGGGCTCGCCAAAGATGAAGACGCCGATAAGGAACATGAGCGTCGGGGCGAGATACTGGATAAAACCTACGCTCGAGAGGGGAATGCGCACCGCCGCGTTGGCAAAGAGCATCAGGGGAAAGATGGTAACCAAACCGCCGCCGACAAGCATCAATGTGACGACCGGGTCCTCCCCGAGGAACGCGGCGGTTCCCGCAGCAACACTTCGCAGGGCGAGAAAGAGCGCCACCGGCGCCACCGCGAGCATTTCCACCGCCAGGCCCTGCATTGACGAGACGGTGACGTGCTTCTTCACCAAGCCGTAGAAGCCGAAGCTAAAAGCGAGGAAGAGGCTTACCCAGGGGAGATAGCCGAGCTCAACGGTAAGATAGGCGACACCGGCGGTCGCGAGGGCGAGGGCGTAGCGTTGGAGCTTTGAAAGCCGCTCTCCGAGAAACAACATACCCAGGAGGACGCTTACCAGAGGGTTGATGTAGTAGCCCAGACTCGCCTCCACGGTCCGGCCGCCGGTAACCGCGAATACGTAAACGAACCAGTTCGCCGAAACCAGGATCCCGGCCCCGAGGAGCATCAGGAGCTCCCGGCGCCGACCCCGTTCGAGAAGCGTTTTCGGCGCCCGGTGGGTCACCAAGAGAAACGCCCACCCCATTAGGAACGCCCAAATAATCCGATGCTGCAGGATCTCAAAGGCCCCCACGTGACGCAGGGGATACCAATAGAGGGCGGCAAAACCCCAGAAGAGAAACGCCCCAACGGCAGAAAGTACACCTCTTGTAAAGTTGTTATCGCGCATAGTGGTGTTGTGTCACTCGTCTGGGGCCAGTATATCGAAGGAGGGCAGGGCTGCATATGACGAAGTTTCGCTTGCCGGCTGGACACGGTGTGCTACCCTGTATCCTGAGGCTGAGTACGCGATGCTGAGACCGTTTCATTTGGCCTGGGCCCTCCGGCGCAGGTCGAGCCAGTTTTTCCTTGCTCTGGCGATTCTCACTCTCTTGGCGACGATTGTTAGTACCGTCGTTGTGTATCGAGTGGCCGAGCAGAACTACCGTCGTCGGGTGGAGGCACTCTCCCTCGACCTTGTCGCTCAGACGATGACCGTCTTTGACACGGTCCACTTTGGTCTCGTTCCGAACCTCTTCCAGCTGTACAGCAAGAACTCCCTATGGCCCTTGCTCTACTCCGCGGAGGTGCCGCTTCCTGCACTACTAGACGCGGTGGAGGATGTTGACGGGTTTATGGTGGCCGCCCCGTATCTTCATTCGGTCATCGTCTACAATTCCAGGGCGCAGTTGTTCTACTCTACCGAGTTCGGGCGTCTCCCGAAGAAGCGACTCCCATACCCGGCAATTCAGGAGATTCTAGATAACATCAAGGATTACGGCCTCTACACCTACATTCCCGTTACACTGCCCGGTGGAAGCGTCGGGGGCACCCGTCCCGCCTTTGCCATTGTCGTAGGACACCCGCCGTTTCGGGGAACGAGCATGGCGAGTTGCCTCATCGCGATCATTGACGAGCGAGAGCTCCGGCAGAGCTTTATTGCGAGCAACGAGCAGGAGAGGCGGAGTGGCACAATTATCGTGGACCGCCAAGGGCGCATCATATCGCATCCGGATCCGACCTACTTCGCTACCCCTCTCAGAGAGATCGACTCTCTCGCTCCGGTGATGGAGGCGCAGGCGGAGCGGGGCTTAATCAACACAACCTCCGGCGGTGAGGCGTACCTCAACACTTACGTGCAGCACAGCTCCATGGGGTGGCGCTTCATTAAGCAGACGCCTATGGAGGAGCTTCTCTCGGACCTTCGAGCCGCGCGAAACACCATTATTCTCCTGGTCCTTCTTCTCGTGGCGGCGCTGCTCTTCTCAGACTACGTCGTTTCGAGAATGCTTTCCCGTCCACTAGAGGATTTGGCGAAGCAGGCGAGGGGTCTCCGTTCTCTCCTCGATGAGAAGTCCGGCCACGAGCTCGCCTCCGGAGAGCTCGACGAGGTGGAGGAGGCGATGCGGTTTGTCCGGACCAGGCTGGAACAGCTCGAGGCGGGAGTAGAGATTTCCGAAGAGAACGCTGTTCGGTCCGTGCTCCAGAGGTTTCTCGAGTCTCCCCTGGAGCCAGAAATGGAGACCGAGCTTCAGCGGGAGGCGAGAGAGCGTATGCGGGAGCATTCCTTTATCATGGTTCTCGGCATCGTCGACCGGTACCGTCAGCTTATTCTAAGGCGAGGGAGAGCGCGGGTGGACCGCCTCCGGAGCCTTGCGGTCAATCGGCTCCAGGAGGGCACGCCGGGGCGTTGCTTCGCATTCATGCTCCGCTCCGATGAGATTCTTCTTCTTCTCGAATCGGATACGGGAGTACAAAAGCCGGAACGCCTCCGGGAATGGATCGTCTCGGTGGAGGATGCTCCCGGCTCCTTTTCCTTCGCCTATTCTCCCGCCCCTATCGAACTGGAAGGGCTCAGAAATCGATACGAGTCTCTCCAGGAGGCGGCGATGAGCCGCTTTTTCTCGGGCCACCACACACTCGTAGACCTGCCCGAGCGTGCGCTCCCTACCCGGCAGGCGGCGGTCTATCCTCAGCGCACCGTGGAGCGGCTGGTACGTCACACCCTTCTCGGACAGGAGGCGGAGGCGATGGAAGCCTTTGACGAAGCGTTCGGTAAACTCGCCTCGGATCCCGCGGCGGTACCCCTCTTTTCCCGGCTTCTGGTTAGCTCTCTCTATGCGGAGATTCGCTCGCGGCATGGGGAAGAGCTCGGGTTCCCCGTGGAGTTTAACAGGCTCAGGAGCTACCCCGACTACGCCGACACGTTCCATGAGTTACGGCGCATAATCGCCAACACTGTCCACCAGATCGCCCGTGAGTTGGATTCCACAACCGCTAAGCGCCACCGCGAGGTGGTGGAGCACGCCACCATTATCGTTGGGCAGGAGTACGGCGACCCGAGTCTCTGTGACGACGCTGTGGCAAAGCGCCTCGGAGTCTCTACCCAGCACCTGCGAAGCATTTACAAGCAGTACCACGGTTCCTCGCTCTCCAAGGAGATAACCAGACTCCGCCTCGAGGAGGCGCGGCGGCTCCTCTTAACAACCAGCATGGCGGCAAAGGAGGTTGCAGAGAGCGTAGGCCTCGGTAGCGCCAACTACTTTCTGACCCTCTTCAAGAAGGAGTTCGGCATGTCACCAACGAGCTACCGACGCCGTTACACTGGGGCTCGAAACGGTCGGAACGGCGGTGAAGAGTAGTTTTACGCGTGATTCTGAGCTGTTGCACTGCAGATTAGCAACTTTATAGCAGTTTTCAAAGTTGACGGAGCCTCCGGGAAACGCCGGTATAATGGCGCCAACAAGCCGTCGGTACCGGGCTACATATTTCAAGGAGGTTTCAACTATGAAACAGCTACTGCGAGCTATTGGGCTGCTCCTCATACTGGGGCTGGTCGCTACCTCGATTTTTGCCGGTGGAACTAAAGAATCCGCGGAGATGGAAGGGGAGGATGGGCCGACTACCATTATCTACTACCTATGGGACGACCCGACATACGCGCGTATCGTCGAAGCGTTTAACGAATCTCAGGACGAGATCTTTGTGGACGCCCAGTACATTCCCGCCGGGGACTACGAGGCAAAGCTCACCACCCTTCTCTCCGGAGGAGCGGAAATGGACGCCTTTATGCAGAAGCGGCAGGCGGACCGGTTCCCGCACTACGCCAGCGGCTACATCGAACCGCTGGAGGAGCTCGTGGCAAAGCACGACTACGACTTCGATATGGTGAGCGCCTACGAAGACATACTCAAGGTGGACGGCCGATTACTGGCGATACCCTTCCGAGGTGCCTCCCACTACACCTACTTCAACAAACGCGTCTTCGCAGAGGCTGGGCTCCCGACGCCGGAGACCTATGTGGAGAAGGGGGAGTGGACCTGGGAGAAGTTCGAAGAGGTCGCTAACGACGTGGCCACCGGTGACGGCACCGTATACGGGGGGTTGCTGTACACCTGGGGCTCCCAGCACTATTTCCCCGCCTTTCAGCACGGTGTGGAGTTCGTTACCGCCGAGGGCGAGATAGACATGCACCAAAGCGTCATTGAGAGCTTGAACATGCGAAAGCGTCTCGAGGAGAGCCTCGCGATCTATCCGCTGGTGGAGTTGAAAGTAACCAAGACGCACTATTCCCAGGCGTTTTATCGAGGCAACCTCGGCATGCTGATTATAGGCGAGTGGTTTCCCGGCATGATGATCAGTGCGCGGGAAGAGGGGCTCCTCCAAGGTTTTACCTGGGACGATTGGGGTGTAACCCGCATGCCCATGCCATCGGACATGGACCAGTATTACGGCGTTGGTAACCCGACCTTTAATCACGTTCACGCCGATTCCGACAAGAAGGACGCCGCGTTCAAGTTTATCTCCTGGATGGGCGGTCCCGAAGGGGCCGAGGTGGTTGCCAAGGCGGGTTTCCTGCCGCCGTTGATGACCGAGGAGGTCCGCGCCTCGCTGGCGACGGCACTTCCCGATGAGAGTTCTCTCAAGTACTTCACCGAGACCGTCCCTCTACGTTCCACGTATCAGAGTCCCTACGGGAGCCGCGTTGAACAGTTCATGGCCCGGATTGCCGAGGACTACATGCAGGGTGAGATCTCGAGCGCCAATCTTCAGGACGAGATCATAGTCGGTCTGACCGAGATTATCGAAACGACCAACTAAGCTACTCTCCGCTCCGGGGACCGGCGGCTTTCGCCGGTCCCCCCGGGGTGGGACGGAAGGATTTACACCATGACACAGACAACCGTTCTCGGGAGGCGAACCCGACCATTGACGGTTCTCTCTTTTCTGCTTCCGAGCCTCCTGGGTTTCTCGCTTTTCATCCTCCTCCCGGCGATATCCTCGGTAGGATTCAGCTTTACCCGCTTTTCCGGTAGTTGGCAGAACATCCGGTTTATAGGGCTCGATAACTACGCCCGCGCCCTTACGAGTCCTCATTTTTGCAGCGCCCTTTGGATTACGACTAAGTTTGTCGTCGTGTCCGTCGGGTTTCAGCTGGTCCTCGCGTTTGTTTTCGCGCTCTTTCTCCATCTCCCAATCCGCATGCGCGACACCCTGCGAGGCACAATTTTTCTCCCCTCCGTGCTCTCGCCGGTTGCGATAAGCCTCGCCTTCGCTCTCATTCTGCACCCCAACGACGGGGCGATGAATCAATTCTTACAGCTCCTCGGTCTCGAGCCCCTCAAGTGGCTCGCGAGCAAAGATACGGCCCTCGCGAGCATTATCCTCGTCACCGTCTGGCAACAGACCGGGTACTACATGGTGCTCTTTCTGGCGGGGCTTCTTTCAATCAGTCCGACCCTTTACGAGGCCGCCGACATCGATGGGGCGAGCTGGTGGCAAAAGCTTACTCGGGTGACCATCCCTATGCTCACCCCGACCACCTTCTTCTGTCTGACCATGGCGATTATCAAGGCGTTCCAGGTCTTTGACCAGGTTTTTATCATGACCGGTGGGCAGCAGGGTGGGGGGCCGGCGGGCGCAACCAGGGTTCTCGTCTTCGACATCTACCTGGAAGGATTCGTCCACTACGATATGGGCTACGCCGCAACGGAGTCGGTAATTCTCCTGGCGATAGTCCTGGTGGTCACCGTACTCCAGTATCGACAACAGGCAAAGTGGGTGAGCTATGACCTTTCGTAACACTCTCTCTACGCGCCTCATCGCCTACCTGCTATTAGGGATCGCGGCGATCCTGGTAGCTATTCCGTTGCTCTTCGTCGTCTCCTCCGCCTTTAAGGACGAGGTGGCGATCTTCGCAGAGCCGATGAAGCTCATACCGACCGAGCCGATCGGGAGCAACTTTGAGCGCCTGGTAGAAAACTTTCCGCTCTACATTTTCAACTCGTTCAAAGTGACCATCATTATCGTGGTGGTGCAGCTTCTCACCGCCACCACCGGCGCTTACGCCTTTTCCAAGCTCCACTGGAGAGGGAGAGAGGTGCTCTTTCTCACCTACGTCGCCTCGATAATGATCCCGATCCAGTCGGTGATTATCCCGCAGTTCACGTTGGTGAGAAATCTCGGTCTCTACGACAGCCACCTCGCCCTGGTACTGGTTTCTGCCTTTACCGCCTTTGGAACGTTCCTGGTGCGGCAGTTCTTTATGACGATCCCCGACTCCCTCCTGGAGTCCGCCCGGATCGACGGCGCCGGGGAGTGGCAGATCTTCTGGCGAATCATGCTCCCCCTCTCCAAGCCGGTGGTGGCCACTCTCGTGATCTTCTCATTCCGCTGGTTTTGGAACGACTTCTTCAGCCCGCTCATTTACATCACCAGCCGGGAACTGAAGACCCTCCCTCTCGGAATGGCGGATTTCGTTACACAGTACTACACCTACTACGGAGCACAGATGGCGGCGGCCCTGATCTCGATGGTACCGGTGATGGTCGTCTTTCTCGCGGCCCAGCGCTACTTCGTCCAGGGTATCGTGACCACAGGAATCAAATGAGGAGACAACCTACTATGTCCGAGCAAAACATTTTTCTGAGCCACATCCACGACGAAGGTTACATGGATCCCTACCGCACCAAACCCGCCACGGCGGACTCTCTCATTACCACCCACCGCGCTGGTTCCGCCGAAAGCCTCGACGGGGTCTGGAACTTCTGCGCGGACCCTTACGACACGGGGGTCCGGGCCAAGTGGTTCGAGGTGCCCCTCCGAGACCAATCCGGCTCCCTCGTACCCTGGGACTTCGACTTCGACCAGTGGGAAGAGATGGTTCTCCCGGCCACCTGGAACGTCGAGGCGGAGTATCTCTTCTACTACGAGCATAGCGTCGTCTTCACTCGCACTTTTCTCTACGAAAAAGAGAAGGAGGCCCGGACAGTGCTCCGCTTTGGCGCGTGTGCCTACGCGGCCACCGTCTTCGTTAACGGCACATACGTGGGCAGCCACGAGGGAGGTTCTACACCCTTCGTGGTGGATGTCAGCGGTATTCTCCAGCCGGAGAACCGCATCATGGTGATCCTCGAGAATATTCGCAGCCGCGGCCGGGTGCCCATGTCCAACACCGACTGGTTCAACTACGGCGGTATCCATCGCTCTATTGAGCTCCTTCGCCTCCCTGAGGGCTACATCCAGCACGCCTGGGTGGGCCTTGTGCCGGGGAGCAGCTACGGCAAGGTCTTCTGCGAGGTGAGGGCGACCGGCGGAGGGCTACCCTCCGAGGCGGTTCTCGAGATCCCTGAGCTCTCTCTCGAGGCTAAGGTTCCATTGAAAGAGGGGCGTGGGCGTATCGAGATCGCCGCGAAGCCGGAGCTCTGGACTCCGGAAAGCCCGCGCCTCTACGACCTTACCGTGAGGGCCGGAGATGATCTGGTGGTAGACCGGGTCGGATTTCGCGAGATCCGCCGGGAGGGGAACGAGATCCTCCTCAACGGAAAGGAGCTGTTTCTCCGGGGTGTCAGCATGCATGAGGAGAGCGTGGAGAACGGGCGAACCCTCACGGAGGAGGAGATCAGAGAGAACTTCTCTCTCGTCAAGGAGCTCGGAGGTAACTTCGCCCGCCTCGCCCACTATCCCCATGACGGACTCGCTTCCCGAATTGCCGATGAGATGGGGCTCCTCCTCTGGGAGGAGGTCCCGGTCTACTGGGCGATAGACTTCGAGTCCGAGGCGACCTACCGGGACGCCGAGAACCAGCTCTCGGAGCTCATTCTAAGGGATCGAAATCGGGCCAGCGTCGTGATCTGGTCCGTAGGAAACGAGAATCCCGACACAGACCCGCGTCTAGAGTTTATGAGCTTATTGGTTAGGCGAGCGAAAGAGCTGGACGGAACCCGCCTCGTCTCGGCGGCGTGCCTGGTGGACCATGTTGCTAACCGCATCGCCGACCGTCTGGCGGAGCATCTCGACGTTATCGGTCTCAACGAGTATTTCGGCTGGTATGAGCCGGACTTCGGCAAGTTTCCGGAACTCCTGGAGAACTCCAAGCCGGGCAAGCCGGTAATTGTCACGGAGTTTGGAGGCGGCGCCCTCGCATCGCACCACGGAAGCCGAAATGAGATGTTTACCGAGGAGAACCAGGAGTGGATCTACCAGCGTCAGACAGCCGCCATCGAGAAGAGCCCCTACATCAAGGGAATGAGCCCCTGGATTCTCTACGACTTCCGGACACCCAAGCGGGCCAACCGATTCCAGCGAGGGTATAACCGCAAAGGACTTCTCTCGGAGGACAAGAGTTATCGAAAGGCGGCATTCTACGTGCTCCAGAGCTTCTACAAACGGCTCGCCGATTAGGAGGGCGGGCCGGTCTCCGGGTTGGCCCGCCGTCCCTGGGCCAGAGGGTCCGGGGACAATCCTTTTGCTCAGGTCAGCATTTGCCCCCAGGCGTTCCTCTCCGTAGCTTGGAGTCAAGGAGCGAAACTGCCATGAGCTACTACATTTCCACAAGAGTCGATAAACCCTTCGAAGAGGCGATATCCGCGGTAACCGAAGCACTGCAGGAGGAGGGCTTCGGGGTGCTTACCGAAATCGATGTCAAAACGACAATGAAGAAGAAGCTTGATGTCGACTTTCGCAACTACCGCATTCTCGGCGCCTGTAATCCGCCGTTCGCTCACAAGGCGCTAGAGGCGGAGGACAAGATCGGCACCATGCTCCCCTGCAACGTCATCGTCCAGGAGCATGAGCCCGGGAGAGTCGAGATCGCGGCGGTGGACCCGGTGAGCTCCATGCAGGCTGTGGACAACCCGGGCCTTACTCCGGTGGCTCAGGAGATACAGCAGAGGCTGCAGCGAGTCATCGAGGCCGTCGGGAGGGCTTGAGTTGACGCCGGCTACCGCACCGGCTACCATTGAGTTCAATAACTCATTCCCCAGAGGATTAGATGAGCAACTTGGCAGTGAAATACATGGGTCTCGATCTCGAGAATCCTTTTGTAGTCTCGAGCTCGAGCCTGAGTAATACGGTAGAAAAGGTTAAGCGGTGTGAAGCTGCCGGGGCCGGCGCGGTGGTGCTGAAATCGCTCTTCGAGGAGGAGATCCAGGCTTCCATCGACTCCATGGGCCGGTCCGCCATGGAGCACACCGAAGCGCTGGACTACATTACCTCCATAGAGACCAGCACGAGCCTTCAGCAGTACGTGGATCTGATCCGCGGCGCCAAAGAAACGGTTTCCATACCCGTAATAGCGAGTGTCAACGCCGTTAGGGAACAGTGGTGGGTCGAGCACGTACCCAGGCTCGAGTCCGCCGGGGCCGATGCCATAGAGCTCAACATCTCACGCTTGCCGAACGACTACCGCGACTCCGACGAAAAGGTCGTCGACTTCTACGTCCGGACTGTTCAGAAAGTGCGCAAACTCGTCTCTGTACCCATCGCTGTAAAGATCGGCTACTACTTTACTTCAATACCGTCGGTAGTGGACAAGCTCGCTTGGGCCGGGGCGGACGGTGTCGTCCTCTTCAACCGCTTCTACCAGCTCGATATCGATATCAAGAACATGAAGCTCACCAACGCCTCCCCCTTGAGCTCTCCGGAGGATCTGGCGGTGCCCTTACGATGGCTTACCCTCCTCTACGGGAATGTAGAGATGGACATGGCCGCATCCTCCGGCGTTCACAACGGTCACGGCGCGGTAAAGACGATCCTCGCCGGCGCCACGGTAGTGCAGGTTTGCTCGGCTCTCTATAAGCACGGCGTCGAGTACCTCTCCACCATGAAGCAGGAGTTTGCCGACTGGATGGAGACCCACAAGTTCGACAGTGTCTCGGAAATGCGCGGTCGTCTAAGTCAGAAGCACAGCAACGTACCGGAGAGCTACGAACGTCTTCAGTACATCAAGGCCCTAGTAGGACAGGAGTAGCCACCGTGCCCGTGAACCGCCTCTCCCTGGTAGAAGCTGCCCGAGAGGCGGCACGCCTCGGTGGACAACGAGCGCGCCAACTCCTTCATGGCGCCGAAGCACGGGTCAAAGATGAGAGTTACAACCTCGTTACAACCGCGGACCTGGCGACGGAGAAGTACATCAGGGAGATTCTCTCCGCTCGGTTTCCGCAGCACACTATCCTCGGGGAGGAGGGGAGACAAAACATAGATCTCC
The DNA here is from genome assembly GCA_046540995.1 of Spirochaetaceae bacterium. Taxonomy (GTDB): domain Bacteria; phylum Spirochaetota; class Spirochaetia; order DSM-27196; family Alkalispirochaetaceae; genus CAYZHV01. The sequence continues at coordinate 13,259 of JBKHED010000038.1, read as the reverse complement.
TCTCCCCCTCTCTCTGGATTGTCGATCCCATAGACGGGACCAATAACTACGTCCACGGCGTGCCGCACTACGCTACTTCCGTGGCCTTTGCCGAAGGAGGAGAAGTGGTGGCCGGAGCAGTCCACGACCCTGAACGGGGGGAGCTCTTTTCCGCCTACCTCGGGGGCGGTGCCTACCTCAACAACGAGCCCATTAGCGTCTCCTCGGCAAAGAGTCTTACGAGCGCCCTTATTTGCACCGGTTTCTACTACGACCGGGGCGAGATGATGGAGCGCACGCTCGCTTCTATACGGAGACTCTTCAACGAGCAGATCCACGGGATTCGGCGCTCCGGCAGCGCGGCTCTGGACCTCTGCTGGACCGCAGCGGGGCGCTTCGACGGCTTCTTCGAGTACGAGGTCGGACCTTGGGATTACGCCGCGGGGGCTCTCATTCTCACCGAGGCAGGGGGCGTTGTCAGCGGCGCGGACGGATCGCCCCTCACCCTCGCGACACGGCACATTGCCGCCGCTACCCCGGGGATTCAGGCTTCGTTACTCCGGGCCATATCCGCCTAAGTTCGGAGTAGCTCTCTATTCGGCCCTAAGCGAAAGCAGTGCAAAAAAAGGGGAGCGGCCGACCCATGGCTGGGGCGGCCGCTCCCACGGCTAAGGGGCCGAGAGCGGGGAGCCCTCGGCATAACGGTACGGTACGGGCGGCGGGGACCGCCCGTACGCTTACACCATACCGGTGAAGCCCATAAAGGCGAGGGCCAGAAGGCCTGCGGTCACCAGGGTGATCGGGCCGCCCCTCATCGCCTTGGGTACGTCCAACAGCGCCAGACGCTCCCGGATCGCGGCCATCAGCATAAGGGCAATCATAAAGCCCACGGAGCTGCCGATAGCAAAGACGATACCCTCAGCGAGGTTGTACTCGTTGTTAATGACCAGCAGTGTAGCGCCGAGGATGGCACAGTTGGTGGTGATCAGCGGAAGAAAGACACCGAGGGCCTGATAGAGCGGTTGGCTTACCTTCTTCATTACGATTTCCACGAGCTGCACCAGGGAGGCTATGACCAGGATAAAGGCCACGGTCTGCATAAAGGCGATGTTCAAGGGTATGAGGATCAGATTCTGAATGAGGTAGGTCGCGATTGTGGCAAGGGTCATGACGAAGACAACCGCCGCGCCCATGCCCACGGAGGTCGTTAACCGAGAGCTAACTCCCAGGAAGGGACAAATACCGAGAAAACGTACCAAAACCATGTTGCTCACGAACAGCGAGCTAAACAGTATTACCAGCAGATCCATTATTTGCCTCCTCCGGCAGGAGCGGGGGCTGGCTCCTGAGCGCCCCCACGCGACCGGGCTGCGGACCACGCCTCGAACTTCTTGGTGAGCACATTTACCGCGCCGATGAGAAAACCAAGGGCGAGGAACGCGCCGGGAGGCATTACAAAGATCAGAATATTTCCGCTCTCCGGGATGAGCTGGGCGCCGAAAATGGAGCCGCTTCCGAGGAGCTCCCGGACTGCCCCGAGTATTACCAGCGCGTAGGTAAAGCCGACACCCATACCGACGGCGTCTATAATCGACGGCAGGATCGTGTTCTTCGAGGCGAACGCTTCGGCTCGGCCGAGAATCAAACAGTTTACGACGATCAAAGGAATAAAAATACCGAGCTGCTCGTGTAGCGCCGGCACGAAAGCCTGCATCGTCAGATCGATAATGGTTACGAAGCTCGCGATAATAACGATGTAGGAGGGGATGCGAACCTTCTCCGGAATGAAGTTCTTTACCAGTGATACGACGATATTGGACCCCAGAAGGACCGTCATGCTGGCAAGGCCCATCCCGAGGCCGTTAATCGCGGAGCTCGTAACCCCGAGGGTGGGGCACATGCCGAGCATCATCGCGAATATCGGGTTATCGCTCAGGATCCCCTTGCTGAACTCCTTACGTAGACCCATCTTCTGCTCCTTCTTCCTGGAGTGCCTCGTAGGCTCGTTTCACGGCGTCGCAGAAAGCCCGGGAGGTAACAGTTGCCGCGGTGATAGCGTCCACATCGCCTCCATCCTTTGTCACCTCGAGCTCCTGCTCCGCGGGATCGAATCCGTCGAACTGATTGCGAAACGCCTCCCCGGTCATTTTGGCACCGAGTCCCGGCGTTTCCTGATGCTCCAGAACGGCGGTTCCTGTGATGACCCCGTCAGCATTAAAGCCGACCATAATCCAGATCGTTCCGGAGTATCCCTGCTCGGAGTAGCTACGCACCGCGGTGCCTACCCGGTTGTCGTTCTCCGTGGCGGGATACATGGTGAGGCGAGGATATTCTTCCGGACTGAACTCCTCTTCGGCGGGGTTGTTGTCGAACTCAGGCAGTACCTGCCTAATCGCCTCAGCGCGCTCCTGGGCTTTTAGAGACTCGATCCGATCTGTTGTCTGGCTATAGGTGAAACCGAGTGCCGCCGCTGATATAAGGCAGATCACCGTAAGCACGATGAACATGTTCGGAAATGTCGATTTGAGCTGATTAGCCACGGCTCTTCTCCTTTCCAAATGTGCGGGGCTTCACGTATTTGTCGATCATTGGTACCGCCGCGTTCATCAGCAGGATCGAGTAAGAGACCCCCTCCGGAAAGCCTCCGATGAGCCGTATGAGTCCCGCCAGGAGTCCACCGCCAACCGCGAAAATCACTTTGCCCCGGATCGACATGGGAGAGGTCGTCATGTCGGTTGCCATGAACCACGCTCCTATCATGGCGCCCCCGGCGAGAATATGAAAAAGGGGATCCGCGTACTCCGCCGGATCGATCGCCCAGAAGAGGCCGGTAATGAGAGCAAGGGATCCGAGGTAGAGAATCGGCACCTGCCAGCTGATCCAGCCGCGGTAGAGCATATAGAGCCCACCGATGAGTACCGCCAGGGCGCTGATCTCTCCGATGCACCCCCCCTGATTGCCCAGAAACATGTTCAGGTAGCCGGGAAACTCACTTCCCGCGAAGCCGCTCTCTTTGAGGAGACCTAAGGGCGTGGCGCCGGTGACGGCGTCGGTGTTCCACAGAAACCGGGTCTCTCCCGGGACCGGCCAGGTAGTCATGGAGACCGGAAAGCTCGTAAGCATGAAAGCCCGGCCGATCAGAGCCGGATTGAATGGGTTATTTCCGATACCCCCGAAGGCCATCTTGGCGATCCCTATGGAGACGATCGCTCCTACCAGGATCTGCCAGAGTGGAATGCTACTCGGCACGTTAAAGGCGAGGAGCATTCCCGTTACCGCCGCGGAGCCGTCCATAGCGGTGGTCTCTTCCATACGGAGGATGTACCTCTGTACCAGGTACTCCACAGCTATACAGGCGATTACCGAAAAGAGGGTGACCACCAGGGCACGAATACCGAAAAAGTAGACCCCGGCGATGAGAGCCGGCAGCAGCGCGCCGGCGACGCCCCACATTATGGTCGAGATACTCTCCCCGCTGCGCTCATGCGGAGGCATTGAGACTACAAAGCCGTGACTCATCCTCTGCTCCTTCTAAGCTGCATAACCTTCGCCTTGCCGATCTTGATGTAGTCGAGGATCGGGCGCCGGGCGGGGCAGGTGAAGCTACAGCTCCCGCACTCGATGCAGTCCATAATGTCGTTTGCTTCAGCTTCTTCCCACGCTTCTCGCTGTACGAGCTTTTCGAGCAGGTAGGGTTCCAGTCCCGTGGGGCACGCTTTGACGCACTTGGTGCAGCGGATGCAGTTCCGTACCTTGTGGCGCCGCGCCTCTTCTTCGGAGAAAATCACCACTCCCGAGGTTCCCTTGGTCGCTGGAACTTCCAGGGAAACCGCTGCCTTGCCGGTCATGGGTCCTCCGAGAATCACCTTTGCACTCTTCTCAGGCAGCCCCCCCGCGGCATCGATGAGCTCCTGCACCGGAGTTCCCACCCGAACGAGAAAGTTTCCCGGATTGCTGACCGCTTTTCCAGTGACGGTGATGTACCGTTCAAAGAGGGGCTTATTCTTCTGTACCGCCTCGTAGACCGCCAGGGCGGTGCCGACGTTGTTGACCACGCAGCCGACATCGAGCGGGAGCTTGCCGCTCGGCACCTCCCGGCCGAGAATCGCCTTAATGAGCTGTTTCTCCGCACCTTGCGGGTACTGGACCTTGAGGGGGACTACCTCAATGCCATTGTACTCTCGACAGGCGTCACCCATGACGGCGATGGCGTCGGGCTTGTTCGCCTCGATGCCGATATAAGCGCGCTCGACTTTGAGCGCCCGGCGGAGCAGCTCGATTCCGACCATGAGCTCAGCGGTGCGCTCGAGCATGACTCGGTGGTCCACGGTGAGATAGGGCTCACACTCGACGCCGTCAATGATAAGGCTGTCGGCGCTCTTCCCCTCCGGGACCATGTACTTGACGTTGGTGGGAAAGGTCGCCCCTCCCGCCCCGACGATCCCAGCACTCTTCATCGTCTCGACGATCTCTTCCGGGGAGGCGGTGATTTCCGCCTCGAGCTCCTCGCTGCGATCGATCTCCTCTTCCCACTCGTCCCCGTCCACATCGACGAAGACCGCCGTCTTTCGGTAGCCGTTGACGTCGACGAAAGAGTCTATCTTCTTCACCTTTCCGGAGACGGAAGAGTGGACGTTCGCGGAAATAAAGGAGGCTGCTTTGCCGATCTGGGTACCTACCTTTACGGTGTCACCCTTCTCCACCGTGGGCTCCGCGGGAGCCCCGAGGTGCTGGGAAAGCGGGATTACCGCCTGCTGCGGCGGGCCGAGCTTCTGGATCGGTTTCTCCGCAGTGAGCTTGTTCTCCGGTGGGTGAACGCCCCCCACGGGGAAACTCTTCAATCGGCCGAACTGGGCCAGTTGTTTCTCTTTGGTGCCACTGCTCATTGACGTTCTCCTCTACGGTGTTGCGTTAGCAGTTTCTTTCTTTGGCTTCGGCTTCGGGGGCTCGAAGGTCGCCAGGATCGCCCCGGTTGGGCAGACCGGTACGCACTGCCCGCAAGCGATACACTTTTCCGGGTCGATGTAGGCGAGGTTGTTCTCCATGGTAATCGCCTGCTTGATCGTCTCACAGGTCTTTACGCACTTACCGCAACCGATACACGCTACGGAACAGTTCTTCCGGGCGATGGCACCCTTCTCCTCGTTCCGGCAGTTGATCCAGACCCGCCGATCTCGGCGGCCCCGAGGTCGGATTTCGATGAGATTACGGGGGCAGGCGCGGACGCAGGCGCCGCAGCTGGTGCACTTGTCGGGAACCACCTCCGGGAGCATCGTTTCCGGGTTGATGTAGATCGCGTCGAACTCGCAGGCTACAACGCAGTCGCCGTGACCGAGGCAGCCGAAGGGGCAGCCCCCCTCGCCGCTAAAGGTGGAGTGGGCCACGGCACAGCTCTTCGGGCCGTCGTAACTCGACTTCGCGGGCGAAGCGTCGCAGCTCCCACCGCATCGGACCACCGCGAGGGTGGGCTTCGCCTCTTGAACCTCCAGGCCGAAGTACTCCGCAATGTTGTCCATCGTCTCCTTACCCCCGGGAGGGCAGTAGAGCGCTGTTATGTCGCCTTTCTCATCCGCCGCGTTCACCAGACCTTGCGCCATGGCCGAACAGCCGGGAAAACCGCAGGCTCCGCAGTTGATCCCGGGAAGCATCTCGGTCACTTCCGCTACCCGCGGGTCTTCCTCGACTGCGAACTTTTTGGCCACCCCGTAGAGCACTACGGCGAAGAGCGCCGCGAGCCCCCCCAGGGAGAGGACTGAAAAGAGTATAGTAGAACTCACGATATTCCTCGCATCGGTGTAGGTGTAGATTCCTTCGTCGGGAGCGCGGTGAAGCGCACTTTCCCGGCGAGACGTTCTCGAAACTGATAGATAAGCAGATAGTAGGCCGGAAGGATCCCCAGGGCGGCTGCGCCCGCGGCAATGTCGTTACCGGTTCGGAAGTAGATGGTGAAGAAACTAATCGCCACAACGAAGAAAGGTAGAACGAAGCTGAAGAGTATGGAGAGCCACGCCACCGACTCTTCGACGCCCAGTCGGACCCTGTCACCAGGGTGGAGGGATCCGTCGTGACAGGCGCGGACCGTCTGAACCCGCTGTTCCGCGGGGTTGCAGACGGACTGTAGCTGACAGGAGCCGCAGGCGCCGTTTTGAACAAAACGTACCAGGGCGGTTCTTTCCTGTACCTCTTCGGCAACGCCCTCGTGATAGATGACTCGCCCGTCATCGCTTGGAGCGTACTGCATACCGTTATCCTGTGTAGTTGATCCTAGGCGGTGGAAAGGTTCCCACGCACATTCGCCGCCGTTTGAGCTCCGGGATTCCCCGATCCCGTTACCCCACGCAGCTGTGACGCTGCGAAGCTTGGTCAAAGAATGAGCTGGTCTATTTCGTACCGCTTGGGGAGAGTATAGAGCAAGAGCGCAGTTATTGCAACAAGCTTCACATTAAATCGCCTACTGAATATATTATTTGTGAAGTCAGGAATTTACAGTCGCCCTGTGAACTGTCAACAACCGTGTTGCTGGACTCTTCCATCTCACGACAGGAGCACGAAAAAGCGCCCGGGCTCGCACTTCCCGGGCCCTTCTATATGTGTCGGAACAGTTTAAAGCGAAAAAACAACAGGCTCGTTGATACTCAGTGGCAACCACAGCTGCCGCCGCAGCCGCAGCTCTGTTTCTCCTGCACCGGCGCCTCCTCATCCACGGCGAGGATCCGCACGTCGAAATGGAGCGGGATCCCCGCGAGCGGATGGTTGCCGTCGAGAGTGATGGAATGCTCATTAACCTCGGTGATAGTCATCACCCTCTCTCCCGCGTTGACCCGCATGCCCGGCTCCGGATCTCGACCCAGCGGAAGCGCGTTCTTCGCAAGCGTGGAGACGAGGTTCTCGTCCCGGACTCCGTATCCCTCTTCCGGGGGGATCACGAAGCTATGCTGTTCTCCGAGCCGTTTGCCTTCGAGCCTGCTGTCGAGGCCGGGGACCACGTCTCCGTACCCTTGCCGAAAGGTAAAGGGTCCACTGTATTCCGAGCTCCCGAGGAGGGTTCCGTCAGGAGCTTTGAACTCGTAAGCGATGGTGATGTACCTGTCCTTCGTTATGACCATATTGCTAACCGTTACTGAAATTATCAGGTTAATACGGCCCGATCAAGGGTTTTTTCTTGCTATGTGGGCTGAGAAAAACTAAAACGGTAGTATGAAGAAGAAACAACTGGTGATCGCGGGGCTGCTCTCGGTGCTACTGCCCCTATTCCTCCCGGCCCAAAGCGGCATGAAGCAGTACTCCAACGAAGAGTACAAGCTTCAATTCTCATACCCTTCGGCCTGGACCGTAGTGGAGGACTCCGACGGAATCTTTGTCCTCAGTTCCGCTCACCTCCGGGATCAGCTCGGGGCTGACTTCCCCGAGCTCGACTCGGGTGACGTGATCCTCAATGTAGCGGTTCTGCCGATGATTATGTTCCAGTTTATGGGAATCGAGGCGGATAACGTTGAGGGTCAGGTGGAGGCGATGTTCGACCAAATGGTCGAGGAGGGGCTCGGCGAGGCGGAGAACGTCTCCCAGGAGACCGCAACCACCGATAGCGGGACTCCCGTGAGTTCGGTTGCCTTTGACGCCGTGGAAGAGGGCGGTACCGGCATGCAAAGCATGAGCGGAATCTTCCTGGGCACGGCGAACGAGGAGAAGGGTATCTTCGGCTTCGGGATGGCGTTAGGTGAGCGACCGACCCTTGACCGGGAGCGCGCTGCCTTGGTTGACACCATCGGAAGCCTCCTCTTCACGGGGACCCAAGAGGACCTCTTGGGGGGCAACTAAACGCTACCAGCAAGGTTAGGCACGACCATCACCGTTTCGGCGAGTAGGTCGAAAGTAGCTCCGGGCTCGGTCCGGGCGACGGCTGCTGGAGACGTGGCTAATAAGCCGGCGGACCGCCCGTTCATACTGATCGTAGAGGATCCGTACGTGCTCCTGCCGTTTCAGCTCCTCCTGGATCCGCTGCCGCTTCCGATCCGAGAGCCTCCGAAGCACCTGGTCCCGCTCGAAGCCGCTCATATAGAGCATGGATAGGGCGATCTCCTTGTCCGGAGCGCTCATAAGGCGGTTCTCTACTTCGACCTGATCCGAAACCCGGATCAGGTCGAGCAAATAGCGGTGGGGGGAGATGTTCTTGCCCTGCACACTTGTAGTATACCGAATGGCGACCTAGGCGATCGAGAGCATCTCGGATAGAGAAGGATGGGCAAAGGGGCTTCGAACGAGCTCCCGCAGGGTCATACCTCTCTCGATCGCCATTTGCACCGGTGCCAAGATCTCCGCGGCGTGCTCCCCAAAAGCCGCTGCGCCGAGAAGCTCATTGGTGGAGCTCTCATACCAGAGCTTCAGGTACCCTTCTTCACTTCCCCGGATCAACGGTAAGAGGGCGTCGCCGTACCGTCTCCGGAAGAGCGAGACCTCCTTTCCCTCCCGGCTTGCAAGATCGAAAACCGGTCCCACCTGGGCAAGCTCCGGATGGGTGTAAACCGCCTCGATATTGACTCCCGCGGAAATAAGATCGCCCTCGGCGTCTCCGCTAATAGCCGCCACGGCAACCCGGGCTTGCCGGATCGCCTTGTTGGCGATGAGAGGAGCCCCGGTGATGTCCCCGACCGCGAAAATCGAATCTATCGATGTGCGTTGCTGGGCGTCGGTCACAAGCCAGCCTCCCCGGTCGGTTTCGAGATCCAGACCGCTCTCCTCGAAAGCCTCCGTATCCGGCCGACGTCCGGTGGCGATAAAGGCGTACTCCGTCTCGAGCACCCTCCCATCGGTAGTCGTAGTTACCACGCCGTTTTTCTGCGCCGTCACCGACTCTACCGGTGAATTGGTGAGCACCTCGATGCCGAGGGTTCCGAGGTACTCGGTTAGGGAGGCGACGAGCTCCGGGTCGGTGCGCGGGAGAAGCCGCTCGATATCGGTTACGATACTCACCTTGCTGCCGAGCTTGGCAAAGACCGAGGCGTACTCGGTGGCGGTGACACCGCCTCCCACGAAGGTAATGCTTTTCGGTATCTCCCTGAGGAGCCGGGTGTGCCGGGGTGCGATAATGCGCTCTCCATCGGGTTTAACACTGGGAAAGAAACGCGGTTCGGAACCGGTTGCCAGAACGATGTACCGGCTTTCGATTGTTCTCTGCTCCGCCCCCTCCTCGGAGGGGGTGACGGTCACGCTGTTCGGACCTGTCAGTTTGGCGGAGCCGAGGTGGATCGCGACGCCCACGCTCTCGAGGAGAGAGGCGACGCCCCCGCTGCGCTCTTTCATGCGCTCGTTTACTCTGCCGGTGATCGCTCCAACTCGGGGCTCGATTTCCGGGGCGCGCTTTCTCGCGCTATGGAACGCCTCCGCCTCGGTCAGCCACACCTTGCTGGGAAGGAGGCTTCCCACCGTGGCTCGGCCGCCGGGAGGCGTCGCCGTCACCAGGGCGACTTCGAGGCCTGTCTTCGCCCCTTGGAGGGCGGCCTCCAGCCCTCCGGGTCCGCTACCAATAACCGTTAGGTCTGCCATGTATTACAAAATAACTATATACAGGAAATTACGCAAGGGTCGGCGTCGCTCCCGTGGGAGCCTGACGAGGTTCTACCCCAAGAGCGCTTCGGCGCACCCCACGTCCGTTATGAGGGTTCTCGCCACCCGGCCGTTCAACGCCGCTCTGAGGGGCTCGGTCTTGTGCTCCCCCGCCGCGAGCAGGACAACCTGCCGAACCTCTTTCAGCTCTTCGAAGGGGAGATTGGTAATCCGGTGAGAGACGGGGTTTTCGACTCGGCGACCCGCGCCGTCGATAATGGCGAAGTTCGTGGCGCAGACTCCTCCGAGATCCCGAAGCGTTCTCAGCTCCTCTTCGGTGAAAATCCCCCCTCGGAAGGCCGAGGTGTTCTCATCCAGGCCGGAGACTGAGAGAAGCACCGCGCTCAACCGGTCCCAGATCTGCCGGACCATTTGGAAATTGCTGTCCTTCGTGAGAGAGTTCTTGATCTCCTCGGTGTCCACTACTGCGGGGGTATTCATCAGGTACGCTCTGCCGCCGATTCGGTCCGCGAACTCCCGGGCGATGCTATTGGGATAGATGCCGGTCTCTACGGTCCCCATGGCGCCGATTATGGGAACCACATCCACCTCGGTGAGTCCGATTCGTCCGAGGTTCTCGCTTACGGTCTTGAGGGTTTCGCCCCAGCTGACGCCGACGGTATCGCCGCGACGGAGGATTCGGGAGAGGAGCTCCGTGGTCCGTCCCGCCATTTCGCGATAGGTGTTGCCCACGGTCTCGAACCGGGGCACCAGGAGACACTCGTTGAGTCCCCACCGTCGCTCCATAGCGATTTCCAGCTCCCCGAGGCGATCGAGATTCTCGGTAATGGAGACCCGGACAATATCGAGCTCCTTAGCTCGGCTGATTGCCCGAGAGACGCTGGCAACGCTGATGTTGAGCTTCCGTGCGATTTCCCGCTGACTCATCTCCTCGAGATAGTAGAGGCGGGCGACTTTGGCGAGGTAGCTCCTTCGCTCAGGCCGTTCATAGCTCCTTCGGTCCTCCGGCTGCGCCGCACTTGACATTATTCTCTCCCCGGTAGTAGTGTTAGAGCGTAACAACTTTCAATAACTGAAAAATATTGCACACTTCGCGTGAGAAATCAAGCGGTTTCTCAGAACGAGTTGGAGGAAGCAGATGGAAGGAAGCTCCGGAAAGAATAAGAAGAAGAAACCGGACCTCTCGAAAGAGCAGCTTCGGGAAATGTACACGCAGATGCTCCTTACCCGCGCCTTCGAGGAGAAGGTCGCCTACTTTTTCTCCCGCGGCATGGTTCACGGCACCACCCACCTCTACGTAGGTGAGGAGGCCACCGCGATCGGAGCAATTGCCAATTTCGAGAATGATGAGTGGATGACAAGCACCCACCGGGGACACGGACACACGATTGCCAAAGGGCTCGACGTGAACCGCATGATGGCGGAGCTCCTCGGTAAGGAGTCCGGCTACTGTAAGGGTAAGGGCGGTTCCATGCACATTTCCGACATCACCATGGGCCATCTCGGCGCCAACGGAATCGTTGGCGGCGGTATACCGATCGCCACCGGTGCCGCCCTGACGGTGAAACTCCGGGGAGAGGATAAGGTAGTACTCTGTTTCTTCGGAGACGGCGCGATCAATGAGGGTACCTTTCACGAGTCCCTCAACATGGCCTCGGCCTGGAGACTTCCGGTGGTCTATATCTGTGAGAACAACCAGTACGGAATGTCCATGAGCGCCAAGCGAGCCACCAATATCGACGACCTCTCCCTCCGGGCTCAGGCGTACGGTATTCCGGGCAAGCGGATCGACGGGCAGGACGTCTTCGAGGTGTACGATGCGGTTAAGGAGGCAAAGGAGCACGCGCGAACGAACGGGCCCTACCTGATTATCTCCGAGACCTACCGCTATTTGGGCCACTCTAAGAGTGACGCCAATGCGTATCGCACCAAGGAGGAGATCAGCGAGTGGAAGAAGAAGGACCCGATTCCCCGGATGCGCTCCTACCTGGAGGAGAACAAGATCTTCACCCCCGGAGAGCTCGATACGATGGAAGCTGACGCAAAACAGGCGATCGAGGATGCGGTGGAGTTTGCCAACAAGAGTCCCGACCCGAACCCGGAGGATCTTCCCAAGGACGTATACGCCGACTAAAGGAGCCCGAGAATGAGCGAGAGAGAAATAACCTACGCGGAAGCGATAAGGGAAGCGATGAGCGAGGAGATGCGTCGGGACAAGGACGTATTCTTCATGGGTGAGGACATCGGTGTCTACGGCGGCGCCTTCGGCGTCTCCGTCGGAATGATCGACGAGTTTGGCGAGGAGCGAGTCCGGGATACGCCCATTAGCGAGGCCGCCATAATCGGAGCCGCCGCCGGAGCCGCCGCCACGGGCTCCCGGCCGATCGCGGAAATTCAGTTCAGTGACTTTATCGCTATCGGTCTCGACCAGCTCGGAAACCAGGCCGCCAAGATGCGCTATATGTTCGGCGGCCGCGCCCAGGTGCCCATGGTGGTCCGAGCCCCGGCGGGCTCCGGGACGGGAGCCGCCGCCCAACATTCCCAGAGCCAGGAGGCGTTCTACTGCCACATTCCGGGGCTCAAGGTGGTCGTCCCCTCCACACCCTACGACGCGAAAGGGCTGCTCAAGTCCGCCATTAGGGACAACAACCCCGTGGTCTTTCTCGAGCAAAAGCTGCTCTACCGAAAGAAGGGGCCGGTGCCGGAGGAGGAGTACACGATCCCCTTGAGTGTCGGCGAGATCAAGCGAGAGGGCAGGGACCTCTCCATTATCAGCTGGGGAAGAATGGTGCCGACAATCCTGGAAATTGCGGAGAAGCTCTCCAAGGAGGAAGGGTATGAGATCGAGATTGTCGATCCCCGTACTCTGATGCCGCTTGATAAGGAGATCATCATCAACTCCGTAAAGAAGACCGGAAAAGCGATGGTGGTGCATGAGGCGGTGCAGACCGGCGGGTACGGTGGCGAGATCGCCGCGGTTATCGCGGACTCCGAAGCGTTCTTCTACCTCGATGCGCCGATCCGCCGACTCGGTGGGTTGGACGTACCGATCCCCTACAATCCCGAGCTCGAGCGTAACGCCGTACCGACGCCGGAGAAGATCGAGGCGAACATCCGCGAGCTCTTGAAGTAGGGGGGGCGCATGGCAACGGAAGTGATTATGCCCAAGGCCGGAATGGCCATGGAAAAGGGCACAGTGATCCAGTGGTTCAAGAAACCCGGGGAGTACGTCGAAGCGGGTGAGCCCTTGCTGGAAATAGAGACCGATAAGGTCGCCATGGAAGTGGAGGCGGAGGTCTCAGGGTACCTCCTCGAGATTCTCCACGACGGGGGAGACGAGGTCGAGGTGATCAAGACCATCGGCTACATCGGAGAGAAGGACGAAGCGCCACCGGCGCGGGCCCCCTCCGGCGGCGGAAAGGCCGACGCGAAAGGTGTGGCCGGCAAGGTTGCTGCTACCCCCGCCGCCCGGCGTCGGGCGGAGGAGCTCGGTGTCTCCCTATCAGAGGCTGCAGCCAGCGGTCACTGGGGCGAGGTGCGTCTCCGAGACGTAGAAGCGCTCGGCGAGGAGTCCGGTGAGCTAACCGTGGCGGGGATGCGGGTCTCTCCCCTGGCCAAGAAGCTCGCCGAAGAGAAGGGGATCGACCTCGCGGCGGTCCAGGGCAGTGGCCCCGGCGGGCGCGTACTCAAGCGGGACGTCGCGGAGCAGGGTCGGC
>JBKHED010000037.1:0-25615 GCA_046540995.1 Spirochaetaceae bacterium | reverse complement strand
CTACATCGATTGTAAAGTGTTGGGCCAAAAATTTCTTTCCCGAAGCTTGAATTTCCTGCTTCAACCTATTGGTGAGAAGGTGAATTGGAGAAGTGGAACAGACGAGAGTGCCGAGCCCCGACGAGGAGCCCGGTCTATGAGGCTAGGAGTTCTTCTTCTGACTCCGCATATGGCGGAAAAAGACGGTTAGGTAGTCGCTCAGGGAGAGATAGGCGAGGAAGAGAGAAATGAGAAATACCACCAGGGCGAAGAGCTCGACCGGCTGCCGGTAGCGGGAGAGCTCTTCGATCCACCGTGTCATGGCAACGAGGATTCCCGCGCCTCCGGAGACGGCGTAGAAGACCGCTTTGAGCTTGCCGCCTTTTCGGGCGGCCATGGCGGTACCCGTACGGTACATCATCATTCGTAGGAAGATAATCGTATACTCCCGGTAGAGAATGAGAAGAACGATCCAAGCCGGCATGATGCCGACGGCGGCAAAGGTAATAAAATAGGTAAGACGGCTAATGACGTCCGCGAAGGGATCAAAGAGCTTGCCCAGATCGGAGACGATGTTCTTCCTCCGGGCTACGGCCCCATCGAGGATGTCCGAAATCTCAATGGCGAAGAAGACGATCCAGAGAAGCACTACCGTGACAAGGTGGTATGAGCCGGTCCACTCAGGAAGAAAGAAGAGCACGAAAAAGAGCGGCGACAGGACGAGGCGGGACGCGGTGAGGGCGGTTGCTACGTTCATGATATCATCGTATGGAGGGCCCCGACGGCTGTCAAGCTTATGTTGACACCCCCCGGGGCTTGTCGTAAGGTTCTCCCGTCGTGGCCGAGAACAACCGCCTGGTCTCCTCGATCCTTCTCTCCACCGGTCTGCTCCTTGCCTTTCAACTCGCCGTTTTCTTTGTTGTGTCTGCCCGGCAAGCTCTCGAGGAGTACGCCCTCGGCTTCCTCCTCACTACAGTCGCGGTCCACCTCGTCCTCCTCAGCTTTCTCCTGCTAATGCGCGACGACTTTTCCCTGGTTCCCTCCGGTCGCCCGCTGAGACGGGTCAATGTGGCAAACCTTCTCTCCATGTTCCGAATCAGCTCAACCCCGAGTATTCTCTTCTACCTCATTCTCTCCCGGGAGTACGCCACGCTGCGGGTCCTCCTGGTCTTTACGGGGATCGCCTTCTTAACCGATCTCTTCGACGGCTTTCTCTCCCGGCGCCTCGGGCAAGTTACCCGGATCGGCAGGTACCTGGACAGCATCAGCGACTACGGCATTCTCCTGGTAGTCTGCTTCGCCATTTATCACTTCGACCTGATCTCCGACTGGTTCTTCGTTCTGGTCCTCATAAGATTTCTGGGACAAGGAATTGGCATGGGGGCGCTGCTGCTCTATCACGGCTCCGTGGAGAGTCGTTCTACCTTTCTCGGTAAAGTCGCCGTCTTTGCAACTATGGTTACCTTTGGCCTCAGCCTGCTTCAGCTTCTTCCTTCCATCTCAGAGCGGATGGAGCGAGTCGTGAGGACCGTCGAGTACCCGGTCGCCTTCTTCCTCGTCGTCTCTTTGCTCGAGAAACTCCTCCTACTCCGCAACGGCTTCCGACGCGCACGTCGGGAACAGCGCAGGAAACCGGCGGAGCATCAGTCGCTTTGATTCACTCTTCTAACGAGGACCGGGCTTCCCTCCTCTAGGGTCAGCTCGTATCGGGCAAGCAGCAGATCCTCCGAGGGGACGGAGGCGCGCCAGCTCGAGCGGCGAAGCAGGGAGAGCCGTTCGAAAATCCGGAGGCTCCTTTCGCTCCGCCCGGAGAGAGAATCGAACAGCTCCGATCCACCGGTGGAGCCTTCGATCCCCGTAATGCGTACTCCCACCGAGGGTGCGCGCCACCAGAGATAGGCGTGAGCTGCTACCAGCTCTCCCTCGATCGCCAGGCTCGCCGCGTTCAGAGCGAGGGGGAAACTGTACTCCGCCTCATCCTCTAAGAGTCGACGCCGCGCGGCGGGAGGAAACTCCGCAAAGAGGTCCAGGCTCTCCTCGCCGGCTTCCCGGACCTCGAAAATGGCGATCGGTTCTCCCCAATTCGGAAAGAGATAACTCCCGGTGCTCTCCGCTTCACTCCAGATGAGCACTCCCAGCAGCAGAAGCACCGGAGGAGCTATCAGCTTCGGGAATCGGAGCCCTCCCGCACAAAGGAGTGTTAGGGGCAGGACGAAGAGCAGCAGAGAGCGAACCGATGGAAACAGGGAGGGGCCGGGAAGGAACATCGCGGCGGGTATAGAGAGGACTGCAACGAGGAGAAGTATAAGAATCGCCAACAACCGGCGGCGACGAAAGAGAGCCGGATAACGGCGCCGGTCGGCGCGAATAGTAAGCAGCGCCGCCACCCCGCCGAGGGTAATACTCAGCAGGGTGAGCCAGGAGTAGGGGGTGAGCTCAAGATAGGCCGTAAATCTCTCCATATTTGGTCTCAAGGTAGCGCACGAAGTACCGCGGTTCCAGTGCCTCTCCGGTTACCTCGGTTATGAGCTCCTTCGGAGTTTTCGCGGCGCCGTGACGGTGTATCCGCTCCCTGAGCCATTGGAGGATCGGCGCCAGCTCCCCGGCGGAGATCCTCTCATACGTCTCCGGCAACTCTTGCAGCATCCGGTCGAGGAACTGGGCACCGTAGAGGTTACCGAGGGCGTAGGTCGGAAAGTAGCCGATAGCCCCCATGGACCAGTGCACGTCCTGGAGCACTCCCTTGGCGTCACTCGGGGGCGTTACGCCGAGGAGCTCTTTCGTTGTGGCATTCCACGCCTCCGGTAGCTCCTTCACCTCCAGCTCCCCGGTGATAAGCTTCACCTCGAGCTGGAAGCGCAGGATAACGTGTAGACTGTAGGTTACCTCGTCCGCCTCGATACGAATGAGTGAAGGCTCGACCCGGTTAATTGCACGGTAGAACTGCTCCTTCTCCACCCCCGAAAGCTGCTCCGGAAAGAGCTCCTTCACCCTCGGAAACCAGTAACTCCAGAACTCCCGGCTACGGCCCACCATATTCTCCCAGAGTCTGGACTGTGACTCGTGGATGCCCAGGGAGGTTCCCGTCCCGAGGAGGGTGTTGTGGTACTTCGAGTCCACCCCGAGCTCGTAGAGGGCGTGTCCCGCCTCGTGGATCGTCGAGAACACCGCGGAGGCGAAGACATCCTCGTGGTACCGCGTGGTTATGCGCACATCGTTCGGGCCGAGGGTGGTCGTAAAGGGGTGGGCGGAGACGTCGAGGCGGCCCCGGTTGAACTCGTATCCAAGGGCGTCGAGAAACTCCTTTCCCAGCACCTCCTGCCGATCCACTGGATAGGATTGGTGAAGAAAGACGTCTTCCACCTGGGGGCGTTCGCTAATCCGCCGCACCAAATCCACCAGAGAGTCCCGGAGACCGTCGAAGACACGCTGCACCTCGGCGGTCGTCATAAAGGGCTCGAACTGGTCGAGGAGGGCGTCGTAGAGGTGCTCCCGGTAGCCGTAACGCTCCGCCTTCTCCCTGTTGAGCTGAACAATCTCTTCGAGATGGGGCTGGAAACTCTTGAAATTATTGTCGGCCTTCGCCTTGACCCAGGCGGCCTGGGCTCGACTCGTCACCTCCGCGAAACGGCGTACCAGTTCCGCCGGAAGCTTGGTGCTCAGAGCGTAGGCGCGCTGCTTCGCCCGCAAAAAGGCGCGATCGTCCCAGGGTAGAGAGTCGTCGCCGAGGGGATTCTCCTCGGTGGAGCCGAGCTCATCGAGAAGAATACCCACCTCCTCCTCGGTGTTCCGCTCATGGGCGAGGGTTTCCAGAATCGCCACCTGCTCGGACCGTGCCTCGATGGCGTCCTCCGGCATGTAGGTCTCCTGATCCCAGCGCAGGGTTTCCGCCGCCTCCCCGAGACGCAGCGCCTCCCGGTCCAAGGCTTTGAGTCTCTCTATCTTCTCGCTGCTCATAGTTCCGCCTTGCTCTCAGTTTTCTCCCGCAAGAACTGCTTGAACTCCTCAAAGGGTACGCCGTTCGCCCGCTCATTGGTTCGGGTGCGATAGCTCACGGCCCCCGCCTCAACCTCGTTCTCACCGACGATAAGCATGTAGGGCACCTTCTGGCTCTGATGGTAGCGAATCTTCGCGTTCATCCGGTCGTCGCTCAGGTCCGCGGAGGCACGGAAGCCCGCCGCCCTGAGCTCCTGCGCAACGTTTTCGGCATACTCCGAAAACGCCGGGGCCACCGGAATTACAACTGCCTGCTCCGGGGCGAGCCAGACCGGAAATGCCCCGCCGTAATGCTCAACCAGAACGCCGAAGAAGCGCTCGAGAGAACCGAGCAGCGCCCGGTGTACCATAAAGGGGCGCTTCTCCTTGCCGTCGTGGTCGACGAAGGTCATGTCGAACCGCTCGGGGAGGTTAAAGTCGAACTGAATGGTAGACATCTGCCACTCCCGACCCAGAGCGTCCTTGACCTTCAGGTCGATCTTGGGGCCGTAGAAGGCGCCGCCCCCCTCGTCGAGCTCGTAGTCGAGCCCCTCCTCGGCCACCGCCTTCTTGAGAGACTCCGTGGCGGTGTCCCAGTCGCCTTGCTCCCCGACTGACTTCTCCGGCCGGGTGGCAAGGTACGCCTTGATATCCTTGAAGCCGAAAGCGTCCCACATGCGCAGAGAGAAGCGCAAGACCTCGAGGATCTCATCCTCCACCTGCTCCGGGGTGCAGAAGATGTGCGCGTCGTCCTGGGTGAAACCCCGGACCCGCAGGAGGCCGTGGAGCACTCCGGAGCGCTCGTACCGGTAGACCGTTCCGAGCTCGCCCCAACGCAACGGGAGGTCCCGGTAGCTGCGCATCTGGGTTTTGTAAATCATAATGTGGAAGGGGCAGTTCATCGGCTTGACGTAGTAGTCCGCATTGTCGAGCTCCATTGGCGCGTACATGTTCTCGGCGTAGAAGTCCAGATGCCCGGAGGTCTCCCAAAGCCAGCTCTTGCCCACATGGGGAGTGTAGAGAAGCTCGTAGCCCCCCTTTCGGTGCTCCTCCCGCCAGAAATCCTCGATGGAAAGGCGAATGCGGGAGCCCTTCGGATGCCAGTAGATGAGCCCAGGCCCCGCCTCCTCGTGGGTTGAGAAGAGGTCGAGCTCCCGGCCCACCTTGCGATGGTCCCGTTTCTCGATCTCCTTGAGCCGCTCCAAATGCGCCCGAAGTTCCTTCGGCGAGTCCCAGGCGGTGCCGTAAATACGCTGCAGCATCGGACGCTTCTCGTCACCTCGCCAGTAGGCGCCGGCGGTGTGGAGAAGCTTAAAGGAGTTGGGGTGGATCTCCTTGGTACTCTGCACGTGAGGGCCGCGGCAGAGGTCGAGGAACTCGTCCACCAGATAGGTGGAGATCTCATCCTCTTCCGGGAGGTCCGCTAGGAGTTCGAGCTTGTAGGGCTGGTCTGAAAAGATCTCCTGAGCCTTCTCCCGGGTGACCACCTCCTTCTCGAAGGGGTGATCCTCGCTGACGATCTTCCGCATCTCTTCCTCGATCTCCTCGAGATCCTCCGGGGTAAGCGATCGAGGGAGATCGAAATCGTAATAGAAGCCGTTCTCGATCGGGGGCCCTATGGCGATCTTTGCCTGGGGGAACTTACGTATCACCGCCTCCGCCATGACGTGGGCGGTGGAGTGTCGTATACGATACAGCTTCTCTTCTCTACTCAATTCCTTGGTCTCGCTCATTCGGTCTCTCCTTCTCCTGCTTCGGCCTCTCGGGGGCCGCCGCCGGCCAGTGCCGGCACCCGCGGGGCTGTGACGCAAAGAAGGCTCGTCAACGCTTCGCCCCTCACTGAGGACGAAAAGCTGACGAGCCTTCCGCGGTACCACCTCAATTCGACAGCCTCGGAGTCCACCCTCCTCTCGCTGTCGCTCTCGAACCGCCGTTTCGTGGCGGGGACGGCAGGAATACTGGGGCGCTCCCGGGCCCGTTCACCCTGCGGCTCCGGAGTGGTTTTCTCCCTTCGTACGTCGAGAAGCTCTCAGCCACGGCTCCTCTCTCTCATGACGCCGGCAAGGGGTACTCGTCTCCTTCAACGCCTTGCTGTGGTCTGAGCTATAGTGCCGCCGGTCACCCCGGGATGTCAAGACTTGCTCTGCAGCACCGCGAGAGAGCGCGGCATGAGCACGATCCACCGCGAGTGCTCGAGCTCATCCTCATATCCGGGCTCCCGAATGTCATGGGGAGGCTCGGCCCCTGTGTAGATTACGCGAGTCCACCGATGTCCGGGCTTGGCGGAGGGAACGGAGAATCGATGGGAGTGTTTGCTCCCGTTGAAGAGAATGTAGAAGTCGTCATCCGGCGCGTCTCCTACCATCTCGGTCTCGCTTCCGTCGATGTAGACCGCCAGGCAAGATTCGGATCTCTCCCAGTCCATCGGCTGCCCATCCAAGGTAAACCAGGAGATGTCGGGTCGCTTGCTCGCGTTGTTGTCGCGCCCGGTGTAGAACTCCGGCCGGGTGAGAGCGGAGTGGCTTCGACGCAGGAGAATAAGCATCCTGGTAAATCTAAAGATGTCCGAGTAGGGAACCCCCAGGAAGTAGTCGTTCCAGGAGATTTCGTTGTCCTGGCAGTAGGCGTTGTTGTTGCCTCCCTGGCTCCGGGCAAACTCATCGCCGCTCAGAAGCATAGGTGTGCCCAGGGAGAGCAGGAGGGTGGCGAGGAAGTTCTTCATCTGCCGGTTTCTGACGGCCTGGACTTCGGGATCCCCGCTCCAACCCTCGACGCCGTGGTTGTAGCTGTAGTTGGCGTTATGTCCGTCCTGGTTGTTCTCCCCGTTCGCCTCATTGTGCTTCCGGTTATAGCTAACCAGGTCCCGCAAGGTGAATCCGTCGTGGGAGGTGACGAAGTTAATGGAATGAAACGGCTTGCGCCCGTTTCGGAGGTAGAGATCCGAGCTCCCGGCGAAGCGAGTGGCGAGAAGGCTTATCATGCCGGTGTCTCCCCGCCAGAACTTACGGACGTCGTCGCGAAACCGGTCGTTCCACTCCGCCCAGCGCTCTCCGGGAAAGCTACCCACCTGGTACGCCCCGCCCGCATCCCACGCCTCGGCGATAATCTTGGTATCCCGCAGGACCGGCTCCTCCGCTATCCGCTCGAGGATCGGAGGGTTTTCCATCATGTTGCCCTGTGGATCACGGCCGAGAATGCTCGCCAAGTCGAAGCGGAAGCCGTCGACGTGCATCTCCGTCACCCAGTAGCGGAGGCAGTCCACAATGAAGCTTCGCATAATCGGGTTGTTGCAGTTCATCGTGTTGCCGCAGCCGGAGTAGTTTCGATAGTACCGCCGGTCGTTGTCGAGGATGTAGTAAATGGAGTTGTCTGCGCCGCGAAAACTCAAGGTTGGGCCGAGCTCGTTACCCTCGGCGGAGTGGTTGAAGACGATATCGAGAATTAGCTCGATTCCCGCTTTGTGGAGCGCCTTCACCATTTCCTTGAACTCTCGAACCTGCCCTCCCCGCTTTCCGTCGGCGGAGTACCGGGATTTGGGAGCGAAGAACGCTAGGGTGCTGTAACCCCAGTAGTTCTTGAGCCGCTCACCGGTGATCGGGTTCTTTCGAAAATTCTCGAACTCGTCGAACTCCTGCACCGGAAGAAGCTCCAGACTGGTAATGCCGAGCTCCTTCAGGTAGGGTATCATCTCGACCACGCCGAGAAAGGTCCCCGGATGCTCCACCTCGCTGCTCGGATGGTTGCTCAGCCCCCGCACGTGAGCCTCGTAGATAATGCTCTCCCGTAGGGGATAGTTGAGGGGTCGGTCATCCTCCCAGTCGAACTCGTCACTCACCACAACGCCCTTGGGCAGATGCGCGGCGCCCCGATCCGGCGCGAGAGAGAGATCCTTCTCCTGCCTCGCCGGATCGTAGGCGAGCGCCTTCTCCAGTTCCCACCGGTGATCCCCGCTTATCGCTTTGGCGTAGGGATCGAGAATCGGGCAGTTCGGCGTGAATCGATGGCCTCCGGCGGGATCGAAGGGGCCGTCGATCCGGTAGAGATAGAGCGCTCCCTCCTCCACGTCGGGCACCA
Organism: Spirochaetaceae bacterium; assembly: GCA_046540995.1. Taxonomy (GTDB): domain Bacteria; phylum Spirochaetota; class Spirochaetia; order DSM-27196; family Alkalispirochaetaceae; genus CAYZHV01. Next base: position 17,587 of record JBKHED010000037.1, on the reverse strand, counting down.
GTAGGTGCCAGATGTCGCCGGTGCGGTTTATCCCCGGATCGAGCCTGATTTCCCGATAGGGCTCGGCATCCGGGGACTCCCGGTAGAGAAGAAGGGAGACCGCCGTGGCGTGGCGGGAGAATATGGAGAAGTTGACCCCCCGAGGGGTTACGGTAGCCCCGAGAGGAAGGGCGTGTCCGGTGATCCTGGCGGTCTCGAGACTCATCTCAACGGCTATACCGATACCTCCAGAAAGCGACGCACCTCGTCGAGAAACTCCTCTCGGCGCTCCGCGTGAAGCCAGTGACCGGCGTCCTCGATTGTTCTGAGCTCCACCCGGGGAAACAGCCTTCGGGCGAGCTCCAGGTCCTCGGGCACGACGTAGGGGGAGCGCCCGCCGCGAATGAGAAGCGCCGGTCCGTCGTACACCCCGTCGTGCTCGGGCCAGTCGGATATTTCCCGATGATGCTCCCTGACCCCGTCGAGATTGAAGCGCCACTGGTGCCTGCCATCATCCCCCTCCCGGTAATTCTTCAGGAGAAAGGCGCGGATCGCCCGGTTCTCGACGCGCGCGGCCATCACTCGATCAGCCTCACGCCGATTGCGCGCGCCCGCCCGACGCACCTCTTCCATCGCCCGGAGCTCTTCCTGGTGCCGCGGTTTGTACGGCTTCGGGGAGATGTCCGCCACGATGAGGGCCGCCACCAGCTCCGGCCACTGCAGTGCGAGGCTCATGGCGATCTTACCGCCCATGGAGTGGCCGAGAAGGACGCACCGCTCCAGACCGAGCTCCTCGAGAAAGCTCGCCACGTCCCCGGCGAGCTCCCGATAGTCGAAGCGGCCGGTATGGGGAGAGGCGCCGAAATTCGGCAAGTCCGGTGCCAGAACCGGCCCCAGCGCCGTGAGCTCCCTCGCCTGGCTGCTCCAGTTATCTCCCGCTCCAAAGAGTCCGTGGAGAATGACAATCGGCGTTCCCGAGCTCTCTGAGTCGTACTTCAAATAGTGCAGTTTCATGCGGCGAGTTCCGGTATCCTTCCGACTCCTTCGAGGACATTGTGAGGGCTGTAGGCAAAGCGCCCCATCTCCTCCCGATCGGTGACGCCGCTCAGTACCAGAATCGTCTCGATTTCCGACTCGAGCCCCGCGACGATGTCCGTGTCCATGCGGTCTCCCACGATAAAGGTCTCTTCCCTGCGGCACCTGATCCGCTTGAGGGCCTGCCGCATCATTAGCGGGTTCGGCTTGCCGACAAAGTAGGGATGTACGCCGGTGGCGAGCTCTATCGGGCGGATCAGGGCGCCGCAGGCGGGGACGATTCCCTCCTCCACGGGGCCGGTAACGTCGGGGTTCGTTCCGATCAGTTTCGCTCCCTTGAGAACGAGGTTGATCGCCCTGGCGATCTTCTCGAAGCTGTAACTCCGGGTCTCCCCTACTACCACGTAGTCCGGATTGACGTCATCCATAACAAAGCCCGCGTCGTAGAGAGCGTTGGTGAGCCCGGCGTCCCCAATGACATAGGCGCTTCCTCCTGGCTTCTGGCTCGCCAGAAATCCCGCGGTGGCGAGGGCACTGGTGTAGAAGTGCTCGAACTCCACGCTGATACCGAGCTTCTCGAGCTTCTGCCTGAGCTCCTTCCGGGAGCGTTCACTGGAGTTGGTGAGAAAGAGAAACTCCTTCTTCTCCTTCTTTAGCCACTCCACGAACTCCTTAGCCCCGGGCAGAAGCCTGTTCCCGTGGTAAATCACTCCGTCCATGTCGGATATGAAGCCGCGCTTCTCACGCAGCCGCTCCCCTAACAGTTTTAGGCGTTCAGCTTCGTTCATCCATTTCGCTCCGTCCACCCGTTGTAGGATACCACTTCCGAGATCGCTTTTCGGTTTCGTGGGCTCTTCTCGGATTCCAGGTGTTTCTCCGAGAGATGCTCCATTGTACCGGGAAATCCGATAATCACCAGGGTAAGAAGCACCATGGACTCATCGATTCCGAAGGCGAGACGCATTTCCGGGGCTCGAAAGCCCGCAATCGGATGGGCTACAAGTCCCTCCTCCGTGGCTTGGAGAATCAGGTTCTCTACCGCCAGGCCGCAGTCGAAAAAGGCGTACTCCCGGCCGCCGTCGAGCTCGCAGTCTAGGTCTTTCCTGGTAACGACCCCGATAATGAGGGGAGCGCGCTCCGCCCAGTAGTTACCCCCGGCGAGAAAGGGGCGAGCCTTCTCAAGCGCCTCCGGCTCGTCAAGGACCAGAAATCGCCAGGGCTGATTGTTGAAACAGGAGGGGGCGAGGGTCGCAGCCCTCAGCAGGCGGTCCCGGACGTCCCCGGGTACGCGTCTGTCCGAGAGCGCCCGTTTAGCCCTCCGCCGGTCAATGGGTTGTAATATGTCCCGCATGCCACCCAGTATACCAAAAAAAGCACCGCTCCGTGAGGCGATGCTATCTCCTGGGCAGAAGAACCAGGGGGCTGTCTCCATCTAAGGAGACAGCCCCGCCGGCCGGTAAATCCTAAGTAGCTCTCTATTCTGGAAGGACCCTTACTTCTTTCCTTTTCGCTTGGCCCGGGAGACGCTTCTGCTTCCCGAAGCGGGGCTCTTCTTCTTGCTGATCTCCCGCTTGACCGCATCCACGTCTACCGCCGCGTCCGCCGGCGGCTTCTCGCCGCCGACCGGTACTTTTTCCTCAGCGGGGGCGGGAGCGGGACCGTAGCGCTCCATATCTTTCTTCTTGGCACGCTCTCTCGCCTTGCGCTGCCAGAGCAGGAGCGTCGGAGAGGCGACAAAGACCGAAGAGTAGGTACCGACGACCACGCCGACCATGAGAGCGAGGGCAAAGTCCTGCACCGTGCCTCTCGCAAAGATGTAGATTGCCAGCACCGCCAGAAAGGTGGTCAGGGAGGTGATTATCGTCCGACCCAGACTCTGGGTGATACTGGTATTGATACGATGCTCGTAGCTCGCCTCTCGCATAAGACTCTCGTTCTCCCGAATACGGTCGAAAACTACGATCGTGTCGTTCAGGGAGTAACCGATAATGGTGAGCACCGCGGCGATAGTGGCAGTAGTTACCTCCATCTGGATGGTTCCGATGACGAAGACCATAAAGGCGGTGTCGTGGACCAGGGCCGCGATGGCGGCGACGGCGTATCCGAATTGGAAACGAAACCAGATGTAGACGAGAATGAGCACCAGGGCAAAGGCGGTGAGCAGTATCGCCTGCCGGGCGAGGTCCCGAGAGAACCGGCTTTCCACGAAGTTGGTCTCCAGAGTTTCCACGTTCCCGGCGCCGTACCGCGCCTCAAGGAGCTCCTCTACCTGAGTAGAGACGGTGTTGGTGAACTCCTCATCCCCTTCGTCCTGGCTCACCCGGACGCTGAAGGTGTTCTCTCCGGTGTCGCCGATCCGGGTTACCTGGACCCCCCCGATCTCTTCCGCAAGGATCTCTCGGAGCGCTCCCGCCTCGGTCTCTTCGGTCGTCTCTATGCGCACGGTCTGGGCAAGCCCCGCCTCGAAGTCGATGCCGAGGTTGAACCCTCCCCGCAGCACCGTCGCGACGATCCCGGCGACGATGAGCGCCGCCGAGATTGCGAGCGTTAGATACCGTATTTTTGTGAATTGGATGGTCTGCCTCATCTGATCCTCCACCCGATGCTGAGCTTAGAACGTTTCAGCACCTCGGTGCTAAAGTCGAAGACGAGCCGGGAGACAAAGAGCGCCGTAAACATCGATGAGACGATACCGACCGCCAGGGTAACCGCAAATCCCTGAATCGGGCCGGTTCCCAACTGGGAGAGAAAGATCGCCGCTATAAAGGTGGTGATGTTCGCGTCCATAATCGTCCAGAACGCCTTCTGGAAACCCGCGGTAATCGCGGCTCGGGGACTCTTGCCTAAACGGTACTCTTCTTTAATGCGCTCGAAGATAATCACGTTAGCGTCAACGGCCATACCGACAGTGAGAATGATACCGGCGATACTGGTTAGGGTGAGCGTCAAGTTGAAGGCGGAAAGAACCGCCACGATAAAGAAGAGATTGAGCAGCAGGGCTAAGTCGGCCACGAGACCCGCTCCCTTGTAGTAGAGGAGCATAAAGAGAACGACCAGAGCGAAGCCGAGACCGATCGACCGCAGTCCCGCCTGAATCGTCTGCTGTCCGAGGGAAGCGCCGATGCTCTCCTGGTTGAGCACCACCAGATCCACGGGGAGTGCCGCGGTCCGCAGGACCAGAGCGATGTTCTGCGCCTCTTCCTGGCTAAAGCCGCTGATCCGCACCTGGCCGGTGGGAATCTCCTCCTGAATCCGGGCGTAGGCGCGGACCTCCTCGTCCATGACGATCGCCAGGGAGGAGCCCACGTTGTCCCGGGTAAGCCGGGAGAAGATGTCCGCCCCTTCACCGTCGAGAACGAAGTTAACTACCGGTTGGTTCGTCAGGGGATCTCGGGCGGTCTGAGCGTCCTGGAGATGGGAGCCGCCGAGGCCGTACTCGCCAATATCCTCGTAGATGACGATCCAGCGCGCGTGCTGGTCGATGCCGTACTCGTCCTTAGTAACGTACTCCACCACCTCGGTACCCGCCGGAATCCACTCCGGTACGCCGTCCATTTCGGGAGACCAGCCGGGCTCGTTCTGCTGCAACTCGATCAGCCGCTCCGTCGCCTCTTCGTGAACGATATGGAAGTTGAGACTTCCCCGCCCCCGCAGAAAGGAGTTAACCCGCTCGGGGTCGGCGTCGCCGGGAATCTCAATGAGAATCTGGTTGTTCTCCTGCCGCCGAATCACCGGCTCGGTCACGCCGAAACGGTCGATCCGATTAGTGAGAATCTCCATGGCGCGATCTACGGCGTCGTCCATCTCCGCGTCGGAAGGTTCCTCACCGAGGCGCTCCGCCAGACTCTCCCGGTCAGCCTCGAGGGTGACGCTCATGCCACCGGAAAGGTCTAACCCGAGCTGGATAATGTGCGACTTTTCGTCCTTTAGGGCGAAGATCTCCTCGGCATAGTGCTGCTCCAGAGTGTCAAACGCCTCCCCCTCGGTGCGGAACGCGCTCAGGACTTCCTCGGCGCTCCAGCGCTCCGGCAGGTCCTCGCCCTGGAGGCGAAAGTTCTCCTCAGCCACATCCGTAAGAAAACTGTACTCCTCCGGCAGAGGATTATCCGCCTGGGCCGCTACCCTGAGGTCACCAAGAGCCTCCCGGGCTTGCCGAACGGCGTACTCCCGAATCTGTACCCGGGAGGTCGAGGCGAGCTGCTTCATCTCCTGGGGCACCGCGAAGTACCATTCGACGGTCGGATAAATGGTTACCACACCAAACCCGACAAGTAGCAGAATGAGCAGTAGTCGTAATCGTTTACTCATGAGATAGCTCCGGCGTGTAGAATTTCGGCTTACTCTTCGTCGTCGTCCTGCTCTTCTTCAGCGGACTGATCTTCGACCTGAGCCTGTTTCGCCTTCTTGCCGGACGTTCCCTTCTTCTCAAGAACGTTAGCCACCGCGCTGCGGCTGAACTCGAGCTTCACGCTGTCATCCACCTTGAGAACGACCGTCTCTTCTCGGATCGCCTGGATAACGCCGCGAATTCCGCCGATGGTCACGACTCGGTCGCCCTTCTGCAGAGCGGAGAGCATCGCCTTTGTCTCTTTCTGTTTCTTGTTCTGGGGCCTGATAATGAGAAAGTAGAAGATGAGAAAAACAAGCCCGAACGTCACGAAGGTCGGGACAACTGACTGAGGGCTGCCGCCCCCGGCGCCTTCCGGCGCTCCCATTAAGGGGTAGAGATAGCCTATAACATGTTCCATACGGTTCATCGTCCTTGGGTCACAGAGATTTGGCTACGCTATCATGGAGGATCAGTGGCAGTCAAGGTAACCAACTTCAGATGGTCTCGACTTTGCTTACGTTCTCGGGCACCTCAAAGATGCCGAAGAGCCGTTTCAGGGCAAGAACACTCTCCACCTCGTTACCGGTGCTAGCGGCGTAGGCGAGGCGGAACCGCTCGAGCTCGTTCTCGTCTCCCTCGTAGAGAGCCGAGCAGAAAGCGGAACGGTAGAGCCCCTTTGCCAGGAGCTCCTCGGTGCTCATCTTGCCGTAGATCCGCTTTGCTTTCGCATCCACTACCGCCCGAGTACCGTTATAGCCGATGGTAAAAATGAAATCCTCTCGTTTCATAGGTTCTACCTCAGTATAACAGAGAGGCCGCGGTCAACCAACCGATAAAAAGCGGGCCGCCCCGGAAGCGGGGCGGCCCTGTTACACGCGATTTCCAATTTGGTTGGCCGGGGGCTTACATCATGCCGCCCATGCCGCCCATACCGCCCATACCGCCCATGCCGGCGGCCGCACCGGCTCCGGCGGCTCCGTCCTCCTTCTCGGGAAGATCGGTAACCGCGGCCTCGGTGGTGAGAAGCAGCCCCGCGATGGACGCCGCGTTCTGCAGCGCGGAACGGGTAACCTTGGCGGGATCAATAATTCCCTTCTTAACCAGATCGGTCCACTCCATGGCGGCGGCATCAAAGCCGATTCCCTTCTTCTCGCTTTTCGCCTGGTTGGCGACGATGGAGCCGTCCACGCCGGCGTTGTTGGCGATTTGCCGAATCGGCTCCTCCAACGCTCGCTTCACAATGGTGAAGCCAACCTTCTGTTCCTCCGAAAAGGAGGAGAGGTCGATCTTTTCCAGGGCCGCAACCGCTTGAACCAGGGCGAGACCACCGCCGGGAATAATCCCCTCTTCGATGGCGGCCCGGGTGGCGGAGAGAGCGTCCTCGACGCGATGTTTCTTCTCCTTTAGCTCCGTCTCGGTGGCGGCACCGACGTTAATCACCGCCACCCCACCGGAGAGCTTGGCCAGCCGCTCCTGGAGCTTCTCACGGTCGTAGTCGGAGGTGGTATCCTCGATCTGCGCCTTGATCTGGGCGGTTCGGTCCTTAATGTCGGACTGCTTGCCCGCGCCATTAATGATAGTGGTATTCTCCTTGTCGACCTTAACGGTCTGAGCGGAGCCGAGCTGACTGATGTCGGTGGTCTCGAGCTTCAGACCGAGCTCCTCGGAGATCACCTGACCGCCGGTGAGGATCGCGATGTCCTCGAGCATCGCCTTCCGACGATCACCAAAGCCGGGAGCCTTGACGGCGACGGCGTTGAGGGTGCCTCGAATGGAGTTGACAACGAGGGTAGCCAGCGCTTCGCCCTCGATATCCTCGGCGATAATGAGTATCGGGCGACTTGCCTGAGCCACCTTCTCGAGTACCGGAAGGAGATCCTTCATGCTCGAGATCTTCTTGTCGTGGATCAGAATGTACGGGTTGTCGAGCTGCGCGGTCATGTTGTCGCGATTGGTCGCGAAGTAGGGAGAGAGGTAGCCGCGGTCGAACTGCATTCCCTCGACGAAGTCGGTGGTGGTCTCAATGGTCTTGGACTCTTCAACGGTAATAACACCGTCCTTACCGACCTTCTCCATGGCACCGGCGATCTCTTCGCCGATTTCGGCGTCGTTGTTCGCAGAGATGGCGGCGACCTGGGCGATCTCCTCCTTGTCCTTAATCACCTTGGACATCTTGCCGATCTCTTCAACCGCGTGGTGAACGGCGGTGTCGATACCCCGCTTAATGCCCATTGGGTTGATCCCGGCGGCAACGCTCTTGAGCCCCTCTTTGATAATGGAGTAGGCGAGAACCGTTGCGGTCGTCGTACCGTCACCGGCGACGTCGTTCGTCTTGGTGGCGACCTCTTTGAGGAGCTGAGCCCCCATGTTTTCATAGGGATCTTCGAGCTCGATCTCTTTCGCAACGGAGACACCATCCTTAGTGACGGTGGGAGCCCCGAACTTCTTGTCCAAGAGCACGTTTCGGCCCTTGGGGCCGAGAGTTACCTTAACGGCGTTGGAGAGCTTTTCAACACCCTTGAGAAGCGAGCGTCGCGCTTCCTCGTCAAACATCAACTGTTTAGCCATAGCACTTCCTCTTGCATATTCTTAGAATTTGAGTTTAAGCGCGTGTATTTGGAACATAGCCTTTTAGCTGGGAGAAAGATACAAATGATAAGCGCTTTCAGCAACCGGTTTTTCGACCGAAATGATGAATAGGTATGGCCGCACAAACAGATATTACTCCAATTTTCGCCATCCCTCCCCGGAGCCCGGAGCTCCACTGGGACCTCATACACCGACTGAGAGCCGAATTGAGGCCTCTCGAGGGGAGCTGCGCCCCGGTTTGGATTCATCCGGCGGACCCGAATCTCTCTACGCCCCTCGAGGCGCTCCCGGAAACAGCCCGGCGTGTGTGGGAAGCGGGGGCGCCGGAGGAGCGGTTCGCCCTCTCAGGCTACGCCGGAGCGCCCCTCTCCGCCCTAACCGAAGAGGAGATGAGGCGGGAGCTCCAGTGGGCGGAGCGAAACCCCTGGGGCGGCGGAGCACGGCTCTATAACTTCGACGGGAGGGGCGCGGTTAGGGCGCCAAACCTCCTGGACCCGAAACGCCCACCCCCGGCGGAGGGTGTGAGTTTCCTTCTCGCGACCTTTGAGAAAGGCCCGGGGGGTGCACGCCTTCTCTATGCCGAAGGGGATGCCCTATACTCTCTGCCGCTCCTTCGACTGAGAAGAGAGAGCGTGGAGGGGCGAAGCTTCGGCCGAGAGCTCGCACGGTTTCTGCGCCGTTGCAGGAAGGAGGAGCTGCCGGGGCTCCTGCTCATGGAAGTGGACTCCACCCCCGGGGCGGTTACTCTGCTGCGAGAGGCGGTAACGGCGGTCGCCGAAAGCCGGTTTCTCGGCAGGAGGATCACTCTTGCTTCCTTCCCGCTGGGAGCAGGCGTCCCGGAGTCATCGGAGCTCCTGACCTCGGCGCTCTTGAGTAACCCTATCGCCGGTACTCCCTTCGCCCCGCCCCTCCACCGGGGGCTCCGACAAGCCGCCGCCCAACGGTCGCTTCCCGGAAGCAACAGGGAGCGGCAGCGCATGATACTCACCGCCTTTCGGGAAGAGCAGGCCGCGGAAGAGCGAAATCCCGCCTACGGAAGAGAACGGATCTACACCGCGGCGATGCACGGCTCCGCGGAGATTCTCGGAGACGCCTTTTCGGTTCGTACCGAGGAGGGGCGTCCCTCGCAGATTGTTACTCCTACTGCAACTCTCGGCTTTGGGGAGGCGGCGGTAACGACGGTCCGTTTCCCCGGCTCCCTGACGGAGGCTCCCCGGGATATCTGCTCCGTGGAATCGGTGACCGCCTTTTCCTTCGATGCTCCTCTGAGTCGAGGTATTCGGGAAGAATCATCATTTCGGGGACAACTCTCCGGTCGGTCGAGGCTGGACAGCTACTTTCTCGCGGACTTCGAGGAGCTCTTTCTCGCTCTCGAGCTCTCCCTAAGCGGTTCCATCGATGAGGAGCTCCTCCTCACGCCGGTGGAGTACGTTCTCACCCGGCTCCAGGGTGAAGAGGGCCGCTCGGTGACGGTGGAAAGGACAATACCGCACGAGCGAGCTCTCCGGGAGACGATTTTGCTGGAGTCTACGACGGCGATCCCGATCTTTGCATCGGAGCTCACTCTGGAGAATGGAAACAGCTTTCCCGGCCTGCGCTGCGGCAGCGCGGATCTATGGAAAGGGACGGTAATGCCGATGGCCTTGAGCGTGTTACCGGTACCCGGGAGCCGGAGTGGAAGGAAACTGGCCTTTGCGCCCTTCGGCATGGTGCGGCTTCCAAGGGGAGAGATTCGCGAAATCCGCCTTCGGCGTACCGTACGGATAGCCCCCCTGGAAGGAGTCGGACGCTTTGCCCCGCTCTCCCGGGATCTTCGGGACGAGCTACTACTCTGGGAGGGTAATGAAGCGTAAGGGGCGCTCGGAGGCGCCCCGACCTCCGGAAGGGGGGAAGCTTATCGTGGAGCCGGGGCGGATTCTCCTCCATCGGCGGCGGAAGATCGAGAGGCGGCAACGGCTCGAGCTCTTTCCTCTTCGGAGAGGGGCACCGTAAAGAGGAAGCTCGAGCCCTTGCCCTCCTCACTTCGGACCTCTATGGTGCCCTGGTTCTTCTCCACGTACTCCGAGACGAGAAGCAATCCGAGGCCGGAGCCGGTCTCTCCCCTGGAGCCTTCCCTGCGGCTGCTCCGACCCACATCGAAGAGATGCTCCACCGTCTCCTCGTCCATGCCCATTCCGGTGTCGATTACACCGACCCGAGCCCGGCCGTCGACCAGGTCGCTTTCGATGCGAATCGTTCCGCCGTCGGGGGTAAACTTGATCGCGTTGTTCAGGAGGTTTCGAATGGTAGTCTCGAACATGTACCGGTCCGCCCGAATCTCCGTCTCCCGAAGATCGAGCTGCAGGGTGATCGATTTCTCGGCGAGGCTGGTCTCGTAGATCTCGGCGGTCTCCCGAACAGCCAGGGCGAGGTCGAACTCCGAAGGCTCCGGACGGATGGTGTTGTTCTGCAGTCGCGACCATTCGAGAAGCTTCTCCAAGAGTTCATAGGTCTGCCTGGCGCTCCCGTGAACGGAGTGGGCCATATCCCGAATTTGCGACGGGGTCATCGCCTCCGCGGAGGTAGCAAGCAGCTCCGTAGCGTTCAGCAACCCTCCAAAGGGCCCACGCAAATCATGGGCGAGAATCGAGAAGAACCGGTCCTTCGAGGCGTTGGCCCGGGTGAGCTCCTCCGCCTGTTTCTTGATTGTCAGGTGCGCGCCTATGCGAGCCAGAACCTCTTCCCGCTGAAAGGGCTTGGTTATGTAATCCACACCCCCGGCTTCGAAGCCGGCGAGCTTGTCCTCGACCTGGGTGAGGGCGGTCACGAAGATTACGGGAATATTCTCGGTCTTCGGTTTCTCCTGAAGCCTCCGGCAAACCGCAAAGCCGTCTTCCCCGGGGAGCATAACGTCCATGAGGATCAAATCGGGCTGTTCCCGCTCCGCCATTTCGAGGGCGGACTCCCCGTCCTGACTTGCCAGTACCCGATACCCGGATCGACTCAAGAACTGATACAGCACACCTAGATTCGCGGGGTTGTCGTCAACCACGAGAATCGATGCGCCTGTAATTAATTCACTATCCATTACTCTGCCGTCTCAGTAGCTCCTTTAGCCGATCAAGCTCGAAAGCGTCGACTAACGCGAGTGCCTGCTCATAGAATCTATATGCTCCTCGGTCCTGCTCCCGGAGCTCTTCGAGGAGCGAACGAAGATGGGTTACGTCTCCGGACTCCGCCACCTGCAGAAGGGCCCGGGCGTACTCCGGCCGGGGAACTCCCGCGCCTTGCAAATCCGCGGAAACTTCGCCGGAGGTAACGACCGCCAGTGGGAGCTCCACGGTGAAGGTTGTCCCCTTACCGGGAACGCTCCGCGCCTGAATCGTCCCCTGCATTAGAGTAACCAGATGTTGAACAATTGCAAGCCCCAAACCCGTTCCGCTGCGCCGCTTCGTAAGAGGTTCCTCCTGCTGGTGGAAGGGAGCGAATATTTCGCTCAAGTGCTCCTCGGAGATCCCCACTCCCGTGTCCTCAACAGTAACCTGAAGCCGTTCCGGCGTCGCCATGGTCGCCGCGAACCGCACGGATCCTTTCTCAGTAAACTTTATCGCGTTGTCCAGCAGATTCGTGAGAATCCTGCGCAGATGTTTCTGATCCGCCCGGACGAAGTGGGGCAGGGAGGAGTCAAAATCTACCTCCACCTCGAGCCCCGACGCCTCGGCCTCCAGAGTAAAGGGGCGGGCGATGTGTTCCAAGAGGGAGCGCAGGTCGAAGACATCCCACTTTTCCACGATGCTCCGGTTTCTCAGGCGAGAAACCTCGAGGATATCATCGATCATTTCCAATAGCTGCTCCGCGCTGCCGCGAATCGTCGATACCGGCTCACGGTACTCGTCGCTCAACGACTCCTCGGCCTGCAGAAACTGCGCGTAGCCGAGGATGGCGTTGAGAGGAGTTCTTAGCTCGTGGCTTACGTTGGCGAGAAAGGCGCTCTTCGCCCTGCTCGCCGCCTTCGCCGCGTCTCTCGCCTCCGCGAGATTCGTGTTCGCCCGGCGAAGCTCCTGAAACGCCTCGCTCATCGCCGAAATATTGCCGCGGAAACGCCTAATAAGATTGCTAATCTCCTTAATTCGGCTGGAGGGCCATGCTCGTTCCTCCTCCTCCTCTTCCTCCAGGGAGCCGGGAAAGGTGTCGGTCATCTTGTGCAGCTTCCCGAGAGAACGAACGAGAGTCGCGCTGACCAGGGCCGCCAAGCCCATGGCGGTGATAAGAACCGCCGTGACTATCATGAGGGATCGAAGCGCCTCTCGCTGCATTTCCGTTCTATAGGGAGCGAGAGAGGTATCTGCCACGAGTCGCCAGGTAGGTTTGTAGGAGAAGGGTCGACTCTCCTCATAGAGGCGCTCGGTACCCGGCTTACCCCACGCCGTTCCGGCCACAAGAAGCGCGACCTTCGATGGAAGCCCGCCTTCGTTCCCGGGAATCATCTCCTCCCGGAGCACCTCCAGAGCCTCCACCCCCGGGCTGCTCGACCCAATCACCCGGTTCTCCCCGTCCAAAATCGCCGTCTTAATCCACCATCCCTCGGAGAGGTCCGCCAGGAGATGACCGACAAGCCGCGCATCAACCACCATGCCCACGTCACCGATGCGCTCGCCGTCGGAGAGAATGGGAACGAGAATGAGGATACCGAAGTGAGACATCGTCTCGGCGGGATCCTCCGACTCCAGACGGACCAAGGCGAAGGGCATCTCCTCGTTCCGGACTTCCGTTATCGCGTAGGTTCCCAGGGACTCTACGCTCTCCGAGTCTCCGTGGGAGAGCAGAAGCCCCCCCTCTTCGTCCCAGATGCCCGCGAACCGAACCCAACGATCCGCCTGGTAGAGAAAACGGAGCTCCATCGCGAGGGGATCGCCCGTTAGGGAACCCTCCAGTTCAGCCGCCCGAGCCACCGTACGAACGGCGTGCTCGTAGTCCCGCAGTCGGAGCGCCACGGACTGGTCCGAGGCTTTCAGGACCAAATCGGTACGCTCGGCGATTCGGCGCTCCAACAGATCAACCTCTCGATTAATCGTCGCGACGAGGATAAAGAGCGATGGGATGAGAACGAAGGCGATCATGGCGATGAAGATCACCGAACGGTAGGAAAAGCGGTGCTTTCGGGAGGCCGCCGCCCGCCGCTCCTCAACGACAAGGGTGTGCAGAATCGTCGCCGCCACGGCGTTGGCGGCTCCGTTAATAAACCGGTTGAGAACGAAGATCAACGGCTCCTCGAAGCTACCGCTCAGGGGGAATAGCACGAAGAGAGTGAGAACGCCCGCCAGTAGCCAGAAGAGGGCGTCCAGAGGAACCAGATACTCAGCCTTCCTTCGAGCCGGCATGAGCGCGAGAAAGAGAACCTCCGCCACCGCAAAGAGGGGCACCCAGACGGCGGTATTGGTAAAGGCGACCGGAAGCGCCCCCAAAAGCGCCCCGAGAATTGCGGAGACCGGGCCGATTCTGAGAAGCAGAAGAAGGGAGAAGATCGTGCCGAAGTAGAAGTCGAATCCAACGAAGAGACGGACCGCTATCAGGTTCCCCGTCGCGGCGAGGGCAAAGGCGAGAAGGAAGGTGACCGGCTGCCGGATTGCTCTTCGAATCTCCCGGCGTGGGGCTAAAACAGGCGCTCTCATTTCTGCTTACGTGAAAGTACTAGAGAGCTCTGAGAGAAAGCAATCGAGCGGCATGAAGCTCCTCGATCCCCCCGCTCATCTCCAGCAGCAGCGCGCCGGATCGGTCGATCCCTCGCAGAATGCCCTCGATCTCCTCGGCGCTCCCCCGACGGAAGAGCTCACAGCGTACCGGCCTCCCGCGGAAGGCGAGGCGCCCGTTTAGCTCCTCCGTGGGCAGCTCCTCCAGAGAGAGACGGGCCGCCAGACGCTCCAATAAGCGGAGCAAGACGGTCCGCCGAGAGTAGTCGGACCCCGTCTCCAGGGCGACGGAGGTTGCAGGGATGCGCGTACGTTCCGGCACGCTCCGGGCGTTGAGGTTGATGCCGATGCCTACCCGGGCGTATCCGCCGCCTTGCTCGCAGAGGATGCCGCACGCTTTCTTGCCTCGAATCAGCACGTCGTTGGGCCACTTGAGAGTAGCGCGCTCGGCAATGTAGGCGTCGAGGGTCTCGCACACCCCTAAGCCGGTGAGGAGAGAGAGGCGCAGAGACTCCTCCGCCGTCTCGCCCTCGCCTCGGCGGAGTATCACCGTTACCAACAGGTTAGCCCCGGCCTCATCCTCCCAGGAGCTCTCCCTTCCGCGGCCAACTCCCGCCGTCTGGTGATCCGCGACGATCACCGTTCCGTGGAGGTCGCGCTTACTCTCCATGAGTCGCCGGGCGTAGCGCATGGTGCTGTCGACCTCGAGGAGGTGGATAACCTCACCGCCGGAAAAGGGGCTTCGCAGCCGGGATAGCTCCGAGGAGCTCACTCCTCCTTCTCCAGGGGGAGAAAGACGATGCGCCCCGCCTCCTTTTCGAGGTGGAATCGGCCGGGGCCGAGCCGTTCTCGAACGTAGTGTTCCGCGCGACAGACCCTGATATGGGTTCCCGGGTACACCGCCACCCGGACGATTACCTCCGCCTCCTCGTTACGGTCGACCCGTTCCAGTAGGTTTTCCATTCGGGTAGCGTACTGCTGCCCGAGCTCGGTGAGGTGAACCATTCTACGAACCAGTGCGGGGGTTTCTCGCTCCTCCCGGAGCCGCTCGAGGCGCTGCAGCTCCTCTCGCACCTTGAGGTAGGCGTCCCGGACGCTCTGAAGCTTCCGTTGCCCAATGAAGTTGATACCGACGACTACCTCCGTGGGAACTTCCGCCTCGTTTCCGAGCTTTCCGGCCACCACTCCGTGAGCGCCCATCGCAAAGCCGCCGATAAGGCTCCCCTCGTCACCGAGAACGATTCGGTCCAGGGAGTAGAGGTCCGACTGGTAAGCGTACTCCTTAATAAAGATCGACGACTTGCTCTCCAGCTGGCAGTGCTCTACGAAATGGCAGCTCACCTGTCCTCCCGCTCGAAGCAGCTTGCCCTTACGTCCGATAATCCCGCCGGGGGTGACAAAACTCTTCTTGCAGAAAACCTGGGAAACATCCACGGTTCCGACGGCGTTTACGGAGCCCGCCGCCCAGACGTGAAAGCCGTCCTTGATCTCTCCCTGTAACAGCACATCTCCCGGAAACTCGATATTCCCCGTGGAGTAGTCCACCGAACCGGTGACCTCGAGCTTCTCATCCACCCAGATCGACCGATCCTTGTAGCGCAGGCGGCCGCTTCTCGTCGCGATGAGCTCGCCTTCGGTGATCCTCGTATTCTTCCCCGGTGAGACCTGCTCGACGTCCCGCTTAGCGGGGTCCACGGGTTTTCCGAAGACGTCCTTCCCGGGCTGGCCCTTCCGCTTCGGTACGACCCGCGCGAGGGTCTCACCCCGCCGAACAACGACTATCGGGATCGTGACGGGATAGGGGCCTTCCCCGTCCGACGGAGGCTGCGGCGACTCCAGACGACGGAGGAGCTCCCCCCGTATGCGCAGGTGTGCGGGCACCTCGTCAATGGGAGAGTCTCCCTGGGCCAATACCACCCCGTGAAGCAAGCGGCGATCACCATTGACCTCCAGAACCCGCTCCCGCAGCTCCTCCCACCGAACGCCGTGAACGATACCCCGGCTCTCCAGGACGGTTTCCAGATACTCCACGTCTATCGGTTTCCCTTCTCCCCGGGGGGGTATGAGAGTCGCAAGAACGCTCATGCCGTCCTCGGCGATCGAGATTTCAGCGTATCCGTCGGAACTCTGAGTGGAGCCTTCCATAAACTTCCCTCGGAGAGCAGAATACACCCCTTTAGCGGGTGTTCAAAGGCCGTTACCTTGATTAACTTTATGCGTCTCCTTAGTATATATATACCAAACCACTGTTTCAGAGGACGTAAGTGAAAGAGCGATCGTCTCGGCTCAAGGCAATTAAGAGAATAATACGCGCCCATAAGATCAACAGCCAGGAAAACCTCCTCGGGTATCTCCGGGACGAGGGATTCCATGTCACCCAGGCAACCCTTTCGAGGGACCTCAAACTCCTCAAAGTGGGAAAGCAGTCCGAAGGGACCGACGGGTACTTCTACACCTTGCCCAGCGAAGAAGAACGAAGAGAAGCGGAGCGAAACTACGTTCTCGACTTTCAGCGGGGATACGTCTCCCTGGAGTTCTCCGGCTGCCTGGCGGTCGTGCGTACCCTGAACGGTCACGCCGACAGCGTCGCCATCGCCCTGGACAACATGGGAATTCAGGAGATCCTCGGAACCGTGGCCGGCAATGATACGGTCCTCGTAGTCGTCCGGGAGGGTATCGACCGTGAGCGGTTTATCGAGATTCTCCGGGATCGGGTACCTGACTTCGAAGAGTAATCTCGGTTAGAGTAGCGCCCATGAACGTAGCGATTCTCGGAGCAACAGGCTACACGGGAGCCCTTCTCCTCCGCATACTCTCCTCCCACCCGGAGGTGGAAAGCATCATCGCCGTCTCCTCCTCAAGAACGGGAGAGGAGATCGGCGGCCGGGCGCTCTCCCGGGAGGCGAGAAAGAAGCTCGCCCTCACCGGCGGGAGCTATGTGAGCTACCGGGAGGCTCGCGAGTTCCGGCCGCAGGCGGTCTTTTCCGCCCTGCCACATCTCAGATCGGCGGAGCTCTGTGAGCCCTTTCTGCCGGATTCGGTGGTGATCGACCTCTCCGCGGACTTTCGTCACAAGGACACCCGGCTCTTCGAGCGCGCTTACGGAGCGCCGCCTCCCCGGACGGAGCTCCTGGGGCAGGCGGTCTACGGGCTCACGGAGCACTACCGGGAACAGCTGCGCACAACCGACCTCATTGGCACTCCCGGCTGCTACCCAACCTGCGTGCTCCTCCCCCTGCTCCCCCTGGCCGGTCACGGTGTTCTGCAGGGGACGGTGATCATAAACGCCATGAGCGGAGTCTCCGGAGCTGGGCGAAAGGCGAAGGAGAATCTCCTATTTGCCGAGCGCACGGAGAACGTGAACGCCTACTCTCCGGGCACGAGCCACCGCCACCTCTACGAGATCGAGGAGCAGCTGCGATCCCACGGCGCTTTCGGCGGGGCGGCCGGGCCGGGCTCTGGCACTGGGCCGGGCTCTGGCGGCGCGAACCACGGGCCGGCGCCGATTCTCTTCACTCCGCACCTTGTCCCGATCAAACAGGGAATGGCGGCGACTATCACCATTCCCATAACCTCCGAGACCGACGCGGAGGAGGCGATCAAGATACTCCATCGCCGCTATGAGGCCGAGCCCTTCGTTGAAGTGGTGAACGAGCGGATTCCGGAGACTATCGAAGTTCGGGGAACGAACCGCGCCCTCATCTCCTATCGAAAGGAGTCGGGCTATCTCATGCTCTTCTCGGTAATCGACAACCTCTGGAAAGGCGCCTCGGGTCAGGCGGTGCAGAACTTCAACGTTCGCTTCGGGTTCGACGAAAGCGCGGGCCTGCGTCTGGACGCGGAGGTTTGAGGTGACCAGTACCACCGTCGTCAAGATTGGCGGCAGAGCAGCGGCAGAGGAAGAAACGGTCCTCGAGCTCGCCCGGGAAATCCGGGAGCTGGAGAAGGGAGCGCTCCCGGGCGCCGGCGGCCGCCTTGGCTCGGC
>JBKHED010000036.1:0-25983 GCA_046540995.1 Spirochaetaceae bacterium | reverse complement strand
CTCCAGGCGTACGACAAGCTCAACGGCCTCGGTCGATTCACCGTTGCCGCCGCCTTCGGTAATACCCACGGTGTCTACAAGCCCGGCAACGTTAAGCTTCGCCCCGAGATTCTCAAGCACTCCCAGGAGCTCATTCAGAAGGAGCGCAAGACCCAGGAGAAGCCTCTGGATCTCGTCTTTCACGGCGGGTCCGGATCGGAGAAGGAGAAGATCACCGAGGCGATCTCCTACGGTGTCATCAAGATGAACATCGATACCGACACCCAGTGGGCCTTTACGAAGCCGGTAAAGGAGTACATGGACAAGTACGACGGATATCTCCACTCCCAGATCGGCAACCCCGAGGGAGAGGACAAGCCGAATAAGAAGCGAATCGATCCGCGAGCCTGGCTCGTGGAGGGAGAGAAGGGCATGATCGGCCGCCTTATCGAAGCGTTCAAGGACCTCAACTCCTACCAGCAGTTCGACATATAGTTCCGTCGGGGGTAACCCCCGCTCCGTACGGTCACCGAAGGGCGTCGGGCTTGTTCCGGCGCCCTTTTTGTCATCGAGGCTCGTCTACTGGTTGTTTGCGGCTCTTTCGGGCCCGTTACGGCTAGTCGGCGATCTGTTGCGGTGGAATGGTCACGAGCCCCTCGGGCCCCAGAATCTCCGCCACCGCCTCGAAAACCCGGCGCGCCTCCTTCTGATCACGGCAGACGAGATAGAAGGCGCCTCCTCCTCCGGCTCCGCTCATCTTGCCCCCGGGGGCGCCGGCCGCTTTCCCCCTCTCGAGGGCGCGCTCCACCGGCGCTACGGAGAGACCGAAGCTGCCGAGGATCGCCTGGGCGCGCTCGGCGCGAAGGGCGGTTTCGCCGATGACCCGACCCGGTTCCCGCTCCTCCAGCAGCTCCGCCGCCTCCAGAGCGATCTCCCCGAGCTCTCTCAGCCGCCCCATGGCCGTCGGGTCCCGCTCCACCTGTTCCCGCACGGAGGCCACTAGGGCCTTGGTTCCCCGGGAACGGGGCACGCTTCCCGCCACGAGCCAGCCGGGAAAGGCCGCCCGGGGGTACGCCTTCGGCAGGCCATTCTCGGCGCGATCCTCGGGAAAGTAGAACGCCTGGGTTCCTCCGAGAACGGCGAGGCCCGTGTCTATCCCGGAGGGGGTACCGTGAAAGAAGCGCTCCAGTCTGTTTGCCAGCGTCCAGAGGCGGTGCGGATGAGGGGCGTCGGGCATGAAGTGGGAGGGGTGTCTGGTGAGTCCGTGGTTTCCCGATAGCTCGTCTCGCTGGAGTTCACCGGTTTCGCGATTCGAAATATCTCCGGAGCTCTCGGCGGCGAGGAGAATTCTGCTCACGCAGGCACAGACGGCGGCGCTGGAACCGAACCCGCTCGCTATGGGAATCTGCGAGAAGAGCGTGACCACTCCCCGATAGCGCTCGATCTCCAGCGTCGGGAGAAGTTCCGCGGCGGTCCGCTCCACGGTGAGAAAGAAATCGCTCAGTATGTGCGGATGCTCGTCCAGGATGTGCGGAAGCTCCCATCGTTCCTCGATCGCCTCCCTGCTGTCCCGAACGTCGGCGGCTCCGGAATGGGCGACGTGGGGCGCCTCCGGGAGCTCTTCGAAATCGATTCGCAGGGTGAGGCGCACCGGCAGCGCCATCCCTAGGGCGGGATAGCCGTAGACCGCGGCGTGCTCGCCGAAAAGGAGCAGCTTTCCCGGAGCGATCGCCTCATAGCCTACTCCCATCGGAGGCCCTCCTCGTCCGGTTTTAGCTCCACGGCTTCTATGTCGCCCTTCGGGAGCTCACAGGGGGTGAAGAGGACACCCATTTCCGAACCCGCTCCCACCGCCTTGAGCACCACCGCTCCCCGATCGCATCGGAGCGCGAGATCTCCCTCTCCCGTCTCTCCCGGCTCGGTCAGCCGGAAGGTGCTCTCCACGCCGATCGACCTACCGAGCTCCTCTCCAAGCTCCTTTGCCTGCTCCAACGCTTCCGCCCCCTCCTCCCAGCTCTCCGCCGAAAGGAGCCGTCGGACCAGCTCATTTGACCGGCAGAGAAAGCGCTCCCCTTTCTCGGGTCGCCCCGCTTTCCAACGCTCATAGCGCTCTACAGCGTATCCGCTTCCGACCGGCTGTCGGCCCGGCAGGGCGTAGAGTCCGGGGAGCCAGCTGAGCTCGCCGCGGCTCACCTCGGGCTGCTTACCTCCGGTGAAAACGATCGCCCCGCCCCAAATCGAAGCGGCCACGTCGTAGCCGCTTCCCCTGCCTCCCTGGAGGCGTCGGTGGGTCTGTAGGGCGAAGCGAAAGAGCCGCTCTCTCGGCGGCAGGGTAGTGTGAGAGTCCGGAGTGAGAAGAAGCGCCGTCAGAACCACCGTCGCCGCGGCGCTGGAGCCGAAGCCGAGTTTCCGTCCACCTCGGTAGAAGGAGCTGGTGTCGACTTCTATCCGATGGGGCTCGAGTTCGATCCCCGCTTCGGCGGCCTCTTCCATGGCGGCCTCCATGAGCGGGAGCGACTCCTCCGGCCAGCGCCGCTCCTCCGGCCCGAAGCGAGCGGTGAGGGAGAGCTCCTCCGCCGGCTCCGAGGTCGCAACGGCTCTGGGGCCCGAACCGAGAGCGACGCCGAGACCCCCGGCCTCGGTAACCGCGTACTCACCCAGGAGGAGCACGTTTCCCGGCGCTGATAGCGATCTTCTCACGAGTCGCCCCTCAGGGCGCGCCGCTCCTCTTCGGTAAGCTCCCCGGGCTCCACCGCCCGGGCCCCGGCGCCCACGGCGGAGAGCCGAGCCTCCGCGTCGGGAAAGTGGTCCCGGAGCCGCCGGAGAAAGGGCTCCACGCTCGCTTCCTCGAGAAGGACCTTGACCTGTGGCCCCGCGTCCATCGTCTCCCAAACCGGAACTCCCTCCGCCCGGAGCTCCTGGAGGTAGTGAATGAGGGCGACACTCTCCGGGCGCCAGTAGATCACCGGCGGCGAGGCGGAGAGCATGGCGGCGAACATCCGAAGATAGCTCTCTCGCATTCTCTCTCCGAGGGCGGTCAGATCCCGCGCTTTGACCGCCCCAACGGCGCGGTTGGTTAGCTCGGAGGCGTTCTCCACCCAGGCGGCGTAGTAGGGAGAGCTCTCGGCGGTGCGGTTCATTGCCTTCCGGGAGGAGATCGGCTTTTGTCCGCCGTGGAGGGCTATAGCGATAATCCGCAACTCCGGCCAGTGCTCTCGGGGTAGGAGCGGAATGGCTCGGTCGGCGCCGGCGGGAAGCAGAACGAACCCGCCGAAAATAGAGCGGGAGGCTGAACCTGATCCGAGGCGGGCGATCGCGGAGAGCTCATCCTCCGGGAGTCCCGCCCCGAGAGCGGCGTCGCACGCCCGGGCGAGGGCGGCCATCCCGCTCGCGGAACTCGCAAGACCCGCGGCTGTGGGAAAGTTGTTGACACTCAGCCCCTCGAAGGCGCCCTCATAGCCGGCCCTTTCCCGGAGGGCGTCCAGGAGGAGGGCGAACTCCTCGGGGCGTTGGGGCACGCCGTTTATGGTGACGCTATCGCCTTCCGTAGCCGGGCGAAGACGGATCGCCGTGGCGGAGCGGAGCTCCGAGAGCGTGACCGCAACCGAGGGGGTTGCCGGAAGGTTTGTTCCTCCCGGTAGCTTTCCCCAATACTTGGTTAGGGCGAGGGAGGGAGCGGCAACGGCGTACGCATCCATTACGACCTCTCCCGCTGGGCGCCGAGAAGGCGCTTCGCTTCCTCCAGATTGAATACGCCTCCTTCCCATATCGCCAGGGAGAGCGGCGCGATCTCCTCACCGCCGGCGCCGGCTTTCCATGCGAGACGTTTGGCGTGGAGTCGCATATGCCCTTTCTGTA
This sequence comes from Spirochaetaceae bacterium, assembly GCA_046540995.1. Lineage (GTDB taxonomy): Bacteria > Spirochaetota > Spirochaetia > DSM-27196 > Alkalispirochaetaceae > CAYZHV01. The sequence continues at coordinate 22,146 of JBKHED010000036.1, read as the reverse complement.
TGCCTTCGCCCACCAGGGCGGAGAGGGCGGCGAGGTTTTGCGCCAAACCTACCGCGACCGCCACCCGACTCAGCTCTCCGGCGGTGATCCGGTGGTCGAGGTTGAGTGAAAGAAGCCGCAGTGCCAAGGTCGCTACGGGATGAAAACTGGTAGCACCCCCGACGGTACCGAGGGCTAGGGGCAGCTCGAGCTCCCCCCGAAGAGTTTCGGCGCGGATTTCGTACCGGGTCAGGGCGCGGTAGGCGCCGCCGCGAACCGCGAAGGCGTGGGCCGCCGCCTCAACCGCTCGGGTGTCGTTGGCCGTGGCGAGGGCCAGGGAGCTCACGCCGTTCATTATCCCCTTATTGTGGGTCACCGCCCGGTCGGCGTCCTCCAGGGCGAACTCGTTGGCCGAGACGATGCGGTGAGCCATCTCCTCACCGGAGAGCTCCCCCCGCCGTAGGGCGTGAAAGGGGAGAGAGAAGCGCGCTCGAGCCACTCGGCGGGTCGCGGAGTTTGTAAGGATTGCCATGAGTGCCCGGCCTCCGGAGAGGCGCTCCAGAACCGGACGGGCCGCCTCGGCGGCGCTGTTGACGATGTTCGCTCCCATGGCGTCCCGAACGTCTATGTTGATCTCCACCAGCAGTCGATCGCTCTTCGGCAGTCGTCGGAGCCCGAGGCCGAGGTACCCGCCCCCCCGGCGGCTCATTCGCTTCAGGTGGGGCGCCATGGCGCGGACGATCTCCTCTTCCCCCGCCTCGATCGCCTCCTCCGCCCCGGCCCGGGCCGCTTCCAGGAGCAGCTGTCCGGTCATAACCGGCTCCGAGGCGTCGGTGGAAAAGCCGCCGTGCTTGGAGATGAGCCCCCCGGCGTAGGTGGCCGCGGCAATTACCGAGGGCTCTTCGACCGCCATGGGAACCTGGTAGATTCTGCCGTCAATGAGCATGTTGGAGGCAACTCCCAGGGGTACCGGAATCGCCCCGAGAGCCGACTCGACCATTACCTCCGCAAGGTCCGAGAGTTCACTGGTCGGGGCGAGTAGGCGCCACTCCCGTTCATCCGCCTCTAGGAGCTCGGAAAGGCGGGCTCGCCGTTCGGCGGGGCTCTCCTTTCGAAAGTTCCGCGGCAGCTCTCCTCCGTCTCGGCTTCGGTTTACCATCTCAGGGGCGCTCCTCCGCCGCCAGGAGTGCGGCGGCGTCCTCTCTGAGCTCCCGGGAGAGCCAGAGGGGCGCTGTGCGGAGATCCGAGACGGTGCGGCTTCCGCTCAGGAGCATCGCCGTACGGAGCACTTTCTCTACCCGGCGGCCGTAGTCGACGGCAGCGTCCACGCCTCCGGCGTGGACGGCACGAATGAACGGGAGGGCCGTACCGGCGGCTTCCGCACCGAGGGCGACGGCCCGGACCAGGTCCATGCCGCTTCTGATCCCCCCTGAGGCGAGGATGCCGCTCCGTTCGCGGCCAAGCGCGGCAAGGAGAAGAGCGGTGGGTATACCCCAGTCGCCGAACTCCTGCGCCGCCGCGCGATCCTCGGCCTCGAGGCGGTAGGACTCGACCTGAGCCCAGTTGGTGCCGCCGCTTCCCGCTATGTCGACATATCGAGCCCCGGCCTCCTTCAGGGAGCGAATCTCCGCCGGTGAGATTCCGAATCCCGTCTCCTTGACGATGACAGGCACCGGAGAGCCGTCGCAGAACCGTTTGACCGAGTCGAGGATCCCCCGAAACTCCCGGTCTCCATCCGGCTGGAAGAGCTCCTGCCCCGGATTGAGATGCACCGCCACCCCGTCGACTTCGATCCGGCGCAGCATCTCGAAGATCTCCGGGTGGCTCATTGCCGGCAGCTGAACGCCGCCGATGTTGGCGAAAACCGGCACCGACGGGGCGAACCGCTTCAGTTGGAAGTGCTCGAGAACCTCGGGCTTTCGAAAGAGAATGCGTATGGAGCCCATCCCTACGGCGATACCGAGTGCCTCGGCAGCCTGGGCGAGCTGTTTGTTGGCGTTGTACCCTTCCGCTGAGCCGCCGGTCATGGAGGATACGAAGAGAGGCATGGCGACGGGGGCCCCGAGGAACTCGACGGTGGTGTCCAGCTCCTGCTCGTTGAGCTCCGGAAGCGCGCGGTGGAGCAGATGAACCTCGTCGAAACGCGTCCTTCCGGTCTCCACGAGGAACCGTTCTTCATCAATGCAGATTTCGAGGTGACGGCTCTTTCGGCCGGCGAGATCCTCAGGTTGTCGTTGGCTCTCGGTCTGACTCATCTTGGCACTACTGGTACTGGTAGAGCCGATAGCCGTCCTCTCTCACGCCGGTGAGACGAAAGGTTCCCGCGGGAGCCGCGGCGTGATCGATTTCAACTTCCTTTAGGGCGTATCCATCCTGTTCGACCCAGCGATCGTACTCATCGAAGCTGCTCTCCCGGGCCATGGCAAAGACCGATTCCAAATCCCACTGTGAGATGACCTTTGGAGCGTTCCCGGCAACCCGGGCGCTGACGACGCTCATAGTGTTGCCGGAGCCGTAGGAGCCGATGAGCATTCTTTTGCCGACGATTCCTTCGCCATGCTTCTTGTACTCGTCGGCCAGAAGAAAGATCATCGCCATGTAGGCGGATCCGGAGTAGATGTTCCCGATCTTCGTAGTGGGCTCGATTCCGCCGACGAATCCCTTGCCGTTCACGAACTCCGCCGCCTCCTCTTCCGAGAGACCGAGCTTCTTCTCCGCCAATTTCTGCAGACCCGCGTACGCCATATTGTAAAAGGGAACGTGGAGCACGAAGAGGTCCGTATTCCGGAGACAGTTATCCGACGCTACGTTGCTCCGTCGACAGTGGTCGTCAAAGGCCTCTTCGAACGCATCGTGGTAGCACTGCACCGAGTAGCCGCCCTTTACCTTTGCCGTCACCGAGCCGAGGGGGCGGAAGAAGTCATCCACGTCCTTGGAGCTGTATCCCTGAGAGGTAAGGTCGATTTCCAGCAGATCCGGATTCGTGGTGACTCGCATCGCCACCGCTCCCGCACCCTGGGTAACCTCCGCGGTCGATGGGGTCTCGTACCGGGCGATGTCGGAACAGATCACCAGACCGCTCTCCTCCGGCTGCCCCGCCGCCTGGAGCAGCGCGGAGACGCTCAGGAGTGATATGGTCCCGCCGGCGCAGGCGTGCTGCACCTGAAAGGTGGAAATCGAGTTCGGTACCCCGTCTCCCGACTGCTGGAGCATTCCCTCCACGTAGGCGGCGATTGGTTTCGACATGTCAACGGAAGTCTCCGTTCCCACGGCGATGTATCGAAGCTTGCCGGGATCCCGCTTCTCCTCTCCCCGCTTAAGGAGGGAGTGTGCCGCCTGGGCCGCCAGGGTGGCGCTATCCTCCCAGGGCTCGGGAAAGCGAATCGCCTTCTGACCGGTGGTCTGCAAGGCGCGCTGGAGACGGCGCTCGAGCTTTGGCTCCTCCCGTCCTCGTCGTTCGACCAGCCGGTCGAGATCGATCCGCGGAGCCGGAATGTAGAGTGAAAGGTCATCTATCCCCACTCTCGTTTCGGACATGTCTAACTGCTCCTCGTAACGAAGTGCCGAAAAAGGCTGCACCTGAATATACGGGTAACACCGATTATCGGCAAACTAAAGAAGCCAGACCTTCCTCAGATACCGAGGGCGTTCAAGAGCGCCTTGAGATACTCCGGAAGGTCCGGGGGGCGACGGCTGGAGACGATGTTCCGGTCCACCACAACCGGCTCATCGAGCCAAACCGCGCCCGCGTTAACCATATCGTCTTTAATGCCGGGGGTACTGGTGACTTTTCGCCCCTCCAGGATCCCCGCGGAGATGAGAACCCAACCTGCGTGGCAGATCTCGCCTATTATTCTACCATCTTCATCCATGAAACGCACGAGGTCGAGAACCTCCGGAAAGCGTCGTAGCTTATCCGGCGCCCACCCTCCGGGGACCAGAACGGCGTCATACTCCTCGGGATTGAGCTCCTTAAAGCCGATTTCCGCCTTCGCCGGGAGGCCGTACTTGCCGTGGTACTCCCTCCCCGCTTCCTCTCCCGCGACGTCCACCGTTGCCCCGGCTTCCCTGAGGCGCAGAGTCGGGTACCAGAACTCCAGGTCTTCCACATCGTCGTAGAGCAGGCTCACTATTCGCTTGGACATTCTCAGACTCCTTTTCACGTTCGGCTGAATTGAATATAGTAACGACGACTTCTACTCGAATAGGAGTCAGACCGCCCTATGTCAGAAACAGCATGCCTCCTCTCCGGTGGTGTCGACAGTTCCGTCGCCCTCTGGAGTATCAAAGAGCGGGGAGACGAAGAGATCCGCGCCTACTACCTCAAGATCTGGCTCGAGGACGAGCTCTCCTATCTCGGCAGCTGCCCGTGGGAGGAGGACCTCGAGTACGCCCGCGCCGTCTGCGAGGAGGCGGGGGTACCTCTGGAGGTCGTTCCTCTGCAGCGCGAGTACTACGATCGGGTTGTCAGCTACACCGTTGAAGAGCTCAAGCGGGGCAGAACCCCCTCGCCGGACATCTTCTGCAATGAACGGATCAAGTTCGGAGCGTTCCTTGACGCCGTACAGGGTGAGGTGGACCGGGTGGCAAGCGGCCATTACGCAATCCTCGAAACCGACGCCGAAGGAAAGGTGTGGCTCCGCCGTTCTCCGGATCCGGTAAAGGACCAGAGTTATTTTCTCTTTCATCTCCGGCAGGAGCAGCTCCGGCGGATTCTCTTTCCCATTGGAAGCATGACGAAGGAGCAGGTCCGCCGTCGGGCGGAGGAGCTCGATCTGCCGAACAAGCAGCGGCCGGACAGCCAGGGAATCTGTTTTCTCGGTAAGATAAAGTACCCTGAGTTTGTTCGCTACTATCTCGGGGAACGGGAGGGCGATATTCGCGAGGCAGAAAGCGGCCGAAAGCTTGGTACCCACCGGGGCTCCTGGTTCTTCACCATCGGCCAGCGCCAGGGGCTCGGCCTCGGCAACGGTCCGTGGTACGTCGTGGATAAGAGCTTCGATGAGAACATCGTTTACGTCTCCCACGCCGAGTCAATGGACCGACGGGCGCGAAACCGGCTCACCGTGGGGGATCTCACCTGGCTCACGGAGGAGCCGGAGCAGGAAGAGTTCCTGGTGAAGCTTCGCCACGGACCGCAGCTCAATCGCGCCACCGCCCGGCGACTGGAATCGGAGGGGAAGATGGAACTTACCCTCGCCGAGGCGGACCGGGGTATCGCGCCGGGGCAGTTTGCGGTGCTCTACAACGGGGAGTACTGTCTCGGAGGAGGAACAATTCTTGGCTAGCCGCTTTCCGTTGAGCATCGCTCCGATGATGGAGTACACCGATCGACATTACCGCTACTTCATGCGCCAGATCACCCGAAAGACTCTTCTCTATACGGAGATGGTTAGCGCCATCGCGATCCTTCGGGGAGACCGGGACAAGCTCCTCGCTTTTAGCCCCGAGGAGCACCCGATCGCGTTACAGCTCGGGGGAGATAACCCCGATGAGTTGGGCGAGGCGATAGAGGTGGCGGAGCTCTACGGCTACGACGAGTACAACATCAACATCGGCTGTCCCAGTGACAAGGTGCAGGAGGGCAACTTCGGCGCGTGCCTCATGGCAACTCCCGAGAAGGTCCGGGAGCTGGTGGCCGCCATGCGCTCCGCCACGGACAAGCCGGTCACCGTTAAGCACCGAATCGGCATTAACGGCCGGGAGAGTTACGATGATCTCGTTCAATTCGTCGAAACCGTAAACCGCGCTCGGCCGCACCGGTTTACGGTACACGCCAGAATCGCCATTCTCGAAGGGTTGAGTCCCAAGGAGAATCGCAACACTCCTCCGCTCCGATACGAGGACGTCTATCGGCTCAAGCGGGAGTTTCCGGCGCTGGAAATCGAGATAAACGGCGGCGTTAAGAGCCTCGATGAGGCGGAGCGTCATCTCACCGCTGTTGACGCGGTGATGGTCGGCCGGGCGGCGTACGACGCGCCTTTTATCTTTGCCGAGGCGGATGCCCGAATCTTCGGTGAGGCGCCTCGAAAGCTCTCGCGACGAGAGGTGGTGGAGCGAATGTACGAGTACATCGATCGCGCCCAGGAGGCGGGCTACCACCCCCGAAGCGTAATTCGGCACATGCTCGGCCTCTTTGCCTCTCAGCCCGGCTCCCGCCGCTGGAAGCAGAGACTCAGCGGACCTCTTCCGGAGGATCTGCGCGGCTCGCGCATCCTAAAGGCGGCGCTGGAAAGTGTCCCTTCGGATGTCCTCGACGGTGTCGCGTGATCCCGGTTTTCGTGTTAGAGTTTCCTGAACCCGTATTGACGTGACCTGACAAAACAGCTTGGAGCGTAAGTGGAATGACCGTTCGTAGCAAACTCAATACAGCTATCTTTCTGGTGGTAGGAGCGTTTCTTCTCTTAATCGGGGGGCTCATATACTCCGCTCGAACCGCAGTCCTACTCAAAGACCTCGGTGTGGCTACTGAACAGGTGATCGGAGCTATGTACCGCGTCACTGACTACACGAAGGAGATTATTGTCAGCGAGCATAATCTGGGCGAACGTACCGAAGAGTGGCAACGGGCCACTGATGCGTTTAACGAGGCACTGGACCAGCTCGTTGATCATCCCGGGACAGAGATAATCAGCGAAGAGCTGGCGAAACAAATAAAGAGGAGCCGGGGTGTTTGGGACGTCTCTAGTAATCGTTTCGTCCAGGCGTCCCAGCAACTGACGGCGCTTCTCGAGGATGAGTCGATACAAGATTTTCGCAAGACAGGGCTGAATCGGATGCTCGGCTTTGCAAGAGAGGAGGGGGACGAGCAACTCGGCCTCCGCATAACCGCGCTTATTTCCACGCTCCGGAGTTTTGATTCTGCCGGTAAAGAGTTGATCGTCGGGAATCTCGGTCGTCTTGCCGATGGTATTGAGAGGCAGGCCGGGAGGCTTACGCGAATCAGTTTTACAGTCGTGGGTGTTGCCGCGGCGATAATACTCGTCGCAGCGGTGCTCTTCATTCTCAGCTTTACCCGAGGACTGTCTCGGCGCATCACCGCCACCCGGGGGATCATGGAACGAGTCTCCGAGAAGGATCTCACGGCCCGCGCCCGGGATACCCACAAGGATGAGCTAGCGGACCTCACCAACTACACCAACGACGTTCTGGACGCGCTCTCGACGTTTCTCGAGTCGGTCAAACGGGCCACGGACAAGGCTGAGGAGCTCAAGGACAGCCTCTCCTCCGGTACCTCCGAGTCCGCCGCAGCCCTTAACGAGATCAGCAAGAATATCGAGTCCATCGGCGGGCAGTTCCAGACCCTTAACGAGAACGTAACTCGCTCTACCCGGGCGATCGAAAGCATCGATGGAAAGGTGGCGGGGCTTAACGAGAGCATCTCCAATCAGTCCTTGGCGATCAACGAGAGTGCAAGCTCCATAGAGGAGATGAACGCCTCTATTCAAAATGTGAGCAAGCTATCGGCAGATCGAAAGGAGGCGGCGGATCGGTTAACCGGTGTGATACTGCAGGGAGGAGAGCGTATTCAGCTCACCAACGACGCGATTAAGTCCGTCACGGGAGAGGTCGACGACATTCTCGAGATCATAGAGATCATTAACGCCATTTCGGAGCAGACCAACCTCCTCTCAATGAACGCCGCAATCGAGAGCGCCCACGCCGGCGAGGCGGGAAAGGGATTCGCCGTAGTGGCCGAGGAAATCCGAAAACTCGCGGAATCCACCTCGGAGAACGCCTCCCAGATAGACGGTTTGCTGCGATCGATAACCGAGAAGATTCGGGACGCCCTGGACTCGAGCGAGAGTGCCGCGGGGACCTTTGATGAGATCAATAAGGATATTAGCGTCTTCTCCGAGTCCATGGGAGAGATCGTTACCAACATGAAGGAGCTGTCCAACGGCAGTAGCGGTATTCTCTCGATGACGAGTCAGATCGCTGCGATCACGGAGCAGATCAAAGAGGCCGCCCAGGAGATTAAGACGAATAGCGGCACCGTCCGAGAGGCGATGGCCTCGGCGGACGACCTCTCCAGCGAGATGAGTAACGGCATCACCGAAATCGACCGCGGAGCAAAGGAGATTCTCGGTGCTCTCAACGACATCTCCCGTATTTCAGACGAGAACCGGGAACGCATGGAGGAACTGACCCGCCTAGTTGACGAGTTCAGAACCAGGGGAGAAGATGGAGGTAACAGTGGGGAAGAGTCTCTCGACGAGCTGCCCCGGGAGGAGGAGGTGACCGAGAGTGTTTAGTCACGGGCGGAACGAAGAGGAAGAAACGAGGCGCTTCTGGGAGTCCGTCGAACGGGAGGCGGGAATGCCGGTCCTCGAGTACGCCTTGGGACAGTACATCTCCGGCTACGACGACCGGGAGGGGCCTGTCTGGGGCCTCCTCTACCTCACCGCGGAGACCCTCTACTTCAGGCATTTCCCCTCCAGTAACTGGTTTTCCGCGATCCTCGGCTCCGGGCGGAGTGAGCAGACGGGAGACGAGGCGTTCATAATCAAGGTGCCGGTAGGGGCGATAACTCAGGTAGAACGGCAGACGGAGACCTCCCTCTGGGAGCGGATCTTCCGACCCCGCCCGTCGGTAACGGTGGTGCACTACCTGGCGGGGAGTACCAGTAGGGAAATTCGTATCTCCCTGGAGCACCGAGGCGAGGATTTTCGAAAGCAGCTTCGATCCCTGGTGGAGTAGGTGTGGCAAACTGACCCGCCCCGCAGCTTCTCACTCTCTCCCGCACAGATGGACATGCGTATTTTTGACCCATAGGTACAACGTGTCTGGACGGCTGTAGCAAAAAGATACAGAGTGCTACTCCTGCTTCCCGCTCTCATGACCGAACCAAAGTCGTAACCCTCTGCAATAGAAAGATTTAGACAGTGCCTTCAAAGCTTGGCACGCCTTTCGCTACTTCTCTTGTGAATACTACGTGAAGAGAGGAGATCAGCTATGTTGGTAGCAAATGGTACCAGGCAGAGCGCAGGAGAGACCGAATATCAGTGGAATTGCCGTCCCCGGAGCTACGTGACCCGGACCAAGGATGGGGCAACTTTGCTGGAGATAGAGCTTCCCGGCTTCAGCGTCGAGGACGTCGAACTCACGATCGAGCAGAACCGGCTCACCGTACGTGCCCGTAAGGCGGAAGCGGCGACGGGAGAAACCCTCATCGGAGAGCGACTGCACGGCGTTCGAGAGGCGGCGTTCACTCTTTCAGAGGAGCTCGATACCGAGCGCGTAGACGCTCAGATGAAAGACGGCATCCTTACGCTCCGGTTTGATCGAAAGCCCGAGCGGAAGCCTCGGCAGATCAAGATCAAGCGCGGCTAACGGACCATTCGCCGGGGAGTGTCTGGAGACTAAAGGGGCTCCCCGGCGGCTCCCTTACTTCACCCGACTCAACTGAACAATCCCGGACCCAATGGAGGTATGAAGATATGGCAGATACGAAACGAGGAAGAACAATAGGAATTGACCTCGGTACCACAAACTCAGTCGTTGCACTGATGGAAGGTGGTGAGCCGACGGTTATTCAGAATGCGGAAGGGCAGCGAACCACTCCCTCGGTGGTAGCGTACACCGGTAACGGTGAGCGCCTTGTGGGGCAGTCCGCCCGAAACCAGATGATCACCAACCCCGATCGCACGATCTACTCGATTAAGCGGTTCATGGGCCTCACCTACGATGAGGCGAAGGAAGAAGTGAACCGGGTCGGTTACGAGGTGGTTCGTAACGCGAACGGCGAGCTTCGCGTTACGGTGGGTGAGAAGGAGCTCTCCCCGCCGGAGATCTCCGCCGCGGTGCTTCAGAAAATGAAGCAGACCGCCGAAGACTACCTCGGTGAAGAGGTGACCCAAGCGGTTGTCACGGTACCGGCCTACTTCAACGACTCTCAGCGTCAGGCGACCAAGGACGCCGGCCGGATCGCCGGTCTCGAGGTGAAGCGTATCGTCAACGAGCCTACCGCCGCGGCTCTCGCTTACGGCTTCGGTAAGAAGAAAGCCAACGAGAGAATCGCCGTGTACGACCTCGGTGGCGGCACCTTCGACATCTCCATTCTCGAGATCGACAACATCGACGGGGAAAACGTCTTCGAGGTGCGCAGCACTAACGGCGATACCCATCTCGGTGGTGACAATTTCGACCAGCGAATTATCGACTGGCTCGTCTCGAACTTCAAGAACGACTACGGGATCGACCTTTCCGAGGACCGGATGGCGCTGCAGCGTCTCAAGGAGGCCGCGGAGAACGCCAAGAAGGAGCTGTCGAGCTCGCAGAGCACCGACATCAACCTGCCGTTTATCACAGCGGACAACTCCGGACCCAAGCACCTGAACTACAACCTCACCCGGGCAAAGTTCGAGCAGCTCGTGGAGGATCTGATTCAGCGCACAAAAGCGCCCTGCGAGCAGGCCCTCGCCGATGCGGATCTGAAGCCCGGGGATATCGACCAGGTCATTCTCGTGGGGGGCTCCACCCGGATACCGGCGGTCCAGAAGCTGGTCACCGAGCTCTTTGGTCGGGAACCGAACAAGAGCGTCAACCCCGACGAGGTCGTCGCCCTCGGCGCGGCTGTACAGGCGGCGGTACTCTCCGGAGACGTCAAGGACGTACAGCTCCTGGACGTGACGCCTCTCTCCCTCGGTATAGAGACGCTCGGAGGGGTTTTTACCCGCCTCATCGAGCGGAACACCACGATCCCGACTAAGAAGAGCGAGGTCTTCTCCACCGCCGAGGACAATCAGACGCAGGTGAGTATTCACGTGCTTCAGGGCGAGCGAGAGAAGGCGTCCGAGAACCGGACTCTCGGCCGCTTCGAGCTCGTGGGTATTCCCCCGGCACCCCGGGGAGTGCCGCAGATCGAGGTGACCTTCGACATCGACGCAAACGGCATCGTTCACGTGACCGCTAAGGATCTCGGTACCGGCAAGGAACAGAAGATTCGTATCGAATCGAGCTCCGGACTCACCGAGGATGAGATCAATCGGATGGTGAAGGACGCGGAGCAGCACGCCGAAGAGGACAAGCGGCTGAAGGAGACGGTGGAGGTTCGAAACCAGGCGGATTCCCTGGTCTACTCCACGGAGAAGACCCTCCAGGAGAACGGTGCGAAGATCTCGGAGGGTGAGCGAGCGAGCGTGCAGGAAAAGATCGATGCTCTCAAGAGCGCCATGGATCGGAACGATCTCGACGCGATGAAGAGCGGCATGGAGGCCCTGCAGAACGCGGTGCAGCCTCTGGCGCAGAAGATCTACGAGCAGCAGAACGCGCAGCAGCAGGCTGGCGCCGGCGCTGCGGGAAAGAGCAACGGCGCTTCCGCCGGTGAGAAGGGCTCTTCCGATACGGTGGAAGACGCGGACTACGAGGTGGTCGACGACTAACCTTCCTTCGCGCAGAGCGAATAGTCACATACCCAGACCCCGAAGGGAGTTCCTTCGGGGTCTCTTTTTTGGTATTCTCACCTCCCGTGCTCTACCTACTCTTTGCCGTACTCTCCTCCGTCGGGGTCATCCACCTACTAAAGCTTGCGAGTCACCGCAACATACCGCGCTTTCCGCTCTTTGTGGTCAATTACGCCGTTGCCTTTCTGGCGGGATTTGTGCGGGCGGACCAGCCCACATCCCTGCACCGGCTCCCTCTCGGCTACTGGCTCCTCGCCGCGACGGTGGGCATCGCCTTTGTTCTCGCTTTCTTCGCACTTTCCAGAGCCGTAACCGAGGCGGGCCCATCCCTGGCCACCACCGTGAGCCGCCTGGCCATAGCGATCCCCGTCGCGGTCTCCGTCACTCTCTTCGGCGAGCAAGCATCCGCGGGGCAGCTGCTGGGGATCCTTCTCACCCTCTTCGTGTTGCCCCTATCATCACCGGAGTCTCCGCTCCGCGGCGGCCTCTCTCTCAGACGAAGCGACCGCACCGCCTTTCTCTGGCTTCTACTCCTCTTTTTGCTCTTCGGATTCAACGACGTCGCCTTCAAGATGCGGGAGGAGTTCTACAGAAGCCTCGACGAGCGCGCCTTTACGGTGATCCTCTTCGGCACCTCCCTGTTCATGAGCGCTGCGATTACCATCAAACGGCGGGAGCGCATTGGCCGCGAGACCGCGTTCGTGGGCGTAGCTCTCGGCGCGGTCAACTACTCCTCGGCGATTTGGCTCATCCGGGCGCTCCAGGTGTTGCCTGCCTTTCAGGTTTATCCGGTCAACAGCATCGGCATTATCGTTTTGGCCACGATCTCGAGCGTCCTCGTCTGGAAGGAGCGTCCGAAGGGGCACCACTATCTCTTCTACCTCGGTGCTGCCGGAGCGGTCTACCTCCTCTCCTGAAGATAGGGATAAAGAGAAAAGGCGCCCCATAAGAGGCGCCCTTCGATCATCTCTTGGCTGGGACGGATGCCCCGGAGAATCGGTCAGCTCGTGGAAAAGCGGTGTACCGTACGGTGAGTGTACACCGTTCCGGGCTCGAGAATCGTGTTCGGAAACGATGGGTGATGCACGCTGTCCGGGAGGAACTGCGTCTCGAGACAGAGCGCCTCCTGTCCGGAGAGGGTACGGCCCTGGCGGTCTCGCTGCCCGGGGAGGTTGTTGCCCGTATAGAACTGCACGCCGGGGTAGGAGGTAGCTACCTCCATTACCCGGCCACTTTTCGGGTCCCGGAGCTCAGCGGCGGGTACTAGGTTCTCGTCGGCCCCGTCGGACTCCCAGCCGTCGATAAAGTAGCAGTCATCGAACCCTTTTGCTGCGGATCGCGTGACCGCGCCGATCCTCTCACCGATTCGGGTGATAGTGCGAAGATCAAAAGGAGTGCCTTCTACCGGTAAGAGCCGGCCCGTGGGTAACTGCAGGTTATCGGTTTCCACCATCGTAGAGGCGTAGAGGCGAATCCAGTGATCCAGAATCTTCCCGCCTCCCGCGAGGTTCCAGTAGGTGTGGTTGGTGAGGTTGACCGGCGTCGCCTTATCACTCTCCGCGCGGTAGCGAAACTCCAGACGGTTGTCCTCGCTCAAGCTGATCGTAACGGTCACCGAGAGCTCCCCGGGATATCCTTCGTCCCCGTCCGGGCTCACCAAGGAGAGCTCGACTCCCGCGCTACTCCGATCGGGATGAACCTCCTCCGCCTGCCAGAGCTTGGTGTGAAAACCGTTCTTTCCGCCGTGGAGGTGTACCTGCGTGCTCGGACAGGGCGAGATGGCGTAGTAGCTCCCGTGGACCGTGAACCCCGCGCCCTTTATGCGGTTCGCCACCCGACCCACCGTAGAGCCGTAGAAGGGGTGTCCCCTCAAATACTCCTCGAGGGTGTCGAAAGCGAGGGTGAGCTCGTCAACATTGCCCTCGCGGTCCGGTCCCTTACAGGAGGTGATAATACCGCCGTAGTTGGTTACCGAGAGCTCGTACCCGTTCCCGTTTCGGAAGGTGAAGAGCATCGCTTCTCTGCCATCCGGCAGAGTACCGAAGGGTCTATTTACGCTTCTCATTCTGTTCCTTTTCACCAAAAGAGCCCGGCTGTTCGCAGCCGGGCCCCGGTATTCGTGGATCCTTCTCGTTAGACCGACGGTCTCGTAACGTACTCGTCCGCCCGCAAGAGCATCTTGACGTACTGAGCTCTCCGATAGGTCCAGCGATCCGGTGTCTTCTCGACACTCAGCTTACCGCGGAAATCGTCGAGCTTGCCATAGCCTTTTCGGTCCATCCACGCCTCGAGATCCTTGAGAATCGTCCCAATGACATCGATTCGATTGCGATAGAGGGTGCTTACCGCCTGGAAGACGTCCGCCCCGGCGAGAAGAACCTCCACCGCGTCTTCCCCGGTGTGTATGCCGTTGGATGCGCAAATACTCCCCTTGATGTTGTCGTAGAGGAGTCCGACGAACCGGAGGGCAAGTCGGTGGTCGTTGGAGGTCGAGAGATTGAAGGGGTACTGCCCGGTCTCCTTCTCGATATTGAAGCTCGGGTGAAAGAGGCGGTTGAACAGAACGAATCCTTCTACACCGACCTTGTCCATATTCTTGATGATCTCCAAGGGGCTCGTATAGAAGGGGCTGAGCTTCACGGAGATCGGTATCTTCACCTTGCCCTTTACCTGCTTCAGTGCCTCGATTTGAGCTTCCTCGATCTCCTGAGCACTCTGATTGAAGTCGGTGGGTATGGCGAAGAAGTTGAGTTCCAGGCCGTCCACGCCGGTTTCTTCGAGTTTTACCGCCCACTCGGCCCAGGTCTCCGGATTTGTGCAGTTGAGGCTGGCGAACACCGGGATATCCAGCTCCTCCTTCGCTTTCCGTGTCCACATGAGATGCTCGTCGGGACCGCCGTGCTCGATATCCGGGAAGAGGTCCTGGATCTCCGCGTCGAAATCGTCGTGCTGCGTCAGTTGCTGCTCCATTCGGTACGCCTGCAGCTGCACCTGTTCCTCAAAAAGAGACTGGATTACAACCCCTGCAGCTCCGGCGTCCTGTATTCGCTTGAGGGCCTCCATATGTGCCGTCAAGCTACACGCCCCGACGACAAAGGGGTTCTTCAGCTCGATTCCCATGTAGCTAGACTTCAAATCAGCCATTAGTTAGCTCCTTCCTTCCGTTCCTGATCTAAGGTGAGAGACTCGTCCGCTCTTTGTGACACTTTTGTTCATATTAGTGCCACGAAAAGGCGGCGTCAATTGGACCCTTGACTGCCGGTGATGCGGACCGTAGCTTTTAGCGAAATCGAGCAACATGCGGAGGCATCTATGGAGATAGTGAAATTCGGGCAGGACGACATCGAGAACAGCCTGGCCAAGATGAATGACAAGGATCTGGACGGTCTCGCCTTCGGGGCGATTCAACTCGACGAGAAGGGAAATATCCTCCAGTACAACGCAGCGGAAGGCGATATTACCGGCCGGGACCCGGAGGAGGTAAAGGGAATGAACTTCTTTCGCGAAGTTGCCCCTTGTACAAATACAGATGAGTTTTACGGAAAGTTCAAGGAGGGCGTAGAGTCAGGGGAGCTGAACACGCTCTTCGAATACACCTTCGATTACAACATGATGCCCACGAAGGTAAAAGTCCATATGAAGAAAGATCTTTCCGGGGAGAGCTACTGGGTCTTCGTAAAGCGTCTCTAGGGTCGTGAGCTCACCCCTCTCGCAACGCGGGATAAGCCGCGTTATCATCGATCTCCTCGACCAGGAGCATCGTTCCTCCCGGGGCGAGACGCTCCGTGCTCATTCATCATGGGATCCCGACTCCCCGGAGGAACTGAGTCTCGGGGAAAGAGGACTATCCTATGACTCCATGGAGCTTCTTACCGCCGCAGGGGTGGTGAACGAGTTCTTTCACCTTCACGAGAGCGGTGCTGAAGAGTACCTCCTACGCCGGCGGAAGGTCGGCGACTGGGCGGAGATTGTGGAGCACGCTCTCAACGAGGGCGTGAGCTCGGTCACCTTTCGCACCTCCGGTAGCTCCGGGAGCCCGAAGCGTGTTACCCACGGCTGGGATATGGTGCTGCAGGAGACCGGGTTTCTCGCCGAGCTCCTAAAGTGCCGAAATCGGGTGGTCTCCACCGTGCCTGCCCACCACATCTACGGCTTTCTTTTCACCGTGCTTCTACCGGAGCTGGTGGAAATTCCGGTCCTCCCTCTTTCCTGGGAGGGGATAGGTACGCTTTCGGGGAGCTTGAAGCTCAAGGACCTTGTGGTCTCCCATCCCACGCTCTGGCACTATCTGTACCGCAGTCTCGGAGAGTGGCCCGCTTCCATTTGGGGCGTTTCCTCCACCGCGCCTTTACCCGAAGAACTCCACCAGGGGCTCTACGACTCCGGCGTAGATCGGCTCTTAGAGGTTTACGGATCCACCGAGACCGGTGGCGTTGGCTTTAGAGAGCGCCCGGGTGAGCCTTTCACCCTCTTTCCCTACTATCGCCGTCCTCCCGGAGCCGAATCCGCCGGAGGGGGCGATGAGGAATCGCAGCTGGAGCGGCTGAGTCCGGGGGGAACCGGCTGGCAGCGTGTTGAGATCATGGACACGTTCTCCTGGTTCGATGAGCGCCGGTTTCTGCCGGTGGGGCGGAAGGACCGGGTCGTCCAAGTGGGTGGAGAGAACGTCTCCCTCACCCGGGTGGAGGCGGTAATCGCCGAGGATCCGGAGGTAGAGGCGGTGAGCGTCCGGCTCGGCGGTGCCGGGCCCGAGGCGCGGCTCAAGGCGTTCGTCGTCCCGGTCCCCGGTTCTAATCTGGAGGTGGAACGGCTCTCCGAACTCTGTCGGATGCGGCTGCGACCGGTTGAGCGACCCCGCTCATTTACCATCGATGACGAACTGCCGAGAAACCCCCTGGGCAAGGTCGTCGACTGGCCCGTATAATGGAGCAACCCTAGGACAGAGGAAGGTGCGGATGGCCAAGACACACAGCGACTTCGGTAGTGTCCTTGCGGAGATACCAGAATACCAAAACCGAATCCGAGAGGTGAATGAGATTCTGCTCACCAACCTCGTAATGGTGAGCGAGATCCCCGCTCCCACTTTTGGCGAGCATCGGCGGTGCGAGCTCGTCCTGGAGCGGTTTAATGAGTACGATCTGCAGAACACGTCCACCGACGAGGCGGGAAACGCCCTCGGGATTCTTCCCGGTGCCGCCGGAGAGCGCAACATACTTATCGTTGCCCATATGGATACGATCTTTCCCGAAAAGATCGACCACACCGTACAAGTGGAACCGGGCTACGTGAGCGGCGCGGGAATCGGAGACGACAGCCTCGGGGTGGCGGGACTCATTACCCTGCCTCTCATTTTGGAACACCTGGGCGTTCGCCTTCAGTCCAATTTGATTCTCATGGGCTCCGCCCGGAGCCTCGGGAAGGGGGACATCGAAGGGCTCAGGTTCTTCCTCCATAACAAGGAGCTCCCGATTGATCACGGGATCTGCGTTGAGGGATATCAGCTCGGGCGGTTGAGCTACGCCTCCATAGGGATGCTCCGGGGAGAGATCACTTACTCCGTTCCGGAGGAGTATGACTGGACCCGGTTCGGTGCCGGGGGAGCGATCGTCAATATCAACGAGGTGATCAATCGCATTCTCGAAATACCCCTGTCTCGGAGACCGCGGACCTCCATTGTTCTCAACAGCCTGGAGTCCGGGGCGAGTTTCAATACCATACCGACCCAGGCGAAGCTTCAGTTCGAGATCCGGAGCGAATCCGGGCGGATCGTAGAGAGCCTCGGAAACGAGATCGCCGACATCGGAGCGGAAATCTCTTCTCAAACCGGTGCGGAGGTGCTGTTCAACATTCTCGCCCGTCGACAGCCTGGGGGTATCAACTTCTCCCATCCCCTGGCGGTACACGCCCGGGAGATCCTGAGGCAGCTCAATATCAATCCGCGAATATCACCGTCAACCTCCGAGCTCTCCGCCTTTATCGATCGGCAGATCCCGGCGGTTACCATTGGCCTAACCAAGGGGGAACGATACTCCGAGCCCGACGAGCGGCTAGAGATCGAGCCGGTGAATACGGGCCTTGCCCAGCTTCTGGGGCTCATTCTTGCGATTGACCGGGGGTACTGCGATGAACATAAATGAGTGGCTCAAGACCAACACCTTTCATCACTCCCGGTTCCGTGACCTGAAGACGCTCTGCGAGGAAAAGGAAAAGCAGGGACTCACCGTCTCTCTCTGCATTCCGACCCTCAACGAAGAGAGTACCATCGGTAAGGAGATCGTCATCTTTCGATCGGAGCTGATGCTGCGGTATCCTCTCCTCGACGAGATCGCGGTGATCGACTCCGGCTCTACCGACCGTACCCTGGAGGTCGCCGCCTCCTTTGGTGCCGACACCTACCTCGCTTCGGATATCATGCCGGAGCTCGAGACGAAGCGAGGCAAGGGAGAAAACCTCTGGAAAGCGATTTACCAGCTCACCGGAGATGTCATCGTCTACATCGACGCTGATATTAAGAACATTCACCCCCGCTTCGTCTACGGGCTCGTGGCGCCTCTCATCTATCGACCGGAGATCTCCTACGTAAAGGCGTTCTACGATCGCCCCCTCGCCTTCTCCCAGGGGGTGCGCCCGAGTGGCGGTGGACGAGTGACGGAGATTCTTATTCGCCCGCTCTTTTCGCTATTCTTTCCGGAGCTCACGGCGATCATACAGCCGCTGTCGGGGGAGTACGCGGTTCGGCGGAACGTACTCGAAGAGATTCCCTTTCCCATTGGCTACGGCGTGGAGACCTCTCACCTTATCGACGTCTATACCCGGTATGGCCTCGCTGCCTTCGGGCAGACCGACCTGGACCAGCGGGTTCACCGCAACCAGCCGACCCGAAGCCTCGGAAAGATGGCTTTCGGTATCCTCCAGACCTTCCTCTCCAGGGCGCAGAAGCTCGACATCGTACCGGAGCTTCCGGAGCTGAGCACGGTGCTCCGGCAGTTTCAGGCGTATGACCAGACCTTTGAGACCGTGGAGTACCAGATCGTCGAGGAAGAGCGCCCACCGATGATCGGACTTGACGCTTACCAGGAACGAAGGGCATCTCTAGAGAATGCGTGATCAGACTCCCATAGAATTCGACTCCGTTTCCTTTGCCTATCCCCCGGAGGAGGGTGATGAGGGCGTCACGGTCTTCGAGGAGCTATCACTGAAGATTCCCTCCGGGGTTACTACCCTGGTTGGGCCAAACGGCGTGGGAAAATCCACCCTAATGCTTCTCGCCGGAGGGAGGCTTATGCCGAACCAGGGGCGGGTACTACTTCTGGGCGAAGAGACCAGCCGGTTCGGCGCCGCAGAGTCGGGCCCGGAGCTGGAGGCGAGGCGCAATAAGGTCGCCTCGTTTATCTATCAGAACATGGAGTTCGAAACTGAGGAGCCCGTCGGGGAGCTTCTGCGGTTCGTCCTGGAGGCGGGCAACATCGACGGCAACGGTACGGAGTTCCTCGCAGGTATCGAGGAGGCGCTGGAGCTGCAAAACTGCCTCGGTCGAAAGACCCAGGAGCTCAGCAAGGGAGAGCTCCAACGAACCATTATCGCCTTCAGCCTGCTCTACGGTTCCCCGGTTCTGCTTATGGACGAACCGGTCTTTGCTCTGGAGGAGCCGCAGAAGGAGCGAGTCTTTGCCTTTCTTATGGAGTACGCTCGAAGCAACGATCTCACCGTGCTCTATTCGGCGCATAATATCGATCTATCGGCGAAGCAGAGCGATCAGACGGTGCTCTTCTACAAGAGAGGGGACGTTATCGTCGGTCCTACCTCCCAGGTGTTTCAGCGAGAGAAGCTGGAGGAGGCGTTTGAGGCGCCTTACGAAACGCTCTACCAACGGCAGTCACTCTATAGGGAGCTGCTTAATCTGCTTGGCACCAAGCAACAGGAGGAGTAGCCTTCCGGGAAACGGGAGGCTATCCAGATCGAGCCCCTGCAGAGCACGCCGAAGTAGCTCAGGCCCTTCCGCAGCGACCCTCTCCAGCTCCCTCACCAGAATCATCCGCGCCGCGGACGTTCGGTCGCCGCCCTCCCGAACGGAACGTTCCCCCTCAGTTATCTCCAGGAGCGCCGCAGCCACATCACCGTCCCCCGCTGGAAGAAGCTCGAGCACTTCCTCCCTCGCCTCCCGGGGGTTTCGGGTAAACCGGCCGTAGAGGCGATAGAACCAGGGGCCTACTCCGAGGAGGGCGGCGGCATCGATAATGAGCTCATCGGCCACGTAGCTGTCGAGCTCCCGCCGGGCGAGGGCGAGAAAGAGCCAGCGCACCCCCCGCCGCTCTTCGTAGAGCCGCAGCGCCGCGGCCGCGTGGATTACCACGAGGGGATTGTCGGAATCCCTAACGATCTCCCCTATAGCCGGAAGAGACTCCCGGTCCCTCAGGCGCGCAAGGGCTACGGCCGCTTTAGCCCGGAGCAGGTAGTCCTCCGATCTGAGTGCTCTACGGAGCGGTGCGATCGCCTTTGGTGTTCCCCGCTTGCCGAGCATCCGCGCGGCGGCGTTTGCGGTGGTAAACTCGTTGCGACTCAGCTCTTCGATGAGCGCCTCTTCTACCCCCTCGTTCCAAGGAACGTTGGCCAGGGCGTAGATAGCTTCGTTTCTAATGACGAAACTCGGAGAGTCGAGGGCCTTCAGAATCTCCCGGGTGGCGATGGTCGACTCCGTCGCTCCCAGCTGCTGAAGCGCTCGCCTCCCATCTCCGATGCTTTCGGTCTCGTCGAGGCGGTTTACCAGATTGATCGCCCGCAGATCTCGGAGGGAAAAGAGCACTCCCAGGGCCCCACGGAAGCTGTAGGCTCCCATCCGTTCCAACCGGGAAAAGAGAAGAAAGGCCAGCAGCAGCAGTAGGAGAGAACCGGCGAAGAAGAGCCTGAACGCCTGGCCGACCCCTAATCCAAGAGCGAGGGTGAGTCCGTCCAGGACCGCGCCGCCCAGGGCAGAGCCCACCGTACCTCCGCTGCCAAGAGCTATGAAGAAGAAGAGCCCGAGCTCGAGCCGCTCCTTTGGTGAGGTCAGAGCGAGAAAATACGCCTGGGCGGTGGTTTCTCCACCGGTGATTCCGAGCATGACCGTAAAGAAGAGCGCCCCCATAAGGAGAAAGCCCGGCAATCCTGCGAGAGGCGGAAGCGCGATGAGAGGAATCGTTCCCAGACCGATGACGCCGACGAAGAGCAGGGTCATCGGCTTCGCCCCGATACGGTCGGTCAGAAGCCGGCTCATGAGGCCCATTGTGAGGGTTCCCAGGAACCCGATGACCGTGAGCAGGTAGGCGGTTCGGTCAGGGAAACCGTAGACCTGCTTTGCGGTAACCACCAAAAAGCTCCGGTAGACACCGTTGGTCACGGCAAAGACCGTAAAGGCGAGAAAGAAGCGGCGGAACTGCTCTTCTCGAAGGGTCTTTAGAATTGCCGCCAGCAAGCTATTGCTCTTGCTTCCCACACCGAAGCCCGGCGGTTCCGGCAGCGTAGCGAGTAGAGCCGACGCAACCATTCCGAGGAGGATACCGCTCCCTAGGAGCAGGGCGTAGCGCGCAAGGGACGCCTCGGGATCCACAAACAGAACTATAAGCAGTCCGGTCAGGGTGGAGGAGATTGCGATGCGTATTTGAAAGCGGCTCAGAAAAGCGCCCCGGTCGGGTCCGTCCGAGAGGGTGCCGGTGACCGGAGAGTTCGCCACGAGTCCCAGGCCGCGAAAGAAGTGGAATGACAGTGAGCCGAAACCCACGGCGAAAATCGCCGGTGCCGCCCCGAAATTGAGGAGGAGAAGCGGCGCCGCAGCCGCCGGTACCATCAGCACGTAGCGAAAGATCCAGGCGAGGCTAAAGAGTCGAATGAGTCCAAAGCGCGGCACAAGTCTTCGCCCCAAAAGAGTTACAAAGAACGCCGCGAAAGAAAACGACGCTATCAAACCGATTACCGTCCGGGAGGCCCCGAGTCGGAGAAGGTAAAGGGTGATAAGGTTTCCAGTGAGAAGGTTGAAGGAGGCGGCGTTGAAGACGCCGAACCAGAGAAACGTGCGACGCCCCTTGAGTCGCTCATTGCGTGATAAGACGGATGCACCTTCGGACACAAGTGTAGCATAGCAGAATCCTCGAGGAGGTGCATCGCGGCCGATTATCCTGCACCCTGTCTCAGATTCTTACTGATCCTTCCAGAGCTCGTCGGTTTTAGCGGCCATGATGAAGTCGTTGCCGTGGAGGCCTCGTATCTTGTGTGTCCACCAGTCCACCGTTACCGAGCCCCATTCGGTCACGATCCGCGGATGGTGGCCCTCACTTTCGGCAAGCTCTCCCACCGCGCTGGTAAAAGCGAGCGCCTCGGCGAAGTTCTTGAAGGAAAAGCTCCTTCGCAAGAAAGGGAATCCCTGCTCCTCTTCAAGCTGCCACTCCGGAACCTGCTGGAGTCTCTCTTCGATTTCTTCCGCCCGGAGCGGTGGGTCGTCCCCTCGGCAGGGCACGCAGCTCTGTTTTGCCAGATTACTCATAGCAGTAATGTAGCTACCGGTGCACCGGAGCGCAAACTCCCCTAACCGTCACCGCTGCCGGGATTCATTGACACTCATCCCCCCTACGTGGTAGTCTCACGGCTCACAATCGGGCTGTAGCGCAGGGGTTTAGCGTACTTGTCTGGGGGACAAGGGGTCGGCGGTTCAAATCCGCCCAGCCCGAGTGTACTCAAAAAGCCGTCTCTTGGGAGACGGCTTTTTTCGTCAGTAGATCCGCGGGCGACG
>JBKHED010000035.1:0-26098 GCA_046540995.1 Spirochaetaceae bacterium | reverse complement strand
CTCGGCGGAGAGGGTTTAAGTAGTACGCCCTCTCGATGACACCTAACACCTCCGTCGCTCTCTTGAGCGGCACGCCGATAATCGATCGGGTCTCGAACTCGGCGATCCGACCGGGAATTCCCTTCCCTTTTGGAACCACTCTACCTTTGAGACTGTCTACAGCGCTTCCGGTGATGAGGGTGAATCTGAGGTCTCCGCTCTGCCGGTCCCTCAGGAGAAGAGACCAATTCGCGGGAGCAAAAATCTCGCCCACGTGGCGCATGATCTGGTCCAAGGTATCCCGGATAGTGCGAGCCGCGGCGATGTCCTTCGCCATCTCGGCAAAGTAGCCGAGCTTAACCAACTCATCCGTGCTGTTGTCGTACCTCGGGGCCTCGCTCATAGTGCAATGATAGGTCAAGGCGCCCAGAATTCATAGGCGATGAACCCTGGGGGAGTCACCTGTGATGGTCTTGGGCACTCCTAAGAGGCTACCGCTTCAGCTTCTGAACGGCGCTTACCGCGGAGATGAGCAGGCGCACGCTCTGAGAAATCGCGCGGGTAGTTCCGGTGGAGACCGAGACAACCGTACCGTCCTCGGTGTCCATAAAGAGCTCTACCCCGGTGATCCCCATGTGACCGCTCATGTTCGGTAGGGAGCGAAGCAGCGGAAAGAACTCTCCGAAGCGCATCTCCATCACGCCGTGGCCGTAGGCGATACCGCGGCGAAACTTCCAGTTGAACTGTTGGAGCCAGGAGAGGGTGTCCGCGGAAAGCAAGGTGCCGTCGTGGAAGGCTCGGGCAAATCTCACAAGCTCTTCAGCCGTTGCGGCTACACCGCCTCCTGTCCAGTCGACGGTTACGCTCTGCGCCCGTGAAAGCTCGGTGCCACGAAGCCAGAGGGGGCGCATCGGAGGAGTTTCAGGGTCCGCGGGAAGGCTGCGTCCCGGCATCGAGGCGTGCACCATCTGCAGGGGCTCGAAGACCCTCTTTGCCAAGGCCTCATGAAATGGAACTCTCTCGATCTCCTCTACCAGAAAGCCGAGCAGGACGAAGCCGGTGTCGCTGTAGTAGAACCGTTCGCCCGGCGGGGCTACCGGCCGCTGGCGCTCTCGGCTCCATGCCAGAAGCTCCTCCGGAGACCACCTGCGATTCTGCTCCCGACTTGCCATTACGGCCACGGTCTCCTTTCGGTTGCGCCGCCCGCCGGTCACCACCGGCCCGTCAAAGTAATCAGCCACCCCGGAGGTGTGGCTGAGTAGCTGCGCTACCGTGACTCGATCGCGGTAGTCGGTTCCCTCGAGAAGGAAGAGGCCGTCCAGGAGGTGTGCCGGAAGAATCTCTGCAACTACTGTCTCCCGGGAGAGGCGCCCCTCGTCCATCAACATCCCGATAAGCGCCGTGGTAAAGAGCTTGCCGACGCTGGCTGTGTGAAAGAGCGCGTTGCTCGCCTCCGCATCCGCTCCGAGAGCGCAATTCAGTCCGACACTCGGTGCCGAAACCGTCATTCCGGCGAAGGCGAACTCCCGGGAGCGCCTGCGAAGAGATGAGATCGCGCGGTCGAGGGATGCCTGGGCGCTCTCCGGAGATCCGGAGGCTTGGCGGCGTATAGCAGTCATGGCGGCTCCTCTGTCTAACTCGACCTGAAGTATAGATTGACCGGTGGGGCTGGACAAGGTCGACGGTTCCTCTTGTTCGCCTGCAATCCGTCGTTGAGCGGGAGACCTGCGGTGATGGCCAGAGTATGATGGTTCCGGCGCGTCTCAGCCATCCATCAGGGTTCACATTTCCCCATGCTCGAGAAAGCTGTAATACCCGTCCACGGAGAAGATGACGTGATCGAGGAGCCGAACCCCTAAGGTTTCCCCTGCGGCCATAAGGCGACTGGTCACCTCGCGGTCTTCCGGGCTCGGCTCGGTCCGGCCGCTCGGGTGGTTGTGGGCCACCACGAGGGCGGCTGCGCGGTCGGTGAGTGCGTCGGCGTACACCTCTCTCGGGTGGACCAGGGTGCGGTTTACTAATCCTACCGACACTACCCTGCAGGCGATCACTTCGTGGGCTCCGTTGAGACTGAGGGCAAGAAAGTGCTCCTGCTTTCTATCGGCGTAGTGCGAAACCACGGGATAGACGTCTGCGGGAAAGCGGATACGGTGGTTCTTCGGCGCGATAATCCGTCTCGCTAACTCCAAGGAAGCGGAAAGCATCGCCGCTTTTGCCTTGCCGAGGCCGTGCACCGTGAGCAGTTGCTGTGGCCCCACCACAAAGTTGTCCGTCTCGAGCAGTGCCAGGACATCCTCGGCAACCGTGAGTACGTGGCGTCCCCGAACGCCGGTCCCGATCAAGAGCGCCAGGAGATCCCGGTCGGAGAGTATCCCGGGACCGACGGCAAATATCCGCTCCCGCGGACGTTCGTGAACCTCTTGATAGGTTTCTTGGATCTCTTTTACGTGCATAGAAGCAAAGACCTGCTTCTCAGGGCCGGCGCTTCAAATAAGGGGGTAATCGATTTGAGAAGGATGCGCAAGAGCGGCTTCGGCCGCGGCCGGGAGGCGTGGAGGCCTCCCGGCCGGGGTGGTCCGAAGCTCGTTGGTGGGCTATTAGCAGTTCCGCTCGAAGGCGTCGAGGTAGAGCTGCTTGAGCTCTTCCACGAGGGGGTAGCGCGGGTTAGCGCTGGTGCACTGATCGTCAAAAGCTTCCAGGGCCATTTGATCTACCTGGGCGTCGAACTCGACTCGATCGAGGCCGAAGGCGTCGAGGCTCTCGGGAATCTCGCAGATCCGTTTGAGCTCTTCGATCTTCCTAATGAGCCGCTCGACCTTTTCATCCTCGCTCTTACCCCCGAGTCCGAGGTAGTCGGCGATCTCGGCGTATCGCTTCTTGGCAATCGGATGGGTGTACTGCGGGAAGGTCCCCTGCTTGGTCGGTACATCCGTAGCGTTGAAGCGGACCACATGACTCAGGAGCATCGCGTTCGCGCAGCCGTGTGGAACGTGGAACCGGGCACCGAGTTTGTGCGCCAGGGAGTGGCAAATCCCGAGAAAGGCGTTGCCGAAGGCCATGCCCGCGATGGTGCTGGCGTTGTGCATCTGCTCCCGTGCCTTTCGGTTGGTCCGACCGTTCCGATACGCCTCGGGCAGGTAATCGAAGACCATTTTGATCGCCTGCAACGCCTGGCAGCTGGTGTACTCCGTGGCGAGGATCGAGACGTACGCTTCTAGCGCGTGGGTGAGCGCGTCCAGGCCGCTGTAGGCAGTGAGCTGTTTCGGCATGGTCATTACCAGCTCGGAGTCGACAATCGCCATATCCGGAGTGAGCTCGTAGTCGGCGAGGGGATGCTTCATTCCGTCATCATCGGTGATAACCGCAAAGGGAGTCACCTCGGCTCCGGTACCGCTAGTTGTGGGAATGGCGACCATCTGCGCCTTCTTACCGAGCTTCGGATAGTTGTAAACCCGCTTTCTTATGTCCATGAAGCGCATGGCGAGCCCCTCGAAGGTCGCCGTGGGGTCCTCGTAGAGGAGCCACATGATCTTCGCCGCGTCGATGGGAGATCCGCCGCCGAGAGCGATAATCACATCCGGCTCGAACTCCTGCATCATTGCGAGCCCCGCGCGTACGTTGGAGAGAGTCGGGTTCGGCTCCACATCGGAGAAGACTCTGCTCCGAATGCCGATCCGGTCGAGAACGGCGGTCACCTTGTCGGTGTAGCCGAGCTCCGCGAGAGGCGCGTCGGTGACAATGACCGCGCGGCTGCGACCGGTGAGCTCGGTGAGCGCCGGTTCCAATGAGCCGTATTTGAAGAAGACCTTCGGCGGCACCTGGAACCAGAGCATGTTTTCCCGCTTCTCCGCCACCGTCTTCACATTCAACAACTGTTTTACTCCAACGTTTTCACTCACGGAGTTGCCTCCCCAGGTCCCGCAGCCGAGGGTAAGAGACGGAGCCAGCTTGAAGTTGTAGAGGTCCCCGATGGCGCCATGGCTTGCAGGGCTGTTAACGAGGATCCTGCCGGTCTTCATCTTTGCGCCGAAGAGGTCGATTCGCTCTCGGTTGGCTTCGTCGGTGTAGAGACTGCTCGTATGGCCGATGCCGCCAAAGGCTACCAGCTCCGCCGCCCGATCCGTTGCTTTCTCGAAGCTGTCGGCTCGGTAGAGCGCGAGGATGGGAGAGAGCTTCTCCGCGGAGAGGGGCTCGGCGTTTCCAACTTTGTCGCACTCTGCGATGAGAACCTTGGTGTGAGGATCGACGCCGAAGCCGGCGTTCATGGCGATCGTAAAGGCGCTCTGACCAACA
This sequence comes from Spirochaetaceae bacterium, assembly GCA_046540995.1. Lineage (GTDB taxonomy): Bacteria > Spirochaetota > Spirochaetia > DSM-27196 > Alkalispirochaetaceae > CAYZHV01. The sequence goes on along the minus strand of JBKHED010000035.1, from coordinate 21,826 downwards.
ATCTCACCGTTGAGCTTTCCGTCCCGGAAGGCGTAGTCGGAGAGCTTTGCCTTCTCTTCCCCGGTGACGATGTAGGCGCCTCGACGGACGAACTCCGCCTTCAGCTCATCGTAGACGGAGCTAACGGCGATAACCGACTGCTCGGACGCGCAGATCATGCCGTTGTCGAAGGTTTTGCTCATCAGAATACTCGATATCGCCATCTCGAGATCCACCGTCTCATCCACAACAGCGGGGGTGTTTCCGGCACCTACGCCGATAGCCGGCGTACCAGAGCTGTAGGCAGCCTTGACCATACCAGGTCCGCCGGTAGCAAGGATGAGGTTGGTGAGGGGGTGCTTCATCAGGGTGTTGGTCGCCTCGATACTCGGTTCGGCGATCCAGCCGATGATCTCCTTCGGTGCACCGGCCTCAACCGCAGCGTCCAGTATGATCCGGGCGGCTTCCACGGTTGCCTTCTTTGCCCGAGGGTGGGGAGAGAGAACGATGCCGTTGCGAGTCTTGAGGGCCAAAAGGGCCTTGAAGATCGCCGTGGAGGTTGGGTTGGTCGTGGGGATAACCCCGGCGATAACTCCCACCGGTTCGAGCATCTTCGTGATTCCGTTAGTCTCGTCCCGCTCGATCTCGCCGCAGGTCTGGGTATCCTTGTAGGTGTTGTACACGTACTCCGCGGCAAAGTGATTCTTGATCACCTTATCCTCGAGAACGCCCATGCCGGTCTCCTCTCTCGCCATCTGCGCGAGGGGTATACGGGCGAGATTTGCGGCCATCGACGCTTTGGCGAAGATCCGGTCCACCTGCTCCTGGGTATAGGTGGCGTACCGTTCCTGAGCCGCGGCGACCCGCTTTACAACAGCGTCACAGATCTCCGCTCCGCTGAGTGCCTGAGGTTCGCCCTGAGTGCTCTGGTTCTTCCTTACCCGAGCGCGATCGGCGCTCTGCTGTCTCGTGTCCGACATATCTATTCTCCTTTCGGTCACCAGGTGCAGCCAACTGTGCCTGGTAATGGTCTATTACTTATCGATAGAAATATATCGATATTTATTTAGCATAATGCCGAACCCGGGAGATTTGGTCAAGTGCCTGACGAAAAAAATTTGCGTTTTCAGCCGAATCGATTTCTCTCTCCAAAGGGGTTGCAGGAATTCGGCGGAAATAATATAAAACGGTATCGATATAAAAATATCGGTAGAAAAATACCGATTAGTCCGGTCAGAATGGAGGTCAGGTGTGGGTGATCAAACCAGTGCAACGTTAGCTGAAGCACAACGGTTCGAGCGAGTGCTCGAAATCCTCGACGAATACGAAAGGGATGCGTCAAAGATCATTCCGATCTTACAGGCGATTCAGGAAGAGTACCGCTATTTGCCCGAGGAAATTCTCACCTACGTGGCGACGGCTCTCGACATTTCCCCGGCAAAGGTATACGGCGTAGCAACCTTTTACAGCCACTTCTCCCTGGAGCCAAAGGGCGCCTACGTCATCAAGGTGTGTGACGGGACAGCGTGCCACGTCAAGGGGTCCGGAAAGCTCGTTGACACCCTCCGGAAGCAGCTTGGCCTTACCGAGAAGACGAAGACTACCGACGACATGCTCTTCACCTTGGAAACGGTATCCTGCCTCGGCGCCTGCGGCCTCGCCCCGGTGATGCTGGTAAACGAGAAGGTCTACGGCCAGGTCAGTGCCGACCGGGCGCAAGCGATACTCGCGGAGTACACGAACGTGGAGGATGAAAATGCCGACGGTTGATCTCGAACGGGTGAGCACAATCTACGAGGAGGCAAGAAGTAAGGTTTCCCGACGGGTGATAGTCTGCGCGGGCACCGGGTGTATCGCGAACGGTGCGCTCCCGGTCTACGAGAGGCTCCGGGAGCTCGCTGAGGCCCGGGGGCTCTCGGTGACCGTAAGCCTCGACCAGAACGGGAATCACCGGCACGGGGAGCTCGGCGCACCAGAGCACCCGGGCGTCGGGAACCGTGAGGCGGCCGTGGACCTCCTCCTCTCGAAGAGTGGATGTCAGGGGTTCTGTCAGGTTGGTCCTCTCGTTTCCATTGAGCCGGACGGCATCCTCTACGTCCGCGTCTCCGTCGATGACGCCGAAGAGATCGTGGCGGAGACCCTCATTAACGGTAATCCGGTTGAACGGCTTCTCTACAAAGACCCCGGCAGCGGAACGGCGCGGAGAGGTCAGGAAGAGATCTCCTTTTACACTCGTCAGTCCCGGAGCGTTCTCGCCGCCTGCGGCCGCAGCGATCCGGACAGCCTCTCGGAGTACGTCTCCCGGGGGGGCTACCGTGCCGCCCGCCGGGCGATTCTCGAAATGAGTCCTGAGCAGGTATGCCAGGAGGTTGAGCGAGCGGGCTTGCGCGGGCGCGGCGGCGGCGGCTTCCCAACGGGTCGCAAGTGGAAGCTTGCTCTCCAGCAGGCGAGTGAGGAGAAGTACATTATCTGCAACGGTGATGAGGGCGACCCCGGGGCGTTTATGGACCGGAGTATCCTCGAGGGAAATCCTCACTCGGTTCTCGAGGGCATGGTAATCGGTGCCCGAGCGACTGGAGCTCACGCCGGCTACGTATACGTCCGGGCCGAATACCCCTTGGCTGTTAAGCGACTCAGAAAGGCTGTCGTCGACGCTCGGGAAGCGGGACTCCTCGGCAAGAACATCTTTGACGCCGACTTCGATTTCGACATTCATATTATGGAAGGCGCCGGCGCCTTTGTCTGCGGCGAGGCGAGCGCCATGGTCTCCTCCATCATGGGGAACCGTGGCATGCCGCGACCGAAGCCGCCGAGGACCGCGGAGCGGGGTCTCTGGGACAAGCCGACCATCGTTAACAACGTCGAGACTCTTGCCATGGTTAAGGACATTATCGGGGAGGGGGCTGAGGCGTACCGCGCAATCGGCACCGAGCGATCGCCCGGCACCAAGACCTTCGCCCTCACCGGCCACGTCGCAAACACCGGTCTCATCGAGGTACCTTTCGGCACTACCTTGCGGGAGATCGTCTTCGAGATCGGCGGCGGAGTGCTCGATGAGAGCGGGGCGATCAACAACGACGCCTTTAAGGCGGTGCAAATCGGCGGACCATCCGGTGGATGTCTCACCGCGGAGCATCTCGACCTTCCCCTGGACTTCGACTCTCTCGACGAGGTCGGCGCCATGGTCGGCTCCGGCGGACTCGTAGTAATGAACGATGCGACCTGCATGGTTCAGGTGGCGCGCTTCTTCATGCAGTTTACCCAGCACGAATCCTGCGGTAAGTGCGTGCCCTGTCGCGAGGGAACCCGGCAGCTGCTCGAGCTTCTCGACGACATTATCCAGGGTAGGGCGGACGAGCAGACCTTGGAGCTCCTGGAGGCGCTCTGCGAAAACGTCGCCGACTCCTCCCTCTGCGGCCTCGGCAAGTCGGCGCCCTCCCCTGTGCTCTCTACACTGAGGCAGTTCAGGCAGGAGTACGAGGACCACGTCGTCAACAAGCTCTGCCGGACTAAGCAGTGCGCCGCCCTCTGCCCGATCGAGATCGACGAGGCGCTCTGCAAGGGGTGTACCCTCTGTGCGCGTAAGTGTCCGGTGGGCGCCATCGAAGGGGCGGTGCGTCAGCCGCATCGCATTAACCAGGAGCTCTGCATTAAGTGCGGAGCATGTATCGAAGCTTGCAAGTTCAACGCAATAACCGGAGGTGCTGCATGAGTGACAACACCGGGTTTATAACCGTGGACGGAGTTGCCGTCCCGTTAGAGGGTGAGAAGAACCTCCTCTCCCTCATCCGCAAAGCCAACATCGACATACCAACGTTCTGTTATCACAGTCACTTGAGTACCTACGGCGCCTGCCGGCTCTGCTTGGTAGAGATCGACGGAAAGAAAATAGATGCCTCCTGCGTGGTTCCGCCGAAGCCCGGCATGAGCGTCAGGACCACGACGCCGAAGATTCGCTCCATGCGAAGGATGAACCTCGAGCTCCTGCTTGCAAACCACAAGCAGGACTGTCCGACCTGTTCCCGCTCGGCGACCTGTAAGCTCCGGGATCTCGCCTCCAAGATGGGGGTGGAAAAGGTTCGTTTTCCCCGCACCCGAGAGGAACGCCCCCTCGATGAGGGGTCGGTCGCTCTGGTGCGAGACCCGAACAAGTGTATTCTCTGCGGTGACTGTGTTCGTTACTGCAGCGAGGTGCAGGGCATCGGCGCTATCGACTTTGCCCACCGGGGAGAAGAAGTCGTGGTAACCCCGGCCTTCGGGCGCTCCCTCGGAGAGGTGGACTGCATAAACTGCGGCCAGTGCGCCGCTGTCTGCCCCACCGCGGCGATTGTGCCGAAGAGCCACACCAACCGAGTCTGGGACGAGCTCTCGAACAGGGAGACCTACGTGGTGGCGCAGATCGCCCCGGCGGTGCGGGTTGCCCTGGGCGAGCTCTTTGGAATGGATTCCGGCGACGCAGTCATGGGCAAGACGGTGCGTGCCCTGCGGATGCTCGGCTTTGACGCGGTCTACGATACCAGCTTCGGCGCGGACCTCACAGTGCTCGAGGAGGCAACGGAGTTTGCTCACCGTAGGGCGAAGGGTGAGAACCTTCCGATGTTTACCTCCTGCTGCCCCGCCTGGGTGAAGTTCGCCGAGCAGTCCTTTCCGGAGCTCCTGCCCAACCTCTCGAGCTGCATGTCTCCCCAGAGCATGGTCGGCTCTCTCGCCAAGCGCACAATTCCTGAAGAGCTCGGTATATCGCCTGAGAACGTCAAGGTTGTATCCATTATGCCGTGCACCGCAAAGAAGTACGAGGCGCAGCGGTCCGAGCTCAGCCGGGGCGGTGAGCCACTGGTGGACCACGTCCTCACTACCGCGGAGCTCGGTCTCATGATCCAAGAGGCGGGCATTCGCTTTGCGGAGCTCAAGGCGGACTCTCTCGACCTACCGATGGGATTAAGCTCCGGAGCCGGCGTCATCTTCGGTAACTCCGGTGGTGTAGCCGAGGCGGTGGTTCGCTACCTCGGAGCCGAAGCCAACGGGCGCTCAAGCCACGCACCCATCGAGCTCGAATCGCTCCGGGGAGAAAAGGGCGTAAAAGCCGCCACCCTGGAGCTCGACGGTCAGGAGCTACGCATAGCGGTGGTGCAGGGTATCGCCAACGCGAAACGAGTGGCCCGGGAAATCCGGGAGGGAAAGGTGGAGTTCGATCTGGTAGAAGTGATGGCGTGCCCAGGCGGCTGCATAGGCGGTGCCGGTCAGCCGGTGAGCTTCGACAGCGACATACAGCGGCGCAGACGGGAGCGTCTCTACGAGCACGATGCGAGGCAGCAGCTCAGGCGGAGCAGCGACAACCCCTTTATAGACGCCTACTACCAGACGGTTCTCGGCGGTTCGCCGGGGAGCGACGCGGCACACGAGCTGCTTCATACCTCCTATCGGAGCAGAAAGCGCATTGCCGATGCCCAAATCCCACTGGTGAGCGGCAGCGGCGAGAAGAAGACCACCGTGCGAGTCTGCGTCGGTACGAGCTGCTTTCTGCGGGGCAGTCAGAGCCTGTTAACAAAGCTGATCCACCGAATCGCCGAGGAGGGACTACAGGAGCTCGTGGATGTGAGCGCCACCTTCTGCAGCGAACAGTGCAACCTCGGTCCCACGGTGCACGTAGAGGATGAGACAATCCACGGCGCCGACGTGGAGACGGTGATAGCGCGGCTCTCCGAGAGAGTCGCCGCCACTGGTCACCGCGAACTCGCGGTTAGAGAAGGTCGAACTGGCTAGGAGGGAGACGGGTCGCCGACAGTGATCTCATGAGAATCCGGTCTGCCCCTCTTCTACGGTGAACTCTTCCGCGAACGGAGTCGTCCCGTCCTGGTCCCAAACATCGAAGCCCAAGAGAATGGGCGTATCATCCAGAGGGACGACACCGCCTACCTTGTCACACTCAGCTACGAGGAAGGCATGACGCTCTTCGAAATAGGCAGCGACGAACCGGCAGCTTCCGCTGCCGCGTTTGGGGATTAGCAGTTCAGGGCGGCGACTATTCTCAGGCTTCCTTCTCGGCCTTCTGCTCGACCCTCTTGTCGAGCTTGCTCCGCGATGGCGCGATCGAACTCCTCATCGCTCTCCCACATACCGATCAGGTCGTCCAGATCCCAATAGGACGGTTCCTCCGGGCTCTCCCGCCGTTACGCGGCATGGAGGAAGCTTAGCGGTAGAGGAGAACGCTTGATCATTTCTGAGTGATGCGATAGCATCAGATGCATGAGAACTACTTTGGATATTGACCGGGATGTGCTTGAAACCGCGAAAGAGATCGCCCGGAAGGAGAAAAAGAGCGCCGGTGCGGTGATCTCGGAGTTTGCCCGGCGAGGTTTCTATGGAGGAGCGTTGTCCGTTTCCGAGACGGAAGAGTCCTACAGAGAACGGAACGGGGTGCCGGTGCTACCCCCGACCGGCACTCTCGTAAGTGAAACGTCAATCCGTAGAATCCGAGACACCGAGGGCATTTGATGCGATCCCTCCTTGATATCAGTGTCATAATCGCGCTTCTCGATCCGGACCACGACTTCCACCATCGTGCCCATGAATGGTGGTGGCAGCACCGGGATAGCGGGTGGGCGTCGTGCCCCCTAACTGAGAATGGAGTTATCCGGATCATTTCGAGCCCAGCGTACAACCCGCGCCGGTCGCTCGCCCCTAAGACGGTGGCGGACCTTCTTCGCACGTTCGTCAGGGGGACGAATCACGAGTTCTGGCCCGACTCGGTATCGTTCCTGGACAGTGCCGTCATCGACTCGGAACAGGTGCTCGGCCCTCGGCAGATCACCGACCTCTATCTTCTCGCGCTTGCCGCATCACGTGGGGGTCGCCTTGTGACGTTTGACGGTTCCGTCCATCGCGGCGCAGCCCGCGGGGCCGGAGAGGAGACGCTTGTCACCATCTGAAGGACTTCTTTGTCTCAACTGTCGTCGAAGGGTATTGTTTCGAAGGGAGAAAGGAAGCGAAGAAGAACATAGACGTCCGCGGTTCCGATGCTTCAGCTAAACGTCTTAGGTGCCTCACCATTCCCAGCGTGCGGGATAGCTTTGAATCAACGGATCAGGGGTGAGTATGGTGAGCCCGCGGCAGATCGCCTGGCTCACGAGGAGACGGTCAAAGGGGTCTTTGTGGATAGCGGGCAGGGTGGCAAGGTGTAACGCATCCGTCTCATCTATGGGCAACGCGCCGATACCGTGGGCGGCACGGACGCGCGGAATGTATCGCCCGGGGGCTGCGGGAAGCGGCAGCTTTCCAATCTGGTGTTTGACGACAATTTCCTGGCAAGAAGCGGCACTAAGCCAAACTTCCTCTTGGGACAAAAACAGGTGCCGCGCTCTTTGAGAAAGGGAAGAAGCATCCGCGGCAATCCAGAGAAACGTGCAGGTGTCGAGAAGTAGTTTCACTCCTGCTCCCCGGTGTAGAGGGCCTCAATCTCTACCGGCAAAGGATCATTGAATGAGTCCGGTACCGTGAGACGCCCCTTCTCCAACCCGATTGCGCGGCGGCCGGCAGGTGGAGAAAGCGGGTGAATCACCGCCACCGGTACGTTTCGTTTGCACAGCACGATCTCGCCTTCGGTATCGAGCTTCTTCAGATACTCCGAGAGATGGGTCTTGGCATCGTGTATGTTGACCAACAACATGGTCACATTTTAAGCCTTTAACGAGGGATACTCAACTATGCACTCGACGCCTCGGCAACGCGCCGATACCGCTGCTTGATTGCCCCGGCAGGTAGCCTGTATTCTTCTCCTATGGGCGAAATCAAGAGTGCCGTCGAGTTGGCACTGGAACGGACCAAGGATATTAAGGGTGACCCGGAGGCTCTTGCCCGGCACGAGGCAAAGAACGAAGGAAAGAAACTCCTGGCGCGGATCAATGAAGAGCCGAAACTGAACGTCAGAAAAGCGATCAAGGAGTTTCCAAAAGAGAAGCGCGACTGGGTTCGCGAAGGGCTCTTCGAAGTGCTTCTCACTTCAATCAACCTCCCCACTGAGGAGGTCGATCTCCAGCGCCTCGGGCCGATCGAACGCGGCCTCAAAGGCGTGATCGACGACGAGCACAACGTTAGCTATCTGATGGAGCAGGTTCGAAACCTCTTCAAGCAGTACCTGGAGAACAAGCAGCAGATCATCGAATCTCTGCGGTCGCAGTATCAAGGCCGTGTGCGGGAGCGGGAGGAGCAGCTGGCTCAGCAGTACGGCCGGCAGATGAAGCTGGACGTCTCCTCGGACCCGGAGTACCAGAACGCCGTACAGCATCATCTTGGTCAGCTGAAATCACAGTATGAGCAGGTAGTGACACAGGTTCGGGACCAGCTTCGGTCAATGTTCCGCTGAGGAGCAATGGAAACCTCCGGGCAGGTCCTTCGTCAAGGCGAGCGGCGCTACGTGACGGTGCTCTTTGCCGACATGAAGGGGTTTACCGATCTGAGCCGGCGGCTCGACCCGGAGGAGATGGACCTGCTTATGGAGCGGGTCTTTCTCAGATTCGAATCGATCATCTCCGCCTACGGCGGCGGGGTGGAGAAGTACATCGGAGACGCCCTGGTAGCGGTCTTCGGCGTTCCGCAGATCCACGAGGACGACCCCACCCGGGCGGTCTACGCCGCCCTGGACTTTCTTGATCAGCTGAAGAACGTCAAGCTCGACGACTCCGGTGACCTCGCGCCGGTAGGCTTTCGCATCGGGATCAATACGGGACTTATCACCACGGGAAAGCGGGGACAGCAGGAGGTGGTGACCGGTCACGCCATGGCCGTTGCAGCTCGGCTGGAGTCGGAGGCGGAGCTCAATACCGTTTTCGTTTCCGAGGCGACCCGAGAGAAGTGCAGCGACGACTTTCTCTTTTCCAAGCGGCAGCTCCTGAAGGTTACCGAAGGGGCCGAGCCGGTAGCGGCGTACAAAGTGCTCGGTCGGATCGAGACTCCCCCGGTCTCGGACCTCCCATTTCTCGGACGGGAGGAGCTCGTTTCGGAGCTCACCCGGAGCTATTTGTCCCGGAGCTCAGCCGAGCCCCTCGGCGTCACCCTTACCGGCCCCCCGGGAGTCGGTAAGACCCGAATAGCCACGGCGTTTATTGAGGGGCTTCGTCGATTTCCCGAGTTTCACACCCCGGTGCTCTACGCCCGGGTCCGGCGATTCCGGAGAGCCACCTTCTCGGTGATACGGGACCTGATTCAGTCCGGGCTTAGTCTCAATCGGAACTCGGAGGCGGAGCGTATCACCCGCGCGGTTTCGGCGCTTCCAGAGATCAGCCGGGAGGAGGCGCAACAATTCGCCCGACTCTTTGCGGGGGGCGAGGAGGAGAACGGAGAGTCTTCACCCTTTCTTCTCCTCTACAAGGTTCTCGAGGCGCTCTGCCGCGGGGCGAAGCGGCAGTACCCGCCAATTCTCTTTGTAGAGAATCTCCACCACATCGACCCGCAAAGCCGGGACTTTCTCGCCTTCTTCTTCGAGAACACCGAGACCCGTCCCTTCGTCCTTGCTACCAGTAGGAGCGAGGAGATGCTCCAACTACCGGTCTTTCGGGAGACAGCACACATCGCCGTCCCTCCCCTCGACCGGGAACGGTCGAGGGAGCTCTTGCGTGCGCTGCTCACTCAGAGTAGCCGCTCCCTTCCGGAGGAGCGAGTCGAGGAGCTTCTCGAGCTGGCAGCGGGAAACCCGCTCTTCATTCTCGAGTATGCACGGTACGCCGAGGCCTCAGGGCCCGAAGTACCGACGACCGTACAGAGCATCTTTCTCTCCGTCGTCGACTCCTATAACGACGAGCAGAAAGCGTTTCTCAAGAAGATGTCAGTCTTTGCTCATAGCTACAACTTCGATGAGGCTCGGTACCTTCTAAGACGAACCGGAGGCGACCCGGAGAAGCTATCGGAGTTGACGGAGTTCTTCGTTGAACAGGAAGTCCTTCACGAAGAAGGCGGGGCGTACTTCTTTCGGAACGACGCGTTCAAGATGGCGGTCTACTCTTCAATCCTCAATCACAACAAGCGGATTCTTCATCGCGCGATAGCTGATTACATGCGAGAGCAGAACGCTCCGGAGTTTCTTCGGCTCATGCACCACCTGAGCCGGGCGGAGGCGTGGGAGGAACTGGAAACTCTGATTCTGGAGACTCCGGGGACGATTATGTATCTCGAGACGATTCGGTACGTAGAGCTCCTGCTCAACCAGTTGAGTCGGAAACGGGAGGAGGTAGCCTCGCCCCGGATTGCGAATCTGCTCTTCTACAAGGCTGCAATCTACTTCAACAACGGAAAAACCAACGAGGCGGACGAGGTCCTCAAGAGAATCCTCGCCGCCGCGGTTGAGGAGCGAAACTACGAGTACTCCGCTCGGGCGTACCATATTCTCACGGCGTACAACGTGAAGCTCTGCTCCTTTCAGAACGCCGAGCTCTGCGGCCGAAAGGCTCTCGCCTACTACGAGCGTGTCGGCGACTCCGGGGAGGCGCGGCGGGATGTGCTGAGGAGTATGGCGGTCTCCGAAATGCTGCGAAACAGGGAGGAAGAGGCGCACCGGCTCGTGGAGGCAATCAACCATGTTGATGGGCGGAACGAGGGAGTCTACCGTGAGGCTCTTGGCGAAACCTTGCTCCTCGAGGGTAAGTACACCGAGGCCCTGGAGGCGCTGCAGCCGGACGAGCAAGGCTTCGAGCGTGAGTTTCTCCGGAGTACGCTATTTATTCGCACACGCATCCACGCGGAACGATGTGATTTTCCTCGGGTTATTGAAGAGAGCGACCGCTATCTGAGGGCGGGAAGCTCTAACGCCGTAGAGCTTTCTCAGGTCTACTCCTACCGTGCCGTCGCGCTCGGGGCACTTGAGCGGCCGGAAGAGGAGAGGACCGCCGCCTTGCGGCAGGCGGAGTTCGCGAGCTTTCGGATCGCCAACGAACTGGACCGTCTCGATGCGCTCCGTTCGGTGGCGGAGGCACACCTCGTTCTGGGCAATTACGAGCAGGCTGAGCGGTACGCCCGGGAGGGCTTAACCCTAGGCCTTCGCCACTCAGGTTACTATCCGACTTTTTCCCTCCTAGTTATGGCCGGGGAGCTGAGCATGCGGCAGAAGCGAACCGAGGAGGCACGCTTCTTTGTTGAAGAGGCGAGCTTCTACGTCACACTCCGTCCCCGGCTGCGGGCTCGGGACGTAGCGGCGTACTGGTTTCTGCGCTGGTGTCTCGGTCTCGATGGAGAGGAGGCTGTTGAGGCGGCCCAGGATCTTATCGCCCTCGAGTCTCAGGCCATCGGCGATCCCGAGCTGGTTGAAGCCTTTCTCAGAACCCGCAGTTTTTCGCTCATCGGGAGGGCGGACGGCGAGGCGCGCCACTGCCCCTGAGTGGAGTGCGTTGCATCCTCCCGCCTGCGGGGGTAGTATGTGTGCAATGGACTACGTCAAGATCCTCCAACAAGTACCTCTTTTCGCGCACACCAGCGAGCGATTCCTCCGCGGTCTGGCTCGTTCCTGTACGGAACGGAGTTTCGATGCGGGAACCTACGTCGTGGAGCAGGGCGATGAGGGTGTCGGCCTTTTTGTCATAACCTCCGGTCGGGTCCGGGTTGAGAAGCGAGGCGGCGGCGATAGACGCATGATCATTGCGGAGCACGGGCCCGGAGAAGTTGTGGGTGAAATGGCGGTTATTGACGGGGCACCCCGGAGTGCCAGTGTTCTTGCCGTGGAGAATACGAGCACCCTCGCCCTCGCTTCCTGGTCCTTCAACTCCTTTATGGAGAGCCATCCGGAACTCGCCTTTGAGATTCTGCCGGTGGTGGTCAAGCGGTTTCGGGAGACGAACGAGCGGCTCTTAGAGCTGATGAACAAGGAGTCCTGACACACGGAGGTGTATTAGTCGGATCGGTTCTTGGTGTAGAGGATCCCGAGAGCACGTGCTATACTCGCCGCGCCGTGTCTAGCTACGACTACTACATCTGGATACGCTCCGCCAGCGACGCGATCGCCGCCTTTCTGCCGGCGCTCATTGTCGCCGCTCTTCTCGTTGGAGGCCTCATCGGCTGGCGCTGGTGGCTCCGCTCCAAGGGCGGCGATCCGGCCGAGCTTGCGCGCCTGGAAACGCGGCTGGCAGAACTGGAGACCCGGGTGGCCGAGCTCGAGAAGAAAAGCGCTTCCGACTCCGAGGCATGAGCCCGCGGGGCACGCCCTCTATGATGGGGCCTCTATACAGTTCACCTTCACTGTCTAACTACTCTTCACTCTGGTCGCGGAAAGCTTCCTTGGTTTCGAGGAGGGTGCGATACCGCTGACCAAACTGGCGCCACACTACGAAGAAGAGGGAGGCTATCACCGGACCGATGAGAAAGCCGATTAGTCCGAGCCAGGCGATGCCGCCGATCGTCGCGAGGAGCGCAATCGCCGGATGGAGCCCAGATCGATCGCCGAGAAGCTTCGGCTTAATGAGGTTCTGCGTAATCGCCACGCCCACGGCGCCCCCTATGAGAATAATGATCCCCGCGACGACCCGGCCCATGGCGATCTGAATGATCCCGGCCGGAAAGAGAATGAGGTTAGTTCCGATAAGCGGAATCATCGAGAGGACCACGGTAATCGCACCCCAGAGAAAGGGGGAAGGCAAGCCGAAAATGAGAAAGAGCACCGCCGCCAAGGTTCCTTCCATTAGACCGATTATTACCGTGCTAATCAGTGTGGCGCTGGTAGTGTTGAAAGTCTCCAGCGTAATCTGCTCGATTTCGGATTTGGGGAGAGGAATCGTCTCGTAGGTCTTTCTGACTACCCGGTCGCCGTCGAGATAGAAGAAGAACATGAGCAGGAGCACGATTACGCCCCTAAAAACAGCCTGGGTGACGTTGGCGAAGGAGCGCTGGGTGAGCGCTACGATAACATTCGATCCGGTGGTGACGGCATTTCTAATGATCTGGGTAAGATCGAGATCCGGCAGGAACTCGGAGAAGCGGCTCAGTAGCGGGAGCTGATCGATGGACTGCACGGAAGTAAGAGAGTTAATCGTTGCCGCTATCTCCGGCCACCATTGCTGAACGTTCGCAACACCGCCGGCGATTTCACCGTAGAGGAGGAGCGCGACCAGGGTAACCGGAATCGCCACGGTTACAATGGTAACCAGAAGGGTGAGGGCGGCTGAGAGGCGCTTGCGCTGCCCGGTTACCGACAAGAACCATCGATAGACCCCGCCGAAGATGTTGGTCAGTACCAGAGCGATGAAGATGTCCAGGATAAACGGGGCCATTACCCGGTAGAAGGCGACCGAGAAGGCCACCAGAACGAGGATGAAGACCCCCTCCAGCATGTAGCGATCACTATCTCTCATGAGAGGGAGTATAGCGAAAAGGAGGCCCCTTCACCCAGCGCAACTATGGCGTGTTATACTTCTGCAAAGCCCCGTGATTACCAACTATGCCTTGGAGGATCGACCCGTTGACCAGCATCAAACTCCCTCTTCCTTCGAAACAGAAGCTCCGAGATACCTACGAGAATCGCTTTCCTCTCTATGAAAAAGCGCTCTTCGAGCTCCAACGACGACTCCGGGAAGAGCTCAAAAAGCGGGGTCTGCAGCCCTCGATTAAGTATCGGGTGAAGAGTTTTGACAGCTATTATGAGAAGCTGCTCCGACGCGTTCGGGAGCTACCCTCCTCGGCGGAGCAGGTGGAGCTCAACGATCTACTGGGGCTTCGGGTAGTCTGTCCCTTTATTGAGGATCTCACCGCCGTGGAAAATGGGGTGCTCGACGCCTTCGACGTAGTCGAGGTGGAGCGAAAGGGTTCGGAGTTCACGGCTCAGGAGTTCGGCTATGACGCTACGCACTGCCTGGTCAGAGTACCCACGGACATACGGGAGAGTTTTCACCTGCAGGAGTCGCTTCTCTGGGAAGTGCAGCTGCGTACCATTCTCCAGGACGCCTGGGCGGAAGTGGAGCACGAGCTCATCTATAAGGCGGAGTTTACCCCCTTTGACGAGCCCCTTCGTCGGAAGCTCGCCGCGCTCAACGCGAACCTAACCCTTTCGGACATAATTTTCCAAGAGATCCGAGATTATCAGCGGCAGCTTCACAGCCAGCTTCTCACCCGGCGAGAGGGATTCTGGCGAAAGATCCATGGGGAAGAGGAGTCGGAAGAGGAGATTGCGGTTCCTATAGCACCCGCTCCCTCGGCCTCCGAGGCAGGCGACCGCGACTCGATGGACACGATGCTGCTCAAGGCGCTCCACGCCCATAACCGCAAACGGTACGGGGAGGCGATTTCCATCTATTCCGAGATTCTCAAGCATCAGCCGAAACCGCACATTCGCGGCATTGTACACATCCATCGCGGGATGGCCCGCTTCGCTCAGGGCGATCTCGACGGGGCGATAGAGGACTTCTCAACCGCCCTCAGCTACGACCAGAAGTCGACAAAGGCGTACTTCTATCGCGGCTTGGCGCACCGGACCCAGGGATACCTTGAGTCCGCGCTTCGGGATTTCTCAATCTGTCTTGACTTTGACCAGTACAATGCGGATGCGCTCTACGCCCGGGCCCTCGTGTATCGCTCCTTGGGTGACCGGTCCGCCGCAACCGCTGACTGCCGTCAAGCCCTCAACGTGGATCCGGACCACCCCGATGCCCGGGCACTCCTGAGAAAGCTCAACTCAGAAGAAGTGGAGACCCGATGAGAAGAGCACATCTATTTGCCAGTGACAACACCGCGACGGTCCACCCATCAGTCATGGAGGCGTTGAGCCGGGTAAACCGAGACCACCAAATATCCTACGGCGACGACCCGTACACTCGAGAAGCGGAGGAGAGGATTCGAGAGCTCTTTGATGCGGAGGCTTCGGTATTCTTCGTCTACAACGGTACCGGTGCCAACGTGTTCAGCCTGGCTACCATGGTACGGAGCTTCGAGGCGACCTTGTGTACCGAGATTGCCCACATCCAGGAAGACGAGGCGGGGGCGCCTGAGAAGTTCACCGGCGCCAAACTCTTGTCCGTCCCACCCCTGGCGGGGAAGCTCACGGTGGAACAACTCGAGCCGTTTATCTCCCGTCGCGGCTTCGAGCACACCTCTCAGCCAAAGGCGGTGTCCATTACCCAGGCTACGGAGGTCGGGACCTGCTACACTCCGGAGGAGATCCGCGATATCGCCGCCTTTTGCCGGGAGAATGGGCTCTACCTCCACATGGACGGGGCCCGGATTTCCAACGCCGTGGTCTACCTGGCGGAGCGTCCCGACACCCCGATGGAACCGAATGAGATGCTCAGGGAAATCACCAGCCGGGCCGGCGTGGACGCTCTCTCCTTCGGGCTTTCCAAGAACGGTATAATGTTCGGGGAGGCGGTGATCCTGTTTCGCAGGGAGCTCGCGGAGTGGGGGCCAAACCTGCGCAAGCAGACGACCCAACTCGCCTCGAAGATGCGGTACATCGCCGCCCAGTACACCGCCATGATAGAGGGAGAGCTCTGGGCTCGCAACGCGCGCCGGGCAAACGCTCTCGCCGCCAGGCTCGCCGGGAGCGTTCAGCCGCTTCGGGGAGTGGAGCTCGCCTATCCCGTGGAGGCGAATGGTGTCTTTCCCTCCATGCCGAGGGAGGCGATCGACTCCCTGCGAGAGGAATGGGGCTTCTACCTCTGGGAGGCGGAGCGGAACATCGCGCGCCTCATGCTCTCCTTCGACTCCACCGAGGAAGATGTGGACCAGTTTGTTGACGCCCTTAAAGCAGCGGTATGAGTGATGAGAGCAGGTTCTCCCTGAAAGAGCTGGAGAGCATCTACGCCGGAGACGAGGAGGGGCTGCGGGAAATCCTGGCTCTCTTTCTCGAGGACGCTCCGGAGCGTATCGAAACGCTTAAGAGCGGCATGGAGATGGAAGAGATTCCCCGAGCAGCCAAGGCCGCTCACGGCCTCGCCAACCTACTGGGAGCGATCAGAAACCACCCAGGCGTCGAGGCAGCCCGGGAGACGGAGCGCGCATTGAACGCGGGGAGTCTCAGCACAGCGCGCTCGTTTGCATCACGTTGCGAGAAGGAGGTCGAGGCCGCTCTCAAGAGCATAGGGGAGCGCGGTACCTAGAAGCTCGGCCGCCGCTCAGGGATCTGCCGGACCGACCGCCCCGAGGCGGCAAACTCCTTACTCAGGAAGAGGCCGCAGAAGCAGTGACCATACTCCTGCTGGTCCGGAACGTTGTAGTCGCAGGGACAGATAATATCTCGGTCCGCCTCTCGCTCCCCGTCACCGTCCCTGCAGGGACAGAGAAAGTAGCCGTACCGGTTGTAGTTGGTCTGGAGTCCCTCGATTATGTCGTCGAGGAACCTTTCGTCACGGTTTACGACCCATCCCTGGTACTCGGCGACTCGAAAAACAAACCGCCGAGTCTCCTCTTTCGTCTTTTTTCTATTACTCATCAGATTTCGGGAAGATCCAGAGCCGCTTCCCACTGGTCCTTCGTAAAGCCCGTCAGAGCTCGCTTGCCGTCGATAACGAGAACCGGAAAGACGACTATGTTGTCGAACTGGGACTTGAGCTCCTCCTTTACCTGCTTCTTCAGGTCGACGTCTATCTTGTCCAGATAGATATACTTGAAGTCGACTCCTGCTTTGGTGAGAAAGTCGATGCCTTTCTTGCAGAAGGCGCAGGTCGATAGGGCGTAGAGCACCACATCATGCTCTTTTCGGGAACCTTCTACGAACGTAAAGTCGAGTGATTTAATCGCACTTCCCATGGGTCAGAGAATAGCTCTATTCACTGCCCCGGTCAACGCCATCGAGTCGGGAGAGGAAGCGGTCGATGGTTCGGGGCGCGGCAGCCTTATAGTGTCGGTGCCGAGAAGAGACCAGAACCACTGATCCACCTCTACTGTCCGGTAGGTGCTGGAATACTCCGCCAGGTAGGACTCCGGCTCGCGGGAGGAGTATACTAAGCCCTCCCAGGAGGGAAACTTCCAGCTGCAGCTGCCGATGGAAAGGGCCATGGAGCCACTATATACCCGGACCAAGCGGTTTGACACCCCCTGAGGCGGTTGGTATAACGAGCGGAATGGCTGTAACCAAGGTTGTCATCGTTGGTGCCGGGGCCGTCGGCTTCCAGCTTGCCAAGCAACTCGTCAGCGAGAACAAAGACGTGGTGCTGATAGAGAAGGATCCCGATGTAGCTCGGATTGTCTCGAACAAGCTCGACTGTATGGTTGTCACCGGCGAGGGTAACAGGATCGAGACCCTCCGCAAGGCGGGGACCGAAGGCGCCACATACTTCATAAGCGTTACCGACTCCGACGAGGTGAACATGATCGCCTGCGGCATCGTATCCTCGGAGTTCAATGTGGAGTTCAAGGTTGCCCGGGTCCGCAGTGTGGAGTATGCCGAGACCAAGATCTCTCAGAAGGGCTTTCTCGGCATAGACTACGTTGTCAACCCGGAGATCGAGGCTGCTCGAGCGATCGTCCGAAGCATAGAGCACGGCGCGGTTAGCGACATTATGCTCTTCGAGAGCTCGGATGTGCAGATTCGCAACCTGACCATAGATCGCCACTCCCCCTTTCAGAACATGTCGCTCGTTGAAGTAGGCCGCCTCGTGGACGTCTCCTTTCTCGTAGCGCTCATTCTCCGTCAGAACCGTTTCATTATCCCTTCCGGCGACACCGTGATCGAGGAAGGGGATATCCTATACGTGGCAGCCAACGCGCAGAGCTTCGATCGCCTCTTTTCGAGCTTAGGCAAGCCGAAGAGCGGACTGAAGAGAGTGGTCATCGTGGGTGGGGGCAACATCGGCGCCATGGTGGCGGAGTCTCTACTCGGAGAGCGGCGAGGGCAGGGGCTGGTGCGAAAGCTCCTCAGTTCCCTGAGTCCAGCCTACGGAAAACGAAGCGTCAAGATCGTCGAACGGGACTACGATCGGGCGAAGCAGCTCGCTGACCGTTTTCACGAGGGACTCGTGATCAACGCCGATATCTCCGACGAGGGGATTTTCGAGGAAGAGCACTTTGCCAACAGCGACCTGGTCATCGCCGCAACGGACAACCAGGAGCTCAACATCGTAACCGCAATCTACGCAAAGAGCTTTGGAATAAAGCGCTCCATCGCTCTGGTCAACAAGAACAGTTACTCCCACATAGCCACTCATCTCGGGATTGACGTCGCCGTGAGTCTCAAAAACGCTATGGTGAACACGATTCTCAAATACATCCGGAGGGGTAACGTCCGGAGCATCCACAGCATCTCCGATGGGCAGATGGAGGTGCTCGAACTCAACGTCGAGGCGAAGAGCCGAGCCGTGGGAAAGCGGGTAAGCGCCATCCCCCTGCCCAGGGATTGTCTTATCGTCTCCATTGCTCGGGAGAGTGAGACGATCATTCCTGACGGCAGCAACTTGGTTATGGAAAACGATCATATTATTGTGATCGCCCAGAAATCCGCCGCCGCAAAAGTCGAGGCGCTCTTTACCACGAGCCGATGAATATCGCACTCGTTCTTCGCGTCGTCGCAATTCTGATGCTCATAATTTCCGGGTTCATGCTGATCCCGGTGGTGGTGGCAGTTGCCTACGGGGAGTTCTGGACGATCCCGGGCTTTCTTATTCCCGTGGGAGTAAGCGTGGCCCTGGCGCTCTTCTACCTCCTTATCACTCGCCGGGAGTACGGCTTTCTCTCGAATCGAGGAGGCTTTCTGCTCGTTAGTCTGGCGTGGCTCATCGCCTCGCTGATCGGGGCGCTCCCCTTCGTGCTCACCGGAGCCATGAGCTCCTACGTGGACGCCTTCTTCGAGACCATGAGCGGTTTCACTACTACCGGAGCCTCGATCCTCACGGAGATCGAGGGGCTGCCCCGCTCGGTCCTCTTCTGGCGCTCCCTGACCCACTGGCTCGGGGGCATGGGGATTATCGTGCTTACGGTAGCGATTTTTCCCCTCCTCGGCATCGGCGGTCTGCAGATTATCAAGGCGGAAGCACCGGGCCCCACGGTTGACAAGATTACCCCGAAGATTACGGAGACGGCGAAGATCCTCTGGTTCACCTACCTCACCTTTACGGTGGCTCAGGTGGCGCTACTCCTCGTTGGGGGCATGGATCTCTTCGACGCCTTGACTCACACCTTCGGAACCCTCGCCACCGGCGGTTTCTCTCCGAAGAACGGCAGTGTCGGTCACTACGACAGCGCCTACATCGACGCCGTGGTGACGCTATTTATGGTGATGGCGGGCATTAACTTCTCCCTCTACTACAAGCTCATTACTGGCCGGTTTACGAGTATTCGGCGGGACACTGAGGTTAAGGCGTATCTATCCTTCTTTGTTCTAGCTACCCTCGTCATTGCCGTGTCCCTCTACGGAGCGGCCTACGAGAGTGTGGGGAAGAGCCTGCGATACGCGGCGTTCCAGGCGGCCAGTATTCTCACTACCACCGGCTACGCCACGGCGGACTTCGCCGCCTGGCCCGCGCTGGCGCAGATCGTTCTGTTTGCCCTCATGTTCATCGGAGGTTCCGCCGGCTCCACGGGGGGTGGCATCAAAGTGGTCCGGATCGTAACGCTCTTTAAGCAGGGACTAAACGAGATGAAGTACCTGCTCCATCCCAGGGCGGTCTTTCGCATTCGCCTCAACAGGGAGCCGGTGGGCAAGCACATCGTCTACGCGATCTCTGGTTTTGTCTTTCTCTATAGCTCGCTCCTGCTCATTACGACGATCCTCGTGGCGGCGGCGGGAAACGACATTCTCACCTCCCTTACCACGGCTCTTGCCACCCTCGGGAACATCGGCCCGGGCTTCGGCAAGGTGGGACCAACCCTCAATTACGCCTTCTTCCCGGACGCGCTAAAGGTATACCTGAGCATAATCATGATGCTCGGCCGCCTGGAGGTGTACACGGTTCTCATCATCTTTACCCCGCAGTTCTGGCGCGTGTAGGCCGGACTCCTTAGCGTAGAGTCACGTCGGCCAGCTCCGCTCGGGGTCGCTTCGGGCAACCGCTGAGTCAATTGAGCCCTCACTACCCCTTGGGGTATGTTAAGGAGAGATGAGTACCCGTCGAGCTGACCAAATTGTCCCCCAATCCATTCGGGGGCGCGTACTCTCTCTTGCTCTTCTTCCTCTGCTGCTCGTGCTTGCGGTGAGCGCGGGGCTCTTTCTGCTCTTGATTACGCCGGAGATACTGAACGATCAAAAAGACCAGCTCAGGCAGACAACGATAGCGCAGCGGGAGTTCTTCTATCAGTGGCGGGAGGAGCGTCTTGCCGACCTTCGATTCGTCTCCGCCCTGGTGAAAGAGTCGGGAGGGGCACCTCGACGGCAACCTTCCGTGAGGGAACTCTTTCTGAACAATCAAACAGAATTCACGTCGATCGACTTCTACGATCCCGTTGGGTATCTCATGGAAGCGAATGAGCGGAGCGGTGTCTACATCGGCGACCGTCCTTTCTTTCAGCGTGCCCTCCGAGGCCGGGCAGCGCTATCTGACATCCTCATCGACCGAAGGAGTCGAATACCGATGATCGTTTTCGCCTATCCGGTAATGGATGAGAGCGAAGAGGTCAGTCGGGTCCTTGTTGCGGGAGTACCGATCACCACCCTTCTGAACGCTCTGGAGACAACGAGCAGGGTGGCGCAAGGCAGAACGCTGCTGGTTGACGGGGAGGGGAGAATTGTGAGCGACGATGTGGTCGTGCCGCTCTATGAGTCCCGGCCCCAGCCCCAGCCTCGAGTCTTTCCTTCCGAGTTGAGCTGGACCGGAGTTCGTTCTCGGGTGAAACCGCAGGTGATGGAACATATCCGGCGTGGCGCGCGCACTTCCGGACCCTACCGTAATCGGAACGATGAGCTCGTTGTTGCTGCGTACGCCTCCCTCGTTCTCGGGGAATGGTACTTGGTAAGCGAAAGCCCCGTGGAGATGCTCGTGGAGTCCCTGCGCACCTACCTCCTCGCGGGCTTGGGGACGGCGGCGATCTTTCTCTTGCTGTTTCTTCCCGTTCTGCTGATAGTCTCGAGAACCATCGAGCGGCCCATTATGGATCTGGCTGCCTTTAGCAGGGAGATCAACCGTGAGACATACGACACCGATGTCTTTCCCCGGCTCCCTCGAAACGCTCCCCGAGAAATCCGAGTCCTCTTTGCGACCTTCTCAGAAATGGTACATCGGCTGAAGGAGCATATGCGGGATCTCGAGCACACGGCGATCACCGACCCCCTCTCCGGACTTCCAAACCGCCGATTTCTCTTGGCCGAAGGACAGAGAGCCGTGGCGATGTGCCTGGAACAGAGGCGTCCGGTGAGCGTCCTCATGGTCGATATCGACTTCTTCAAACGGATCAATGACGAGTACGGCCATGAGGTCGGTGACGAAGCGATACGCTCCGCCGCGGCCACCATCTCCGCCTCCACGAGGGAGACGGACTTTGTCGCTCGCTACGGGGGAGAGGAGTTTACCGTGGTGGCTCCCTTTGCGGATCGACAGGAAGCGATCGTTCTGGGGGAGCGGATCCGCCTCGCCTGTTCCTCGCGGCCCGTAACGGTCGCAACCGCTGAAAAGGAGCGGGAAGCGCCGGCGGTCCCGGTCTGGATCACCGTCAGTGTCGGCGGCGCGACGGCCCTGCCGGACGATTCTGTCGGAGCTCCCTATGACGCCGCCCCGAAGCTACTGGAGTCCCTAATCGCGGACGCCGATAATGCTCTCTATAGAGCGAAACGGGAAGGGCGAAATCGGGTAGTGGCGACGTAGTGCCGCCCGCGACCCGTAGGTTGCTCTCGTGATAAACTCTGGAGACCACCGTGCGTCACGGTCGCTCCGCCGGCCACTTGGGAGCCACCAATGATCCGTTCCGAGCGACTATTCCGCTGAGACCGCTCTTGTGATACGATGCCGCTGATCCC
>JBKHED010000034.1:0-27130 GCA_046540995.1 Spirochaetaceae bacterium | reverse complement strand
CCGGCTCAGTCTCCGTACACGTCCCTTCTGTGCCTGATAGTCACGGCTACAATCACCAATTCTGCGTCTATAATCTGGCAAAGTATCCGGTAGTCGCCCACTCGGTACCTCCAAATGCCCTTCCTGTCGCCCACAAGGCCTTTTCCGCGGCTCCTCGGGTCACTGAGGCCCGCGACTTCATCTTCCAGATAATCAAGAATGAACCCTTGCCACTTTCGATCCAGCTTCTTCAGCTGCTTCTCGGCCGTTGCGGTAAGCTCAATGGTCCAGGCCAAGGTCTCTCCTCACTTCAGCAATGGGCTTTCGGGGTTCATTCTTCTCGAGTACCGCCAAAGCGAGTAGATAATCCTCACGTTCTTCCAGGTAGTTTTCGATGGCCTGTTTGACATAATAGCTCTTGCTCCGTCCGGTCTCGTGTGCGAGACGGTTCAGCTTGTCCTCAGTTTCGGGATCTAATCGAACAGCCAGCATAACTCACCTCCTGTATAACAAGTATAACGCCTCTACAGGCCGGATCCAAGCCTCTCGGGGCGCAGGGATACCCGGGTCGTGGGCGGCCCGACCGGTCGTTGGAGGGCTCGTTGAGGGCGTGCACCGTCTTTGCGGGCGGTGGTGTTTCGCAAAAATGTCCCCCGACGGTCTACCCAGCAGACACCCTCCTCAAAAACGTGATCCACGTCCCCTTCATCGCATCTGTACTCCTCATTCGACGAAGCATGTCCGTTTTTTTACAATCACTTTCGCGTTCTGTGACGTACGCTTCCGCATGGAATACGAGCCCGAAAACACAAGTCTGAGGACACAGCGGAGGATACGAGAATGAAACGGCACAAGCATCTCGGACTGATAGCCGGTGTAGTCGGGATAGTTATGATCACCGGATGCGACCCGTTGGTCGGCGGCGGCGATAGCGATTCGGGCAGCGCCCACATCAAGAGGATCGCTCCGTAACGCGGGGCGGTCCGACGGCTAGCGGCAGCACCAGCAGGGTGCTGTCGCCCTCGTCACTGCCGCTTAGAGTTCTCTCCACTGCTCGAGGGCTTTTCGCGCCTTCACCTGGTCGATCTGCTCGCACTTGAGACACTCCGGGTTGAGGGGCTCGGACTCGGCCGCAATCATCTTCGCCGCCTCCGCGAGCTTCGCTCCGGCAGAGCGGAGCTTCTTGATTTCCGCAACCAACTCGGCGTACCGCTGGTCATCTTCGTATCGGGAAAGATCAACCATGGTGTTCTCCTTCTGAGTAGAAGTTAGAACCCAGTTATCAGGAGGTCAATCGCGGCGATAATGTCGGCTCTTTGCGCCCCGGCATCACCAACCCTACCGCTGAGTAGCCCGACAGGAATCCCGGCCAGCTCGGACACAACGGCTGCGTAGGACTTCTCTCCATGAGTGATGACTGGATGAAGCCTCGATATCATCCAGGGCTCCTCTTCCGTAACAGGCCGCAAGGGAACTACGATCCTCGTGGCAAGATCCGAAAGGAGCTCCGACTGGACGTCGAGCAGATAGGGGGTTCGCTCCCGGGTCCTCTCATCACTGTTCAGGTGAATATCGAACTGCGCCATCAGAACCCTCTTAGCCCGTCGGAGAAGGTTCCTCGCTCCCGGACTTCCTCGTTATACGCTTGGATCGCTTTCCGGTTCTCTTCGCGCCATTGCTCTGCCTGAACCTCTCGTAGCTTTTCTCGTATCGCTTCCTCCAAGAGGGGCGACAGCTTGATCCCCCGAGATCGAGCTGCTTTCAAGAGGTCAGCGTCAATACTCACGTTGGTTCGTTGTTTCGTGTGTAGAGCCATGTGTACAGACTACTCCTCAAAACGGCTCGGGTCAACCGGCCCTGGGCGTGAGGATTCTCAACTGAACTAAAACAGGCATGGCGCCTCAAAACTGTCCAAGACGCCATGCGCTCACAAGAACGTTGCGGCTATACCGCCTTCTCCAAATACCGGTTCATTCGGGCGACGAACTCCGCCGGCTCCTTGAGCTGCATCCCCTCCACGAGCATCGCCTGGTCGAGGAGGAGCTGACTAATGTCGTTGATAACCGCATCGTCCTCGCTCTCCTTGAGGCGGGTTACGATCGCGTGGTCCGGATTGATTTCGAGAATCGGCTTAACCTCCGGAAGATCCACCTGCCCGAGCGCCTTCATCATCTGCTGCATCTTCATCGTCGGGTCACTCTCATCCACGACGATGCAGCTCGGGGACTCGGAGAGGCGGATCGAAGAGACCACGTCTTTCACCCGGTCACCCAGGGCGGTCTTTATCTTCTCCAGGACCGGCTTGAGTTCCTCTTCTTTCTTCTCGTCCTTCTTCTCCTTGAGGTCCTCTCCAGCGTCGGAGCGATTTACCGCCTTGAGGTCGGTTTCGGCGTACTGGCCCACCGTGGGAATCACGAGCTCATCGACCTCGTCGTCCATAATGAGCACCTCGATATCCTTCTTCTTGTACGCCTCCAGGAGCGGAGAGTGGCGCAGCCGCGCCTCGTTGTCGCCGGAGATGTAGTAGATCGCCTTCTGCCCGGGCTGCATCCTCTTCTTGTATTCGGAGAAGCTGGTGTAGCCGTCGACCTTGGTCGACTTGAACCGCACGAGCTCGAGCAGGGTCTCCCGGTTGGTGAAGTCGGAATAAATCCCCTCCTTCAGGGGACGGTTGTACTGCTCGATAAACTGCTCGTACTTCTCCGGCTCCTTCTCCGCCATCTTCTCGAACTCGCCGAGGATCTTCTTGACGGAGCTGCTCTTGATGTTGTTGAGAATACGGTTCTGCTGAAGAATCTCCCGGCTCACGTTGAGGGGGAGATCCTCGGAATCGATGACCCCACGCAGAAAGCGGAGATAGGGGGGCATGAGCTCCTTCTCGTCATCGGTAATAAAGACCCGTTTTACGTAGAGCTTAACCCCGGGCTTGTAGTCCACCTGGTACATGTCGAAGGGCGCCTTCTTGGGCACGTAGAAGAGGGTGGTGTACTCCATGGTCCCTTCCGCCTGGATGTGCAGGTACATGAGGGGATCCTCTGTGTCGTGGCTAATGGCGCGGTAGAACTCGTTGTAGTCCTCCTCCTTCAGCTCGCTCTTCGGCTGCTTCCAGAGCGCCGTCGCGGCGTTCGCCTGCTCGCTCACCGGCTCCTTGGACTTCTCCTTCCCCTTGTCGTCGTACTCGGTCTTGGTGTAGTGGAGGTAGATCGGAAAGGCGATGTGGTTGGAGTACTTGCGAATGATCTCCTCGATCTGCCACCGGTTGGCGAACTCCTTGCCCTCCTCGCTCAGATGAAGGGTGACGGTAGTTCCCTGCTCCTCCCGGGTGGCGTCGGTAACCTCATACTCGCCTTTGCCGTCGGAAACCCACTGGTACGCCGCTTCCTCGCCGGCTTTTCGGCTCACTACCTCAATTTTGTCGGCGACCATAAAGGCGGAGTAGAATCCGACGCCGAACTGGCCGATCAGGTTGGAGTCCTTCTGCTTATCTCCGGTGAGCTGGGCGAGGAAGCTCTTGGTGCCGCTTTTCGCGATGGTACCGAGGTTCTCTATAAGCTCATCGCCGTTCATCCCGATGCCGTTATCCTTAACCACCATCCAGGAGTGCTCCTTCTCGTCGAACTCGATGTCGATGCGTGGGGAGAAGTCGAGCTTCTTATACGCCTCATCGGTAAGGGTGAGGTACTTGAGCTTGTCGAGGGCGTCGGAAGAGTTTGAGATGAGCTCCCGCAAGAATATCTCTCTATGGGAGTAGAGACTGTGAATGATCAGCTGCAGGAGCTGATTGACTTCGGTCTGGAACTGGTGCTTTGCCATGCTATGGTTCCTCCGGGTTGCTTTTCTTTGTAGTTGTCAACATGAAGAATGAGCCCGCCCCGGAACCGGGGCAGGCGGTGAAAAGATACAGATGAATGACGCTTTTGGCAATCGGCCGGGGCCCCGCCGCTCGGCCCCGTTTAGCTGATCCGAGGCTTTGCCGCCGTGTAGAGCTGGTTCAGCTTGCCGGCGGGGTCGGAAAAGCGACTCAGGAATATCATCGCCGCGATGATGTACGGCTTGTAGCTCGCCTGCTTGTAGAGAGGGACGCGATACCGGTCAAAGACGGAGGCCGCCACCTCGCCCCGGTCGGTGCTCACGCCGCTAATGTCCGCCGGGAGACAGTGCATGTAGAGCGCCGTGCCCTCCTTCGTCTTGCCCATGAGCTCTTCGGTGCACTCCCAGTCGATGTGCTCCCTATTCTCGGCGAGAAGCTCCTTCTCCAGCGCTTTGATGCCCGCCTCGTCGCGGTTGCCGTAAAGCTCGGTTCGCTTCTCCATGGCGGCAAAGGGCGCCCAGCTTTTCGGATAGACGATGTCCGCGCCTTCGAAAGCCTCGGCCATGCTATTCGCCCGGGAAAAGCTTCCCCCGGACTCCTCGGACTGCTTAGCCGCGAGCTCCTCCACCTCCGGCATAATCTCATACCCTTCGGGATGGGCGAGAACAACCTCCATGCCGAAGCGGCTCATCAGTCCCACGACGCCCTGAGGCACCGAGAGAGGCTTGCCGTAGGAGGGGCTGTACGCCCAGCTCATCGCGATCTTCTTACCCCGGAGGTTCTCCACACCACCAAAGTGGTGGATGAGATGGTTGAAGTCCGCCATGGTTTGGGTTGGGTGGTCGATGTCACACTGCAGATTGACAAGAGTGGGGCGCTGCTCGAGGACGCCGTCGGCGTGACCTTCGGCGACCGCCTTGGAAACCTCCCGCATGTAGGCGTTACCCTTGCCGATGTACATATCGTCCCGTATGCCGATGACGTCGGCCATAAAGGAGATCATGTTCGCCGTCTCCCGGACCGTCTCCCCGTGGGCTATCTGGCTCTTACCTTCGTCGAGATCCTGGACTTCGAGCCCAAGGAGATTACAGGCGCTTGCAAAGCTGAAGCGGGTCCTCGTCGAGTTGTCCCGGAAGAGACTTATGGCGAGCCCTGAGTCGAACAGCTTGCTCGAGATGTTCTTCTCCCGGAGCGCCCGCAGAGCGTCGGCTACAAGAAACGTCGCCTGAAGCTCCTGGTCACTCTTCTCCCATGTCAAAAGAAAGTCGTCGAGGTACATCTTCTCCGTGACGAGCTTACCGAGCTCGCCGATCATCCCAGGGAGATCCTTCTCCATCCACATGCTCCTTACTTTCGTCGTCTATTGCCCGCTCCCGCGGGAACTCGCACACGCCCTGCCGGCTTTCGCTCGCCACCACCGTTAACCTTGCCCATTGCCCGCAAGATCCGTTCCGGACTAAAGGGCCAGTGACGCATCCAGACGCCCACCGCGTCGTGTATGGCGTTGGCGATCGCCGGGGCAGCCCCATTTACGCTTATCTCGGCTATAGACTTTGCCCCGAAGGGGCCGTAGGGGTCGTCGGTTTCAATGAGAATCGCCCGGAACTCCTCGGGGATGTCGCCGATCATGGGCACACCGTAGCTGCGAAGGTCCGTGGTAAGACAGCGACCTTGATCGTCGAAGATCATCTCCTCGTAAAGAGCGTGGCCGATGGATTTAACCACCCCGCCGTAGACCTGGCCCAGGGCGTACTCCGGGTTAATTGGAACACCCGCGTCCTGCAGGGCGAAGTACTTCTGTACCTTTACCTTGCCGGTTTGCTTATTCACCGCTACCTGGGCAAAGTGGGCACCGTAGGGAAAGGAGAACTTGTCGGTGGTAAAGCTGGAACTCGCGATAATCTGCCCCGTCCCTTCCCCGTTCTGCGTGTGCCAGGCGAGCTTACGGTAGGTGAGCTCTCCCTGTTTTCCGACGACCTTTCCCGGCCAGGCGATTTCGAGATCTTCCGGATCCTCGTCCAGTAGCGCCGCGGCTTCCTTCTTTATCATCTCAACCATTTTGTTCGCCGCGTTCCGGGCGGCGCCGCCGGAGAAGTAGGTCCCCGAGGAGGCGTAGGCGCCGGTATCGAAGGGCGCCATGTCCGTGTCGCCGGACTGCACCGTGATAAGCTCCATATCGATCCTGAGAATCTCCGAGACCATCTTCGCGCTTACCAGGTCGAGGCCGGTTCCGAGGTCCGCGCCTCCGGACTGCACCAGAAAGGTGCCGTCTCCGAGCATCTTAACCGTGGCGTTGGCGTGGTCGAGGCCGGGAAGACCCGAACCCTGCTGCACCGTTGCGACGCCCTTGCCGATAGCCCAGTCCGGGCCAAGCTCCGCGGCCTCTTCGCGTTTGCCCCAGCTAATCAGTTGCCGCCCCTGCTCGAGGGCGGGGCCGAGACCGCAGCTCACCGCGGGGGCGGCTACCCCCTCGCGCCCTTCACCGAGACTCTTGAGGATTTCGAGCATCGCCCCCTCGGTTACGCGATTCTTCTCGATCACATCCATGTAATCCATGCCGAGCTCAACGGCGAGCTCTTTGACCGCTACCTGGAGGGCGAAGTTAGCCTTTGGGGCGCCGTATCCCTGGTACGCTCCGGTGGGGGGGATGTTCGAGTAGTACGCCACCACGTCGAAGTGAACGTTCTCGCAGAGAAAGAGCGGAAGGCTCTTGGAGACACCGTTCATGGGGACGGTAAGCGCGTGGGCGCCGTAGGCGCCCTGATTGGACTCGACTTTCATCTCCATAGCGGTAAAGGTACCGTCCTTCTTAGCCCCGAGTTTTACCGTAAAGCGCATCGGTTTTCGGGTGGAGTTGGCTATGAACTCCTCCTCCCGGCTGTACCGCTGAAACACCGGCCGTCCGGTCTTATAGGCACAGAACGCCGCAAGGTCTTCCAGAATGATATCCTGCTTGGAACCGTAGCCGCCGCCGACCCGCTCCTTAATGACGCGTACCTTGTTTTCCGGGAGCCCGAGTAGAGTTGAGACAATACGACGCACATGGTAGGGCACCTGGGTCGATGCGTGAACAATAAGACGGTCCCCCTCTACTTTGGCGTAGGTGGTGTGCGTCTCGAGGGGTGTACACTGCACCTGCGGGGTCGTGTAGCTCCGCTCGATCACAACATCCGCCTCGGCGAATCCTTTCGCCACGTCTCCGATTCCGCCTGAGACCGAGGCGGCGACATTTTTCCGCGGATTGCCGCCGATGGGGAACTGGTAGATCACCGGCTCCTCGCTGCTCTCGGCATCTCTGTTGAGCTCCTCGAGATCTTCCGGCCCGCCCTCCTCGTACCTGATCTCTCCGCCGTGTATCAGGGGAGCCCCCGGCGCTTTGGCGTCGTCCCAGTCGAGGAGCGGCTTCAGCGGCTCGTAGTCGACCGTAATGAGCTCCATAGCTCTTTCGGCGATCTCCTCGCTCTCCGCTACTATCGCGGCGACCCGATCTCCTGCGTGCCGCGCCTTTCTCGAGAGGAGCATCCGGTCGTAAGGAGAAGGCTCGGGAAAGCCCTGCCCCGCCTGACTATACACCTTCTCCGGAACGTCCTTATGAGTGAAGACCGCCACCACCCCTTCCAGGGCTTCGGCCCGGCTGGTGTCGATCGAGCGAATCCAGGCGTGAGCGTAGGGACTGCGCAGCACCTTGAGAAAGCACGCCTCCTTTTCCAGCCGGTCTTCGACGAAGAGCTTCTCCCCTGCGATCATCCGGGCGGAGTCCTTCTTGGGCGAAGGCTTGCCGACGATGGTGTAGTTATCTCCGAAGGAGGGGGTATCCGTGGGCTTCAGAGCGGGGTCCTTGAGTCGCCGGGAGGCGAGGCGGACAGCGTCGAAGAACTGCTCGTAGCCGGTCGCACGATTAAAGAGGCCTGAGAGGGCGTCAATCACTTCGGCGCGAGTCGGCTCGGGACTCCGCTCTAAGAGCTCATGGATCATAAGCGCAGCTGCCGGTGAGTTATACCCGGACTGCACGCAGCCGGCCTCGACGAGCGCCTGCTGGACGACACCGAGCTTTCTCCCCTCCCGGAGGGACTCTACCGTCTTGACCTCTCTCCCTTCGAGCTGCGGGGCGAGGAGGATGTTCGCCCCCACGATCTTTCCGTCGAGGAGGATCGTGTCGGACCCTGCAAATCCGTGGCCGTCGTCGGAGTTTCGCACCGAGGGGACAGCGTGGCGCTGCAGGAAATGCTGGGCGCTCTCGCCGGGCTCCGCCTCAAAGGATACTTTTCGTCCGTTTAGGGTGAAGGTCACATTCATTCCGATACCTCCTCCGCGCAGCGCCGTATGAGGTCGGCGATAATGACGCTGTTAATGTAGCGCTTGTACTCCACACTGCCGAGAATGTCCGCGAAGGGCTCCACGGAGTCGGCAATCCGCTCTTCCAGGGCGCCGTCTTGGAGTGATCGGGCTTCGACAACGTAGCGCTCGACCTCCGGAAGCCGCACTACGTGAGGCGCGACGCAACCGGCGGCTACGACAGCCTCCCTAATACCGTCGCCGCTGGTCGCCAGGCGAACCGCGGCCGAGACCACCGGAAGCGATAGGTGGGAGCGGGACTCCTTGGCCACACAGCACGCTCCCTGGGTCGGCGGCAGCGCAAAGGAGAGAATGAGATCCTCTCTCTCCTGGCTGACGTACGCTTCCACCGGCAGCTCCCCGTCGGGAGTAACCGCCACCGCCCGCAGGGCGATCAGGGCGGGAATCACGTAGGAATCCGGTCGATTCGCTCCGACGTTTCCCCCGATGGTGGCGATGTTTCGAACGCTCCTGGTTGGAATGAAGCCCGCCGCCTGGCGCAAAGGCTCGGGAACGATCGGGGTGTCGGTTAGTTCCTGCAGGGTTACCCCGGCGCCGATTATCAGCTGTTCGCCGGAGTACTCCACGCCGCCGAGACCGAGGGCGTCCAGGGAGGCGACCTTTTCCACGGGAGCCCCCCACTTCTTAAAGGGGGCGTTGTTGACCTGCGTTCCCCCGGCAAGAAAGACATACCCCTCCTTGCCGAGCGCCGCGGCCTCTTCCACCGAAGAGGGCCGAACGAATTCCTTGATCATAAGCCTGCTCCTTTGTAGAGCCGTTCCGCCGCGGCGTTCCCGTTCGCCACGATTTCCTCCTCGTCCACGCCGACGAGGCGCCCGTCTTCCACGACAACCGTGCCGTTTACGATGGTGTACGCCGTTCCGTGGTTGTACCCGGAAAAGATGAGCGCTCCGAGAGGATCGGAAAGAGAGCCGGCGTACTCGAGCTTGTGCACGTCAAAGAGAGCCACATCCGCGGCCCATCCTTCCTCGAGTCTGCCAACCTTCTCGAAGTTGAGAAGCTTGGCGCCGTTTTCGGTACCCATGCGAAAGACGTCGCGACCGGTGAGGGCGTCGGCACCCTTGGTTACCCGCTGCAGGAGGAGGGCGTTTCGCACCTCCCCGAGCATGTCCGAGGTGTCGTTGGAGGCGCTTCCGTCTACCCCGAGGCCTACATTGATGCCGAGCTCCTTCATCTCGCTGACCCGGCAGATGCCGGAGCCGAGGCGCATGTTGCTTGTAGGACAGTGAGCTATGTGGCAGCCGGTCTCTGCTAGAGTTTCGAGCTCCTCGTCGTTGAAGTGAATGCCGTGAGCGAAGAAAACGTCGGGCCCGACGAAGTCGCAATCTTCCATGAGCTTGAGCGGACGACGGCCAGTCTTTTCCAGACAGTACTCGTTCTCGTCGAGGGTCTCCGCCAGGTGGGTGTGCAGAAGCACGCCGTACCGGCGCGCCAGGGCTGCTGTCTCCTTCATGGAGGCCTCCGAGACGCTGAAGGGGCTGCATGGAGCGAGGGCGATCTTCTTCATCGATAGCTCGGAGGAATCGTGAAACTGCTCTATCACCCGCTCCGAGTCGGCGAGGATCTCCTCCTCCTCCTGCACCACCGAGTCCGGGGGCAGGCCGCCATCCTTCTTGGAGAGGCTCATGGAGCCCCGGGTGGGAGAGAAGCGAATCCCCGTCGCCTCGGCCCCGGAGAACTGGGTCGCCATAATGTCCGCGGTGACCCCTTTCGGGTAGAGATAGTGGTGGTCCGTGGCGCTGGTGCAGCCGGTCTTGAGAAGCTCCGCGGTTGCGACAACCGTAGACCAGTATATCGCATCCTGATCCACATGCTTCCACACCTCGTAGAGATAGACGAGCCAGTCGAAGAGCTTGGCGTCCTGTACCGCCGGGAGGTTACGGGTAAGGGTCTGATAGAAGTGGTGGTGGGTGTTCACGAGCCCCGGTATGACCACGCATTTGGAGGCGTCGATAACTCGGGCGCCCTTCGGGGCCTCGATCTCTTCCGCGATCTTGGCGATTCGGTTGCCTTCGATGAGGAGATCCATGCCGGAACGGCCGGGGTCATCGGCGTCGGTGACGAGGTAAAAGCACTCTTTGAGAAGAATCATAACGTTCCCTTCAGTTCCATTGTATATCCAGTTGGCCTACTTGTACTTCTCCACCCGCTCATTGAACTCCCGGATAAGATCGTCCAGCGGCTCACGGGTATCGTAAATCGACTGCCAGTAATCTCGATCGTACCACTGCCGGTTGATCTCCTCGTAGCTCTTACCCTGCTGCTCGACCCAGGTGTAGTACTTGAGGTTGTGCACCCGCTTGCGATCCTCATAGCGGAGCTCCAGGAGATCGTTGGTGCCGATCTGCTGGAGCATCTCGAAGTCCGCCACGGCGTTGTCCCGGGTGTACTCGCCTCGCTCCTCCCGGAGCTCCTGGAGCCGGGAGGTGTAGAGCGCCTCGGAGTCGGTAAAGACGGTCATGACGATATCCTCGCCGGTGAGCTCGTAGTACTTGGCGAACTTAATCGCCGTGATGATGTTGCAAATGCAGCTAATCCCGAGAGTGTCGAGCGTGTCGACGATTTCCGGGGCCACGCCCTTCTCCTTGAGGTAGTTCCGCCCCACCGGCTCGTTAAAGAGGCGTAGGAGCCGCATGGTGTGCTCGTCGTCCACGGCGATTACCATGTCGGTGTTCTTGACGTTGTGAATCCACGGCACGTGCTTGTCGCCGATCCCCTCGATCCGATGACCACCGAAGCCGTTGGCCAGGAGGGTCGGGCACTGCGTCGCCTCGCTCACCGCGAGCTTCGCCTCGGGGAACCGCTTCTTGAGGTACTCCCCGGAGGCGGTAGTGCCGGCGGAGCCTGAGGAGACGCAGGTTCCCGCCAGCCGATCCCGGGGACCCATCTCCTTTTCCAGAACCTTTTCCATCGACCGGCCGGTAACCTCGTGGTGCCAGAGGTGGTTTCCGAACTCCTCGAACTGATTGAAAATGAAGATATTCTCCCCGCGCTCGGCCTCGAGCTCGTGGCACTTGTCGAAGATCTCTTTAACGTTGGACTCGCAGCCGGGGGTAGCGATGGTCTCGTCGGCCATCCTTTCCAGCCATCGAAACCGCTCCTGGGACATCTCCTCCGGAAGAATCGCCACGGATTTGCACGCCAGAAGACGGGAGATGTAGGCGCCGCCGCGGCAGTAGTTCCCCGTGGAGGGCCATACCGCCATGTTCCGCTCCGGGTCAAACTGTCCGGTCACGAGGGTCGGGGCGAGACAGCTATACGCGGCTCCCACCTTGTGCGCCCCGGTGGGAAACCACTTGCCCACGAGACCGATAATCCGGGCGCTCACCCCTGTGAGCTCGCTGGGGATTTCCATGTAGTTGACCCCATCGAAGCCGCCGCCCTCTCGGGTAGGCTCGTTCTCCCAGGTCACCCGAAAGAGGTTTCGAGAGTGGACATCGTCGGTTCTGATAGACGTGAGCTCCTTTCGGACCTCCGCCGGAATCTTTTCGCTGTTCGCCATCTGGTCAAAAGTTGGAAGAAGAATATTCTGCCTTGCGCAGAGCTTGGCGTTCTTCTCTATCTGGTCCTCGTGAAGCGTCAGATCGATCATTGTTCCTCCGAGAGTTGATGCAGAAATTCCGACAGAGCGTTGAGGGCGACCCGCTTTCGGTAGGTCGCGGTAGAACGCTGGTCGTCTATCGGTCGAATGCGCGGGGCGGCGAGGTCGACTATCCGCGGGCAGTCGATAGCCCCCGGCGCCTTGCCGACGACTGCCTCCTCCGCCTCGGGCAGCCGGACCACCGTGGGAGCTACCGCACCGACGGCAAACCGGAACGCCGCGACCTTTCCCGCCTCGAGCCGGGCATACCCCGCCGCGGAGAGCTTGGATAGGGCGTTCGCCCTGCGAGTTCCCACTTTTCGGTAATAGAGTCTCCCCTCCGGCAGGGCGGGCACCCGTATGCCGTAGAGGATTTCCTCCGGGGCGAGGGCGGTACGGCCCGGGCCGGTCAGAAACTCCGCAATCGGGAGTGTCCGCTCTCCGGAGCGACTCTTCACCACTACCTCCGCCTCGTGCACGTAGAGAGGCGGAAGAGAGTCCGCCGCGGGAGAGGCGTTGCAAATGTTCCCGCCCAGGGTGGCGCGGTTCCGAAGAGCCGGGGCGGCGATGAGCGCAATTGAACGTCGCAGAAGCTCCGGCACCCTCGAATCGTCGAGGATTTCGGACATGGTTGCGGCACCGCCGATCCAGAGACTCTCTCCCTCCAGGGTGATCGCGTGGAGTTCCTCCACGGCGTCGAGAAAGAGCACGTCCCCTTCGATTCGCGGGCGGGTACCGGTATAGCCGCGGTGGCGTACCATGAGGTCCGTGCCGCCACCAAAGGGAATCGCTCGGTGCTCGGCGCGGTACGCCAGAACTTCCTCTAGATCTCTCGGCCGCGAGACGTTACTCATAAATGCCGCTCCTCGCCGGCTGTAGAACCGTCGGCCGCGGCTGTAGAACCGTCGGCGCCGCCGCCGGAGCGCGATAGCCTGCGCGCGGCGGCTTCTATGCCGTCGACGATCATGTCATATCCGGTGCAGCGGCAGATGTTGCCGGAAATCGCCTCGCGAATCTCAGCCTCAGACAGAGTCGGAGGCGCCGTGCTCCGCGCCCCGCCACCAGTTGGCTCAACGCCGCCGGTGAGATAGGCCGCCGCGGCCATCATCATTCCCGGGGTGCAGAAGCCGCACTGCACGGCGTGGGTTTCGGCGAAGGCGTCGCTTATGCTCCTGCCGAGATCGCTCTCCCGGACCCCTTCTATCGTCGTGATTTCGCTTCCCGCCGCCTGGGCGATGGGAATGAGGCAGCTGTTGATCAGTTTGCCGTCCAGGAGAACGCTACAGGCGCCGCACTCCCCTTCGCCACACCCTTCCTTCGTCCCGGTGAGGCCGAGATCCTCGCGAATCACATCGAGGAGACGCCGCATCGGGTCGATATCGATACTCCGCTTCTCTCCGTTTACCGTGAAATCAATCTTCATCGTTCATCATCCCCAGAATCCTCTCCGGCGAGAGCGGGATCCTGTCACAGGTTCGTCCGAGAGCCTGGCTTACCGCCGCCGCCAGGGCCGCGTGGCCGCCGTCGTGGACCATCTCCCCCATGCCCTTGGCACCAAAGGGACCGTACTCGTACGGGTTGTCCACCGTGGCGGCCCCGGTTCTCGGCAGGTCGAGGCTCGTGGGAACGATGTAGTCCGCCATGCTCGCCTGCTTGAACACTCCGCGATCGTCCACCTCGAGCTTTTCGAGGTAGCCGTAACCGAGAGCCTGACTCATGCCGCCGTGTATCTGGCCGTGGACAACCCGTTCATCGATGGCGACGCCCACGTCGTAGACGCCCCAGGCGCCGAGGACCGTGAGCTCCCAGCTTATGGGGTCCACTTCGACTTCAACAATGTTGACGCCCCAACCGAAGGCGGCGTAGGCGTCGCCTCGCAAGCCCTCCTGATCCCAGGAGATGCCGGGAGGCATCTTGTAGCCCACCTCCACCTCCTGCGCCTCTCCGGGCTTCCACTCCTCTCGCAATCGCTCGGCGGCTTGCTGCAGGAGATACCCTACCACCATCATGGTTCGGCTCGCCACGGTGGGCCCGGAGTCCGGTACCTCGTCGGTGTCGGGGTTGTCGAAGGAGATCTTCTCCGGGTCGATACCGAGAATCCGGGAGGCCACTTTTCGGAAGGTGGTCTTGGGTCCCTGTCCCATGTCTATGCTCGCAGAGAGAATCGAGACGTGGTCGGACTCGTCCTTTCGGACCTTGACTCGTCCCTTAATGAGCCGCTGCTCCCCGTCCCCGGTAAAACCGCAGCCGTGGTTGAACAGGGAAACACCGATACCCCGGCGGGGTGCGGTGCTGCCGGCCCTGAGTGCGCCGGCCGCCCCCGGGGCTCCGCCGCTCCCGGACCCACCTGCGGCTTCGATCTCGGCACTCTCCGCCCGGCGCCGCTCCTCCTCGTACCGTCTCCACTTCTTTTCGAAGTCGGAGAGCTCCCAGGCGCGACCGATGAGCTTGTCCAGGATCACCTGCTCCCGAATCGTTCCGCCGGTAACCGTGGGGTCGCCGGTGGTGACAAAGTAGGGCTTTCGCGCCACCAGGGGCTCGAGACCGAGCTCCCGGGCAACCCGATCCATGTGCATTTCCAGAGCGAAAATCGCCTGCGGCGCGCCGAAGCCGCGAAAAGCGCCGGAGGGAACGGTGTTGGTTGCTATCGCTCTTCCCCGGACTCTAACGTTCGGGAACTTGTACACCCCGTTTGAGGTAAACATGGCGCGCTGCAGAACGATGAGAGAGTAGCTCTCGTAGGCGCCGCCGTCGAGGAGGATCTCGAAGTCCAATCCGAGAATGCGTCCCTTCTCGTCATGGGCGGTCCGCACCTTTGTCCGGGAGGGATGCCGCTTGGAGGTCCAGGCGAGGTCCTCGCTCCGATCAAAGATCATGCGCAGCGGCTTACCGATCTTCCACGCCGCCACGGTTAGCGGTGCTCCCATGATCTCCGGGTAGTCCTCCTTGCCGCCGAAACCGCCGCCGGTGGTCGCCTGCTTGACCCGAATCATAGCGGCATCCCCCATGACGTGTTCCACGGCGTGCTTAACGTAGTAGGGGCACTGCATGGAACCTTCGATGGTAACCTTGCCCGCATCCCGATCGGGATAGACGATGAGCCCCTGGGTCTCCATGTAGAGCTGCTCCTGGAAACCGGTGGAATACTCGCCCTCTATGACCCGGGCCGCCGAGGCGAAGACTCCATCCGGGTCTCCTCGCCGGAGCTCGAGGTCGGCAAAGAGGTTGTCACTGCCGTGAATCGGACCGCCCTTGCAAGCGAGAGCGTCGTCGAGAGTGACCGCCGGCTCCACTTCCTCCACGTCTATTTCGATTCGGCCGAGAAGCTCCTCGACCACCATCGGGTCCGGTCCGGCGATAACGAGAATAATCTGTCCCACGTAGCGGACCTCATCCACCGCAAAGGCGGGCCAGTCATTCTTAATGAGCGGTACCTCGTTCGTCCCGGGCACACTCCGGTGGTCCACCACGTAGTACCCCTCCGGCAGCTCCGGAACGGTCAGGGAGCGAATCCGCCCGCGACAGATCGGAGAGCGGTAGAAGCGGGCGGTGAGCACACCATCGTGGGGGTAATCTCCAATGTAGTTCTCCTCCCCTCTCGCCTTTGCCCGGCCGTCCACCCGCGGAATCGGTCGACTAATCGCACTACTCATACCAGCCCTACTCCCTTCTTCGCTGAATCCACATCCTTGAGGCCGCTGCCGGTAATGAGAAGCACCACCGTGGCATCCTCGGGCAGCTCCCCACGAATGGCGAAGAAGCCCGCCGCCGCCGCGGCTGCCGCGGGCTCCGCGAAGAGGCCGGTGGTCGAGGCGAGGCGGCGCTGAGCGGCGAGGATTTCCTCGTCGGAGACGATGACCGGCCGACCTCCGTGGCGCTTCATGCGTCCCAGGGCGAAATAGCCGGCGCTCGGTACGTCGACGGAGATGGAGTCGGCAATGGTCTTTGCCGACCTGGGCGGACCGAAGCTCCCCGTCTCCAAAGCGCGGCTAATCGCCTGGGAGCCTTCGGCCTGAACCATACAGATCGTGGGCATCCTCTCGGCGAAACCGAGCTCTACTAAATCCTCGAAGCCCTTGTAGACGCCACTGAGAATAACCCCGTCGCCGGCGGAAACGAAGAGGTAATCCGGAACCTTCTCTCCCAACTGGCGAAAGATTTCCAAGGAGACGGTCTTCTTCCCCTCTATGGTGAGGGGGTTGTATCCGGTGTTTCGGGAGAGGCCGCCGTGCTTCTTCGAGTACGCCAGGGATTGGGCAAACGCCTCGTCGTAGCTGCCTTCAACTTTTACCAGGTCCGCCCCGTACTGCAGGGACTGGGTCATTTTGGCCGGAGGGGCCGCGGCGGGCAGGTAGAGCCGCACCTGCAACCCA
This sequence comes from Spirochaetaceae bacterium, assembly GCA_046540995.1. Classification (GTDB taxonomy): domain Bacteria; phylum Spirochaetota; class Spirochaetia; order DSM-27196; family Alkalispirochaetaceae; genus CAYZHV01. Next base: position 11,031 of record JBKHED010000034.1, on the reverse strand, counting down.
GCAGCGGCGCCGACCCCGGCCATGGAAGAGCCGGCGTTTCCGGTGGAGGCAACGACGATGCGCTCTATCCCCTCGGAGCGGGCGTAGGCTGCTACCAAGTAGCTCGCCCGGTCCTTGAGGGAGCCCGTAGGATTGGCTGTGTCATCCTTGAGATAGAGCTTCGGCATGCCGAGCTCTTCTCGCAGACGTTCGGGCTCCCAGAGGGGGGTGTTACCTACGGGAATCGAGGGGAACCATCGCCGTTCTACCGGAAGGAGGTCGTAGGCGCTCCAAGCGGGGGTCATTCCGCTCCCCCGATTCACGCTGCCGGTGAGCTTTACCTGGAGGATCCCCCGCAACGGCTCGTCGTCGCGCTGTTTTGCTGTACAATCGTCGCAGAGCAAGCGATCCGAGCTTATTTCGTACTCCCGGCCGCATTCGCTGCACCGATAGCCAAAGGAGAGCATTGCTATTGAGCCTCCTCGAGGACGTAGGGCAGCATGGCGTAAAAGGCGCTGCAGATTTCGAGATCCGCCACCCGGGTGATTTCGTTCGGGGCGTGGGCCTGCTCTTCGTCTCCGGGGCCGAAGCCGATCGCCGGGATTTCGTGTCGCCCCGTCGTTGCCACCAGGTTGGTGGAAAAGGTCCACTTGTCGACCACCGGCTCCTTCTTCCAGAGCGCCTTGTAGGTCTTAACCCCAGCTAAAACAATAGGATGATTCTCAGGAATTTTCCAGGTCGGGAAGTAGAGCTCCTGGCCGTACTCCGCGTCCTTCCAGCCCCGCCGGGTGTACTCGGGCATGGTTACGTCCACGGCGGTTTCGGGCTCCCCGATCGCCTTCGCCACCTCCGCCTTAACCTGGCTAATGGCGAGTTCCTTGTCCTCGCCCCAAGTGAGACGCCGGTCGAGGTAGAGCATCGCCTGATCCGGAACGGCGCACTGCGAGGGACCGTGGACGTCGATCTGACTCACCACAATGGTGCCCTTGCCGAGAAAGTTGTCCTCGTCGGGTTCGAGGTTGGCGTTCAGTCGCTCCATGGCGAGGGCCGCCCGGGCCGCCTTGTACGCCGCGCTCTCTCCCCGCTCCGGCGCCGAACCGTGGGAGGATACGCCGCTCAGCCGTACGACCATCTCCATGCGTCCCCGCTGGCCTCGATGGATCTTGCAGCTCGTCGGCTCGGTGGATACGACGAAGTCCGGCTTGAGCCCTTCCTCTTCGATGAGGTACTTCCAGCACATGCCGTCGCAGTCCTCTTCCATCACCGTAAAGGTGAGATAGACCGAGTACTCTCCGTCGTAGCCCAGCTCTTTGAGAATGCGCCCGGCGGTGATCATCGCCGCCACGCCCCCCTTCTGATCGGAGGAGCCGCGACCATGAACCAGGCCATCGGAGATCTCCCCGGAAAAGGGCTCCTTCTTCCACTGCGTCGGGTCTCCTACTTCGACGGTGTCGATGTGCCCGTCGATGGCGAGTTTCTTCTTGCCGTTCCCTATTCGGGCAACCACGCTTCCGAGGCCGTCGATGCGCACCTCGTCGAAGCCGAAGCTCTCGCAGAGCTCCTTCACCTTCATCGCTGCGTCCTTTTCCTGGGCGCTGTAGGACTTGATCCGGATCAGCTCGCTCAAGATCGTGGCCGTCTCATCTCTGTAGGCCGCGGCCTTCGCCAAGATTTCCTCTGCTCTACTCATCGATTCTTCCTTTGTTTCTGATCTCTATCGTTACCGCGCCATAACCTGGGTCCGGGCATTCCCCGGCGCCTACGGCTTTATCTCGTTCATCCTCGACCAGAGCCGCTTCGCCTCTTCCCTCGCTGAAGCGTATATCGAATCGGTGTCCAGGGGGAACGTTCGATCTTCCATGACCATGCGGCCACCGATCATCACGCTCTCGACGATGTTCGAGCTCATGCCGAAGGCGATGTGTCCGGCGATGTTTTCCGCCCGCAAGGGCGTGGGGCTCGGATACTCCGCGAGAACCAGATCCGCCACGTACCCCTCGTCGATGCGGCCGAACTTCCGCCCGTAGCTCCGCTCCAGGAGTCGGTAGCCCGAGGCGAGGGCGTTGAGAAAGCCGTCGGGCTGCATCGGTCCTCCGGCGTCCCGGTGTTTGAAGAAGGCGATTTTCATCTCTTCGAACATGTCCCCGCCGATACCGTCGGTACCTAGGGCGAGGTTACGGTAGTCCGGCAGCCGCTCGTTGTAGCCGACGTTGTTGTTCATATTGGAGCGGCAGTTATGCACCAGGAAGGCGTCCCGCTCGTTTATGAGCTCCACCTCTTCGGCGCTCAGGTAGATGCCGTGGACGAGGATACTCTTCTCACTGACCAGACCGAACTCGTCGAGCCGAGGTACCAGATTCTTGCCGTAGGTTATGTGGGAGTGGGAGACGTCGTAGGCGCCTTCCGCGAGGTGCACGTGGAAGCCTCTACCGGTTTCCTCGGTAACCTCGGCGATACGCCTGAGCCCCTCGTCCGGCAGAGTGAAGGGCGCGTGGCCTCCTATGCACGCCTCGCTGAGTCCGGACCAGGTACCGCGGTTCTTCTCCTCCTCGATGGCGAGGGCGAAACTCCGGTTCTCCTCGATCCCCTGGAGCATGCCTTCTTCGCCGTGGCGGTCGGTAACCTCGTAGCAGCTACTACCCCGGAGTCCGCTCTCCTCCATGCCCCGCCGCAGGGCCGTGAGGGAGCCGGCGATGTAGGATGGGGAGGCGTGGTGGTCGATCACCGCGGTCGTTCCGGCACGAATCGCGTCGAGCGAGCAAATGAGGCTCGAGGTGTAGATACTCTCCTCGTCGTGAGCTCGGTCCATTCGCCACCAGAGCTGCTTGAGAACCGAGACGAAGTCCGGCATCGGGCCGAGCTCCGCAATGATTCCCCGGGCGAGGCCGGAGTAGTAGTGGTGATGGCTGCAGACGAGGCCGGGAAAGAGGAGCTTTCCGCCGGCGTCTATGATCCGGAGTTCCCGGTCACCGGCGCCGCCGCCTGCCCCGGCGCCCGGCGAACCAGCGCCGGCGAGCCGGGAGCGGAGGTTCTTACCCACCGCCTTGATCTCGTCTCCCTCCACGAGGAGATCCATCCCCTCTCGGACCCGGGGTGGATCGATCTCCATAAGCGTGGCGTTCTGAAATAGAATCATACCTTCATCTCCAACTGCTTCGTATACCCGCTTACCGCCGGCCGGGCGCCTCACGCCTCTTCCGCCCGCGCGGGCTTTCTCCTCGTCGGCTCCACCGGTCCGAACAGGTGCGGCCGGGTCGCATAGAGCGCCTCGAAGAGGCGATAAAACCGCTCTTCCGAGAGGTTATCCGTCTCCCGGGACTCAGGCTCCGGACCGCCGCTCGGGTCGCCGGCCGGCTGGGCGTCAACTCCCACCAGGCGACCGCCTTCGAGGGCAAGGGTCTTTTCGCCTCCATCAAATCGAATCCGCACGCTGCCGTCGGCGACAAGCCAACCGGGATTCTCGCTCGCCTCGAAGTCCTCGGCGGTGCTGAAGATGGTCGGTTTGTCGGTGTAGGGCCTTCCCTCCCAGGGGCAGAAGTGGCCGCAGTTACCGCACTCGTTACAGTAGGCGTCGAGATGGATGATCTGGTACCGGTTAGGCGCGGGACCAGGCGGTAGGTCTGGACCGCCGTAGGGTTCGGCGACCAGTGCGGCGCCGCTCCCGGCAAGGCTCGGATCCACGGCGCTGAGGGCGCTCAGAGGAACGGCGATGTTCGCCCTGTTCGGACAGACATCGACGCACTTGTTGCAAATGTAGTTGCATTCCAGGCAACGGTGTCCCTCGGTCTCCGCAAAGCTCACCTCGTCGTATTCGACCCTCGGATCCGGTTTGGCGAGAATCTCACCCTTCTTCGCCAGGATCTCCTCGGCGCGCGTTTCGGGATTCATCGTTGGGATTCGCTCTGCCCTGCTCCACTCCGGGTCCGCCTTCCTGCAAATCGTCTCCGCGGCTCTCCGCCCCTCGGCTATGCAGTTCACAATGGTGGAAGCTCCGGTGCGGCTGTCACCGACGAGAAAGACGTTCTCTACTTCCGTCTCCCCACCGGGACCGGTTTTCACCGTGCCCCGTCTTCGATCGGGGTTCAGCCCCGCCTCGGCGAGCACCTCCACCTCGGGATCGTCCCCGATGGAGTGAATGAGCGTATCCGCGGTGATTGTCTCGGTCTTCTCCGTCGGGAGCGGTCGCCGACGACCGGAGTCGTCCGGCTCCCCGAGCTCCATCACCCTGAGGGTAAGGGTGCCGTCGCGATCGAACCGCTCGGGGTTACGCAGCCAGTGGAAGGCGATGCCGTCCTCCCGGGCGAGCTCATACTCCTCCTCGCTCGCGGGCATTTGCGCCTCCGCACGGCGGTAGGCGACAATCACCTCCTCCACCCCGGGAGAACGAAGAGCCGCCCGGGCGCAGTCCATCGCGGTATCCCCGGCGCCGACCACAACGACACGTTTGCCGAGCTCGAGCTTCTCCGGATTTCGGTTGAAGTCGATAAGAAAGGGATAGGCCGGCCGGACGTTCGGGTTGTCTCCCTCGAGCGGGAGGGGCCGCGACTGGTAGGTCCCGAGAGCGAGAACGATATACTCGTACCCTTGGCTCCTGAGTGCGTCGATATCCACATGAGCGCCCACGCCGAAACGGAACTCCACCCCGAGCTTTCGGATCATGTCGATATCGCTTTCGATCGCTTCCCGGCTAATTCGAAAGTGGGGAACAACATTGCTCACCACTCCTCCGGCGTTTGGCTCCCGTTCGAGAACTGTTACGGAAAATCCCTCCCGAGCGAGGAAGTACGCCGAGGAGAGTCCCGCGGGTCCCGCGCCGACGACGGCAACCCGCCGGCCGGTTCCTGCCGCGGGCAGCTCTCCTCTTGCGACGAGGCGCTCTTTGTACTCATCCATGCCGTTGAGGACCGCGAGCTTCTTCACCTCCCGGATATTGAGACACCCCTCGTAGTCGAGGCGGGTGCATACGAGCTGGCACTGGTGGTCGCAAATGTGACCGGTAATCGAAGGAAGAGCGTTGCGCTCGTAGATTATCTCCAGGGCGTCGGCGTACCGTTTCTCGGCGACGAGACGAATGTATTCCGGCACGTGCTGTCCGATGGGACACGCCGTGACGCAAGGAGCGACGTAGCAGTCGAAAAGCGGAAGAGTTCCGGGATTGTGAACCGCATGGGTTCCCCGGAAGCTCTTCTTCACGGTTTTCTCATTTCTCGCCTTCTCCGCGAGCTCCCTCAGCGCCGCGACGTCGATGCGCCGCGAATCCCAGGATTCTTCAGCCTCCAGCGCCTCGGCAAGCTGCACCATCCGCAGATACCCCCCCGGCTTGAGGAGGTCCGTCGCCAGGGTGAGGGGACGGATTCCGGTGCGGAACACCTCCCGAACGTTGTGAATGGTGATTCCCCCGGAGTAGGAGATCGGGAGCTCGCCGCGAAACTCCTCGGAGAGTTGTGCGGCGAGGTTAATGGTAAGGGGATAGAGGGTGCGCCCGGAGAGGTACATCTCCTCTCCCGGCAGAGCGTCCTGGTCGTTCACCGTGGGCAGGGTGTTACTCAGCTTCACACCGAAGCGACGCCCCTCCCTTTCGGCGAGTTTCCTGAGGCGAGTGAGTATCGCGATGGCGTCGGGGTAGTGCAAGTCGTGATCGAAGCTCTCATGGCTCAGGGTGACGTAGTCGAAGCCGAGGCCGTCGAGAGTCTCCCGGACGAACTCATAGCCCAGAAGGGTCGGATTGAGCTTAACGAAGGTGTCGAGCTTCTGCTCAATAAGCATGTGCTCGCAGATCGACTCGATCTCCGCAGGCGGGCAGCCGTGCATGGTGGAAAGCGTCATGGTGGTGCAGATCTCACCCGGAACCTCGAGACTCCGCACCGCCTCGGCCTTACGCTCCAGGCCGGTACCGGCGAGCTTCTCGGCGCTCCCTCGCGCCTCCTCGACCCAGCGCTGAAACTTCTCTTCCGAGGAGGAGTCCTTCATTCTGGAAATGAACCGCTGCATCGGCTCAGTCGTAATCCCTTTCAGGTCGTAGCCGACGCTCATGTTGAAAATGAAGGAGCGGTCGCCGTCGGACACCTTGAGATCGAAGAGCTCTTCGAGGAGGTGAAGGAGCACCCACCCTTTGGCGTACTCTTCCCACGCCTCCTCCAGGGTGAGCTCGGTGGACCACTCGGTGTTGTACCCTTCGTCAGCGGCGTCGATGCACGGCTTTTCGATCTCCAGGGCGTCGAGGATTTGCACCGTCTTGAGCTCGATAAATCGGCTTCCCGCGAGGTAGGAGCTGACGATGTTCTGGGCGAGCTGGGTGTGGGGACCCGCCGCGGGACCCAGAGGAGTCTCACAGCTCTCCCCGAAGACCTCCACGGTTCGCGCATCTTTCTTACGATACCAGCTCTCCTCGGGAAGGTCGAAGATCCCGCCACTCTGCCGGTACTCCTCCAGCATCCGATCTATGAGCTCTCCCAGAGGGAGAAGCCGCATTGTGTCACCCATGGTCTACCTCTTCTGGTATATCGAAGCTTGTTGCTACTTCCCTCCTATCTCCCCCCAGGGTCGGGGAATAGCCGCGCCGTGCGGCGGAAGGGGCCGACGCAGCTTCCGGAGCGAGTAACTCCTTCTCCGGCAACGTTCCGCCCAGCCGGGTAGCAACAAGCTTCTTGATACTACCTACCTCGAGCGCCGTTTTCGACACCCGGGTTCTCTGTTCTTTTTGGGTTTAATCTGAAAAAAAGAACTGGAAAAAATCAGATCAAAGGGGGCCCACCATAAGTGAGCCCCTCGAAACTGTTTCCCTTTAGGACCAGCTTAGACGCAGAACGGCGCGCTGGCAACTCTTTTTGCGATAAGCCGGGCGGTAAACGTCCCGCCCGGCCGAAAAACTAGACGAAGAAACTCAAGAAGAGGACCAACGCAACAATGTAAGTCGCGACACCCACCTCCTTACCCTTTCCGGAGAGCAGCTTGATGATCACATAGGATACGAGACCAAAGACGATTCCCTCGGCGATGCTGTATGCCAGGGGCATCATAATCATCGTTAGAAACGCCGGAAGCGCCTCGGTGATCTTGCCGAACTCGATCTCCCGGACCGGGCTCATCATGAAGACACCTACCAGGATCAGCGCGGGAGCCGTCGCAGCCGCGGGAACCAGCAGGAAGAGAGGACTCAGGAAGAGCGATAGGAAGAAGAGGATCGCCACTACTAAGGCGGTGAGGCCCGTTCGGCCGCCCTCTTCGACACCCGCGGCGCTTTCGACGTAGGTGGTCACCGTGGAAGTACCGAGCATGGCACCGACGGTTGTACCGACTGCGTCTGCCAAAAGGGCCTGCTTGGCCCGGGGGATGGAACCGTCGGGCTGCATCATCCCCGCCTTGGTGGAAACGCCGATTAGGGTCCCGACGGTGTCGAACATATCCACGAAGAGGAAGGTGAACAGGATAATGAGCATGTCGACGGTGAAGACCTGGGCGAAGTCGAACTGGAGAAGGATCGGTCCCAGGGAGGGAGGCGTCCGGAAGAGAGAAAAGCCCTCTACGTTCGTTACTCCCATGGGGATTCCGATTATCGTCGCCGCAAGGATACCCCAGAGCAGTGAGCCCCTGATGTTAAAGGCGTTGAGTACCGCGATAATGATGAGTCCGATCGCCGCCAGGAGGGTTGCCGGAGAGCCGAAGTCGCCGAGCGCCACGAGCACTGCGGGATCGTCGACGATTATGCCGGCGTTCTGCATTCCGATAAAGGCGATAAAGAGGCCGATACCGACGGAGATAGCCTTCTTAATGTTCTGCGGAATCAGATTGATTATCGCCTCACGAACGTTGAGCATCGTGAGAATGATGAAAATGATTCCCTCGAGAAAGACGGCGGTCAGGGCGAACTGCCAGCTGTAACCCATACCAAGGACGACGGTGTAGGCAAAGAAGGCGTTCAGCCCCATGCCTGGAGCCAAAGCGAAAGGCAGCTTCGCGACAAACGCCATCACCAGTGTGGCAATGAGAGAGGCTAGGGCCGTCGCGACGAAGACCGAGTCCGCGGGCATCCCCGCCTCTGAGAGAATCCCCGGGTTAACCGCGAGAATGTAGGCCATCGTCAGGAACGTCGTAATTCCCGCAATAACCTCGATCCGAACGGTGGTACCGTTCTCCTTAAGTTGGAACAACTTTTCCATGATGCACTCCAGCTAGGCGGATTTTTGTGCGATGTAACGCTTCACTGGCAGTATAGCTGAGGGTTGACGGGGTAGCAACGCAAAAATATGCAAAGTTGCTGAGTTTTATTGTAATACTATACGTAATTCTTCCCGTAAAACGGACCGTTTCCGTTCTCCGCTTGCGCCCCGGTAACGGCGGACGTATTCTGTAGCGACAAGGAGCACTCATGGATAGAACTCGCCTCATAGAGGTCGCCTCGGGTCGCAAAGCGGCGGATCTCTGCTTGAGAAACTGCCGATTGGTAAATGTCTACACCCGCGAGATTACGGAGACCTCCGTTGCAATCGACCAGGGCTTGATCGTCTCCTTCGGCGAGCAGGAGGCGGAAATCGAGCGGGACCTTCAGGGGCGATACCTCATTCCCGGACTCATCGACAGTCACGTGCATATCGAGTCCTCACTGCTCTCTCCGGAGCAGTTCGCTCTGCTCGCATTGCCCCACGGTACCACGACAATCGTCGCGGACCCGCATGAGATCGCCAACGTCTGCGGCCTCGAGGGCATTCGATACATGATCGAAGCGGCGGAAGAGGCGCCCCTGGACGTCTTTTTTATGCTTCCGAGCTGCGTGCCCGCTACTTCCTTCGAGAACGCCGGCGCCGTACTCGGCGCGGAGGCTCTCGAGTCCATGATGGACCATGAGCAGGTGCTCGGCCTCGGTGAGATGATGGACTATCCAGCGGTGATATCCGGAGATCCGGGCGCCCTCGCCAAGCTCGACACCGCCGCCCGGGCGGGTAAGCCGATAGACGGCCACGCACCTATGGTCCTGGGCCGGGAGCTCATGGCGTATCGGGCCGCGGGTGTCGAGACCGATCACGAGTGCTCAACCCTGGAGGAGATGGCCGAGCGCCTCAGCCTCGGAATGCGCGTGCTCATTCGGGAAGGCTCGGCGGCACGAAACCTGGCGACTCTGGTGAAGGGTGTAACCGAGAATACCGCCCACCTCTGCGCCTTCTGCACCGACGACAAGCAGCCGGTGGACCTCCTACAGGAGGGGCAGATCGACCACAACCTGCGGCTGGCGGTACAGGAAGGACTCGACCCGATCACCGCGGTGGAGCTCGCCACGATCAATGCCGCGAGGGGCTACGGGTTCAAGGACCGCGGTGCCGTGGCGCCGGGACTTCTGGCTGACCTGGTGGTTCTGGAGGATCTCTCGGAGTTTCGGGTCCGGGAGGTGTACAAGCGGGGCGTTCAGGTGGCCGAGAACGGCTCGCCCCTCTTCTCCGTGGGCTCCCCGGACCTATCACGGGTAACCGGCACGGTCAACGCTCCTACTCTGACGAAGGATTCCTTTCGACTCTCTTTGGAACAGAGCTCGGTCCGGGTAATCGGCATCGAACCGGGGAGTCTCATTACCCGTGACCTGGTCCGGCAGGTAGACCGGGATGAGTCCGGTTGCTTTCGAGCGACAAGGGAGAGCGACATTCGCAAGCTGGCGGTGGTTGAGCGCCACCGCCGGACCGGCAATATCGGCCTCGGCTTGGTGGAGGGCTTCGGAGTAACCGGAGGCGCCCTGGCAACCACCATCGCCCACGACTCTCACAACCTGATCGTCCTCGGGGACAACGACGAGGATATGTTTCTGGCTGCGGAGGAGCTCATCCGCCTCGACGGCGGTATGTCGATCGCCGGAGGCGGCGCGCTCCTCGGCAGCCTCGCCCTCCCCATCGGGGGGCTCATGACAAACGAGCCCGGGGCGAAGGTGAGCGCTCAGCTCGAGGAGCTCAACGCCCTCGCCTTCGACCGTCTCGGGGTGAGGCGGGATATCGATCCCTTTATGACCCTCTCATTTCTCGCCCTGCCGGTCATTCCGGAGCTCAAGCTCACGGATATGGGTCTCTTCGACGTGAAGCGGTTCGCCTTCACCTCCATCAACGCCTGAAAGAGGAAACAAGGTTGAGTGAAACAATCGTTATCGCAATCGGGGGAAACTCCCTGATTACCGACCCCAAACGGGTCACCGTACCGGCGCAGTATGAGGCCGCCTTTGCAACAGCGCAGAATATGGCCGCCCTCCTCATCTCCGATCACCGCATCGCCATCGTCCACGGCAACGGGCCTCAGGTCGGATTTATCCTTCGCCGGGCGCAAATCGCTCGTAAGGAGCTCCATATGGTTCCTTTGGACTCCTGCGTCGCCGACACCCAGGGCGCCCTGGGCTACAACATTCAGACCGCGATCCGCAACGTCCTCGGCGGCCTCCATCAGAGCCGAAACGTCTCCACCGTCGTCACCGAGGTGCTGGTGGACAAGAACGACCCATCATTTGCGAACCCGTCCAAGCCTATCGGCTCCTTTATGAGCGAACAGGAGGCGAAGCGCCGCCGTGAGGAGGACGGCTGGGATGTTGCCGAGGATGCCGGCCGGGGCTGGCGCTGGGTGGTCCCCTCGCCGCGCCCAATCGAGATCCTCGAGCTCGACGTCATTCGGCAGCTGGTGGAAAGCGGTACCGTCACCATCGCCGCCGGCGGCGGGGGTATTCCGGTAATCCGGGACGAGCAGGATCACTACATCGGGGTGGAGGCGGTGATCGACAAGGACCTCGCTGCAAGCCTACTCGCCCGGAGCCTGAAGGCGGATCGATTCGTCATTTCCACGGCGGTGGAGAAGGTATACCTCAACTACGGTAAGCCGGATCAGCGCGGTCTGGATACTCTCTCCGCTGGGGACGCCCGGATTTACATGACCCAGGGCCACTTCGCCCGGGGGAGCATGCTTCCGAAGATCGAGGCGATGGTGGAGTTCGTGGAAGCCACGGGAAAGGAAGGAATCATAACCGATCCCGAGCATCTCGCCGAGGCGATCGAGGGCAAGGCGGGGACGCACATTACGCCCTAGGGCGCC
>JBKHED010000033.1:0-27159 GCA_046540995.1 Spirochaetaceae bacterium | reverse complement strand
GTGGTTTCATAGAGATATGCTCGATTCACTGAAGGTCACTATCGTTGCGGAGGACTCCGTCGGCTACGAGACCCCGTATCTCGGACAACACGGGGTTTCGTTCTTTCTCGAGGCGCGCGGGGGCGGCGTGGAGCGCCGTGTCCTCGTCGATGTTGCTCAGCATCCGGGGCCGTTGCTCTCGAACATGGAGCTCCTGGGAATCGAACCTCCCACCATCGACACGATCATCCTTACCCACTGCCACTACGATCACACCCAGGGTCTCGCGGAGGTCCTCGAAGCGATCGGCAAGCAGGACCTCCCGGTAATAGCCCATCCGGAGATTTTCAGGCTGAACTTTGCCACGGAACCGGAGCTTCGCCACATCGGTGTCATGAGCTCGGACACTCAGGACAAGATAGAAGCAGCCGGGGGGACCCTCTACTTCACGCGGGAGCCGTTGCAGATCCTCCCCGGGCTAACCACCAGCGGCGAGATTCCCCGAGTCACGGAGTACGAGAACAAGGAAGAGAACCTCAAGACCTTCCGTGAGGGCAAGATCGTTGTCGATCGGATGATAGATGAAATGAGCGTTTACGGCAGTGTTGCCGGAGTCGGAACGGTAATCGTCACCGGCTGCAGCCATCCGGGGATCGTAAACATAACCAAACACGCCAGGGCCCTGGCTCGTGAGGCGGGGCCGGGAGCTGACGGCGCCGGGGCCGAGCGCGTTGCCGCAGTGATCGGCGGCTTTCATCTAATCGAATCCAATGATGAGCGCATTCGCCGTACCGTCACCGACCTCAAAGCGGAGGCGGTGGGCCACGTCTACGCGGGACACTGCACCGGCTTCCCGGCGCAGGCGGCGCTTTACACCACCTTCGGCGAAGCCTTTACCCCGCTACGGACCGGGCTGGTTCTCAGTTTCGGGTAGAGGTTAGCCTCAGACACCCAGGAGTCGAAGTGACCGCGGCGAGCGCGATTATCCTGAGCTCCTACTTTCTCGCCAACCTGTCCGCCCTGGTAATGCGCTATAGCGGACTGACCGGCTATCGCCCCTCCTTTCGGGTGCGGCTTACACCTTGGGTGCAGATCCTCTCGATGCTTCTCTTCGCCTTCTTCATTATCGACCTTGGAATTGCGGGACTCGTCGTGGCGCTCAGCCTAGTGGTGGTGAGTCTGGGGGTCTATTTCCTCTATGGCCGCTCCCGACATCGAGGCGAGTACGCCCTCCTGCACGTTCTCGAGCGAATCACCAATCGCGCCTTGACCGGGCACCGGATCAATGCCGTTTTACCCCCGGTTGCCCTCCCCGGTAACCGGGCGAATCGATTAGACTGTGAGCTGTAATGAAACCAGCCGTCCGGAACAAACTCAGGTTCCTCATTGTCGGCGTAGCCGCGGCACTGGTTCTGCTCCTCGGCGTTTGGCTGCTTCTGAGAGAAAAGTCCGTGGACGAGCTCTACGGAGAGTATCCCAAAGGAGCAGAGGCGTATCGACCCGGGCTCTCCAATCCCGGGGCGCCTCGACCAAACGTTATCATTATCTTTGTGGATGATCTCGGCTACGGCGACCTCGGTATTCAGGGCAACGAGGTTATCTCCACGCCGAACATCGACCGGATCGGTCGGGAGGGGGTGCGCTTCACCCAGTTCTACGCCTCCGCCGCGGTCTGCGCACCTTCCCGGGCGGGGCTGCTCACCGGACGCTACCCCTTTCGCACTGGGGTAATCGGCAACACCTATCCGGAAGAGGAGCCCTTGGGGCGAAAGCTCTCCCGGCGATTCGGCGTACTGACCCGGGAGCTCGGGGTTCTCGACATTCGGGAGGAGTACATCTCCCGGGGGCTCCCGCAGGCTGAGCTCACCCTGCCCGAGGGGCTCGAGCAAGCGGGATACCGAAGCTGCATGGTTGGCAAGTGGCACCTCGGCGACTACTCGCAAGATCCCTCCCGCAACCCGATCAACCACGGTTTTGATCACTACCTCGGGGTGCCCTACAGCAACGACATGGTTCCCCTGCCGGTCTATCGTAACCAGACGGAGCTTGAATCGGACTTAGGTCTCGATTCGGATCAGGCGCGGCTGACGCCGCTCTACACCGAAGAGGCGGTGCGCTTTATCCAAGAGCATCGAGCCGACCACCGGGAGGAGCCTTTCTTCCTCTACATGGCCCACACCTTTCCGCACCAGCCCCTCTTTGCGTCGCCGGAGTTTGCAGGCCGGTCCGAAGGCGGCGCCTTCGGAGACACCGTGGAAGAGCTGGACTGGAGCGTGGGAGAGATCCTCTCGCTCCTGGAAGCCGAGGAGATCAGCGAGGAGACGCTGGTCGTTTTCACGAGCGACAACGGCCCCTGGTTCGAGGGGAGCGCCGCGGGCTTGCGGGGTCGCAAAGGGCAGAGCCTTGAAGGGGGCTTTCGAGTCCCCTTTCTCGCTCGCTGGCCCGGCAGCATTCCCGGAGGGACGGTCGTCACCAGCCCGGCGATGAACATCGACCTCTTTCCGACCGTTTTCGAGCTCGCCGGAGTGGAGCTGCCGACGGACCGCGTCGTCGACGGTCGCAGCCTGCGGGCCACCCTGGAGAACCCGGAAACAACGCTGCCGGAGCGGCCGCTCTATTTCTACCACTACCACCTCCTCGAGGCGGTGCGCCTGGGAGAATGGAAATACTACCCCCGGGTACACCGCTATACTTGGCCGATTCCCCTGGACGCCGCTTCCATACCCAACGCAATGGCCGGAGCGCAGATCGGCGAGCGCTGGCCCTCGCTGTACAACCTTGCCCGGGATCCCGGGGAGGCGTACAACGTGCTCGACCGTAATCCGGCGGTTGGCGAAGAGCTGGCGGCGATGCTTGAGGAGTGGCAGAATACCGCAGAGGTGAATGCCCGAGGTTTCCACAGATAGAGAGGAGTCGAAGATCGGAAAGTGACGGAGCCGACGAATCAACAACCCAAGATAGTCGTCATCGACGACGACCCCACGGGATCCCAGACCGTCCACGGCTGCCTGCTTCTCATGCAGTGGGATGTAATAACGATTCGAGATGCTCTTCTGGACGAAGCGCCGTTGTTCTTTCTCCTTACGAATTCCCGAGGCATGGATGAGGAGAGCGCCCAAAACGTTAATCGGGAGGTCGCACGGAATCTCCGGGCCGCTGCGGAGAGGGTGGGGGAACCGCCGCTTCTTGTTGTAAGCCGTTCAGACTCCACATTGCGGGGGCACTTTCCCGCGGAAACCGACGTGCTCACCGAAGAACTCGGCCCGTTTGACGTGATGTTTATGGTCCCAGCTTTCTTTGAAGCTGGGCGAGTAACGATCGAAGGAGTGCACTATATCCGTTCAGAAGAGGGACTACTTCGGACGGATCAAACACCCTTTGCCAAGGACAGCCTATTCGGATACTCGAGCTCTTATCTCCCGAAGTACGTGGAAGAAAAGAGTGGAGGCAGAGTCTCCGCCAGAGAGGTTGTAGTCCTGCCTCGGGACGTCTCTCTCCAGGAACTCGTCGCCCGAGTCGACGCTCTTCCCCGGGGCTGCTACTGCGCCGTGGACGCGGAACAACAGCGGGATCTGGATCGCTTTGCCGATGCTGTACGGCGGCTTGCGTCAAAAGGGCGGCGGTATCTCTTTCGATCCGCCGCAAGCCTGCTCACTTCGCTGAGCGACCTTCCTCCGCAGCCGATTTCCGCCGGGGAGTTCTCCTCCTTTGCGCACGGCACGCTCCCGGGAGTAGTGATTTGTGGCTCCCACGTCCCCCTCACAACGGAACAACTGGAGTCGCTGTTGGGCGCAGAGTATGCCCGAGGTGTGGAGGTTGAGGTGGACCGTGCTGCCCGTGAGCCTCTCTTCTATCTCGAGGAGATCTTTGAGGATGTAAGCTCTACACTAGAAGCTGGCCGCGTTCCCGTGGTCTACACAAGCCGTGACGAACGCAGCTTCGACTCCGCAGCTGAGCGTATCGCCTTTGGAGAGCAGATCTCCGAGTTTCTTGTATCAATCGTTCGAAGGCTACCGGAGCATATAGGGTTTCTAATCGCCAAAGGTGGCATTACCTCTCATGAAGTGCTCGCCCGGGGATTAGAGCTCAGGACCGCTCGGGTGCTCGGACAGATCGCACCGGGAGTTACCGTAGTGTTGCCACCGGCGGCTAATCGTCTTGCTGGAGTACCGACGGTTATCTTTCCGGGCAATGTGGGCGCGCCGGAAGAGCTCACTATGGTCACGAAGCTTCTCCTTGGCACTCGCTGAAAGCAACACGCAGAGCCGGGAGATTGCTTCTCGAGATGATGAACCTATGCTCGTTCGGTTGGCGACGGTACGCACTTTGTCGCCGGCAGAGTCTCTTCCGACTTCAGGACTTCGATTTCCAGCTCTTTTGCCGATGCCCGAACTACTGCGGCGCGGCTCGCACCAGGCGGAACCCGAATGAGTTGACTGCGTATCTATGAAAGGAATAAAAGCGGTAGTCAACGCGAGCCGCTTCTTCATCGTACACCCAACTTCCGCCTCGAAGGACTCTCATAGAAAAAGTGCCGGCGATCGGCCCTGCCGGGTTGGCCCTCGGCGACTCCGAATAGTACTCTCTGCCGTACCAATCCCAACACCATTCCCAGACATTGCCGCTCATATCGTAGAGCCCTAGCTCATTTGCCTCTTTTTGCGCCACCTGGTGAGTGCGCTCGTTGGAGTTGGCCTCGTACCACGCGACTCGGTCGACGTCGTTATCTCCTGCGTAGCGCGTCTGCTGCGAGCGGCTGCCTCCGCGAGCTGCGTATTCCCACTCCGCTTCGGTTGGAAGTCGCCAACCGTCAGCGTCCCGATTCCAGCGTACGTTGAGGCAGTCGATGTCATATGCGGGTGTCAGATCATCTTGTCGTGAAAGGTAGTTCGCGTACTTGATCGCGTCGAACCAACTAACAAAAATGACGGGTCGATTTCCTCTTCCCCACTCTTCGTCATAGGGTAGCGTTCTTTTTGTTGCCCGGGCGTACGCGTCGTAATCATTGAACGTCACC
The DNA here is from genome assembly GCA_046540995.1 of Spirochaetaceae bacterium. Taxonomy (GTDB): domain Bacteria; phylum Spirochaetota; class Spirochaetia; order DSM-27196; family Alkalispirochaetaceae; genus CAYZHV01. The sequence goes on along the minus strand of JBKHED010000033.1, from coordinate 22,163 downwards.
TCAGTGGCCATCATGAAAAATGAGTCTATCGCTACGACATGCGCCGGCTGTTCGTCCCTTTGTCCTTCGTCGTTTCCCATGCGAAAGTCTCCACCCTCTACCAGAACCTCATTGCGAAGGATTCGAGCCGACGAGTTTGACACTGAGCTGTTTTGGCCCGAGACGGAAACCGCCACAAGCAATACCGAGACTATTGAAAAGAAAGTTTTTGATCGTAAGTGCATTAAACCTTCCTTTGGGATGTTTAAGGAGGATAGTAGTGTTTTCACGCGAGGCCCACAAGCGGGCTCCCTGTCGTACGAGTCAATGGGGCGAGTTGCGCCAGCTCGACCCACCGCGGACGATGGGAGCATAGGTATTTGTGTGCCCCAATTGCCGTCTATGTGGATGGCGTCGAGTTCGGTAGTTGCCAATGATGCTATACACCTTCTTTCAACGTCACATTATCGCCGTTCTTTCCGAGTGATCGACAAAGCTCTGATGTGCGAAGCGGGTGAATCCGCTCCTCCGCCCACTCAACGCGGCCGCCCCTTTCATGCTATACCTTCCTCGATGAACCGGACACTGAAACCCGAACCGATTAGAACGAGTGCGGAGAACGAGTTTGCCCATAGGACGATGACCCATCGGTTGCCGAGGAACATCCGCAATGTCATTGAGGCGCATCCGAACTATCCCGCCTCGGTGAAACGAGGTTTGGAGGAGCTCGCCGCCGAGATGGAGGCGAACGCTCCGATCCCGCCGATTCCCTATCCCGCCTGGGACGGTGAAGAGTGGGAGCGCGCATGGGCCGTGAGAGAAGGGGAGCCCTGGCAGGATACGGAGTGGTTTTTCGGAGAGACCTACGGCTTCCGGCTGCTCCTCTCGGTAGTCCGATACTTCGAGACCTTTATCGATCCCTACGGCCCGATGAAGGAGCGGGAGCTCAAAGCCGGCTCCCCCTTCCTGCCGGTTACGCGCTTCTTCGGCGCCGAGGGGCCCGGGGCTGCGCTCCTCGAGGAGCGATCTCTCGAGCTCGAGGTCGCGGCGATTATCGAAGACGCCCTGCACCTCTCCATGTGGGGGAACAGGGCTGATATATCCTTTCACGCCGGAGGGGAGATGGATCACTCCGCCGGAGACCGGGAGCTGCTTCTATCGGATCAGGGAGGCGAGGCGGCGGCGCTTCTCGCGAGTAACGGAAAGGGTGTCCACATCGTTATGGATAACTCCGGCGCCGAGATGGCGGGGGATCTCGTCCTCGCCCTGACGGTGAACAAGCTCACCGGAGCTCCCGTTACGATGCATCTCAAGTTCTATCCGACCTACGTCAGTGACACGATTGTCGCGGATGTGCATACCTACTTGGACGCCGGCGGCGCCCATTCCGAGGAAGTGGTCCGCTGGTTCGCCCGGGAGGTGCAGGCGGCCCTCGACGAAGGTCGAATCCTTCTCGCGCCCGATCCCTACTGGTGCGAGACGGAGTTTCTCTCCTCCATGCCGCCGCGAATCGGTCGTGCCCTCTCCGGAGGGGCCCTCACCATCGTAAAGGGTGACTTCAACTACCGCCGCGCCTTTCGCGACACCATTTGGCCCGCTGACCTACCGTTGGCCGACGCCATGGGCCTGCCGGAGGGAACCGCCGCGGCCAGGAGTATGAGTGACACCCCCTGGCTCTTCCTTCGCACGATGAAGAGCGACGTCCTCGTCGGTGTGGAGCGCGCCCAGGCTGATCGGCTCGACGCGGAGGAGCCGGGCTGGCGCACCGACGGTCGCCGCGGGGTTATTCAGTTTCTCCCCTAAGCGCCAGGGAGAGAAGCTCTTGCATCCTCGGCTCTGAAAGCCGACAAATGAAGCATGGCCACCACGCCCTGGGGAACCGACGAGGAAAGACGCATCTCCTGGGATCAAATTGATCTCGAGCCGATTCTTCAGCTTAAATATGGAATCACCCGTTCTTCGGTCACCCTGGAACGAAAAGAGACCGGAACTCGGGCGCGTCTCCTCTTCGAGAGCGAGCAGGCCCGTTTGGAGGGCACCTGGAAGGATATACCGGATTTCGGGAGTGTCCTTTCGCTCTCTCTTACCAACATTTCAGAGGCGTCATTACGGGTCACTCGGCTGATGTTTCCTGCCCAGGCAGGCATCAACAGCTACGCCCGGGGCATCCGCCCAAAAGATGTCTGTTTTCTGCGCAACGGCTACCAGAGCTGGTCGACGGTGCGCAGTTACACTCCCAAGGAGAAGCCGCTACGACCCTGGCTGCAGCTGGTAAGCCTCGCTAATAGCAACCTCGCCAACCTGCCTTCAAACGTCCCCGGGATCTTCAGCAGTGAGATGTACACGGTGATCACCAATCGAGGGACCGACCACGCTTTTCTCGTGGGGCAAGGCCCACCCTTTAACCAGTTCTTCTACATCCGAATCAACCTCTACAAGAAGGAGAACCGGGAGAGCTACTTCGAGCTCACCTACGACTTTGGCCGGCAGATGGTTATGCCGGGGGAGACGGTGCAGCTCGGGGCGATTCATATCGCGAGAGGAAGCACCCACGAGCTCATCCATCGGTACTTTCGAGAAATTCGCGACTCCGGGGTGCCACGGCTACGGGATAAGAATGTACGGGGCTGGTGCAGCTGGTATTACTACTACACCAGGATCACACCGACTATTATCGAGAAGAATATCGAGGCGCTCCGTCGCGCCCGAGACATGGAAGGGGCTCGAATCGACTTCGTTCAGATCGACGACGGGTACCAGCGCGCCGTCGGCGATTGGCTCGAACTGAAGCCGCAGTTCGAAGGCGAGATGAGACGTCTCTCGGATGCGATTCGAGAGGCCGGATTCCGCCCGGGGCTATGGATCGCGCCCTTTGTTGCCGCCCGAAAATCGAAGCTTCTCACCATCCACCCGGAGTACGTCCTCCGAGATGAGCACGGGCGGAGAATCGTTGCGGGATTCAACTTCTTCTGGCCAGGGAAGTATTACTACGGCCTCGATATTACCAACCCGCGGTTCGAGGAGCACCTCCGCAAGGTAATTCGAACCGTGGTGGGGGAGTGGGGCTTTCCCTACCTGAAATGCGACTTCCTCTTCGGCGGCTGCCTCCGGGGAGGGACGCATCACGATCTTTCCCTCTCTCGGGCGGAGGTTCTGCGACGGGGCATGGAAATAGTCCGGGAGGAGGCGGAGGCGAACAGCGACGAGGAGGTGTTTCTCGTCGGATGCGGTATGCCGCTCACCGCGGGAATCGGTACCGTGGACGCCATGCGGGTGGGGCCTGACACCGGAGGCTACTGGATCGAGAAAAAGGGTAAGCTCCTGCGCACAGGCGCCATGGTGGGGGTTCGCAACTCCCTTCGGAACAGCGTCGTTCGCGGGGCGATGCACCAATCCCTCTGGCTCAACGATCCCGACTGCCTCATGCTTCGGAGCGAAGGGACAAAGCTCACCCCGGCGCAGCGCCGAACACAGATCAATGCGATCGCTCTAACCGGTGGGCTCTTGCTCTACTCGGATGACTTCTCCGCACTTAGTGAGGAGATCTTGAGGGAGATCGAGATCATTCAGGATATCAGCGACCGCTGCTTTTCAGGCAGGCTCATCCCGCTGGATATGATGGCCCGGGAGCTACCGCACATAGTGTACAACACCGCCGGCTACCTCGGGCTCTTCAACATGCAGAAACGGGAGACCTCGGTAACCATTGACGCGGCGTATCTGCTCCGAGAAGCGGCTGCGGTGGCCACGATGTGGGGAGTATCGACGCCCGAGGGCGTCAGGTTTCGGGAGGTCTGGAGCGGCCAGGAGGTAAACCTTGCCGGGGAGCTACTCCGGGTCGGACCTCTGGGGCCCTACGAGTCTCTCCTCTTTGAGGCGGTCTACTGACGGACGTTGCCCAGATGGTCCCGCACGGTTAGGATGGCCTATGCAACCGATCCGCTATATCGAAAACGATTCAGAGTTCAGACACTGGGTTCAGGGGATTCCCTCGGAGCAGTACGCGGTGGCGGTGGACATCGAAGCGGAGTTCAACCTTCACATATACGGTGAGCACTTCTGCCTGCTCCAGGTCTACGACGGCACCAACGCCGTCGCGGTCGATCCCCAGGAGGTCTCAATCGGAGTTATCAAGGAGTTTCTCGAGAACCGGAACCTCCTCAAGATCACCTACGACTCCGCCAGCGACCGGATGCTTCTCTACAAGAACCACGGCATTCTCATGAACACGATACTGGATCTACGACCGGCGGTGGAGTTGCTGGAGCTTCAGAAGCAGGGTCTCGGCTCGGTTGTCGAGGAGCTCCTCGAGATTGCCCCTGCCCGAGAGAAGCAGCGGTTTCAGCAGTACGACTGGACAAAGCGACCCATCGATCCCGATGCCCTTGCCTACGCAATAGATGACGTGGTGCATCTCTATCGACTCCGGGACGAGCTCTTGAAGCGGATCCAGGCTGCGGGCCTGATGGACCGATACCTGGTGGAAAACTTTCGGATCCAGGCAATCGAACCCGAGACCGACCGAAAACCGGGTATGCTCCGGGGAGGCCGATATAAGCGGCTCAAACCGAGAGAGAGGGAGCTCTTAGAGAAGCTCCACGGCGCCCGGGAAGCGGTCGCGGCGGAGACAAACCTTCCCCCGAACTCGGTATTTCCCAACAAGGCGCTCTTCGCCCTGATTACCGAGGGCCTTGCTCCGGGAGAAGTGCGGCCGCCGAAGCATGTGCCGCGAAAGGTGTTTGAGGCGTTGGTGGAGGAGTTCGAGCGACTGATCCGGGAGTGAGACAGGCTACCAGGCGGTTATCGATTGGAAGTAGGGTGGTGACAGTATGATCCAGATCTATACCGGAGACGGAAAAGGAAAAACCACCGCGGCAATCGGTCTCGCCGTCAGGGCAGCGGGGCATGGGCGGAAGAGCTTCTTGGGCCAATTCCTGAAGGGGCGTCCCACCGGCGAGATTCAGAGCCTCAGTCAGATCGAGGAAATCACCATCGAACAGTTCGGCGGCCCGGAGTTCATTCTTCCGGGATCGACGGATGAGAAGGCAAGCAAGCTCGCCGAGCGCGGCCTCCGTCGGGCGGAAGAGGCGCTGGAGAGCGGCGGCTTTTACCTTGTTATTCTTGACGAGCTCAACGTGGCGCTCAGCCTCGGGGTTTTACCGGAAGGGCCGGTGCGGGAGCTCCTCGACCGAGTGCCCGAAGAGGTGGAGCTCATCTGCACCGGCCGTGATGCCCCGGAGTGGCTTATCGAACGGGCGGACCTCGTCACCGAAATGCGTGCCCTCAAGCACTACGCCGACCGGGGCGTTCGAGCGCGCCGGGGTATCGAGTACTGAGAATGCGAGTTGCGTCGTCCCTTGGCTGCAGCAAACAAAAAAAAGAGACCGGGGCGATACACCCCGATCTCACTAAGGAGGTAGGTCGAAAAGCGTGCTCGTCTATAGTATATCGCTAGCCTCCGCGTTTCTCAGGCTGAATCGTCTCGAGGTGATTGTTTTTTTTGGTTGCCGTACCTTGCGGCATTGGACAAGAGTGTCTACCTTTTGGGGAAAGGGTACACTATGATTCTCGGCATCGACATCGGTTCGGTGATGGTTTCCGTCGCTTCCGTCGACCGAACCGGAAAGGTTCTGCAGACGCGCTATGAGGCGCACTACGGTCAGGCTCGGTCGGCGACGGCCAAGCTCCTGAAGGAGATCTCGCTTCAGGGAGTGGAAGCGGTGGCGTGCACCGCCGGGACCCCTCGGTTCGTCGTGACTGAGAACCGATACAACGAGACGGTCTGCTCGATCCGGGCGGCCCGGGCTTTCCATTCCGCATTGGGCGCGCTCCTCAGCGTCGGGGGAGAGCGCTTCTTTCTTGTTCGGTTCGATGAGGAGGGGGAGTACAGGAGTGTTCACGGAAACACCTCATGCGCCGCCGGGACCGGGGCTTTTCTCGATCAGCAGGCGCTGCGGCTTGGACTGACGGGTAGCGCCGAACTGAGCGCTCTCGCCCTGCAGAACCGGGAGGCTCGGCCTGCCATAGCTTCCCGCTGCTCGGTCTTCGCCAAGACCGATCTTATACACGCCCAGCAGGAGGGGTATGGACTTCCGGCCATTTGTGACGGTCTCTGTCACGGTCTCGCCCGAAACCTCGTTGACACCCTTGCCTCCGGCGCCCCGGTTCGAGAGCCGGTGGTCTTTGCCGGTGGGGTCGCCCTGAACCGTCGGGTGGTTGAGCACGTTCGGGAGCTTCTCGGCAAGGAGCTGCTCATCGACGAGTACGCCTCAGTTTACGGTGCCCTTGGGGCAACCCTGGAGTATCTGCAGCAGGAGTCGAGGCGCCGGGAAGACGAAGAGGGACCCCAGCGTGCCGCCAACGGGTCATCGGAGGAGTTGATTGAGGCGATCCTCGGGGAAGAGCGACAGGAGCGCTCCTACCATTTTCCCCCGCTCCGCTCGCCGAGCTCGTTCCCCGATTTTACCACGCTCCTTCGCTACGACCATTCCTGGCCTGGGCGGGAGAACAATCCGGTGGAGACCGACCTCTACCGAGAGGTTTCGGGACGAACCGAGTGCTATCTCGGTATCGACATAGGCTCCACGAGCACGAAGGCAGTGCTGCTCCGCCGGGATGGTGAAGTGGTAGCCGCTTTCTACACACGTACCGCCGGTCGCCCGATACCCGCGTGCCAGGCGCTCTTTCGTACCATCCGGGATCTAGAAGAGCGCGTCGGAGGAAGCTTCGAAATAATCGGAATGGGGACCACCGGTTCCGGCAGAAAGTTCGCCGGTAGCGTCTTCGGCGCGGACCTGGTCCTCGACGAGATTACCGCCCATGCGAAAGCCGCGTATGAGCTCGACCCCGAGGTGGATACCATCGTAGAAATCGGTGGGCAGGACGCCAAATTCACCACCCTGCGGGAGGGCCGGGTTACCTTCTCCCAAATGAACTCGGTCTGCGCCGCCGGAACCGGCAGCTTTATCGAGGAGCAGGCGGGAAAGCTCGATGTGCCACTCTCGGAGTTTGCGGACCTCGCTCTCGGCGCACCATCTCCCCTGGCAAGTGACCGCTGCACGGTCTTTATGGAGCGGGACATTAATTACTACCTCAATCAGGAGTACGATGTCCCGGAGATACTCGCCGCGACACTCCATTCGGTTCGGGAGAACTATCTGCAGAAAGTGGCCGTAGCTGGAGCGATCGGGCGGAGGATCTGCTTTCAGGGTGCCACCGCAAAGAACCGTGCCCTAATTGCATCCTTCGAGCAGAAGCTGGGCAAACCGATTTTCGTTTCGAAGTTCTGTCACGTCACCGGTGCCATGGGAGTGGCTCTGCTCCTCCGGGAAGAGCAGCCCAGCCTGAGCGCCTTTCGGGGGCTGGACGTTTACAAGCAGGAGATAGCGGTGCGGAGCGAGCGGTGCACGCTCTGTGCGAACCAGTGCCGGCTCCGCTTAGCGGAGGTGGGCGGTAGGACCGTGGCATTTGGATTCCTCTGTGGCCGGGATTACGAGACAAATCGGTACATCCCGCCCAAGAGTGAAGGCTTCGATCTCCTCTCCTTTAGGAAGCGCGTGTTCAGAGAGACGAGGCCCGCCACCCCGGTTTCCGTCAGCCCCGGGGAGCGGACCGTTGGGCTGCCCCGTGCGCTTCATCTCACCTCGGATCTCCCATTCTGGCGTACCTTCTTCCAGGAGCTCGGAATACCGGTTGTGGAGGAAGAGCCGAGTCGGGAGGTGCTCTCGGAGGGCAAGGAGCTCCAGCAGGCGGAGTTCTGCGCTCCCATGACGAACCTGCACGGCCAGGTGGCACGTCTGCTCGCGCGGGCGGAGTACGTCTTCCTTCCCATGTACATCGGAGAAGCGGAAGAGCACGGCTACTGCTACTACACCCAGTTCTCAGCGCCGGTGCTGAGGAGCCTCGTCGGTCCGGACCGGGAGAAAGCGCTCATCACTCCCGCCCTTGGTCCCGTGGGCCCGAGCGAGCGCATTCGCTCCGGCCAGGGCCACCTGCCTTGGGTCGCTATCGAGGAGCTCACCAGAGCGCTCAAGCCCCTCTCGCCCACTCTAAACCTCCTACAGGTTCGCTCCGCGTACAGCGTCGCCCGGGATCACGTCTCGGCGGCTCGGCAGCTGCTCGTCTCGGAGTTTCTGTCTCGACGCCGAGGGGCGCAGGAGCAGATTTCGGTCGTTCTCACCGGCCGTCCCTACACCGTGCTGGACCCCGTTATGAATAAGGGGATCCCGCGGATCGTTGCGCAGCAGGGAGTGGACGCCTTCTATCACGACATGCTTCCCGACTGGCCCGGGAAGGAGTACGAGCCGTTGCTCACCGAAACCGCCTGGCGATACGCCCAAGATATCCTCGCGACAGCCCGCTACTGTGCCTTTACCGAGGGGGTTTATCCGGTACTGGTTACCTCCTTCAAGTGCTCACCGGACTCCTTTGTTATCGAGTTTTTTACCCAGATCCTCGAAGAGCGGGGCAAGCCGTACCTAATCCTGCAGGTGGATGAGCATGACTCCAGTGTCGGCTATGAAACGAGGATCGAGGCGGGAATTCGTGCCTTTCGAAACCACTACCGGAGCGAGAGTGGGGCGCACTCGAAGCTTTCGACTCCCTCGCGGAGCGGCGGAGATCTTTCTAACCGGCCGCTCTGGCGACGATTTGCCGATACCGCGCCTCTGAGCTCTCTCATGAGTCGGTGGAAGAGTGAAGAAGAGGTCGGCCTCACCAAGGAGCTCGGGGAACGGACACTGCTTCTGCCGAACTGGGATCCGATCACGACGCCGCTCCTGGCGGCGAATCTGCAAAGCCTCGGCATCGATGCGCGGATGCTGGAGGAGACCCCGGAGAGTATCCGGGCAAGTATGCGACTGAACAGCGGCCAGTGCGTGCCTATTTCGATTATGACCCAGGAGGTGCTCGAGACGATCGAGCGGGAGAGGCTGGCGGCTGAGAAGACGGCGGTCTGGATGCCCAAGTCCGGCTGGGCGTGCAACCTCGCGATGTATCCGCACTTTCTCAAACGTCTCCTGGAGCGCGAAGGAGCAGGGGAGGTGAGCGTCTTTGCCGGCGCCTTCACCTACGCGGACATCTCGCCGCAGGCGACGGTGAACGGCTACTTCGCCTACCTCTTTGGCGGCCTCCTCCGTCGGGTGGGCTGCATAATTCGTCCCTACGAAATCATCCCCGGCGCCACCGACCGCGCCATCAAGCGTTCGGTGGAGTTGTTGAGAGAAGCCTTTCTCGGCAATGGCTCCCGGGAGGAGCGGGTCGACGAAGCTTTGTCGCTCTTTGATGAAATCCCCCGGGCGGGGGAGCAGCGACCCAAGGTCGCCATCTTTGGTGACCTCTACGTACGGGATAACGACATCTTCAATCAAGGGCTTATTAACACCATCGAAGAAGCAGGTGGCGAGGTGATAACGACGCCGTACAGCGACTACACCAAGATTATCGCGGGAGCACACTTTCGCAGGCTGCGGAGGCAGGGTAAGTTCGGGAACTGGGCGTTCTACCGAACCATTCTCGCCTTGGTGGAGTACATGGAAAGCCGCTACTACGAGCGCTTCGAGCGCTGGGTCGGGCCCCGAATCAGCTCCAGGGACGACGAGCTGGAGGAGAAGCTCGGAGCCTTCGGAGTGCATCTCGATCACTCCGGGGAGTCCGTGGACAACGTGCTCAAGATCTTCCGACTGCTCGAGGAACACCCGGACCTCTCCCTCTTCGTGCAGGCGAGCCCGGCGTTCTGCTGTCCCTCCCTGATTACCGAGGCGATGGCCGAAAAGATCAGGCAAGTGACGGGAGTTCCGGTGGTCTCGGTCACCTATGACGGCACGGGTTCGCCGAAGAATGAGATGATCGTGCCTTATCTGCGCTTTGCTCGACGATCGGCCGCTCAAAAGAGGTAGCGTGGCTGCTTCGAAAAGAGGGGAGTGTAACAATCTACCATACGCCGTGGGAGTCTTATGACAACGAAGGAGTACGCCGAACGAGATGCTCTTGATCTGGCCCAGCTGATACGGGGCGGAGAAGTTACCGAAAGAGAGGTGACCGAGGCTGCGGAGAAGCTGCTCGAGGAGCTCAATCCAAAGCTGAACGCCGTTGTGAGGCGCTTTCGTCATCCGCCGGAGGCTCCTGCATCAGGGGGCTCCGGGCGTGCCGAGAGCGCCCCCTTTGGGGGCGTTCCGTTTCTTTTCAAGGACAATATCGAAGTAGAAGGTTGGACCGTAACCCATGGGTCTGTTCTCCTAGAGGAGAACAGGGCCGAGTTCACCCATGAAGTTGCCCGGCGAATGATCGCCACGGGGGTCCGAGTTCTCGGACAGACCAACCTCTCGGAGTACGGGCTCCTGCCCTACTCGGAATCGCGCCTCTACGGAGCGGTGCGCAACCCGTGGAATCCGGAGCACTCCGCCGGAGGCTCGAGCGGCGGCTCCGCCGCGGCGGTAGCGGCGGGCATTGTTCCTATGGCCCACGGCAACGATGGGGGAGGGTCGATTAGAATACCGGCGTCCGCCTGCGGAGTGGTAGGGCTCAAGCCGAGCCGCGGCCGCAACCCCGCGCGCCTCCCCGGCTTTGACGGGGGTATCGTCGCCAATCACGTTCTTACCCGGACCGTCCGGGACAGCGCGGCGATGCTCGACGCGATCTGCGGGCCCCGGCCGGGAGAGCGGTGGATGCTGCCGAAACCGGAACGACCGTTTTCGCAGCTGATCGAGCGGGAGCCGCCGCAGCTGCGGATAGCCTTTACTACGAGCGACTTTTTGGGAAACCGGGCGGAGGCGGAGTGCCGCCGGGCGGTGGAGTCCATGGCGGCGTGGTGCGAGGAACTCGGCCACTTCGTGGAAGAAGCGTCACCTCAAATCGATGGAGTCGCCTTCAACAACGCCTTCAAACTGCTCTGGGCGCAAGGTGCCGGCTCGGTCTACCGAATCGCTCAACAGGTCGCGACGAGCAGGGAGGAGATTCCGGGCGTAGTGCGCGGCGTGCTGAGGAGCCGTCGGATCTTTCGGGTCGCTCTTGCACTCTCCCGCCGTAACGGGATGCCGGTTCTCGAGCCCTTCACACGACGACTCGCCGCCATAGACGCCTCCCTTTCACCGTCCGATCTCACGATGGCGCAAACCAGCCTCAAGCGGGTCGAGCAGGAACTGGACAGCTTCCTTTCAACTCACGATCTTTTTCTCTCTCCCGTCCTGGGCGAACCGCCCCACATCCTGGGCACGTTCGACCAGTCCTGGGCAACTCGCCGGGCCCAAGAGTTTCTTAACCGGTACGTCGCTTATACGCCCATAGCCAACACAACGGGTCTGCCGGCGATGTCGATCCCGACCGCCTGGACCGACCGGGAGCTGCCGGTCGGTACGCAGTTTCTGGCTAATCTCGGAAGAGAGGATCTTCTCCTCCAGCTGGCAGCCCAGCTGGAGCAGGCACATCCCTGGGCGGGTCGACATCCCAGACTGTCGGCCTGGGGTATGTAGACGAAGCAGGCGCCGGGTGCGGTGCGGCGCCTGCCGAGTTACGGTAGTGTCGCTGAGCTCGGACTACTTCGGATTCCGCAGCGGATTGACGACCAATCATGTCGGCTATAGAATCGTCTGGGAGCAGAGGTAACCCATGAGTCAGGCGACAGAGCTCAAGAAATACAAAATCGAAGGCCTCGACTGCGCACACTGCGCCAGCGAAATCGAGCTCGAGCTCCGGAAGCTCGAAGGGTTTGATGGCGCAACGGTGAGCTTCTCCACCGGCACGGTCACCATTCCCGATGATGGACGAGAGCTGGCCGAGGAGACCATATCGAAGATCGAGCCCGGGGCTCGACTTTTAGAGCGGGAAACCCCCGGCTCTCGAGGCGGTAGGACCGGCACCGGCGCTGCCGCCGACGCAGGCCCGTTAGGAATCTCGGGCACCCTCTGGCGCGTCGGCCGCGTCGCAGGGGCGCTCCTCTTAGGCGTGGCCGGGCTGCTCTTCCGGGATACCCTCCAAGCGACGCCGCTTCGCCTCGCCGAATACGCGGTCTTTCTTACCGCTTACCTGCTCGTGGGGTGGCCCGTGCTCTCCAGTGCGGTGCGAAACATCCTTCGGGGCCGGGTCTTTGACGAGATGTTTCTTATGAGCGTGGCGACCTTGGGTGCCTTTGCGGTCCAGGAGTTTGCCGAGGCGGTGGCGGTGATGCTCTTCTATTCCGTTGGAGAGTACATCCAGGATAGGGCGGTGGACCGCTCTCGGCGCTCCATTTCTTCCCTCATGGAGCTTCGACCGGAGTTTGCCCGAACCGTTTCGGAAGGGGGCGCCACCGAGGTAGAGCCGGAGAGCGTGGAGGTAGGGGCTACTATCGAGATTCGTCCGGGAGAACGGGTCCCCTTAGACGGAGAGGTCCTTCGAGGCGACTCCGCGGTGGACACCTCGGCTCTCACCGGCGAGTCGGTTCCCCGCTCCGTAGCCGCGGGCGATACGGTTCTTTCCGGCTTCGTCAACGGCTCCGGGACCATTCGCGTTCGGGTGACGAAGCCCTTCGCCGACTCTTCGATCTCCCGCATTCTCGAGCTCCTAGAGGATGCCTCCGCCCGAAAAGCGCCGACGGAGAAGTTCATTTCCAGGCTCGCGCGGGTTTACACTCCGATCGTCGTGGGAAGCGCAGCGGCGATCGCCTTCCTACCGCCGCTCCTCTTCTCAGGAGCGACCCTCGGTGAGTGGGTCTATCGCGCCCTGGTTATGCTCGTTATCTCCTGTCCCTGCGCCTTGGTCATCTCGATTCCTCTCGGCTACTTCGGCGGTATCGGCGGCGCCTCGCGAAACGGCATCCTCGTCAAAGGAGGGAACTACCTCGACGCCCTCACGGATCTTTGTACCGTGGTGGTCGACAAGACCGGGACCCTCACCAGAGGGACCTTTAGCGTCGTGCGTACGGAGCCGCGAAACGGCTTTGAACAAGAGGAGCTTCTTCGCCTCGCGGCGCTCGCTGAGTCACACTCCACCCATCCGATCGCCAAGTCGATCCGCGCGGCTCACGGCGAAGCGGTAGATGCGAACTCCGTCACCGGCGTTCGGGAGGAGAAGGGTTTCGGCGTGGTCGCGCAGGTTGGAGCCCGGACGATCCTCGCCGGCAGCGAGAGGCTGCTCGAGCGGGAAGGCGTGGCCCACAACACCGGCGAAACTGAAGGAACCGTGGTCCACGTTGCGGTTGATGGGAGCTACGCCGGCTACATCGTTATCGCCGACGAGATCAAGCCCGATGCCGCCGCGGCCGTCGGCGAGTTGAAAAGTCTGGGTGTCGATAGGGTCGTCATGCTCACCGGCGACAACGAGGCTATAGCCCGACGCGTTGCATGGGAGGTAGGCATCGACAGCTACTACGCCGAGCTCCTGCCGGAGCAAAAGGTTGAAAGAGTGGAGCAGATCGCCGCCTCCCTGCCGGAAGGTAAGCGGCTCGCTTTCGTGGGAGACGGCATCAATGATGCCCCGGTCCTCATGCGCTCCGATATCGGCATCGCCATGGGAGCCCTAGGCTCGGACGCCGCCATCGAAGCGGCGGACGTGGTACTCATGGACGACCGCATGACCGGCGTCGCAGACGCCATTCATGTCGCCAACCACACCAGGACCGTGGTGCTCCAGAACATCGCCCTGGCGCTGGTGGTAAAGGCGGTCTTTCTCGTCTTCGGCGCCTTCGGCATCGCAGCCATGTGGGAGGCGGTCATAGCTGACATGGGGGTATCTATTCTTGCCGTGCTAAACGCCACGCGTACCTTGCGCTGGTCGCGGAGAGCCGAGGCGCTCTGACCGGTCGACTCCGGCGGCGCAGGTTCTCTAAAGCCGGTCTATGATCGACTATCTATGGTCACGAGACAGTCGGCCACCTTTGGCAAATGTGCCGGGTCGAGCCAGCTACGCTCCAGAAAGAGGCCAGGGATCGCCTTGGAAGGGATTTTCGGCTCCTGGTAGGCGAACTCAACCAATAGTTCTCCCTCCCGGGCGTAGAAGCGGTGCGCCAGGGTCTCCGGGTCGAGAACCCAGTACTCGTTGACTCCATGCTGTTCGTACTCGGCAAACTTGACGCCCACATCACGATCCGCGGTGCGCTGGCTCAAAACCTCCACCACCAGATCCGGGGCTCCGGCGATCGCTGTTTCTCGGATCAAATGAAGCCGATCTTTGCGGTAGTAGGCGAGGTCCGGAAGGAAGACGTTCCGGGAGCTCAGTCGGACGGCGACCACTTCACGGAACACCTCGCCCAGATCATGGGCTTCGACATAGCCGGCAACGAGGCGATCCACGAAGTTAAGAAGCTTCGCGTGTCGAATCGAAACTGGTGAATGCACGTTGATCTCCCCATCTATAAGGTCCGCCTGCCTACCCGGGTCGAGCCAGTCGAGGAAGTCCTCGGCGGTGAGTATTTCTCGCTCAAGATCCGCTGCCACTGATACCTTCGTCGGCATAGCTATAGTATAGGCCGTGGTGAGCGCGCTGGTCCAGGAACGCATCGGCTACCGCGGTGGTATAGAGCTTATCTCCCTTAGCTGAAGCGGGAGCTTCGAGAGGGCGGACTACCCTCTTGTGACGTTTACCGAACACCACCTGTCCTCGTTTTTCAATGATCCGGTCATCATCGCCCGGGCGTTCCAGTACTTCGAAGAGGGGCGAGTTCTATCGCTCGCCGCCACTCGATCGCGATTAGAGGGTAGGATTCGCGGCTCCGAGGGGAAGCTCTATCACGCCTCGGTAAAACTCTTCGATGGGGAGCTCTGGGGCGGTTGCAGCTGCCCCTATCCGCGCTTCTGCAAACACCTGGGCGCCCTGCTTCTTGCCGCATTCCACTCCGAGGAGATTCCCTACGGATGGAAGCGTTCTCTCATGGAGCTCGAAGCGGTCTGGATGCCGGAGGTGGCATTCAAAGAGATGTGGCCGCGCGCGAACGGCGCACCGCCTACCGCTACGCTGGATGAGCGGAGGATGCCGCCGGTTTTCGGCCGCCGCGACCTTTCCGGAGAGAGGAGGACGTCTCGTTCATGGTTAAACCTGGACGGCGACTCCCGAGGATTCAAGACGCGACTTCTTGAAGAGGGCGAAGAGCCGGTGCCGGGAAGCAGGGTACTCCATCTTATGGTTGTCTCTGAGCCCGACTACCCAACAGCCCTCGGAAGGTGGCTGTACGTGACTCCGCTGGTGCGCTACATCCGCAGAGACGGGAGTGCCGGAGCGTTTTCGCCGTGGCGGCCAAGGAACGAATGCGTTGCTCGCGCTCGGTCGGAAACGGAACTGCTTCCCCAGCTCAGCGGTCGTGAGGGACGGAGACTTCCCCTGAGCCGGATTCTTCCGCAGCGAGTTCTCGGTGGAGCTTCGCCTCCTCTCTGGGTTATGCGGCCATCGGGAACCTCCCCCGATGGAGAGGGTCCCGGGGAGCTCGAGTTCTATCGTATCTCCCGGCTGGAGCTCTCCTTCTTTCCGGTGTTCTATACCGGTGATCAGGTGCTCTTCGAGCCCTACCTGGCAGTCGAGACCGACGGCGGAGCTCGGTATCCGCTCAACGGCAAGCTACAGGAGGAGCTTCGACGGTGGCTCGAGGAGGGGCATCGGCGATTCCTGGTAGAGCGGCGGATGGAGCTGCTCCGGGAGGCTCTTGGTCGCCGGGGCGCGCAGGTCCCCGCGGAGGAGCACTACTGGGTAAGCGTGGAAGAGGGGATGGCGCTGCTGATAGACCGTGATAGGGGTATTGTTTTCTGGAGCTGCCAGTTAACTCTCCGTCGCGTTCTGCGAGAGTTCGACCCGGAGATCGAGCGAGAGCTCTCCTATTCTGACATACTATCGCTTCGAGAACAGCTCGATCAGACAGACCCCGGGGGCTTGATCGAGCTTCTCCTGCCGCCGACGGAGGCGGAGATCGTAGAGCTTGCCGTGCAGCTAGTGGTTGAAATCGAGGAAGGTACGGTGGCTATCCGAAGTGATGTACCGTCCCGAGAGGTTGAGGAGGTACCCGGGGATCAATCGTTTCTGCTCGAATTCTACGACAACGACAAGGCCGATTTAGAACGTCAGCGTTTAGCGGGCGTCTGCGCGGGGCTGCTCGCGCCCCTGAATCCGATACCCTGCGGGGACGCCGCGCTTCTCTGTGAGGGATCGGTAGCGGAGATAGTCGAACTGATCGCGGAGCCGATGGTAGAGGCGGGCGTCCGTATTGAGGTTGCCGGCCGTCCCGCACGCACCGGCGAGCTCTCTTTCGCATTCAGAGTGACCTCTTCCGGGGAGGACTGGTTTTCCATCGGTCTTACCACCAAAACGGAGGAAGAAACGGTTCGAACCTCTCCGGACGGCTCTTTCGCTTACGCCTCGGACGGGTCGATAATCATCGTTCGCAATCGGGAGGAGTTGGCCCGACTGAAGAAGCGGCTCCACATATCCGCGGAGGGGACGGTACGCCTCCGGGAGGGGGAGTTTCTCCGGCTTGCGGAGCTCGACGGGCTTATCCAAGAGGAGGCGGAGGAATCCACCCGGGGCGCGAGTCGAATGGTGGAGCTGATGCGCCGGGCTCGAGAGCGGCGGGACGCGTGGCTTCGACTCGCCGAGGGAAGGCATGAGCTCGACCGCGCCGAGCCGCCGGGTTTTGGAACAACACTCCGGCCCTACCAGCGCTACGGTCTCGGCTGGCTTCTGGCGGTCACCGAGGAGGGGTTTGGCGCGCTTCTGGCGGACGAGATGGGGCTCGGTAAGACGGTGCAGGCGTTGGCTCTCCTGCAGGCGAACGTTACCGGCCGACTTTCCTCCAAAGTGGGAGGTAGCACGCCGATCTCCCTGGTGGTTGCTCCTCCGGCGACAATCGAGAACTGGCGCCACGAGGTTTGCTCCTTCGCCCCGGCGCTCTCGCCCCTGGTGTACCACGGAGCGGATAGAGCCCAACTACTTCGGAATCTAAGATCGGGAGCCGCTTCGGAGACCTTCTCCGGCGCGCCGCTTCTCATTACGAGCTACCAGACTCTCCTGAAAGACGGAGAGGCGCTTGCGGAGGTAGAGTGGGAGCATGTCATCTTCGACGAGGTGCAGCAGATCAAGAACGCCAAGACCAAGAGCCACCGTGCGGCGCGCAAGCTTCGAGCTAAGCGCGTCCTCGCCCTCAGTGGCACGCCGGTGGAAAACAGCTCCCTCGAACTCTATGCGGTGATGGACCTTCTCAACCCCGGTATCCTGGGCACCAGGGCATCGTTTCTGAACCGTTTCGGGTCGCCCATCGAACGGGAGGGCGACGAGGTGGCGCGACGCAGGCTGCGAGAGTTGCTCACTCCTCTCATCCTGCGCCGCCGGAAGTCCGATGTGGCCAAGGAACTCCCATCCCGGGACGAGATTCCGCTCTACGTTTCGCTCCCCCCGTTTCAGCGGAGGGTCTACGAGAAGATTAGGAGGGAGTACAGCGAGCGCATCCGCATCGCTCTATCCGAATCGGATCCGTATAAACGGCTCCTTCTGATTCTCGAAGGCCTCACGCGGCTGAGACAGGCGGCGCTCGACCCGCGCCTTCTGCCCGCCCAGCTTCGCGGAAAATGGAGCGGTGAGAGCGGTCAACCAGGGGAGCCTGGAAAGCTCGCTGCTCTTACGCATCTCGTGCCTCGGATTACGAAGGAAGGGCACCGTGTGCTCATCTTCTCGCAGTTTGTGTCGCTCCTTACGATTCTGCGTGACTGGGCTAAGGGGCTCGGTTACGAGTACTGTTATCTCGATGGCTCTATGACTCCCGCTCGCCGGAAGAAGGAGATCACCCGGTTTCAGGAATCAGGAGGGCCGCCGCTCTTTTTCATTAGCCTCAGAGCCGGGGGCGTTGGAATCAATCTCACCGCCGCGGAGTACGTCATTCTCATCGATCCGTGGTGGAATCCCGCCGTGGAGGATCAGGCTATCGATCGGTCCCACAGAAT
The DNA here is from genome assembly GCA_046540995.1 of Spirochaetaceae bacterium. GTDB lineage: Bacteria > Spirochaetota > Spirochaetia > DSM-27196 > Alkalispirochaetaceae > CAYZHV01. The sequence goes on along the minus strand of JBKHED010000033.1, from coordinate 4,293 downwards.
CGGGCAGACCCGACCGGTGACCGCGTATCGTCTCATCGCCTCCGACACGGTGGAGGAGCGAATTGCCGCTCTGCAAGCTCGCAAGAGGAGGCTTGTCAGCGACATACTTCCCGACGACTCCGCAATGATATCATCCCTCTCCTCCGAGGAGATCCTCGAACTCTTTTCTCCGTGACCTAAGCGGCCCTTGCTTACAATAGTCGGAATCGTCCCCGTCGTCGCGACAACGGTTTTACGAACGGTTCGCACTCGAGCCCGAAGGAGAGTCGTTAGAGAGAAGCTTTCCGCTGGCGCGAAGTTGTGGACGTCCCTGCTCCCGGGGATTATGGTAGCGGTCACTACCCCCTAGTCCGTCTGCTCGGCCTCTCCTTCCTCCTCTTGGTCACCACCGTCTCCCTCTCCCGACTCCTGAGGCACCGCGGAAACAAAGCCGACCATGCCCGGGTACGCGGAGGCGCGGTAGGAAGCAATCCGCGGGGCTAGCTCCTCGGTGAGGGTGAAGGTTATTCCGTCGCTGCTGACCTCCGGATCAACACCCTCCATTTCCATGCTTTCAGCGTCCTCTCTTTGGGAGAAGAGTACGCTCCCTCGTACGGATCGAACGTCGAGAGGCAGAGCATCGCTGTCGACGCCGCGGAGGTCGATGTGGTATCTGCCTCCGATACGTAACCGAATCAACGAGCCACCCAAGGCCGAAAAGACGCCTTCGCCGGCCACATCCACGGCCCGCCACTCGAAGTTCTCCACGTTGAGCAGCTTGACCGCTCCGTCCGCTCCGCTCGGCAGTTGGACTTCCTGATTGCGAAGCTGGTTTTCCTCCTCTTCTTCCGCCTGCTGTTCCTGCTGCTCTTCTTCCTGTTGCTGCTCCTGGGCACCCAGAATTCCAATAGCAAGAAAAAGGAGCGCCAGGCTCGTAATCGTTGTTCTTATTCTCATATAGCACCTCATTCCTCTCTTCAACGTAGTAACGTGGACCCTGGTTCGCCAAATCGGTAGACCGGTAGCCGGGCTGCGGGCGCCACTAACCGTAGGCCTCCGGTTCCCGGCGTGGTATCCTATTGGGAGTGACGAGCGTCAGTACCGACTCGATTCGCCGCGGCCGTCACTGCCGTCCTTCTTGTTAACCCCCTCCAGGGCGCCGATGCATTCGTCGTTTACGATTAGGGGCGTACAGATGAGTTTTCGGGTGACAAAACCGGTTGTCTCGTCCGCTCGCCGGGAGAACCGTGGGTCAGTTGCCACGTCGTTCGAAACCACCGCTGCCGCCTACGTCACGAGGTCGAACGCTCGGAGAAACGACTCGGTCCGAAAGTGTTGAGCAAAGAGGTCGACAATCTGCTGGTTCTTCTTCTCGTCGTAGGGCTGGAGTTTTGTGTTCTTTATGCAGGCGTACACCTTCTCGTCCGCGGAGTGGGTGTCGTCGGAGACGTACAACGCCGGAACACCGTAACTCGCGACGGTATCGATGCTATCATCGAGTCGAGAGGTCTCCTTGGTGGAGGTAAAGACAATGCCCGCGATCCGCTGATCCGCCGGCAGACTGGCGTTGTGGTCGAGAATCATCGCCAATCTTCGCCGCGAGAAGCAGGAGAGAATGACAATATCCCCGGGGTGAATCGCTTCCGCGGGCACGAGGTTCTCGTGGGATTGGGAGATGATCGAGACGCCGGCGCTCGGTAGATGCCATGCGTCTCCGTCGACGTTCCCGGCGACGACCGCTCCGGGAAAGTACCGGGAAACCTGCTCCATGGAGGGTTTGTCCAACCGGTCGACCCGGGGCAGGAAACCGAAGATTCCGACCGGCCGATCCGGCGAGCCGAAGCGGCGGGTTAGGTACTCCTCGGTGATGAGAGTTCGCATTTGGTCTATCTTATCCGGAAGCAGTTTATTGAAGATGACCCCCCGGACCCGGGCGCCGGTGCATCGCAGGTAGGTGAAGTCAACCTCGATCATATCGAGGGTTCTTCCGAGCCCACCGCCGGCGAGATAGACGATCTCGGCGTCTATGAGCCGGCTTACCCGGGAGTTCGGGAGGCCGACGATGCCGCCTACCCCGAGATGGCCCGTCCCTTCGGCGATTACTACTTTCTTATGCCGGAGCCGCTCCAATGCCGCGGTGATGTCGGACTCAAACTCTCTCGTGATCCTACTCTGGTCTTCTTCCTGAAGAAAGGACTTAGTGACGCCACTACCGATACGTACCGGTGAAACCGCCTCCATGTCGATTTCGGGCAGGGCAAAGTGCTCGATTATGGTGGCGTCTTTGTCGATCTTTCTTCCGTCGGGAAGCTCCACGAGCTCCTGCCCCACAGGCTTTATGTAGCCGATCTGCTCAGGAGGGAGGTACCGCTTGAGCTCGGCAATTATTCCCAGGCTCGTAAGGGTTTTTCCGGCGTGCTGCCGGAACCCAGCCACATATATTACTTTCATGGTTTTCTCTCCCACTGGGTAAGAACATACTGAGAGGCAAGGATGTTCTAAAGCGACCTTGCACCGAGAGTCATTCTACCCATATCGATATAAATATATCGATATCTGGCCTGGGGCGTTTTGTCAATACTCTACCGCAGACCTGGCGGCCGAGTGGTCTGAAGGATAGCTCACTGTACTGCGTTCGCCGGCAGCCGTATCTCGAAGGTCGGATGCTCTCTGCTGTGCGTTTCGAATGATCCACCAAGCTGCTCCGTTACAATCTCCGTTATGAGCTCGGCGCCGAGTGTGTCGGAGTCACTAAAGGTGAACTCTTGCGGGAGCGGCGGTCCGGAGTGTTCAATGGTTAGGCGGAGATGTTGCTCCCTTCCCTCTTCCTGCAGCGTCACGGCGAACCACTCTTCCGCTTCGCCGGCGAAGGAGTGCTTGAGCGCATTGGTGGCAAGCTCGTTTAATACCAGCCCGAGAGAGACAGCGCTCTTGCTCGACATTGTGAAGCGTTCATCGCCTTTTCCGACCGCGTCCACGCTAACCGAAACCGGCGACTCCGAAAGGGAGTCGAAAACCATTCTCAGCAATCGTCTCATGTAGGCGGCGAGATCCAATTCCATTACGTCGCCGGACCTGGCGAGCTCTTCGTGAACGAGCTGAATCGCATCGATCCGGGACCGGAGATTGTCGAGTCCGCCACACTCTTCGCAGCTCGATGACTGGAGCCGTACGAGTGATGAAACGAGAGCGAGGTTGTTCTTCACCCGATGGTTGACCTCGTGGGCCATCACTTCTTGTTCCTTTAACGCCGCTCGGAGACTCTCCTCGCTCTTCCGGAGATTACGGAACAGCAGATCAAAGGGAGAAATGAGACTGGTCCGTACGATCGCAGCGTAGATCAGGTAGAAGGAGACCACCTTGAGGTAGTGCCCCACGATGTTGCTGAGTCCGTAGACATCGACGTAGAGAACGAAGGCGATCTCTGAAACGATGGTCACCGCTACCGAGAGGGAGAGCAGAACGAAGAGCGTCCGGGACATCTCTTTCCGTCGCCTACGCAGCCAGTATAGGGCCCCGAGGAGGATTCCAATGATCACAAACTCAGCGGTTTTCTTAAAGGGTGTGAGGCCCACCCCTTCTTCGTAGGCCACGGGAAAGAGGCCCGAGAAAATGGCAACCAAGACAGCGGTTCCGAGGAGAATGTAACCGGAGACGAAAAGCCCGAGGCGCACCCGCCGTTGGAAAAGCAGCGGTAGGCCGAGCAAGGAGATCGCCTCGAAAGTGCGAGCCGCCACCCAGAGCTGGGTGGGCAGATTGGGTCCGTGGCCCGGAAAGACGCCCATCCCTTCGTAGGCGAGGGTGTGGAGCGTGTCTATCACGGCAACCAACAAATAGGCGACTCCAACTACCGCGAACTCGTCAGACTGAGTGTAGCGGCGGGTGTGAAACGCGACGAAGAAGAGCGCACAGGCTATCACTATGCTCGCCATCTCGGCCAAGGAGTGAAAGAGAAGAAAATTGAAGGAGCTGGTGGCGATAAGGATTGCCAGGAGAACAGCTCCAGAGAGTGCCACAGCCATTCGCTCTCGCGAACCAACCGTCGCGTCACCACTTTCCGGCTCTGCCATTATCCTCAAGCTACTCGCCGGTCCCCCTGGGGTCAACTGGACTTATCTCATTCTCTTTTTGCACATGCTTATGCCGCATCAGAGCCATCGAATGCCGGAGTCTCGCAGCCGAGATACGAGTGGCTCCGTTCTCTGTTGTCGAAGAGCTCGATCTGCTCATAGCACAGCACTGCGGGCCGCCATACTCCATGTCTTTCCAGCCTTAGCGGGCACCAGACCCTGAACGCGGTCACGATTGCTTTCG
>JBKHED010000032.1:0-28044 GCA_046540995.1 Spirochaetaceae bacterium | reverse complement strand
CCCGCAGAACCATCGGAGTTGGTGACTACGGTTACGGTATACGGATCCGCTTCGTAGACAAAGGTTATCGCTCCATCCGCAGCGGTACTCCAGGAAGCAGAGGCGATGACTGTAGTTCCATCACTATAGTACGTAAACTCCCCGGCCGTGCCATCAAACAGGACGTATCCTTCGTAGAACAGCGCGGAGTCGAAGTACATTCTGAAAGTCCACCGATCAGAACCCTGTGTAACCTCCCACCGGAAGGTCCCATCGCCGGAGTCGAGAACCCACGTGTCTCCCTGCTCTTCCCAACCGTACGCTTCTCCGTCCCAGTCATCTATGAACCCGACGAAAGAAGTGAAGAGTTCGCCCATGCTGTTCGCCATACCTTCGGCAGCCGGATCATCAGAAGCGGCAGATGCGGCATTGGTTCCGGCAGTTGACGCAGTATTTTCCACTGTCGAGACATCGGTCTCGGAAGGACTCGAGGGGGCCGCGGATGATGAGTCATCACCTGCCCCGCTCTCACTACATCCCGCCAGGACAAGGAACCCCGCCAGCAGAAGGAGGCCGATGATTCTCTTCCAGGAAAATGTTCCGTTTGAGTTGTTGTTCGTTCTTTTCATAATTAGCTCCTTATCCTCAACCGTAGCGCTAATAGCATAGTATTTCAATCATGTTTACCGGTCAATCTGACCGTTTTCGGTAGGCGGTCGAGTCGGTGAGCGGCGCGGAACAGAGTAAGGCTTACTCTGGCTACCGTGCGCTCTTATGTCATAGTATACTGCAAGCGGCGGCCGTCGCGCTTGGTCTCTTTCGCGGCGGCGCCAATAAGACCAACGTAAGGACTAACTCAATGGAATCAACATTCGGCAGAGCGCTCCTCGTCGTGGCGGTCATCATTTTCGTTGTGCCCCCTTGGATTCTCTCCGGTCAGGATACCGAGGAGGCCCCGGAACCGGCGTTTGTACTCAGCTCGGTGGAGTATCGAATCGAAGGGCGCACTCGCGATTGGGCCCTTATGGAGGTCGTTGAGCTCGAGGAGGGCCTTCTCTTCGATTCCCTGGAATCTCTGGATGAACACCTCTCGCGGCAGCACCAGAACCTCATGAACCAGCGGCAGCTGCAGTCGGCAATAGTCAAGTACGATCTCGAAGCAGTCGACCACGGGCCCGCGCGAGTGCATGTAATTGTCGAAGTCGAGGACACCTGGAACATTATCGTCCTCCCCTACTTCAAGTACGACTCCAACGACGGTCTCCTCTTGAGTCTCCGAGGTCGGGACTACAACTTTTTCGGAACGCTCCAGGAGCTCTCGATCGATCTCGACTACCTGAGAACGACAGAGGACACAAACGAGTGGACCATCGCGGCGGACTTTTCGCTCCCCTTCAATATGCTCGATCGGCGGTGGCAGTGGACACTGGAGGAAGAGTTCGTCCTGGAAAACGACGATATCGACTTTTCGACCACTACCGGAATCGGTTACGCCTTTGACCTCTGGCGCAACCCCTGGGAAGTCGGTGTGGAGCAGGGCTACCAGCTCTACAGCGGGGATAAGGCAGAAGAGGAAGGGGACGAGTACTTCCTAACAAACGAGATCTACCTGACCGCTGATATCGGCACGCCAATCCCCGCGGGAGCCATGGGGTATTTTCGTTACCGTCCGGACCTCTCAGCGTCGGTAAACTACGCCTTTGACGAAACTCTATCCGAGGAAAGAAGGGGAACCTTTCTGGGTTTCGACCACGCCTTGGAAGCAGGGGGACACGACTGGCTCGGCAACTTCCGAAACGGCATGGAACTCTCTCTGGGCAACGACAACAGCTACTCCTTTTACCGGAATGAGTGGGGAAACAAGCTCACCGGCAGTGCCAAAGGGTGGCTCGCCCGCGACCCCTTTGGCCTCTCCGCCCGGACCACCGGCTTCTATTACCTCGACGGGGTTCCTGACGATCAGACCGACGGCGCGGAGGATATTCGCGGTGTTCTCAACGACGAAATGGTCGGAGATATCGGGCTCTTTCTCAACACCGACGTCGCCCTCAAAGTGTGGACCCTCGAGCCCATTTTCGAAATGCAGTGGGCCGCCTTCTTCGATGTCGCCTACGTTACCGACACCGAGGGGAGCTTCGATGAGGAGAATGATCTCCGCTACGGCGCAGGAATCGAGATTATCGGTTTTCCGCTCTTTGCCCGGAGTCTCTACCTCCGGGGCTCACTCGGGTTTGACGTCAAGCGAATTGTGGACGGGGCGTCTTGGACCAGCGGCGATGTTCGTGAGATCTTTATCGGCCTCGGCCACCACTACTAAATCGCGTAGCTCGAAAGACCGAGATTCTGGCAGATCTGAATGGTGGCGGTGGAGTTGTTGAGCGTATAGAGATGCACTCCCGGCACGTCGTGGTTGAGCAGGTCCGCCACCTGCTCCGTGGCCCAGTGGATCCCTACACGCTCGAACTGCTCCCGGGTCTCCGCCCGGCGTAGGGAGCGCTGCAGCTTGGCGGGAAATCGGGCGCCCGCGGCGAGCTCAGCCATCTTTTCCATGCCCTTCGGGCTGGTCACCGGCATAATCCCCGCGATTATGGGGACGGTGATTCCCGCGAGCCGCGCCCGATCGACAAAGTCGTAATAGTCCCGGTTGTCGAAGAAAAGCTGCGTAACGATGTAGTCCGCCCCGGCGTCGACCTTTTCCTTGAGATAGCGAAGCTCCTCGAGGCGGTTCGGCGTCGCGGGATGGCCCTCCACGAAGCCGGCGACGCCGATCCCCATTTCCGGAAATTCTCTTCGAATAAAGGAAACGAGCTGGGAAGCGTAGGGAAAGTCCGGGCTCCCGGAGCCGTCGGGGCCGAGTTTCCCCTCGAGCTGCTCGCGCACCTCCGGGTCCCGGGGCGGATCCCCCCTGAGAGCGAGTATGTTTCTCACACCGTCCGCCCGGTACCGGGCCAGGACGCGCCGGATCTCCTCCTCGGTGGCCCCGACGCAGGTGAGGTGAGCCACCACGGTTAGCCCGGTCTCCCGCTGCAGCCGGGTCACGAGCTCGTGGGTGTTCTCCCGGGTAGTGCCGCCTGCGCCGTAGGTGACGCTCACGTAGGCGGGTTTCAGCGGTAGGAGCTCGGAGATAGAGTGAAAGAGCCGTTCCCACCCCTTTTCGCTCTTCGGCGGAAAGAACTCGAAGCTGAATCGGGTCTTGCCTGCCCTGAGCATTTCCGCTACGAGGGGCGTTTCACTGTTACCGCTGTTCGTCTTGTTCATCTCGGTATCGGAGCCGGGGCGGGGCGCGAGAGCCGCCCCCGCGCTTCCGGCTTTCACGGGTCGATCAAACGCTCGCCTTCAGCGCATCCAGCTTGTCCAGCCGCTCCCAGCTGAACTCCTCTCGGCCAAAGTGGCCGTAGGCGGCGGTGTTGCGGTAGATCGGCTTCTTGAGATCGAGAGAACGAATGATTCCCGCCGGGGTGAGCTCGAAGTTCTCCTCGATCGCCTTTTCTATTCTCGATTCTTCCACAGCGCCGGTGCCGAAGGTATCCACCATGACGCTCACCGGGAAGGGAACGCCGATGGCGTAGGCGAGCTGCACCTCGCACCGGTCCGCGAGACCTGCGGCAACGACGTTCTTGGCCACGTAGCGCGCCATGTACGCCGCGCTCCGGTCAACCTTGCTCGGGTCCTTGCCGCTGAATGCACCGCCTCCATGTCGGCCCATGCCGCCGTAGGTGTCGACGATGATCTTTCGCCCGGTCAGGCCCGCATCTCCGTGGGGACCGCCTATGACGAAACGACCGGTAGGATTGACGAAGTACTTCGTGTCCCTGCTCAGCAGCCCCGTCGGCTCGAGGACAGGCTTAATGATCTGTTCGATCACCTGCTCCTTGATCTCGTTATAGGTAACATCGGGATCGTGCTGATGGCTAATAACCACGGTGTCGACGCTCACCGGCCGGTTGCCCTCGTAGCGCACGGTAACCTGGCTCTTGGAGTCGGGCCGTAGCCAGGTGAGGTCTCCCTCTTTTCTAAGCTTCGCCGCGTAGCGCAGGAGCTTATGGGCGTAGGTGATCGGAGCCGGCATGAGCTCGGGGGTCTCGTTACAGGCGAACCCGAACATCATTCCCTGGTCGCCGGCGCCCTGCTCTCCCTCGTAGAGGCCTGTTCCGGAAACACCCTGAGATATGTCGGGACTCTGGGAGTGAATCAGGGAGAGTACCGCCATGGACTCGAAATCGAGGCCGTAAGCGGGGTCGTCGTAGCCTATCTTCTTTGCAACCCCCCGGGCGATCTCCTGCACATCCACGTAGACGTTGGTGGTTATCTCCCCGCCCACCATAATCATGCCGGTGGTGGTATAGGTCTCGCAGGCGACCCGGCTTTCGGGATCGCCCTTGAGGCAGGCGTCGAGAACCGCGTCGGAGACCTGATCGCACACTTTGTCCGGGTGCCCTTCGCTCACGGACTCCGAGGTAAAGAGGTAGGTCTTGTTAGGATCAACTGCCATCGGTATCTCCCTTAATAACGATACGTATCAGGCTTGAAGGGCCCGTCGACGGTAACGCCGATGTACTCCGCCTGCTCCGGTCGAAGCGTTGTGAGCTTGACGCCGATCTTCTCGAGGTGGAGCCGGGCGACCTCTTCGTCGAGATATTTCGGCAAGGTGTAGACCCCGATCTCGTACTCATTCCGTTTTTCCCAGAGGTCCATCTGCGCGAGTACCTGGTTGGTAAAGCTGTTGGACATGACAAAGCTCGGATGGCCCGTGGCGCAACCGAGGTTTACCAGCCGTCCCTCAGCGAGAAGGAAGATGGAATTGCCGTTCTCGAAGGTGTACTTGTCCACCTGAGGCTTGATATTTGTCCGCTCGACGCCGCTTGCCTGGTTGAGCTTCTCTACTTGGATCTCGTTGTCGAAGTGGCCGATGTTGCAGACGATCGCCTGGTCCTTCATTCGGCGCATGTGGTCATAGGTAATGACGTCCCGATTTCCGGTGGCGGTAACGTAAATGTCCGCCCAGCCGAGGGTCTCCTCGACGGTCTTGACCTCATACCCTTCCATGGCGGCCTGTAAGGCTATAATCGGGTCGATCTCGGTCACGATCACCCGGGCGCCCTGGCCGCGAAGGGACTGGGCGCTCCCCTTGCCGACGTCACCGTAGCCGCAGACCACGGCGACCTTACCGGCGATCATGACATCCGTGGCGCGCTTGATGCCGTCGATGAGACTCTCTCGGCAGCCGTAGAGATTGTCGAACTTACTCTTGGTTACCGAATCATTGACGTTAATCGCCGGTACTAGAAGAGTCTTCTCCTTGGCCATCCGATAGAGGCGGTGGACACCGGTGGTGGTCTCCTCGCTCACGCCCTTCCACTGTGCGGCAACTGTGTGCCAGCGGTTCGGGTCCTCCGCGCGGAGGCGCTTGAGAAGCGCCTTTACGACCTGCTCCTCCTCACTTCCGCCGGCCTCGTCGACCCACGTAGCGCCCTCCTCGTACTCGTACCCCTTGTGAATGAGAAGGCTCGCGTCTCCGCCATCGTCGACAATGAGCTGCGGCCCCTTGCCGCCGGGAAAGCTCAGGGCGTTGAGGGTCATGTTCCAGTACTCCTGGAGGTTCTCGCCCTTCCAGGCAAAGACCGGCACGCCCTTCGGATCCTCCGGGGTGCCACCCTTCTCGGGAGGACCGAGGACTACCGCCGCGGCGGCGTGATCCTGGGTCGAAAAGATGTTGCAGCTCGCCCAGCGCACATCGGCTCCTAGCTCAACGAGGGTCTCGATCAGTACGGCGGTCTGAATAGTCATATGCAGGCTGCCGGTAATACGGGCGCCCTCGAGGGGCTTCTCGGGGCCGTACTTTTCGCGGGTAGCGATGAGGCCCGGCATCTCCTGCTCAGCCATCTCGATTTCCTTGCGGCCCCACTCCGCAAGGGAAATGTCCTTTATCTTGTACTCTAATTTTGTCGCGGTCGTCTCCACCGGTTTCTCCTTATCATTCTATTACGATAGGATGATATATCCTTGTCTACAAGATAGCACGGAGATGGAAGGAGTGTCACCCGTGGAATGAAAAAAGTGAGCGGCTTTCGATCCGTCGGCTACTGGGGCGAGAGTGTTGCGCTGTCAGCGGAGTTGCCGGACCCAGAGCAAGAGTCGCAGCGCTTCCCGGAACACCTCGCCGCCGTGCTCCTGAGCCACGACGTCGGGCACCTGGCAAATCCAGAAGAGACTCTTCTTCAGTAGCTCCTCGCAGAGCCGCCGCTCCTCGGACCGGCCTGTTCCCACGCCGCAGCTTCCGCACCGCTCCAGGCGCGCTACGGAGGCTGCGGCGGTCATCGTCGCTTCGATTAAGTTTCGGGATATCTCCGTCTCGCCGGCGGTGAGCAGCGCGGTGTAGAGCTCCAGGGCCCCCGCACTAAAGCTGCTCCCGCTTTTCTCTTTGATCTCGAGCTGCATGTTTCTCTCTTCTCCAAAGAGAAGAGTCCGCAGCAGCGGCCGTTGTGCTTCAGATAAGAGCAAAAAAAAGAACCCGGAATCCCGGGTTCTTCGAAACGCTCTCCTGCCGCGAAGGAACAATCCCGGCGCCTCAGAAACGAGCCTCGCGCCGGGACGCATCCGTTACTCGAGCTCCTCCGTGAATTTCTTGTACTCGTCACTGGCCATAAGGCCGTCGAACTCGGAGGAAGAGCCGCCCTTGATCTTGATCATCCACCCTTCGCCGAAGGGGTCCTGGTTGACGATCTCCGGCTCATCCTTGAGCCGCTCATTTACCTCCGCCACTTCGCCGGAAATCGGAGCGTAGAGGTCGCTTGCCGCCTTTACGCTCTCCACCACGCCAAAGCTTCCGCCCTGCTTGAAGGAGCTTCCAACGTCGGGCAACTCCACAAAGACGACGTCACCGAGCTCATCTTGAGCGTAGTCTGAAATCCCAACCACGTAGAGATCACCCTCAGGACGCGCCCATTCGTGAGATTTCTGGTAGCGACAACTGTCATCAAATTTCATGCCATCCCCCTCTTTGTACACAAGTTATCCACATACCTTTCCGTCAAGTGGCACGGTGGAATTCGGCCGTTCCACCGTCCCGGGAGACAGAAAACCGATTGAAGGAGACCAGAAACAGGTTGAACCGGCAATTGTGGCGATTTCAGAGATGTAAGCCCTGGATTAGGGGAATAATCCCGGAAATTACCCACAATTTGTCCACAACCCGCTCCCTCGAGCTCTTCCTAAGTACGTCCTCCCCGGTAGGAAATACGTACTTGCTTGTAGAGCCCTTCTCCTTCGCTATGCGTCTCGATGTCGGAGACATCGTTAAGTGTAGTGTGAATGAGCCGTCTTTCGAAAGGGTTCATCGGCTCTAAGAGCCGACTTCTTCGCGTTCGCTTTACTTGATCCCCAACCTGCTGAGCCATGCGTATTAGAGACTCCTCCCGCCGGGCTCGATAGTTTTCCGAGTCCAGGACAACTTTGACCTCATTTCCGTCCAGGCGGCCGGCAACGACGTTCGCCAGAAGCTGCAAGGCGTCGAGGTTCTGCCCCTTCTTGCCGATAAGTATGCCCGAGTGCTGCGACTCCAGCCGGAGAACCAGCTTTTCCGGCTCTCGGTACGCGATCTTGACCGCCGCGGGAAATCCCATCTTCTCAGTCAGATTGCTCACGAAATCAACGACCGCGTGCTCGAAATCCGTTTCCGGCTCATCGCCGCCGGAGGTGGCGTCGGGCAGATGCACCCGAATGCGTACCTTCTTCTGGAGATTGAGAAAACCGCTCTTCTCGGTGTCCAGAACTTCTACGTCGAACTCATCCTGTTCGAGACCGAGGGCGGCTATCGCCTTATCGATCGCCTCCTTTTCGGTCTTTCCTTCGAATTCTCGTACCATATATGTCTCCTGTTTGGATGTCACGCTTCAACGGCTCTGGCTCTCCGTTTGTTAATGAACATCTGCTGACCGAGGGTGAGCAGGTTGGAGAAAATCCAGTAAACCAATAGGCCCGAAGGCATGTTGTAGAGTATGAAAAAGAACATCACCGGGAGCCCGTACTGCATAAACTTCATCTGTCCGGAGCTCTGGGCGGTATTGCTCTGCATCAGCATGCTCGTCAGGATCTGGCTTCCAAGAAAAAGTATCGGCAATAGGCGAATGTCGTTCCAGCCGATAAGGGGAATCGTGAAGTCGAAGTGGAGGATCGAGTCGGGAGCGGAAAGGTCCGTAATCCAGCCCGGTATAAAGGTTGCTCCCCGCAGATCGAAGTGGTTGTTGAAAAGACCGAACATGGCGATAAAGAAGGGAAACTGGAGCAGCATCGGCAGGCAGCCGCCAACGGGGTTCACCCCTTCCTTCTTGTAGAGCTGCGCCATTTCGGCGTTCATTTTCTGCGGATTGTCCTTGTACTTTTCCCGGAGCTCCTGAATCTTCGGCTGCAAGGTCTGCATCCTGCTGGTGGACTCGTAGCTCTTGTGGGTCAGGGGAAAGAGAAGCGCCTTAACGATAACGGTGAGAATAATGATGGCGATTCCGTAGTTCGGCACCACCTGGATAATCATTTGCAGGATGAACTTTAGAATATTCTCGAGCCATCCGAAGAGAAACCGTCGATCCACCACGGTGTCGAGATCGAGGTTCCTTACGCCGAAGGAGTTCTCCTCGGCGTCGTTGTACCGTTCGAGAATGCGAGCGGTCTTCGGACCGACATAGAACCGGTAGCGATCGGTCTCGTTACTCGAGCGAATAACCGGCCGGACAAAGGAGATGAATGCGGTGTCCTCCAGACCCTCCGCCTCCTCCTGAGAGAAGACGATGCGGTACTGTGTAGAGTCCGGGACCCCGATAACGGCGAAGTACTTGCCGGCGATACCCGCCCAGCCGACGCGCTCCTCTATGCGCTCGCTTCTGTTTCCCCGGATGTTTACGTCCTCCCGACTACCATCCTCGAGGTAATGAAAGCGGCGATACTCGTTTCGATTGTCCAGGGTCTGGTAGGTAGGCCCGATTTGGGGTCCCACGGTGAGGGTGTACGCGTTTCCTTCGAAATTGAGGGGAAGAAAAGCGTTCCGGGAGTTCTCCAGCGTTATGTCGAGCTCGAAGAGATACTCCCCGGGCTGGAAGATGTACCGCTTAATGAGGCGAAACGGCGCCTCCTCCTGTCCGGTGACGTAGAAATCTCGGTAGTACTCCACAACGTTCGGCTCCGTCGTATCCCGCCGCAAGAAAACCGCATCCGTCGGCGCGGCCTCGGCACCGCCGAAGGAGGTTGTAAAGGCGAGTTGCTCCTCGCTTCCCCGCAAGATCATTTCCACCGGCTCACCGCCGTCCTGGTGCTCTAAGAGCTTAAAGCTTTCAACGGCACCGCCGATAGCCGAGAACTCTACCCGAACGGTATCGTTCTCGTAGACGTAACTCTCTCGAGGCGGTGCATCCTCGAGCGGAACGGGGCGGACAACTCCGGGAGGCAGGTTCTCCATCTCCCGCTCCTCCACCCGGGCGATTTCGCCGGCCTCGGAGGGTCGTTCCTCGGCCTCGGTCTCACCGGTCGGATCCGACTCTTCCGGAGCCGATCGTTCGGTCTGCTCCTGGGGCTCGGGCACCGGCTGCGGCGGGTAGAGGGTGTTCTGAATGATAAAACCAACCGTTATCACAATAACGGAAAGTACGACGGCAAGGAGGGTTCTCTTATCCATGCGCTACGGGTCCTTCTGCTTCTGATATCAGACCGGATCTTCGAAATAGTTCCCTGAGCTGAGCCATCCGCTCAGCAAGAGTATCTCCGTCAGGGTAGACCACGCAGGCGAGATCGTATCCTTGCCGCATAGTAGGTTTCAGCTGACGGTAGGCTTCTCTCACAAGTCGACGAGCCCTGTTGCGCCGGACGGCGCCTCCAAATGAACGGGCGGTGGCGAAGAGGATACGATTTCGCCCTAGGTTATTCTCGAGAAAACGAACCTGGGCGCCCTGCGTGCGAACACGGCGCCCGGAAGTAAACACCCGTCGAATTTCATCGGGTTTTCGAAGAATCTCAGCCTTAGTAAGGCTTCTTCTCATTGGCGACGGTAAGCTTCTTGCGTCCCTTCGCCCTTCGTCGCTTCAGCACCTGCCGTCCGGCTCGGGACTTCATCCGCTCCCGAAAGCCGAACTTGCGGTTTCTCTTTCGCCGGCTAGGCTGATATGTACGTTTCATTCTGCTCTCCTCACAGATCTCGGGTCAGTGTAAAAGTGGTTGCACAGTATACGGATATGCCCTCAGGGGGTCAATCTTGCGCGTCCTGATCTTCCTCTCTTTCGTGGATGTGACGGCCGAGAGATTCGAGACGCTCGCGAAGCCGCTCACTGCCGATCTTCTTTAGCGCTTCCTTCTCGTTCTTGCTCGGCGCAGGCTCTTCTCGACGCTCCCGCTCGCGCTCCTCCCGGGAAGGTTCGGCGGGATCCGGATGCTGAAAGGTTGCTCGCTCCCGGAAGGCCGGCGCTCGCTCTTCCGTTTCCGGGAGCGCTCCCGCCTGGCGCGCTCCGGTGCGCTGCTCGGCGGAGCCGAGGCTCCCCTCCTCTACAAGGGTGAAGTGAATATTACGAATCTCCAGATTCGGGTAGCGCTGCTGTAGAGTCTCGAGAACTCGCTCCCGCTGCATGTGTAGCTTCTGCATCCAACCGGGGTGGTCCACTTCCACTATCAGAGCGTGGTTTCTGATGTCTACGGCGTCGGAGTGCGCAGCGAGATCAACCCCGACAACCTGCTGCCAGCTCTGGAAGAAATCGACGTACCCTTGAGTATCCTGAATGTTGTTGCGCTCGAAAAAGGCGCTCAGGAGCTTTCCCGCTCGTTTCATACGGCCTCCCGGGTCAGCCTGCCATCCGTCACTCGGTAGAGAATCGTCCCTTCCCTACGGTATCGCTCGTACTGCTCGTCCGGCAAGAAGGTAAAAAACGCCTGCTCGTACTCCGGCATGGCATCGAAGAACCGTCTCCGTCTTTCCGGATCGAGCTCCAGAAGCACGTCGTCAAAGAGAAGAAGCGGCAGGCGCCGGGTCTGCTCCTGGTAGAACCTCGCTTGGGCGACCCGCAAAATGAGCGACACCAGCCGCATCTGTCCGGTGGATCCAACCTCGCTGAAATCCTTTCCCCCAAAAGCGTATCGAAACTTATCTCTATGGGGCCCGCTGGTAGTTGTGCGAAAGTAGATATCCTGCTCCCGACGCTCTCTGAGGATTGCCAGCACGCGTTCCCGGCTCGGTGTGGTAAAGCGCGGACCGTTCTCAGCCTCGTCGCTTCGGCCACCATCGCGCCAGGAGGGACGGTAGAAGAGCTGCAACGGCTCCTGAAGGCCCGAAACCTCTCGAAAGAGCGCGCTGAAGGTGCGGTTGAACGCTTCCACCGCCACCTTACGATTCTCCTGCAGGTGTACTCCCGCCTCGGCGAGCTGCTCGTCATAGACCTCGAGGACATCGGTGTGCCCCGCCTTGAGGGCGAGATTGCGGCTCTTGAGGATCCGCCGATAGCGGCGCATATCATCGATAAAGAGCGGGTTATACATGCTCAAGGTCTGATCGAGAAAGTAGCGCTGCATCTCCGGGGCGCCTTTGACGAACTCGATGTCGTCGTGACAGAAGACGACGCAGGGCATCACGGAGATGAGCTCCTTTCGGTCGCCGATCCTCTGACCGTCGAGCTCGATTTCCTTCTTTCGATTAATGCTCTTGCAGGAGAGCTCCCGCCGCTCACCCTCCCGAAGCAGGGTGCCGTGAACCGCCATTTCCTCTTTTCCGTGACGGAGAATCTGGTCGTCTCGGCGGGTTCGAAAACTGGAGGCGTAACAGAGGTAGTAGATCGCCTCGAGGAAGTTCGTCTTTCCCATTCCGTTCTCCCCGACCAGAAACAGCTCCTTCGCATCGGTATTTACCCGCTGATCGACAAGATTACGGAACTGGTAGACCCGAATCTCGGAGAAACCCACTAGCCGCTAGTCGAGCTGCATCGGCATCACGATGTGGAAGTAGTTCTCCTTCGGAATGCTGTAAATCGTAATCGCCTTGTTCGGCTCGGTAAAGTTAAAGGAGATCTCTTCGGAGTCGATGACCCGCAGCGGCTCGACCAGATAGAGGTAGTTAAGGGCGATTGTCGCTTCCGATCCCTGGTAGCTGCAACCGATCTCCTCACTCGCGATACCGATTTCGGTCTCCTCGCTCTTGAGCTCCAAATGGTCCTCGGAGAGATTGATGTAAATTCGCCGCGACTTCTCCACCAGGAGAGAAACCCGCTTGAGCGCCTCCTCGAGCTCCCCCTTGTTAATGACGACCTCGTGCTCCTGTGTCTCCGGTATAACCCGCTGATAGTTGGGAAACTGTCCCTCGATGAGAGCCGAGGAGAGGCGCTTATTGTCAAAGCGGAAAAAGACGTGCTTATCGGTGACGGCGATGGAGAAGGGCCCCTCGCCGCTGGCGAGCTTACGGACCAGGGTAAGCACCTTCGGCGGAATAATGACTCCGCTAAAGCTCGGCGGGGCGTTTTCGAGCTCTTTGCTGATGTAGCTCAGACGCCGTCCGTCGGTGGCAACCATAACGAGGCTCTTTTCCAAATGCTCGAGATAGACACCGTTCATAAAGTACCTGGTCTCGTCGTCGGATACGGCAAAGACCGTCTGGGAGATCATTTCGATAAGGTCTCCCTGGGGAAAATCGAAGTAGGAATCGTCCGCGGCTACCTGAATCTCCGGATACTTCTCGGCGGAGATGCTCTTGAGACGAAAATCGATCTTCTTAAACATCGGCCGAATTACGAAGTTATCGTTGCCGTTCTGCTCGAACTCGATCTCTCCGGAAGGCAGAGAGCGCAAGATGCCGAGAAACTTGTCGCAGAAGACCGTGGTAGTGCCGGCTTCCTGAACATCCACGGGAACGGTGGTCTCGAAGGATACCTTGAGATCCGTCGCCCTGACGAGGAGTTCGTTTTCCCGAGCGTCGAGAAGAACGTTCGAGAGGATCGACATGTTAGTACGGGAAGAGATGATCTCCTGGGCGACCTGGATCTCCTTGATGATTACATCGCGCTCTATGATGAACTTCACGGTCTCTTCTCCTTATCTCTTATATACATATAAAATAGAAGCCGTAGTAGTAGGCTTCCGGGATATGTGGAAAAGCGCCTTAATCCTTTTCCTCGGCACAGGTTATCTTCTAGAACAACCTGTATCGGTTATCCCGCATTTAACCACATATCCACTGCCGCGTATAGAAGAAGCTCATTCTTCCCGAAGCTACGGACAGCTTGTACACCGTGGACTAACACGGTATCCGAGCCTCCGGGGCGCCGACAGAGCCGTCTCGGAGAGCCCTTTCCTCTCCCGGATGCCGCGAGCCCATTTACGCCTTGCTTCCGGCGTCCTTAATTCTTCGTATTAACGTCTGAATGACGTTTTCCAGAGTCGGATCGCTGCGCATTCGGCTCTCGATCCGCTGGCAGGCGTGCATAACCGTGGTATGGTCTCTCCCGCCGAACTCCAGGCCGATATCGGTCATGGAGGCCTCGGTAATCTCCCTGGTTATGTACATCGCAAGCTGCCGCGGAAAGGCGACGGCCCGGGTGCGCTTCTTCCCTTTGAGCTCACCGCTGGATAGGTTGAAGTAGTCCGCCACGGAGCGCTGGATAACGTCGACGGTTATGTTGTTCTGTACCGGGGAGGCAAAGAAGTCCTTCAGCTGCCGCTGGGCCACATCGACGGTAATGTCCTTATTGACCAGGTCGGCGTAGGCGATAATTCGCGTCAGTGCCGCCTCGAGATCCCGGACGTTGGTGGTGACCTTGCTGCAGATGAGGTTAATCACCTCGTCGGGGATGTGCACCTTGGCGTGTTCCACCTTCTTCTTGAGAATCGCTATTGCGGTTTCTATCTTTGGAGGCTGCAGGTCCACCGTGAGGCCTCGGGTAAACCTGTTCTGCAACCGCTCGGTTATGTCCTTGATTTCAGTTACCGGACGGTCGGAGGTAAAGACCATCTGCTTCTTAGCGTCGAAGAGGGCGTTAAAGGTGTGAAAGAGCTCCTCCTGGGTCTCGTGCTTCTTTTGGAGGAAGTGAATGTCGTCGATGAGCAGCACGTCCGCCCTTCGGTACTTGTTCTTGAACAGGTGGGTTTTGTTCTCCTGGATGGAGCGAATGAACTCGTTGGTAAAGTCTTCGGCGGTGACGTAGACGATTTTCATGTCGTCGAACTCGAGATACGCGCGGTTGCCGATGGACTGGAGGAGATGCGTCTTGCCGAGTCCGACTCCACCGTAAATGAGGCACGGGTTGTAGGTAGTTCCCGGGTTCTTGGCGATGGCCATCGCCGCGTTGGCGGCAAAACGGTTGTTGTCACCGACGACGAAGTTCTCGAAGGTGTACTCCTTGCTCAACCCCGGCGCGTGGTCGCTCTTTTCCGGCTTTGCTGGGGCGTGCCTGGGGGCCGTGGCGGTGGCTACGCGACCGGAAGCGGTTCCGCCTGGGGAGGAGCCGCGGGAGCTCCCGGCGGCGGCCTCGCCGGCGACGCTCTGACCATTTCCTGAGATCTGATGTATCTGTTGGGGGGATGCGCCGTTCCTGGAGACCTCGAAGTTCAGGGTGATGGGCGTTCCGGAGAGTTCCAGAAGCTTGTCTTCGATCATTCCGAGGTATCGCTGCTTCACCTGATCGCGGTAAAATGAAGAAGGAACGGTTACGGTGATCTGCCGTTCCTCCGAGCGGGAGTACTGAATCTGGTTGAACCACATGCTGTACTCCTGCTCCGAGACTTCTTGACGGATCTGCTTTATAGTCTCTTCCCAGAATACTCCGTAGTCCCAATTATCCATAGATCGACCTCATTTTATCCACAAGTTATCCACATTTTGTTCTCCTCTCCCGAGGATATACTCCATCCGAACCGGGCTGAGGCACAAAGAACCATTGTAGCATGAATGGTCGAGAATTCTACCTGTGACGGCGGAATTTCCCGGATAAACATGCGGGTTTTTTGCTAAGCCCGGAGACGGCGCAGTTCTGCACCACCAATTCACCGATGAGATGAAGGTTGTCCACAGGCTTTCCACAATTTATCCACAGAATTGTATTTGACCTTTTAGAGCGCGGCGAAAAGGGGTGGCAGCTTTACTCGAAGGCGCTATTTCCTTATAATATGCAGACTTCCATGAATTGAGGTCCCTTGCATGCCCAATCAGTATTCTGCAGAACATATTCAGGTCCTTAAAGGACTCGAAGCCGTGCGTAAACGACCCGGAATGTACATCGGTTCCACCGGGAGCGACGGGCTTCACCATCTTGTCTACGAGGTCGTTGATAACAGCATCGACGAAGCGCTCGCCGGCTATTGCGACTACATCCAGGTGTACATCGAGCCCGAGAACGTGATCAAGGTGATCGACGACGGCCGGGGTATTCCCGTGGATATACACGGCGTAGAAAACGTGAGCGCCCTGGAGATCGTCATGACGAGGCTCCATGCGGGGGGCAAGTTCGACAAGGAGAGCTACAAAGTCTCCGGTGGACTGCACGGCGTGGGAGTCTCGGTCGTAAACGCCCTCTCCGAGTGGTGCGAAGTACACGTCCACCGGGAGGGCAAGATCTACTACCAGGCGTACGATCGCGGGGTTCCCCGAAAGGATGTCGCCGTAATCGGGGAGACCGACCGGACCGGAACCGTGGTGACCTTCAGACCGGATCGCGAAATCTTCGAAGTGCAGGATTTCAGCTTCGATACCCTCTCCAACCGGCTTCGGGAGCTCGCCTTTCTCAATAAAGGTATTCGTATCGCCATTTCCGACAATCGCCTGCCCACGCCCAAGTCCCACGACTTCAAATTCGAAGGAGGCTTGCGGGAGTTCGTCCAGTTTCTCAACAAGAACAAGACGGAGATTCACAAGGATCCGATCTACTTCGAGGCGACCAGGGAAGAGGTGGAAATGGAAATGGCGCTCATCTACAACGACAGCTACAACGAAACGCTCTTTTCCTTTGTCAACAACATCAACACGAGGGAGGGAGGAACCCACCTCACCGGTTTTCGGGCGGCCCTCACGAGGACGTTGAACGACTATCTTCGCAGGAGCAAGCACGCCAAGAAGATGGATGAGAGCTTGAGCGGCGACGACGTTCGGGAGGGCCTCACCGCGGTGATCTCGGTAAAGGTGATGGATCCGCAGTTCGAGGGGCAGACCAAGGCGCGCCTCGGTAACTCGGAGGTTAAGGGTATTGTCGAGAGCCAGGTGAACGAGAGTTTGGTGCACTACTTCGATGAGAATCCGAAGGTGATCGACTCGATTTTGGAGAAGTGCGTCCTCGCGGCGAAAGCGCGAAGCGCGGCGAGACGGGCAAGAGAGCTAACGCGGCGAAAGAGCTTTCTGGAGTCCACCGGGCTACCCGGGAAGCTCGCGGACTGTAGCGAGAAGGATCCGGCGAAGTCGGAGATCTACATAGTCGAGGGCGACTCCGCCGGCGGCAGCGCCAAGCAGGGGCGGGACCGGCAGTTTCAGGCGATTCTCGCGCTCTGGGGCAAAATGCTCAACGTCGAGAAGACCCGGATCGACAAGGTCCTGGCCAATGACAAGCTGCAGCCGATCATCTCTTCTCTTGGCGCCGGTGCGGGAACCGAGTTTGCCATAGAGAAGCTTCGATACCACAAGGTGATCATTATGGCGGACGCCGATGTGGACGGCTCCCACATTCGCACCCTTCTGCTCACCTTCTTCTACCGGTACATGACGGAGCTCATAGAGCGCGGGCACGTCTTTATCGCCATGCCCCCGCTCTACAAGATCTGGTACGGCAAAGAGGTTCATTACGCCTATACCGACGCCGAGCGGGACCTGGTGCTCAAGGAGATGCGCGCCAACAAGGAGATTCCGATCGACAAGATAAGCGTGCAGCGATACAAGGGGCTCGGGGAAATGAACCCGGATCAGCTCTGGGAGACCACCATGAACCCGGAGACCCGAAACATTATGCAAATCCGCATGGAAGACGCCGTGGAGGCGGAAGAGATGTTTACCACCCTCATGGGCGAGCACGTCGCCCCGAGGCGGGAGTTTATAGAGGAGAACGCTCTCTCCGTTTCCAACCTGGACGTATAGGCGGAATCGCCGGGTTAGCGTCTGAGAGTCTCGGAAAAAAGAAAGTAACCCTAACTAATTGGAGCAGAACGTGGCAGATGAACGTGGACGGGTAATACCCATCGCAATAGAGGATGAGCTCAAGGAGTCCTATCTCAACTACGCTATGTCGGTCATCGTGAGCCGGGCCCTTCCGGACGTGCGAGACGGACTCAAGCCGGTGCACCGGCGGATTCTCTGGGGTATGAGCGAGATGGGGTTGCGGCCGAATACCCCTTTCAAGAAGTGCGGACGGATCGTCGGAGACGTTCTCGGTAAGACGCACCCGCACGGCGACCAGTCGATCTACGACGCCTTGGTCCGTCTCGCACAGCCTTTTTCCATGCGCTATCCCGTGGTCAACGGGCAAGGTAACTTCGGCTCCGTCGACGGCGACCCGCCGGCGGCTATGCGGTACACCGAGGCGAAGATGCAGAGCCTCGCGGAGGAGATGCTTCGGGACATAAAGAAGGAAACCGTCGACTTCGGACCCAACTACGACGACACCCTTCAGGAACCGACGGTGCTCCCCGGCGCTTTTCCCTATCTTCTCGCAAACGGCGCGAGCGGAATCGCGGTCGGCATGGCGACAAATATCCCGCCGCACAACATTCGGGAGATCGCCGATGCGATTTCGGCGGTGATTGAGAACCCGAATATCACTATCGACGAGCTCCTCAAGCATCACATCACCGCCCCGGACTTTCCTACCGGCGGGATCATCTACGGTACCCGGGGGATACGAGAGGCGTACAAGACGGGCCGGGGCAAGATTACCATTCGATCCCGCTTCTCTATCGAGTCCAACAAGAGCGGGCGGGACATTATCGTCATTCACGAGATCCCTTACCAGGTGAACAAGGCGACCATGATCACCCGAATCGCGGACCTTGTTCGGGACAAGCGAATCGAGGGAATCAGCGATCTCCGGGACGAGTCGGACCGAAACGGCCTACGAGTGATTATCGAGCTCAAGAAGGGAGTGAGCCCGAAGATCATTCTCAACCAGCTGTTCACTCACACCCAGCTCCAGGTCAATTTCAACGTTAACGCCCTCGCCCTGGCGGACGGAAGACCGAAGCTCCTCAACATCAAGGATATGATCCAGTACTTCATTCAGCACCGTCGGGACGTCGTAATCCGTCGGGCGAAGTACGATCTGCGAAAGGCCGAGGAGCGGGCGCACATTCTGCGGGGACTCAAGATCGCCCTGGACAATATCGACGAGGTGATTCAGATCATCAAGGAGTCCAAGGACGTCGAAACCGCCCGAGGACGGCTGATGACCCGCTTTGCCCTGGACGAGGTGCAGGCGCAGGCGATACTCGATATGCGCCTCCAGCGGCTGACGAGCCTGGAGACGCAGAAGATTATCGATGAGCTCGAGCAGGTCCTCGCCCTTATCGAGGAGCTCAAGGCGCTGTTGGCGAGCGAGGAGAAGATCCTCAACGTCGTTAAGGAAGAGACCGAAGAGATCGCCCAGAAGTACGGCGACGAGAGGAGAACGGAGGTTGTCCCTGACGAGGTCGAGCAAATCGATATCGAGGACCTGATTCAGAAGGAAGACATGGTGGTCGTCATTACTCACCGGGGATTCGTAAAGCGCACCCCCTACAGCGCCTATCGTATTCAGGGGCGGGGCGGAAAAGGCTCTCGTTCCACCGGCAATCTTCGGGACGACGACTTCATTCAGCACATCTTTATCGGCAGCACCCACGACCACATTCTCTTTCTGACCAACGAGGGGAAGGCGTACTGGATTAAGGTGCACGAAATCCCCGAGGCGGCGCGAACCGCCAAGGGAACCCATATCAAGTCGATCCTCGAGATTTCGGCGAACGAGGAGATCGCCTCGGTGGCTGCTCTCAGGAGCTTCGAGGAGGAGCTCTTTCTCTTTTTCGCCACCCGAGGAGGCACGGTTAAGAAGAGCAAGGTCGCCGACTTCGCGAACGCCCGAAAGCGGGGCATTACCGCGATCAACCTGAAGGAGGGAGACACTCTGGTGACGGCTTTTCTCACCACCGGGAGCGATTCGGTCTTTCTCGTGACCCGCCAGGGGCGGGGCCTTCTCATTAACGAGGAGGAAGTCCGTCCCATGGGGCGCGCCTCTCAGGGTGTAGCGGGTGTACGACTCCGGAAAGGTGACGAGCTTGCCGGGGCGGTCTCCTCCCGGGACGCGGCGCACATGTTCCTCCTGACGGAGTTCGGCTTCGGCAAACGCACCGAGTTCGAGCAGTTCACTCCCCACGGCAGGGGTACCACCGGCCAGATCGCCTACGGCTTCAGCGAGGATAACGCGGATCGCACCGGAGAGGTTGTCGGTCTCCTGGCGGTTAACGAGGATGACGAACTGGTGGCGATTACCTCCCAGGGAAGCACAGTTCGGCTCAGGGCGGGGGACATTTCGGTGCAGGGACGCTCCGCCCGGGGGGTTCGGGTCTTCAATATCGACAAGCCCGACTACGTGGTGAGTGTCACCCGGGCCGCGAAGGATGACGGAGAGGAAGAGAACGCGGAGGAGCCGAAGTAATCGTCGGCGCCGGGAGCGGCGAGAAGAGCTTTAGGAGGGCGCTTCCGAGGGGGGCGCCCTTTTTGTTTCACGTGAAACATTTTCCTCCCGGCGGGGTCTCCGCAAGCGCCGGAGAAGGGAGGCGCTTCCGAGAGGACGCCCTCTTTGTTTCACGTGAAACATTCTCGATCCCTTCGTGCTCCGTCTCCTCGGGGGCGGATTCCCGGAGCGACAAACGGCGGAGGCGACGGTTCTAGGGGACCAAATCGGAGGGACGCTGTACAATGGGTGGCATGCCTCTCTTCGAGCCGACCGGACAATCCAGAGAGGAGCTCATCATAAAGCGCTCCAGGTTTATCTGTGAGGCACGGCGGATAGCCGATGATCAGCACGCCCGGAAGATAATCGGAGAGAAACGGCGAGAGCATCCGAAGGCTGCCCACGTGGTCTACGCCTTCTCTTACGGAGATGAGAAGAACCGGCAGTTCGGCATGAGCGACGACGGGGAACCGAGAAAGAGCGCCGGACGTCCCGCCCTGGAGGTTCTTCGCGGAAGCGACGTGACGAACGTGCTGATAACGATAGTTCGCTACTTCGGTGGGACTAAGCTCGGGACGGGCGGTCTCGTTCACGCCTACGGCGAAGGGGCTAAGCTCGCCCTGGAGAAGCTGCCGACCCGGGAGCTGGTCAACGAGGCGGAGGGAACTCTGCTGGTGCCCTATCAGCTATTGGATGGGGCAAAGAGCGCCCTGGAGGAGAACGGCGCAAGAACTCTGGACGAGGCGTACGCGGAGACGGTCACTATACGGCTGCGAGTAGGAGCAGAACGGCGCGAGCGCCTCGAGAAAGCGCTCAGAGACGCTTCTCGAGGCATCCTGGAGGTTGAGTGGGCGTAGGAGGAAGAGCGCTCCCGAGGGCCTCAGGAGGCCGGAATCTCAGAGACTTCCTTTAGGCGGCGACGATAGCGGTTCTTGAGATCAATCTTCTCCGTCTCCGTAACAAAAGCGCCGTCGATGGCGATCATGTTGAGCCTCTCGAGATCGTCTACGGTGAGGTCAAAGTAGTTCACCGCCTTGACGTAGTCCTCCGAGAGGTCCGTGTCCTGAATAGTCGGATCGTCGGAATTGATCGTTACGGGGACTCCGTTTCGAAAGAGCCGCCCCAGGGGATGGTTCTTCTCGTCCGCCCAGGAACCGGTCTGATAGTTCGAAGTGATGCACTGTTCCAGGACGATCCCTTCATCCTTGAGAACCTGCTGCAGCTTGGGATCGTCTATGGAGCTGGTTCCGTGGCCGATCCGCCGGGCGTGGAGATCACGAATAGAGGTCCAGATCTGCTGCGAGGGGGTAACCTCGCCGGCGTGGATCGTCGCCTTGTAGATGCCGTCCTTCCTGACGTGCTCGAAGAACTCCACGAAGTCCTCCGGAGGATAGTTGGTCTCATCCCCCGCCAGGTCGACCCCGACGATCTCATCCTGCTTGAGGCTCTTTACCTCCTCGTAGAGGTCGATCATCTCCTTCGGGGTCTGCTTCATTCTGTTGAACGTGATGAGAAAGCGAAGGTAGATTCCCGCCTCCGCAGCGGCTTCGTTGGCCGCTCGTATGACGAGCTTGGTGATAATTCTGCGATCGAAGTCGTTCTGAAGGGCGAAGTGTTCCGGAGAGAAACGGAGCTCGATGTAGAAGATTCCGTCGTTAACCATGTCGAGAACGGAGGCGTGGGTAATATCGTAGACATCGTCGAGGGTTCGATACCAGTCGACGCGAAACTTCGAAAGGAACTTGAGGAAGTCCGGCTCGGAATCCTTGGGAAACTGAACCGCCTTTTTGAACTCCCCCATATCCTCCGGGAGATCGAGGCCGTTCCTCATTGCCATCTTATGCAGTGTGTTTAGCTCGAAGGTACCTTCGAGGTGCCGGTGTAGTTCCACTTTGGGAAACGCCCGCAACGTTGCCTCGTCGGTGATCCGCTGAGAACCAGCCACTTTAAACCCCTTCATCGCGACCTACGGTTTTACTCTAACAGAAAGCACACACATTACAATGCGGGCTTTCAAAGAATCTACTACGTCCGTAGTAGAATTCTCGGACTTTTTGAAACACATGGTTAGAAAAAACGCAAAAACGGGCGCCAAGGATACCCCCGCGCCCGCCATCTCGTCTACGCCGCCCCTTAGAGGATGTGATCCAGAAATCGTCTGGTCCGTTCCTCTCGCGGATTGTTGAAGAGATCCGAGGGAGCTCCGCTCTCGATCACCTCTCCGTTGTCCATGAAAATCACCTTGTCCGCCGCGGCCTGGGCGAAACCCATCTCATGGGAGACGACGAGCATCGTCATTCCTTCCTTGGCGAGATCGAGCATGACGTCGAGAACTTCCTTGATCATCTCCGGGTCGAGAGCGGAGGTTGGCTCATCGAAGAGCATTACTTTCGGCTGCATGGCGAGGGCTCGGGCAATGGCGACCCTTTGCTGTTGGCCGCCGGAGAGCTGATCCGGGTGGTTCTTCTCCTTATCCTGCAGACCAACCCGGACGAGGAGCTTTCGCCCGCGTTCGTACGCCGCTTCCTTCGAGAGCTTTCGGATCTTTCGCGGACCGATGGCGATGTTGTCCAGGACGGAGAGATGGGGAAAGAGGTTGAACTGCTGAAAGACCATTCCGACCTCTTCCCGGATGCCGCGGATGTTTGCGTGGGGGTCGGTTACTCGCTCCTCATCGATCCAGATATCGCCCTCGGTAGCGCGCTCGAGACGGTTTACGCAGCGAAGGAGGGTGCTCTTTCCGCTGCCCGAGGGCCCGATCACGAGAACCACCTCTCCCTTAGCGACGTTGAAGGAGGCGTTGCGGACCGCCTCCACACTACCGAAGTTCTTGGAGACGTTCTCGATACGAACGCGGTACTCGGTGTTAGTTGCTTGTCGTGTCACGTCGTTCCAGCCTCTCTTCCATGACGGCCACTAACTTCGAGAAGAAGAGCGTCAGAATAAGGTAGCAAAGGGCCACCACGGTGTAGGTTTCGAAGTATCTAAAGGAGACCGATGCGTACTCCCGGCCCCGCCGAAGCAGATCGCTCACCGCCAGAATCGAAACCAACGAAGAGTCCTTGAGAAGGGCGATAAACTCGTTGCCGATCGGGGGAAGAATGACGCGAAAGGTCTGCGGCAAAATAATCAGCCTCAGCGCCTGTCGTCGGCTCATCCCGAGGGCGAGGGCCGCCTCCATTTGACCCTTCGGAATCGACTGAATACCCGCTCGAAAGATCTCCCCCATGTACGCGCCGTAACAGACGGACATCGCGATAATTGCCGCGCTGATTCGCGGGACTTGGACGAACTTGCCCAGGGCGTAGTAGATGTAGAAGAGCTGAACGAGCAACGGGATTCCTCGAATCACCTCGACATAGATCGTCGCGATGCGGTTGATCAGGGTGATCTTCGATATTCGGCCTAAACCGGTGATTAGCCCGATTACCAGAGCGAGGAGAATCGAGGCGACGGTGACTTGAAAGGTGCGAAGAATCCCGTCCGGCAGGAAGCGGATAATCTCGGCGTAGGGGCTCGGAGAAACAACCGGAAGAAGTACGATGAGGACGATCGCGCCGATAAAGGAGATCCGCCAGGCGGAGAAGATCGACTTCTCCGCCCGGTCGGGAATTAATGCACCGTCTGAAACGGTTATGTTCTGCTTTTCAGCCACGGCTGCAGCGCCCTATCGGAGCCACTTCTCTTCGAGATCCTCGATCGTGCCGTCTTCCCTCACGATTTCAAGACCCTCGTTAATCATCGAAAGAACCTCATCGTTGCCCTTGTTTACCGCAATGCCGTAGAGCTCCTCGGTAAAGGCCTCGCTCCCGATCTTCAGGCTGTCGGAGTAGTTTTCGTTCTGCAGGGCGTAGTCCGCGGCAATCGGAGTGTCCGCGACGACCCCGTCGATCCTGCCGTTAGCCAAATCCTCGATGGCGAGGCCGATCTCGTCGTAGGTGCGAAGCTCAAGTCCCGCCTCCTGAACCAGGATCGCCCCGGTGGTGCCGATCTGAGCACCCAGGGTCGCATCGCTCATTTCCGAGGCGAGATCGGTTACTCCTTCGGGACCATCGGCGGGAACGACGAGAACCTGCCCGGCGTTGAGATAGGGCTCGGAGAAGTCCATCGTCTCTTGCCGCGCTTCGGTAATGGTGACCGAGGAAATGACCGCGTCGTAGTCGCCGCTGGCGAGACCGGCGAAGATTCCGTCCCAGGCGGTGTTCTGAAACTCAACCTCGAACCCCGCTGCATCGGCGATCGCGTTCATCAGATCGATGTCAAAACCGACGAGCTCCTGGTCCTCGTTGACAAACTCCATCGGGGGCCAGGTCGCGTCGGTACCGACGGTAATAACGCCGTCATCTCCTTCAGCCTGGCCGCCTGCGAACAGAGTTCCGCCTGCGATAAGCAGAACCAACAAAATCGCACTCAGTCGCTTCATAGTAGCTCCTCCTAACCTATAGGTCGTTTGATTTCATACTGTAGTAATGAATATACGTAACGGTGTCAACGGATGCATAAATATTGAAAAGCGATCGGCATGACATTGGCTACGCTATCGAGTATACTCAGTAACTCGCATGGGACACAGAATCGTACTTGCCAATCAGAAGGGTGGCGTCGGCAAGACCACCACCGCGGCCAATCTCGGAGCGGCGCTGGCCGAAAAAGGAAAAACCGTTCTCCTCGTTGACTTCGATGCTCAAGCGAATCTTTCCAGCAGCGTTGGCGCCGACCGTAAGGCGAAGGGCATCTACGAGCTTCTCAGCGGAGAGGTGAGTCCCGCGGAAGTAACGCAGGAGACCACGGTTTCGAACCTGCGCATTATCCCCTCCGGCCCCGATCTTACCGGCGCAAACATAGAGCTGGTTACCGAGGAGCGGAGGGAGTTCTTTCTAAAGGAGGCGCTGGCGGACCTCTCATCCGAGTACGATTACGTCTTCATCGACTGCCCGCCCTCCCTGGGGCTTCTCACCCTCAATGGACTGGTGGCGGCGGAGTCGGTCATTATTCCTCTTCAGACCGAGTATTTCGCCCTGGAGGGACTTACTCAACTCCTGCAGAGCATCAAGCGGGTGCAGCAGCAGTACAACCGGGACCTCGACATCTTCGGCATTCTCTTCACCATGTACGACTCTCGCACCCGTCTGGCAAACGACGTGGTTCAAGAGGTTATCGGCTACTTCGGGAAACGGGTTTTCCGCACAATCATTCCCCGAAATATTCGACTCTCTGAGGCGCCCTCCCACGGAATTCCCGTGACCCAGTACGACGCCAACTGTGTCGGCGCCCGGAGCTACATAAAGCTTGCCGAAGAGGTTCTTGTCCGTGGGTAAACGGAGACTCGGAAAAGGGATTGATGCCCTCCTGCAGGGGCGGGATCTCTCGCAGCTCGAAGAGCAGGTTGCCGGGGTCGTCTCGGTACCGATCGACAAGCTCCGCCCTAACCCCGACCAACCGCGAAAGGAGTTTTCTCCGGAGCACCTGGAGGAGCTCGCCCGTTCCATCTCCGAGCGCGGCATTATTCAGCCCATCCTTGCCGAGGAGCAGAGCGACGGTGAGTACGTTATCGTCGCCGGGGAGCGACGGTTTCGGGCGGCGCAGATGGCGGGTCTCACGGTTGTCCCGGTCCTTCCGGGCAGCTTCTCCGAAGAGGAGAAGCTCGAAATCGCCCTTATCGAGAACATCCAGCGGGAGGATCTCAACCCGATGGAGGAGGCCCGGGCGTACCGGCGGCTCATGGACAGCGCCGGCCTGAGCCAGGAGGATCTCTCCCAGCGGCTCGGTATCAGCCGCTCCGCCGTGGCTAACACCGTGCGGCTGCTAAACCTGCCGGATTCGGTGCAGGAGGCGATCTACCACCGGCAGCTCTCGGCGGGTCACGCCAGGTCTCTCCTTGCCCTCAAGGACGCAACCGCCCAGGAGAAGCTCCTCGAGGCGATCGAGGCGGAAGGGCTCTCGGTGCGGCAGGTGGAACGGGCGGTTTCGCTTATTGCCGACGGGGCGGAGGCGGAGCTAGCGCTTCGCGCCGTGATTGGTGGCGAAGCTGCCACCGCGGGAGGGGCGACGCCGGAGATCTCCGTCGAAGAAGATGAGCTACACGTTGAGGGCGGGAAGAGCGGAAGAGCGACGCCGCAGAAGAGCGTGGAAATGAAGCGAATCGAGCAGGCGATGATAGAGTCCCTGGGGACGAAGGTGAGCCTCTCCGGAACCAACAGTCGCGGTAAGATAGAGATTTCCTACTTTTCCATGGAAGATCTGGAGCGCCTCGCCTCGCTTCTCGGCGCCAACCCGGAGGAGTAGCGCGGGCCACTCCGTTCACGGCGGCGACGGGTGCGCCCATGGCGCGGTTCTTCACCTCCTTCCCCTGTATACTTTTTTAGACAGTAGCTCGCTCTCTCCATCAACGAAGCGGCGGTGCATCCGGGCGGCTCTTGTAATGCCGATGCGATGGGTAGCGATGATCCGTTCGCTGGGCATGGGCTCCGGGGGGAGGAGTATACGCACCGGGCCATGGAGAAGAGAGGAGCCGTCTTGCTCCGCGGTGACGCCGAGCGCCTCGGCGATCTTGCCCGGACCGTCGCCTATACCCCGGCTCGGCATTCGGGTCTCGCTATCCGAGCTCGCCGCCTTTCCGCGTCGACGCGCCATTTCGTTGGCACCCCAAACCGGCTCAATGGCGCGCAGCAGGACCGCCTCCCCCGCACCGGCCGCTCCGGTCACGACGTTGAGACAGTAGTGAACCCCGTAGATTAGATAGACGTAGAGAGTCCCTCCCGCCTGGAACATGGAGCTGTTCCGCTCCCTGGGGCCGGGAAAAGAGTGCGACGCCGGGTCGTCGGCGGTGTACGCCTCGGTTTCAACGATTCGTCCCCCGGTCGTTACGCCGCCGATCTCCGAAATCAGGTAGGTACCGAGAAGTCTCTGAGCGATCTCCACGGCACCTCGGGAAAAGAACGCCGCCTCCGGCGGGTGTAAATCCTGGAGTCTCATCCCTGGAGTCTCATCAGAGCTCGTGAACAACCCACACGTTTGGTTCGACGTACTCGCCCCGGCCCGTCTCTATGTTCACCGAGAGGGGCACGAGGCCCCCGGGAATGACGTACTCCCCGCTTCCGGGAAACTCCCGTTCGGTCCACCGGCTCCACTGCTGGAGCGTTCCGCCGATGGTCATGGAGCGTGAGGCGATTCTGACGATTCTTCCTCCGGCCCTCAGATGAACCCGGAGCCACGGATCGAAGGGCTCCCCGTCCTGCCGCTTCCAGGCGGCGTAGGAAGCGGTGGGAATCAGCGGAAACTCGCCCTTTCGGGTAGGTCGGACCGGCGCGATAAGGCGTCGCAAACCTTCCGCCCGGGCGATGCGCATCATCTCTCTTAGGAGCTCGGCGGCGAGCCCTTTGCCTCGATGGCCGGTGACGACCGTTGCCGAGAGCGCACAGAGCGCGTCCGGGTCCACGCCGTTGCTCTTGTCCCGCTGCCCCTGGGCCAAGGCCCAGTCCCACCCTTCCGCGGGAAGATCGGAGACCTCCCGGTCGAGGCGCAGGGGGATGGTGTTTCCGATAGCGACAATCTCGCCCTCTTCCATCAGGACGAACTGGTACTCCCGAAACTCCGAGAAGAGCTCGTTCCAGCCGTGGCCCCCTTCTCCCTCGATGACGAAACCGGGCCATTCCTGCTGCATCAACCGGTCCTGCTCATCGATCAGGTCGGGTCGTTCGGCCAACGTGTAGCTTTCGATCTTCATGCTCCTCCTCTTATACACTCCTCCGCGGTCGTTGACAAAGGACTCTCTGCTCGCTATAGTCTCTCTCTGCACACTGGAGAGATGTCCGAGCGGTTTAAGGAGGCGGTCTTGAAAACCGTTGTGCCCTTTCAGGGTACCGTGGGTTCGAATCCCACTCTCTCCGGGCAGTATAGACAGGATCGACGTAGGAGAGGTGCGAGAGTGGCCGAATCGGGCTCCCTGCTAAGGAGTTGTACCCGTTTGGGTACCGTGGGTTCGAATCCCACCCTCTCCGCAACCTGTGCCCATAGCTCAGCTGGATAGAGCGTTAGATTGCGGATCTAAAGGTCGGAGGTTCGAGTCCTCTTGGGCACGATCACTCTGCGCACCGCAGGCGTAGCCGAGGAGCGCAGAGGGAGCCAAGTTAGGCTATCCCGGCCGAAACCTCCCGGTTTCGGCAGAACCACGCATATCAAGCACTCTGCGTACCGCAGCCTTTAGGCGAGGAACGCAGAGGGAGACACATCCCGGTACAGCCAGCCGAAACCTCCTGGTTTCGGCACCAGTCTACTGACCGAGCAGCTTGCGCACCGCAGGCGTAGCCGAGGAGCGCAGAGGGAGACACATCCCGGTACAGCCAGCCGAAACCTCCTGGTTTCGGCACTACGGCACCAGCAAAGCGAGCACTCTCTCTATTGGCCAAAGAACAGGGAAAACCTTGAC
>JBKHED010000031.1:0-28839 GCA_046540995.1 Spirochaetaceae bacterium | reverse complement strand
ATTATCACCCTCGGAGCGGGCTACAAGAGTAGACTCACCATTATCGCCGAGGGTGACGACGAAAGCGAAGCGGTGGACTCTATCGCTCAGCTCTTCGAGAACCGGTTTGAGGAAGAGTAGCTTTTTCCCGACGCTCTGTTTCCTTCTACTTTCCCTGACGCTTCATTCCCAGGAAAGCCATCTCGACGCCGGCCGAATGGGAGAGCGCTTTACCTTTACCATGGAACTCGCCGCGGCTCCGGAGGCGAAAATTCTGGAGGCGCTGAAAGAAGGGATGCGCTCGGAGGTGGAGTACCGGGTGCAGCTCTACCGGGAGATAGACGGGATCTGGCGCTTTTTTGGAGATCGGCTCATCGAGGAGTATGAGACGCATCACATCGCCTACTTCGATCCCTTTACCAGATCCTACAAGATCGCCGCCACCGGAGCCTTCGCGAAAGGTGAGCGAAGCTTCGAAGAACCCGAGGCGTTTCTCCGAGAGCTCCTGAGCATCCGCAGCACGCCGGTGAAGCTCCCTTTGGAGGGGAGCGACTACTGGATTCGGGGTCGGGCGGTGATACGGCCGGTCCGGGTGGCGCCGCCTTTAGGTCTTATCGGTGTCTTTCTAACTAATCAGCGGTACGGCACCGCCTGGACCTCCGCGGAGCTCTAATCGATGCGACTTCTCAGACCCGCCACAACGTCGAGAACCACTCTTATCAGTTTGGTGCTCCTCTACGTGGTACTCCTGGTGCTCGTTCTCGCCTTCGCCCAAACCGTCATTTCGGACTTCACCCTTGCCCAAAGCTCCTCGCAGGTGGCGGTTCTCGCCTTGGCTATCGGCTTTCCCCTCTTTCTTCTCTTTATGATCGGCCTCAACGTGGTCCGGCTCCTGAAGGACCGGGCCAAGGGAAGGCCGGGAGTTGGACTGAAGCTACGGCTGAGTCTCTTCTTTCTCTTTGTTGTGCTCTTGGCGGCGGTACCCCAGGGAGTGCTCTCGGTGAGTTTTCTCAATGTAGTTATGCGGACCTGGTTCAGCGCCGAAACCGGTCAGGCTCTTCGAGGAGGCCTCGATATCGCCCTGCAGTACTACGACGAACAGGTGCGCCGGCTCGAGCAGTTAGGAGAGACCGAGTTCTTTCGGGAAGGAGTGCGCGAAACTCATGAGGAGCCTCAGCGCTTCTGGGACGCCCTGCTCAGTTTCGACCCGGAGCTCGATGCGCTCCAGCTTTTTCGAGAAGGCGAGAGCCGAGCGATTCTCGGGGACGAAGCGCTCGCCCTCGCCTGGAGTGATGCGGAAACGCTGCGAACCGGGTTCGTCTCCCGAGCCTCCTTGGGAGAGCGATCCCTCCTGCGATACCGGACCGCCTACGTCGAGGAGGGAGTGCGCTACGATCTCGTGGTGAGCCAACAGCTTCCGGAGGGTTTCAACCGGTCCGCCCAGGATCTAACCCGGTCCATAGAAACCTTCAATCAACTCGAGCGGCTCCGGTCCCTCTTTGTTCTGGCGGTGACAGTTCTTTACGGGGTTTTTGCCTTTCCCCTGATTCTAATAGCCATCCTTGTTAGCTTTCTCCTCGCCGAGGAGCTCATGCGGCCGGTGGCGAATCTGGAGGACGCAACCCGTCGGGTGGCGGAGGGGGATTTTTCCGTGCGTATTATGACTCGGGCGAGCGACGACCTCGGCATTCTTGTAATGTCTTTTAACCGAATGGTGATCGAGCTCGAGCGGAACCGGCGGAAGCTCGTCCAGACGGAGAAGATCGCCGCTTGGCAGGAGATCGCCCAGCGTCTCGCTCACGAGATCAAGAATCCACTGACGCCGATTCGCCTCGCCGCCGAACGGCTACGGCGCAAGTACGAGGCCGGGGACGAGCAGTTTCGAGAGACTCTCGACCGGTCGGTAAGCGCGATCGTTCGAGAGGTGGAGACGTTGAGCGACCTCCTGAGCGAGTTTCGCAGCTTCTCCACCCTCCCGGCACCGCGAATGGAGCCTTTGCGTCTCTCCGACCTCCTGCAGGAGGTTTTGGCATCCTATGAGAGCTATCACGAGGTTTCCATCGACATGAGCGGCGTGGAGCCGGAGACGAGCATTGCCGCCGACCGGCGACAGCTCAAGCAGGTCTTTTCCAATTTGTTTCAGAACGCCATAGATGCCATGGACCGAGCGGGGCAAATTCGGCTGCGAACGGATCTTGTAAAGAAAGGGGAGAGTTCGTACTGTAGAATCCAGGTGGAGGATTCTGGACCCGGAATTCCGGCGGAGCACCAGGAGGAGGTGTTCAACCCCTATTTCACCACCAAAGGACAGGGTACCGGACTGGGTCTCGCGATCGTCGAACGGATCGTCTTTGACCACAACGGACAGATTTGGTTCGAAACGGAGCCGGGGGTGGGGACAACCTTCTTTCTCGATCTTCCTGTTGAGGCATCATGAAGCGAATACTGGTAGTAGACGACGAGGCGGGGATACGGGAAGTTCTCGACGAGATCCTGCGGGACGAAGGGTACGAGGTGCTCGTCGCCGGCGACGGTCTCGAGGCGCTGAAGATAGTGGAGGAGCATCCGATCGACCTGGTCCTTCTGGACGTCTGGCTCCCGGGCAAGGGGGGCATCGACGTGCTCAAGGAGATCGTGGAGAACTACACCGGAATTCAGACCGTGATGATCTCCGGCCACGGCAGCATTGACCTCGCGGTCAAGGCGCTCAAGCTCGGTGCCTTTGACTTCATCGAAAAACCCTTGAGTCTCGATCGGGTGCTTACAATCGTCTCCAACGCCATGGAGATGGGAAGCCTTCGCCGGGAGAACGCGGAGCTTCGGAATAAGCTGACCGAGGAGGATCACCTTATCGGGCAGTCGAAGGCGATCAACGAAGTACGCAAGATCATCAGCCAGGCCGCCGGAAGCGATGCGCGGATTATGATTACCGGTGAGAACGGCACCGGCAAGGAGCTCGTGGCTCGGGAGATCCATCGCAGGAGTGAGCGCGCGCAGAAGCCCTTTGTGGAGGTGAACTGCGCCGCCATTCCGGACAATTTGATCGAGAGCGAGCTCTTTGGTCACGAAAAGGGCTCCTTTACCGGCGCGGTGCAGCAGCGGCGAGGGAAGTTCGAGCTCGCCGACGGGGGGACCCTCTTTCTCGACGAGGTGGCGGACATGTCGCTTTCCGCCCAGGCTAAGATGCTCCGGGTCATACAGGAGATGACCTTTCAGCGGATCGGCGGCGAAAAGACGATCGAGGTGGACGTGCGAGTCATTGTCGCTACTAACAAGGATATTCAGGAGGAGATTCATCACGGCCGATTCCGGGAGGATCTCTTCTTTCGACTCAACGTCATACCGGTTACGGTCCCCCCGCTCCGGGAGCGGCAGGAGGATGTGCCTCTCCTTCTTGCGCACTTCCTCAAGGAGTTCAGCGGCGAAGGGACCTCTCGCCGCTTTAGCGAGGAGGCTCTGGAGTATCTGCAGCGACACCCGTGGCCGGGGAACGTTCGTGAGTTGAAGAATTTCGTTGAGCGGATTAGTATAATGAGCAGCGGCGAGGTGATCTCCCTAAAGGAGGTCCAAGAGTACCTCGACGAAGGGCCGAAAGGTGGAGAGGACCCTCTCGAATCCTACTTGGAGATGGGTCTCACCGAGGCTCGGGACGCGTTTGAGCGGGACTATCTTGTCCAGAAGCTCCGGGAGAATGGAAACAACATCTCCCGAACCGCCCAACAGCTTGGCATCTACCCGAGCAATCTCCACGCGAAGATAAAGAAGTTCGGTATCGAGATCGGAAAGAAATGAAGTCGATGACTCAACGGCAGCGACAAATTCTCGATTACATAAAGGGGTTTGTGGAGGAGCACAGCTTTCCTCCGACGATACGAGAAATCTCAGAGCGTTTCGAGATATCGGTTAAAGGCGCCTACGATCACGTCAAGGCGCTGGAGCGCAAATCCGCTATTCGATGCAACACCAACCGCTCCCGGGCAATCGAGGTTCTCGACGGTCGAAATGACGGACCAATGATCAAGCGGATCCCGATTCTCGGTCGGGTTGCCGCGGGCCGACCCATCTTCGCGGAGGAGAACCTGGACGGCACCGTGGAGCTCCCGAGCTCCATGCTAAAGGGAGGCGAGCACTTCGCCCTGCAGGTAGCAGGGAACAGCATGACCGGGGCGGGAATATTCGACGGCGACATCGCGGTAGTCTCCAAACAGGCTACCGCGAAGGACGGGGAGATAGTTGTCGCCATGGTCGATGATGAAGCGGTCACCCTGAAGCGCTTTTACAAGGAGAGCAACCGGGTAAAGCTCCAGGCGGATAACCCGGAGTATCCGCCCATTTACACCCAGGAAGTGCGCATTCTCGGCCGACTCTCCCACGTGATTCGCAGCTATCGCTGACACCATTTATTCTCAAACAGGACGCGTTTTGTGGCAAAATCTGCAGCGCCGGTATACTTGCTTCTCGGACCAGAGGAGAGCGAGCGGCGAGAATTCATAGAAGAGCTGGTAGGGAGTCTCGAGAAACGGGATGGAGAGGTGGAGACCCACCGATTTTACGCCTTTGATGCTGCCATTACCGAGGTGCTTCCCCTTCTGAGAAGCGGCTCCCTCTTCGGTGGTCACACACTGGTGCTCATGCATAACGCCGAAGAGATCAAGAAGAAGGAAGAAATCGACGCCTTCGCGGCGTACTGCAAGAGCCCGAGCGAGAGCGGCACACTCGTTCTCACCAGTGACCGTCCGAGTCTCGACAAGCGGCTCGAAAACTCCCTCTCCGGGGGGCAAAAGAAAATCTTCTGGGAGATGTTTGAGAACCAGAAGCAGGGGTGGCTGACGAATTACGCCCGTAAGCGGGGAGTCTCTTTGGACCCCGAAGCGGCGGAGCTTATTCTCGAGCTTGTGGAAAACAATAAGCTCGCCCTCGCCGCGGAGGTGGACCGACTCTGTCTCTTCTTTCCCGAGCGTATCGGCGCGGAGGACGTAGAAACCTACATCTACCACGCAAAGGAAGAGAACGTCTTCACGCTCTTCGGCTCCTTAGCGGAGGGTGATTTCGAAGGATCCCTGGAAATCTTGGAGAAGCTGCTCCTCTCGAGCGAGAACCATCCGGTGCAACTGGTGGCGGGGCTTCTCTGGCAGTTTCAGAACCTCCTGGCGATTAAGTCCGGAGAAGCGGCGCACCGCTCGCTGGGTGAGCTATTTCAGCAGCTCAATATCCGGAGCAAGCGAAACCAGCGCATCTACGCCGGCGGCGCCGAGCGGTACGGTCTCGAAGCGTGCGAGAGTATCGTTCTCGCCCTTAACGAGACCGACGAGCAGCTTCGCTCTACCCCCGCTGCTATGCACCCCGGGCTGCTCAGAGATCTGGTCTACACGATCGCGGTCAGGAAGGGGCGCCCTCATCGGCTCTCTTCAGGTGGTTCTGGAGCTCCGTCGCCTTTTCCTCACTAATCCCCGTGCTCTTGGCGATAATATCCGGCGGTGTCTCGAGAATCGCCTCGACGGACTGAAACGCCTTGAGAAGCCGGGCCGCCCGTTTCGGACCGATCCCCGACACCTCCTCCAGGGTCGAGCGGCTAATCTCCTTGGATTGCAGTCCTGCCCGGAAGGTGGTGGCAAAGCGGTGCGCCTCGTCCCGAACGTGCTGCAAGACCCGTAACGGCGGAGAACCCTCAGGGAGCCGCAGAGGATCGGGATTCTCCGGGACGAAGAGCTCCTCGTGCTTCTTTGCCAGTCCCACCAGCGGAATCGATTCGAGGCCCAGGGAGTCGAGAATCCCCTTGGCCGCGCTCACCTGTCCCTTGCCGCCGTCCACGAGGATGAGATCGGGCTTCGGGAGCTTCTCGTTTACTACCCTCGTGTACCGGCGCGCCATCGCTTCCCGCATCGCTTCGTAGTCATCCACCTCACCTTTTAGATTGCGAATGTGAAACTTCCGGTACTGCGCTTTATCCGGCACGCCGTTGGCAAAACTCACCATCGAGGCGACCGGGTGCTTGCCCCCTACCTGGGCTATGTCGAACCCCTCGATTCGCAGGGGCGTGCGCTTCAGCCGGAGCACCTTCTGGAGCTCCTGCAGGGCGGGGAGGTTCCCCCGCTGTCGGATTCGCTTCTCCAGATCTTGCCGGGCGTTCTCAAAAGTCATTCGCAGGATCGAGGCGTCCCGCTTCGTCTCGGGGGTCATTATGCGAACATCCGCCTCCATCTCATCCTTGAAGAAGGTGCGCAGCTGCTCGGAGTCGGCGAACTCCCGGTGGGTGAAGAGCTTCGCCGGAAACGCCTTCACCGAGCTGTAGTACTGCACCAGAAACTGGGAGAGGTTTTCCTCGTCGGTACCGAAGAGCTCCGAGTGAAAAACGTTGCTCCCGATCAGCTTCCCGCTTCGCATCTGAAAGATGACGAAGGAACAGAGCTCCTCCTTCGCGGCGTATCCGATGTAGTCGCGAACATCAGGGTCGAAGTCCACGATCCGTTGCTCCGCCTCGATCGTCTCGATCGCTTCAATCGCGTCCCGATACTCCGCCGCCCGCTCGAACTGGAGCTGTCTCGACGCCTCGGCCATTCGTTCCTTTAGCTCCGCCACCAGGGAGTCGGTCTTGCCGCTCAACAGCCGCTTTATCTGCTCGATCCGGTGGAGATACTCCTCCTTGCCCGTCTTGCCCGCGCAGACCGCAGCGCAGCGACCAATGTGGTAGTAAAGGCACGGATGCTCCCGCGGCCGCAGCTCCGGCCGTTTGCACTTGCGCAGCGGAAAGAGCTTGTCTATGAGCTCCAAATAGGTCTCGAGGTGAGTAACGTTCGTGTAGGGTCCGTAGTAGAGGGAGCCGTCCTGGATGATTCGGCGGGTTCGAAAGACCCGAGGATACTCATCGTTGGTGATCCGAATAACCGGATAGGATTTACCATCCTTGAGATTTATGTTGTACCTCGGATGGTGCTCCTTAATGAGGTTGTTCTCCAGGAGCAGCGCCTCGTACTCGTTGCTCGTAACCAGATAATCGATGGTCGCGATCTTGCCGACCAGGTGCCGGGTCTTGACGTCTCTGTCGCCGGTGAAGTAGGAACGCACCCGACTTCGGAGGTTTTTCGCCTTACCCACGTAGATCGCCTTTCCGGAGTGGTCGCGCATAATGTAGACGCCCGGGCCCGCGGGGAAGTGACGCACCTGCTCCCGGATCGATTTCGCTTTGGTTAGGTCTTTCGCCATGAGTGCCGATAATAGTGTACGGAGAAATGGAACGGGAGAAAACCGGTATCTCATGAGACAAACCATAGCCTTTTCGCTTCTGCCGCTCGCTTTCACCCTTCTCATGGGACCCTCCGTCTTTGGTGTGGAAGAAGAAATCCTCCTCGGTGGTGAGGACGAGTGGCGAGATATGGCCCTCATGCAGAACACCCGCACCGTCGAAGGGTACCGGGGCCAGGCGGATATCGTCCTTTCCACCGACGGTCTGGAACCCACGGAGGAGAGCGAGCTCTTTCTTCCCTTCGACCAGCCGCCGGTCTACGACCGTGCCGGTAGCTACCGCGTCGTCGGCGACTCCCGACCGGAGGTAACCAGCCTCGCTCGTTTCGGCGGTGGCGCCGCCCGCTTCGGCTCCTCGGGCGGGGAGCTGACACTCGCTCCCGCCTCCACGCGTCTGTTCGCTCCCGGCTCGATGCTCGGGGACTTCACCCTCGACTTCTGGCTCTACCCGAGCGTCATCGACGACGGACAGAGAATCTTCCGTTGGGAGGGCTCACGCTGGGAGGGTTCCCGGCCGGTACCGCAGCTCTTCGAGGTCACAACCTCCGACGGCTCCCTGGAGTGGCGCATGGAGAACCTCTTCGTCGACCCCGAGGGAGAAACGAGCACCATACGGCTCCGGGGAGAACGGCCGCTCATACCGCGGCGCTGGTCCCACCACCAGCTGAGCTATGACGCCGGAACCGGCCTCTTTGAGTACACTGTTAACGGCGTACCCGAGGCGGTCGCATACGCCACCACAACCGGCGGTGAGCCCGGTG
Source organism: Spirochaetaceae bacterium (assembly GCA_046540995.1). GTDB lineage: Bacteria > Spirochaetota > Spirochaetia > DSM-27196 > Alkalispirochaetaceae > CAYZHV01. Next base: position 20,857 of record JBKHED010000031.1, on the reverse strand, counting down.
AGCTCCTCTACGGAAGAGTCGGTGAGCACGGCTCCGGAGAGATCGTTCTCGGGGAGGGTCTCCACGCCGTTCTCGACGAGTTTCGAATCAGTCGGCGGAGGGATCCCGAGGTGCTCAGGACAAGCCTTACCGGGGAGCCCGGTGAGGTTATCTCCCGTCCCTTTGACCTCGGCTTGCGGGGCTCCAAACTCTCCGCGGTGGAGGCGGTTACGGAGACCCCCGAAGGGACGGAGGTTCAGCTCTTCTACCGAATCGGCGACGAGCTGTCGAGCTCCATGCCGGAACGCGCCATCGACGCTCCCTGGACGATCGTTCCCGAAGGAGACGCCTTTCCCGAGGCGAGAGGTAGATACCTTCAACTGAGAGCGCTACTCTTGTCCGGAGGGGACCGAGAGCGTTCCCCCCGCCTCTCGAGGGTACGGGTGGAGTACGAACCGGTTGCCGCTCCGCCACCGCCTCCGCGACTTCGTGCGGTTCCGCATAATGGAGCGGTAGAGTTGGAGTGGGCGCCGGTCCGTGTTCGAGGCGTGAAAGGATACCGTGTATACTACGGTAGAGCACCCGGACAGTACTTCGGCGACGGAGGCTCCGAAGGGAGCTCTCCGATCGACGCCGGAAACGCGAGAAGCGTGCGCATTGAAGGGTTGGAAAACGGCGTGCTCTACTTCTTTGCCGTGGAGAGTTACGATCGGTTTGGCAATCGATCGGTCGGAGAGCTTTCCCGGGAGGTATCGGCGCGACCGATGGCATGGAGAGAGTTGAATGACCCGTGAAGAACTACTCAAACGAGCTCGCAACGCCTATCGGGTCAAAGACTACGACGTCGCGGAGCACCTTACCGGTGACATTCTCGAGCGGTATCCCCGTTCCACCAGTGCGCTCCTTCTTCGTGGAACCATCTTCGCGAATCAGAGGCGCTATCCCGCCGCCATAAGCGCCTTCGAAGCGGCGGTAGAGAGCGATCCGCAGAACGTGGAGGCGTACAACAACCTCGCCGTGGTCTATCGGCAAGCCGGAGAACTGGAAAAGGCGATCGAGAACGCCAAGCGCGCCCTGGAGTTGAATCCCGAGCGGGCCGATATTCACTACAACCTGGGTAACATACAGAAGAGCGCAGGCAAAGAGCGGGAAGCGATAGCCTCCTACAGGAATGCCATTAAGAACGACCCCTCCTTGGTCCTCGCCTACAACAACCTGGGCACGCTCTACGAACGACGAGGAGAACTCGACGAGGCGATCGAGATCTTTCAGGAGGGATTGAAGCAGGACCCGAACCATCCGACGCTGCAGTACAATCTCGGCAACTGCTTTCAATCCAAGGGAGACCTAACCGCCGCGAGAGAGCGGTACGAGAGCGCCCTCAAGTCTCGTCCCGGTTGGGTGGACAGCCTGAACAATCTCGGCATCGTACTGGACAAGTTGGAGGATCGGGATCATTCAATCGAGGTGTTCAAGGAGATCCTCACCGTAGATCCAAACAACCCCCTGGCCCACAACAACATGGGCACCGTCCTCGCCAAACAGGGGCGTTCCGAGGAGGCCACGGAGGCGTTTCAGAAGGCGTTGCAGCATCGGCCAAAGTACTCTCGAGCCGCGGCCAATCTCGGGCAGGTCCTGGAGCAGTCACCGCAACGAAACACTTCTCGGGCCACCCTGAGAGAGCTCGTGGATCAGGACCCGGAAAACATCCCCCTCCGGCTGCACTACGCTTCGGTCCTCGCACGGTCGAAGATGCATGAGCAGGCGGAAGAGCAGTTCAAGACCATTCTCGAGAAGGAACCGGAAAACCTCGAGGCCAAAGAGCGGCTGGGTATGCTCTATGTCCGAATGGGTCGTCAGGAGGAAGCGGACCAGATCCTTCGGGAGGTGGAGACAAAGGACCCCAGTCGCAGCGGCTACCGACTGCAGGTCGCCCGGATCCTTCTGGAGGAGGGACGCGCCGAGGACGCTCTCAACTACATTGATCAGTTTCTCTCCGACGAGCCGGGAAACATAGAGGCTCAGCTACTCCGAGCTGAGATTCTTCAGGCTCTTGGCAGGCAGGACGAAGGTGAGCAGATCGTCAATAAGCTTCGCGCCACTCGGCCCGACAATCGGCAGGTCCTTGCCGCCGCCGCGAACATGCATCGGCGTCGGGGAAATCGGGACAAGGCGATAGCGGCGGCGGATGACCTCATTAGCCTTCAGGGCACCCGAGCAAGCTCCGAGGATCTCAGCTCTCTCAACGAGAGCCTCGATCTCTACGAGGAGATGATTCAGTCCTACGGAGACGAGCACAGCGACCGCTGGCGCCGTAACCTCGATAAGCTCAGCCGCCTCGCCCGCCGCGCCACTGCCGCCGGTTACGAGGCGGAGGAAACGGGTGAGGCCGATGAGAGTGAGGTCCCCATTCTCGACTTCGGAGTAGAGGAAGCCGAGGAGGAGGTTCAGTATCCGCTGTACGCCGAGGAAGAGGAGCTCGAAGAGCCCATTGAGTATGAGGAAGAGCTCTACGCCTCGCCCTACGGCGGTGGAGGCGAAGGCGGCGGCGAAGGACCCGGTGAAGGGGCCGAGGAAGCCGCGGGCCCCGGGGAGGGAGGCGCCGGAGAAACAGCCGGGGAAGGCCCGGGGACCGAAGCCGGCGGGGCCGAATCGTCCGGCCCGGAGCGAGTGAGCGTGCCTGAGGAGGAGCCCCCCTCACTGATGGACCTTGCCGAGGAGCTCGGCTACGAAGAGCCCGAAGAGCGCCCGGAGCCCGCACCTGCCCAACGCCCGCCGGAACAACCGATGCGGAAGGAGGAGCCCGAGGAGCCTCGATGGCCTCCTGAGCCTCCCCGGCGGCCCAAGCCACCGCAAGGGCCGTGGCCCGAGGAAGGGAGCGCTCCGTTCCCGGAGGCTCCTCCTGAGGAAGAGAGTGCCCCCGCCGCGAAGGCTCCCGAAGAAGGCTCCGAGGGGATTCCCGGCGAAAAGCAGGCAGAAGAGGGGCCGGCGGAATCCTTCGAAAGAGCGTGGCCTGCCGGCCAGGAAGAGGGCGCCTATCCCCCGGCCTACGAGGAGTATCCCCCCGAACCCTCCTACGGCGGCTACCCCTCCGGCGGGGAAGAGCCCCTTTCGGAGCCCGAGGAGGAGGAGGAATTACCCGAGGAGGAGGAATTGCCCGAGGCGTCGGCGGAGGAGGATGAGGAGGACCTTCTCTACGAGCCCGGGGAAGAGGATCAGGAAGAACCCGACTTCTGGCCCCAGGAGATCACTGAGGAGCCGGATCTCGGCCCCGAGGAGGAAGAGGAGCCGGGAGAAGGGGAAACGCCTGGAGAAGAGATTCCGGAGATGAGCCTCCCCGAGGAGATGGAGCCCGAAGCCGAAGCCGAGGAACCGAGGGCCGTTTCGGAACCCGAGGGACCGCAGCCCGAAGCCGTGCCCGCCTCGGAGCCCGAGGAGTCGGCCCCCGAACCAGAGACCACCCCTGAGCCCGAGGCGGAGCAACCCCTCCCAGAACCGGAGCAGGAAGAATCTCTTCGAAATCGGCTGCGGCGGATGATGCAGCAGGCCCGGGATCGCCTCGGGCCACCAACGGAGGGGGAGAAGGAGTACACCCCGGACCGGGTCAAGCAGGCGAAGCTCATGGGCTACCTGCTGGAGCTGGCGAAGAGTCTGCCCCCGATGAAGAACGAGCAGTTCCGCGATAGCGATGAGCGTCTCAAGATCGAGAGTCTGCGGTGGCGGCTTCTCGGGAAAAACGGGCTCCACCGCGACGTCAAGCCGAAACACCGGGCGAAACAGGAGCTCCCGATTACCCGAGAACGGGTGGATAGCACCTTCTCCTATATCGAGAAGTTGAGCAGCTACCATCCGGACGCCTCTCTCGGGGAGGTGTTGAAGCGTCGGCTCCATAACATCCGCGAGAAACTTCGCTAGTATCAGTAAGCGTGTTGGTATGCTGCCGCCAACTCCCCCCGCTTCGCCGGCACGGTTGTAGATACCGCGGAAAGCTTACGATATAATGCGCCCCATGATTTCGAACCCCACACTTCGCAGCCTTCACCCTCTCGAAGTTAAAACGCTGCGAAACTATGACGGCAGCCGACCCTTTTCTCACCACGCCATGGCGGAGGAGCTCGGATTCAATACGGGGCAGGCGAACCAAGCGGTTAGCTGGCTCCTGGCCAAGGGATACATCGAGGAGACGAAACGGACCCCTCGGACACTCTATGAGCGGACCGAGCTCGGCTCTTCCTTTGCCGAAAACGGGACCCCGGAAGAGCGGATCATCGCTCACGTGAAGCGTGTGGGCCCTACCCCAATGTCGGAGCTTGCAGACGCTGTGGGCCTGGATAAGAAGGATGTTGGCTCCGCTTTCGGTCAACTTGCTAAGCAGGGCGTTCTTAAGATGAACGAGGAGAAAGCCGTCGAACTCCTGGACGAGACCAAGGCGACGGAGCTGTCGACGGTCCGCTCTCTCCTCGAACGGGCCGAGCAAGGGCCTATTGAAGAGAGCAGCTTGACGGAGGAAGAAAGGCGGGTAATCGGACAGATCGCGAAAAAGCGCGGTGCGGGAAGCACGGCGTTCAAAATCGTCGAGCGGGAAGAGGTAGAGTACAAGGTTACCGAGGCGGGGAAAGAGGCTCGAGAGGGGCTGGAGCGAGCGGGAATAACCGGCGACGAAATCGGTGAAATCAGCCCGGAGGTACTCGCCGACGGCAGCTGGCGGGAGCGCGGTTTTCGTGCCTACAATCTTCAGGTGCCTCCGGGCCGGGTGATAATGGGCCGAAGGAACCCCTACTGTGAGTACTTGGACTTTGTTAAGGACAAGCTTACGACCCTCGGATTCCAGGAATTCGATGGTCCGCTGGTTGAGACCGAGTTCTGGAACTCTGACGCACTGTTCATGCCGCAGTTTCACGCGGCCCGTGACATTCACGACGTCTATTACGTGAAGAACCCTTCCCATGCGAAGAAGATTGAAGAGCCCTACCTCAGCCAGGTAGCGAAGACTCACGAAGATGGCTGGAAAAGCGGTAGCCGCGGCTGGGGCTACAGCTTCGATAAGGACTTTACCCGAAGGCTGATTCTCCGAAGTCAGGGAACGGTGATGTCAGCCAAGACCCTCCCGCAGGCGGAGGTTCCGGGCAAGTACTTCGGTATACTCAGATGCTTTCGCTATGATCAGGTGGACGCGACGCACCTTTCGGACTTCTACCAGACCGAAGGGATTGTTCTCGGGGAAGAGGTGAACCTACGCACGCTTCTCGGCTTCTTACGGATGTTTGCCGAGGAGCTCGCTGGAGCCACGGAGATACGCTACGCTCCCGGCTACTTCCCCTTTACTGAGCCCTCCGTTGAAGTTCACATAAAGCATCCGGTTCTCGGATGGTTCGAGCTCGGGGGGTCCGGTATCTTCCGCCCGGAGGTGACCAAGCCCTTAGGTATAGATGTTCCCGTCCTCGCCTGGGGTCTCGGGATCGACCGCATGGCCCTTATGCATCTAGGGCTCAACGATCTGCGGGAGCTCTTTTCGTTCGATATCGAAAATGTCCGACTCCGCAGGAGAAGTATGACCGATGCCTAAGATTGAACTGTATGAAGACGCCCTCTTTTCCTATCTTCGCGAGCGGGTGGAGGGAGCCCGGTTTCTCGACCTTCTGACCGCAGCCAAAGCCGAACTCGACGAGCCGACCAATGAGGACGGCATTATGAAGATCGAGCTGAACGATACCAACCGTCCGGATCTCTGGTCGACCGCTGGATTGGGACGGCAGCTCCGGCTTTACCAGGGTGGAGCCCTGCCGACTTACGACTTCTTCTCGAAGAGAGGAGCGATGAAGGACGCGGGGGAGCGGATCGTCTCCGTGGATCCCGGTTTGAAGGAGATCCGTCCCTATATCGCCGCTTTCGCGGTATCCGGAAAGGCCGTGGATGAGGCGACCCTGAAGGATCTGATCCAGACCCAGGAGAAGCTCTGCTGGAACTACGGACGCAAACGGAAGTCCATCGCCATGGGACTCTACAGGAGCGATCTCATTGAGTATCCCGTACGCTACGGAGCGGCGGACCCCGAGTCAACACGGTTTGTGCCCCTCGGGGAGACCAAGGAGATGAATCTTCACGAGATTATCACTGATCACCCAAAGGGTCGTGACTTTGGATGGATCGTATCCGGGATGCCGAAGATGCCGTTCCTCACCGACAACCGGGGAGCGGTGCTCAGTTTTCCGCCGATTATCAACAGCGCTCGGTTAGGCGCCGTGGAAGTGGGCGATGAGCGGCTCTTTATCGAGCTCACCGGCACGGACATGGACTCGCTTCTTCTTACCTGCTCGATCGTCGCCTGCGATATGGCGGACGCGGGGTTCACCATTCATCCGGTGAAGGTTCGGTATCCCTACGAGACGCCCCAGGGACGGGACGTGGTTACGCCGTTCTATTTTCAGGAGGCTCCGGATACGACGGCTCGGTTCGTTAACGACATGCTCGGAACCCGGCTCGAAGCGAATCAGATAACCGGCGCCCTGGCGCGAATGGGTATTCCCGCCACTGCGAAGGGAGATGCGATTTCCGTCACCGTTCCCGAGTACCGCAACGATTTTCTCCACGCCGTGGACATCGTCGAGGATGTCATGATCGGTCACGGGATGGGGCTCTTCGAGCCGGAGGAGCCCCAGGACTTTACCGTTGGACGGATCTCGGAGATAGAGCGCCTATCCCGGCAGATCAAGAGCCTCTTCGTCGGTCTCGGCTATCAGGAAATGATCTTCAACTATCTCGGCTCCCGGAAGGATTTCATCGACAAGATGTATCCTGAGGGTGAGTGGGCGGCTCGATTAGCCGAGACGGTGCAGATTGCGAACCCGATGTCGGAGAACTACGAGTTCGTTCGCCCTTCTATTCTTCCATTTCTCCTGGGAGCGGAGAGCATATCCGCCAACGCGGTCTATCCACATAGAGTATTCGAGGTAGGAAAGATCGCTCGGGTGGACGAGAGCGACGTATACGGCTCGAGGACAATCAACCTCGCGGGGTTTCTGACAGCCGGCGCGGGAGAGGATTTCAATTCCGTAAACTCCCATATCGCCGCGCTGCTCTTCTACCTTCAGCAAGAGTACCATTTGGAAGAGACGGAGGACTCCCGCTTCATTCCCGGTAGAGTAGCGGACATTGTTGCAAAGGGGAGCGGCGTCCGCCTGGGGCGATTCGGCGAGGTTCATCCGGAAGTGCTGGAAAAGTGGGGAATCCAGGTGCCTTGTACCGCAGGCGAAATCGAGATTGATTTTCTACTACTGCCGGGCCTATCCTAGAGGTAATGAACGCCCGGCATGACGAGGGGGTTTCACTCCTTGTTCCTTACGCCGGACCGGTAGAGTCCGGTCACGAGCAGGACGTATTCGTCTACCTCCGTCCCGAGTCGAACGGGGTGGAGGTGGAGAGTACGATCTTCAAAGTGATAGAGAACTGCCCGGCCTACAAAGACGGGATTTGGCTCGTCTATATGGCCAATCTCAGCGGTCCGTGGATGATGCGTCACCACGTCGTTGAGCACCATTACGCGATCAAGCTCTATTTCGCCACCCATGGAAAGAACGCTCTTACTCCGGGCGTAATCGCGGGCTTCGAGAAGTGCTATAGGACCAAGTTCGAGGACGCCGACATAATCGGTGCCTTCGAGGCGCTGCGCCGTCTCGACTGCGGAGCGGAGGAACTCTTTCAGACCTGGGTTCCACGACGCGACTTCTGCGAAGTCTGCGGGCAGACCTTTAAGCGACTCGGGGACTTCTACGTCATTAACTACGACATTCCCGCGCTTCTGCACAAGAACAACGCTGAGAGCGATATCGCGGTGATGCTCTTTCGAATCAGTACGGGCTTTGACTTCTTCGACGAGCTTGTTGGTGAAATGCGGGACGCTCTGGTAAAGAAGTCGCTCCTGAGCCCCAAAATCCATGAAAGTAGACTCTTTCACGTCTCTAAGAGCCCCTTCGAGCAGATCCTAGACGCGGAAGGTCACCTCGTAGACCGATCCGGGGAACCCTTTCCTCTCGAGTCGATAAGCTTTTCCCGCTTTCTCCTGAACAAAGGGTTGGATGAGAAAACCATTTGCGCTCTGGTCTCGCAACCCATAGTCACGATCCAAGGGTCCAACGATCTCGGGGAACCGTATACAGTTGCCGAGGCGGAGCGTCACCTCTACGAGTGGACGACCGGCGACAGCTATGAGGTGGCGTATCAGAAACTGAAGCGAATACGAAGCCAGTACTATCTCGCAACATGAGAGAGTATATAGAAGCGTGTTGCTCCCGCTAACCGCAGCTCTTTACCGCCACTCCACTACCGGCGCCACGGGAGCGGTGCAGATTGTGGTACAATTGCACCGTAGATGATAGCATGCACCTCCAAGAAATTCACTTGCGCTGATGGTGCATCCAGAGGTAACCGATCGTGACGTCTTCGCACTCCAAGGAACTCAACGAGCTCATTGAACGCGTCATTCCCTTTCGGTATTTGCGTAAGTGCGAACGCGAGGAGCTCATCGGCAAGCTTACGAGAGAGAGTTTCTCCGCCGGGGATGTGGTTATCGAGAAGGGTGAGAAGCGGATGGATGTCTACCTCCTGCAGGAGGGGAGCGTCAGAGTGGTGGACCCCGACAACCTACCGAAGCCGGTTGTGGGCAATATCGAGGCGGGTCACTACTTCGGCGAGTGGGAACCGGTCTTTAATCTTCCGCGTGCCTTTCGTATCGTCGCCGACCGGGACATCGTAACCTACAAGCTTCCGGGTGAGTACTTCCTCGAGCTCATCGAAAAGTCTCGTCCCTTCGCCCAGGGGATGGGTAGCATTCTTCGAGACAATCAGCGGATTTTCGAGGGATTCCAGCACTTCAAGGTGACCCTGATTCAGGCGGCGAGCGAGGGTCATATAAGCATCGCCCGCCTTCTTCCGCTCTTCGTCGCGCTGGAGCCGGCTTTGCACCCCGGGGCGACACAGCCTCGAGAAATCGACTTCACTGCGCTGACCTACGCGGTGCGGCGGCTACCGGAGAATGTCACTCGGACCTTCGCCTTTCTTCTCATGGATGAGCTGCCCGAGGCGTACAAGGAACCGAACCGCTTCTTCCCGACGGTGCAAACCGAGTCGCGAAGGCGAGATATCTGGGAGATGCTTCCGGGAAAGAACCTCGTATTGCTTCGCATTGGTGACTCGGATCTGGTGGACCTGGTTACCACCCTCTGCCTCTATGCGGTGGAGGCGCAGAAGATACGCCGCCGGCTCTTGCAACAGGACTCGATTCCCGTGCTGCAGTCTCTGCTCGAGCGGGGCGATGCTCCTGAGGGTGAGGAAGCGATGGAACTCCTCGGTTTCGACGAGGATGAGGCGCGAAAACTGGTCAAGATTTGGCCCGATCACACCCTGGTTCGCCTCAACGAGATCGCCCGCCACCGGGAGATGTTTACCATCGATGTGCGTAGGCAGCGGCAGAACTACAGCAATCGCCGAATGTCTCTCTGGACCTCCCAGGTTGCCGACGCGACTCGTCATCTCCTCGGCCTCGCCCCATCGGAGCTACCGCCGGAGGTGGGTGTCCATATCGTTAGCAGCAACACGCATTCGGTGACGAACTGTCTCAATCCGTGGTTCCGGGTCAATGGCCCGAAGATCCGGGCTTGGGCACGGGAGCGGGACCATCCCGACCTCCGGGTGGAGTGGAATTTCGACGATGACGCTCTCTACTCCATAGCCCGGAGCTACTTCAAAGAGGAGAAATTCGCCGCCCGGGAGTTGGAGCAAGTCGGGAGAGAGTACGGTATCCGGCGGCTAAGAGACACCGCCTCTACGGGCATCGAGGTGCAACTGATCGACCTGAGTCAGCTCACCGACGCTGAGGTTGACCGGGAGATCGGTGCCGTGGGCAAGCAGAATAGAGATATAATCGTTAATATTGATTATGCTTTTGGGGAGCAGGCTGAGCACATAATCCGTAATCTGCTGATGCTCTTCGGTAGGAGCGTCCGAAGTGTGAATTTTCTCGGCAAGGCGGGGGCTCTTCTGGGAAGAAGGGGGGACGTTCTGGCACCGACCGCATTCATTGAGCAATCGACGGAGCTGTTTCAGCCGTTGCCGGAGCAGCCGAAGGAGAGCCTCCAAGGGCTCCGGGACCGACTCGAAGGCAACGAGGTTCACACTGGACCGATGCTTACCGCGGAAGGGACGCTCTTGCAGAACCGGCTCATGCTCAATTTCTATCGCCACATTTGGCAAACCGTGGGCATCGAGATGGAAGGGACGCACTACTACCGGCAAATCCTCGAGAGCTCCCAGCTGGGAGTTGTTAGTGAAGAGGCACGACTCCGTTTCTTCTACTACGTCTCCGACAAACCCCTGGAGACCAAGGCGAACCTTTCCGCTCGTCTGGAACCCCACGAAGGTGTTCCGCCCCTCTACGCTATAACGCGACAGATTCTCTCAGAGATTGTCGCCGAGGGAAACAACGGCCAGGAGAATGCGTGATGAAACGCTCCATCGTCTTCACTAATCGAAAAGGGGGCTGCGGCAAGACCACCACCGCAGTGAACGTTGCCGCGGCCTTTGCCCACATGGGACGCCGGGTTCTCCTAATAGACACCGATCCGCAGGCCCACGCCACGATGTCCTTTGGCATCGAACAGGGAGCTCTATCCGCGGATCTGACCGCGGTACTTCGGGGGGAGATTTCCGCCCGAGGTGCTCTTAGACGGACGCACACTCCCCGCCTCACCATTCTACCCGCATCCCGGCGCCTCGCCGCCTATGAACGGAACCATGCGGGAGATAGGGAGGCGCGAACCCGACTGGCCGAGGTACTCGGCGATCTCGACTCGACCTTCGAGTTTGTTATTTTCGACACCCCCCCGACCTCGGGGCTCCTGACGGTGCAGGCGCTGGTGGCGGCTACCGAGGCGTACATTCCGATGCAGTCGCACTTTCTCGCCATGGAGGGAATGGTCGAGATCGTGGAGGTGGTGGATCAGGTACGCAAGCACTACAACCGGGAGCTGGAGATCAAGGGCATAATCCCGACCTTTGTAGGCGAGCAGAAGGAAATCTCCCGGCAGATCATGGAAGAGGTCGAGGACGAACTCGGTGAAGGAATCTTCCTCAAGCCCGTGCGCATTAATGACGCCCTCGCTGAAGCGCCGGGATTTGGAAAGACGGTGTTTCAGTATGACATCCGAAGCCGAGGGGCCCTTGACTACTATCGTGTGGCCCAGGAGATTTTAGACAGAAGGTGAGCGGATCTCTTCCAGCAGTTCTTTGAGTTCTTCAATATCCACGGGTTTGAGGAGATACCGATCCGCTCCGGCATCCTTCGCCTTTCGTTCCTGTTCCGCGTCGGAGTAGCCCGAAAGCACCGCCACCGGCACAGTCGACCTGGTTGCCCAAGCCTCGGAGGCTCGAATTGACTCAATGGTTTCAAGACCGCTCATCCCTTCCAGCTGTACATCCATAAGGACGAGGTCGAACTGCTCGCTCGCCAGCCGATCGAGAGCATCCTCACCGGAGGAGACTGCTGCAACGGTGGTCTCAGCCAGTTTGTCAATAATGTGCGTGACCACCTTCTGATTGATCAAGTTGTCCTCGACCAGAAGGATTCTGATACTCCTGCTCATTTTGCGAATATACTAATAGCCGCGGCGCGGTCCAACACGCTTGTTGACACTAGTCGGAGTTGGTGAGGAAGTCGCGAAGCTGCTCGTAGCTTTCCAGAGCTGGATACTCCGGGTGTTCCTCGATAATAGTCGCCGGGGCCCGAAAGAACGCTCCGTGGTCCGCCTCCTGAATCATCGATAGATCGTTGTAGCTATCACCGGCAGCGTAGACACGGAGATTCATGCTCCGCAGGGCGAGGACGGCGTGCCGTTTTCCGTCCCGTTGCCTCAGCGTGTAGTCCCGAATTCGCCCTTCCTCATCGATGAGTAGGTCGTTACAGAAGAGAGTGGGGTAGCCGAGCTTCGCCATCAGAGGCGGCATAAACTCCTGAAAGGTGTCGGAAAGGATGATCACCTGCATGGTTGCCCGCAGCTCCGTGATGAACTCCGCCGCCCCCGGCAAGGGTTCCATGCTTCCCACCACCTCCCGGAGATCTCTCATGGTGATCCCGTGAGCATCGAGTATTTCGAGCCTCGTTCTCATGAGACGGTCGAAATCCGGTATGTCGCGGGTGGTGATTTCCAGTTCCGTGAGCCCTGTCTTTTTCGCAAGGCCGAGCCAAATTTCGGGGACCAGGACCCCTTCGAGGTCTAAACAGGCGACGCGCATGGGCACTTTATAGCATGAACGGGTAATTCGGAGAAGCGGAGTGCCGGATCGATTGATATGAATAGTTTCGTATCGGTTTAATTCCAGGCCCAAAATTGGTGGTTACTATCCTAGTTTTATGGTAAATATCCACAGATCAAACAGTTATAACTGCCAATCACTCGACTACTATTGCATTTTATTTATAGGTCTAAGGAATGCCCTTGACCTCTACCTCCTCATTGTGTAGCTTTAGGTAGACTCAATGTTGACTATAGAGAAGTGAGATGGAAGACACAAAAGTAAAGATACGAATCGAGGGTCTCTACAAGATCTTCGGAAAGCAACCGGATCGGGCACGGAAGATGGTCGACGAGGGTTACTCCAAGGAGGAGATACTCGCCAAGACCGGGTGCGCCGTCGGTGTTGCGAACGCCACCTTCGACGTCTATGACGGCGAGACGCTTGTTGTTATGGGACTCTCCGGTAGTGGTAAGTCCACCCTCGTTCGGTGCGTCAACCGAATCCACGAGCCCACCTTCGGTAAGATCTACGTAGACGACGAAGATGTGACGGTTCTCGACGCCGATGCTCTGCGAGAGATCCGCCGTAAGAAGTTCGGTATGGTCTTTCAGAGTTTTGCGCTCATGCCGCACAAAACGGTTTACGAGAACGTGGAATTCGGGCTGGAGATTCAGGACTACCCGATGGAAGAACGACGGAAGCGATCAACCGCGGCCCTCGAACAGGTCGGACTCAAGGGGTGGGGCGAATACTACCCCGCCAACCTCTCCGGCGGAATGAAGCAGCGCGTTGGTCTTGCCCGAGCGTTGGCTGTTGATCCGGACGTGATGCTCATGGACGAGGCCTTTAGCGCCCTGGATCCGTTGATCCGAACTGACATGCAGGACGAGCTCCTCGCGCTGGAGAGCCAGGTTCGAAAGACGATTCTCTTTATCACGCATGACCTGGACGAGGCGCTGAAAATGGGAGACCGAATCGTTCTTATGAAGGACGGTAAGGTTGTACAGATCGGAACGTCCGAGGAAATTCTTACCCAGCCTGCGAATGAGTACGTCGCTCGGTTCGTAGAGAACGTCGACATCACCAAGGTGCTTACCGCCCAGGACATTATGCGCAAGGCGCGAAATGTCGCATTCGTAAAGGACGGACCGAGGACCGCGCTACATACGATGAAGGAGGCAGGGCTCTCCGGCATTTTCGTGGTTAAGCAGAACCACGAGCTCGTTGGGCACGTTACCGCCGAGCGCGCCGCGGAAGCTGCCAAGAAAGAAGAGAAGTGGCTCGACAACATTACCAACAAGGACGAGGTCCCCACGGTGGGGCTCGAGGAGCCGATTCGACAGATCTTTCCTCTTGTGGCGGAGTCGCGAAACCCCGTTGCCGTGGTTGATGAGAAGAACATTCTAAAAGGGGTGATCGTGCGGGGCGCGGTGCTCGCTTCTCTTGCGGAGCGTCAGGTCGACGCGGACGCCATGGCGGAGGCTGAGGCGGAAGAAGCAAAGGAGCAGAGCGGTGAATGACAGTTGGATTCCACGAGTACCCCTCGGAAGATGGATTGAGGCAGGTCTAGACTGGCTCACTGATGCCCTGGCGGGCGTTACCCGAGCGATCTCGGCGTTCTTGGGCGCGGGAATCAGTGGTATGGTCGATGGGCTCCTTTGGCTCCCCCCCTCTGTTCTCATTATCGCCATCGCCGCCCTCGCCTGGTACTTGGCCGGACGCAAGGTTGCCATCGGCTCTCTTCTGGGGCTCTTCTTCATTCTGAGTATGGGGCTCTGGGATGCGGCAATATCGACTATTTCCCTTGTTCTTATTTCTACGATCCTGGCGATAGCTTTGGGAGTTCCCCTCGGTATTTGGGGCGCCCTGAACGACACCTTCTATAACATCATTAAGCCGATTCTCGACTTTATGCAGACGATGCCCGCCTTTGTCTACCTGATACCGGCGATTCCCTTTTTCGGGCTCGGGGCGGTATCGGCCATATTCGCAACGGTCATTTTCTCGATCCCCCCGGCGATTCGGCTGACCTCTTTAGGTATTCGGCAGATAGACAAAGAGCTCATAGAAGCTTCGGACTCCTTTGGATCAACCACGATGCAGAAACTCACTAAGGTGCAGATGCCGATGGCGATGCCCACCATTATGGCGGGCGTGAATCAGACGATCATGCTCGCGCTTTCCATGGCGGTGATTGCGGCAATGATCGGCGCCGGCGGGCTCGGGGGTGAGGTTTGGAGAGCCATTCAGCGGTTGCGTCCGGGTGCCGGTTTCGAGGCGGGGATCGCGGTCGTCATCATAGCGATGATACTCGACCGGATAACCCAGGCCGTTACCAGCGATCCCAACAAGAGCAGAGGGTAGAAGGTCCCCGAGAGGGGAGAATAGAAGACAGCCGGAGTTTCCGGATTTCGATGCGAAAAGCATGCGAGCAATGTATCTGAAGGAGGATATGTATGCGAAAAGTATTACTTTCCATTCTCATTATGAGTCTGGCCGTGGGCATGGCGTTTGCCGAAGGCTCTCAGGAAGAAGGCGGAGCCCAGGCGGAAGACCGCGGTGACGTGCGCCTGGCCTACGTCGAGTGGGCCCGAGCGGTTGCGATCACGCACGTGACCCAGGAGGTGCTGGAACGTCTCGGGTGGGACGTGGAGGCTCTTTCCGTGGCGAACGCGGCGATGTGGTCTTCCGTTGCGACGGGCGATGCAGACGCGTTGCTCGCTGCTTGGCTTCCCGCCACCCATGGAATGTTCTATGGCGAAGAGGGTGAGTACACCGACGACGTGGAAAACCTCGGCCATAACTACACCGGCGCGCGTCTCGGACTGGTTGTTCCGGAGTACGTCGAGGAGGAGAGCATTTCGGACCTCGCGGAAAACGCGGACAGGTACGACGGCGAAATCATCGGGATCGACCCCGGTGCGGGTATGATGCAGCAGACCGAGGAGATGATCGAGAACGACACCTACGGTATGGGCGACTTCGAGCTCGTCGAAGGCAGCGACGCCACGATGATGGCGGCGCTCCAGGACGCGATTCGACAGGAAGAGCCCGTTGTCGTGACCGGATGGGCGCCTCACGTCAAGTTTGCCCGATTTGATCTGAAGATTCTCGAGGATCCTGAGAACGTCTATGGAGAGTCCGAGACTATCGACACGGTGGTTCGGAATGGTCTCGAGGACGACGACCCGGATCTCTACGCTGTTCTGTCCGAAATGGACTGGTCGGCAATCGAAGATGACGTCATCGGAGAGGTAATGGTGCTCGTTGACGAGGGCACGGACCCGACCGATGCCGCGGAGCAGGCGGTGAGTGAGAACGTTGACTTAGTCAACGAGGCGCTGCCTTCCGGCTTCGAAATCTAAAGGATACCAGAGACAATTGATGGCCGACTCCGCTCCGGCGGAGTCGGCCTTTTTTGTGTCTGGACCAGAGGGCGGGAATATTGTACGGTTGTGCGGGTTCATACACAGAGGAGGTATATTCATGCGTTTTCGACAGCTGCTGTTCGGTGCGGTCGCTCCGGCGCTCCTGTTCCCCGCAATGGCCGTAGCTTCCGGCCAGGCGGAGCCGGTGGAGAGCAACACGATCGGTATTTCAAAAATTGTGGCTCACCCGGCCCTGGATGACATCGAGGAGGGTATAATCGAGCGCCTCGGGGAGCTCGGTTATTCGGATCTCGAGTTCGACCGCCAAAACGCCAACGGCGAGATCAGCACCGCCGCCTCGATCGCCAACAAGTTCAAGGCTGACCGTGTTCGCCTGGCGGTCGGTATCGCCACGCCCACGGCGCAAGCGTTGGTCAATGCGATCGAGGACGTTCCGGTTGTCTTTTCCGCGGTCACCGACCCCGTAGGTGCGGGAATCGTCGAATCCCTCGATCCGGGAAACGGCAACGTCACCGGCGTCTCTGACCTCACTCCGGTGAAGGAGCAGGTCGAGTTTCTCGTGGAGATGGCGGGAATCGAGTCTTTGGGGCACATCTACAGCAGTAGCGAGGCGAACGCCGTAACGCTGGCGGAGATGGCTCGCGAGGCGTGCCGAGAGCTCGGTATCGAGTTCGTGGAGGCGACGGTTACCAACAGCTCCGAGGTCCGTCCCGCGACTCAGTCGATCGTGGACCGGGTCGACGGGCTCTACGTGAGCAACGACAACACCGTTGTCTCCGCCCTGACGAGCCTGGTTGAAGTGGCGAATAACGCCGGGGTACCGGTTATGAGCGCCGATCCGACCTCCGCGCAGGACATCGACGTCCTTGCCGCCTGGGGCTACGACTACCGCGAGATGGGACGCTTTACCGGGGAGATGATCGCGGAGATCCTCGAAGGGTCGGACCCCAACGAGATGGAGGTGCGTTTTATGACCGATCCTTCGGACTTCGACCTTGTCATAAACCTAAGAGTTGCGGAGGAGCTCGGTATTACGATCCCCGAGCGTTTCATTGATATGGCGAGCACGGTCATAGATAACGGCTAACTCTCGTGTTAGAAGGTATCTTTGTAGAGGGTCTCGCCTACGCGATAATGGTCCTGGGGGTGTTCATCACCTTCAGGATCCTCAACTTCCCCGACTTGACCGTCGACGGCTCCTTTCCCCTAGGCGCCGCGATTATGGCGACCACCATCGTCAACGGCACGCCGCTCTGGATCGGCGTTACCTTCGCCTTTCTCGGCGGAGTCGGTGCCGGGCTGGTGACGGCGGTCATTCACAACAAGCTGAAAGTGCCGAATCTCCTGGCGGGTATTCTCACGATGACCATGCTCTGGTCGGTCAACATTCGAGTGCTGGGAAACAAGGCAAACCTCCCCCTCCTCCGGGAGGAAACGATTCTCACCCGAGCCACCGGCGCGCTGGAACAGTTCTTTCCCGAGAGCTGGGCGGTCCTGGTCTTCTTCTTCGTCTTGGTGATACTCATTAAGTTTGTTTTGGATCTCTTCTTCCATACGGATCTCGGTCTCACCCTTGGCGCAATGGGTAACAACGAGCAAATGGTGATAACCCAGGGCTCCAATCCGGAGAACCTCAAAATGATCGGCCTCGGCCTCTCGAACGGCCTTGTGGGACTCTGCGGCGCTTTCGTGGCGCAGTATCAGGGATTCGCCGACGTCAATCTCGGTACGGGAATTATAATCGCCGGTCTCGCCTCGGTAATGATCGGAGAGTTTCTCCTCAAGTCGAACCGAATCGGAGTGCTGACGCTCCGCGTCATTCTCGGATCCATCGTCTATCGTGGCCTCATGTTTCTGGGGCGCTACTACGGCTACTACATAAACCTCACTCCTAACGATCTCAAGCTCATTACCGGTCTTCTCATCATCGGCTCCCTCGTTGCCACGAAAGCCCGGGGAAAGCGGCCAATTCCGAAGAAGGTGCAACGGGAGGTGAAGGGATGATCCGCCTGGAAAACGTCACAAAGGTCTTCCATCCGGGAACGGTAAACGAGGTAACCGCGATACGAGACGTTGACCTTACCGTCAACCGAGGGGACTTCATTACGATTATCGGAAGCAACGGCGCCGGGAAGACCACCCTCTTCAACCTCATCTCCGGGACTTTCTTCCCCACGGAAGGAAAGGTTGCGGTGGACGACATCGACGTAACCCGCCATCCGGAGTACAAGCGGGCGCAGTACATCGGCCGCATCTTCCAGGATCCCATGCTCGGTACCGCCGGCAATATGACCCTGGAGGACAACATGATGATCTGCTACCGCAAAGGGTCGAAGGGGCTGCGAATCAGCCTTAACAACAGAATGCGCTCCTTCTTTCGTAAACGCCTGGAAGAGCTGCAAATGGGATTGGAGGATCGGATGAAGGACAACGTGGGCCTGCTTTCCGGAGGGCAGCGCCAGGCGCTGACCCTTTTGATGATGGTGCTCTCCGAGCCGGCCCTCATCCTCTTGGACGAACACACCGCGGCCCTGGACCCGAAGAACGCAGCGATCGTCCTCGACCTCACCACGCGATTTATCGAGGAATACAAGCTCACCACCATGATGATTACGCACAACATGCAGCAGGCGATTCAGTTCGGTAACCGCCTACTCATGATGGACAAGGGAGAGATTATTCTCGACGTTTCCGGCGAGGAGAAGAGAGCCCTAACGGTGGAAAAGCTCGTCGACATGTTCCACCAGATCCGACATCGGACGTTTGAGAACGATGAAGTGCTTCTGTCGGGTGAATAGGGGAATATTTATACAAGTATCACGGTGTACTCCGTATTTTCTACCGTAATGGAGTTGCAAATCCTAAGCAAATTGAAGATACTAAGCGCACCTTTAGTCAGAACCATAGTTAAGGAGGAACGATCATGCGTTCATCAAGACTTCTGATCGTTGCAGTTGTACTTCTGATTTCGGCCGGCCTCGTCTTCGCGGGGGGGCAGGGAGAATCGGGTGTTATCAAAATCGGTGTCGCGGGAGCTCATAGCGGTGACCTCGCTTCCTACGGTATCCCCACGGTCCACGCCGCGGAGCTGGTGGCCGAGGAGATCAACGCCAACGGCGGCATCAACGGCCAGATGATCGAGCTTATTGTCGAGGACGATCAGTGTAAGGCGGAAGTTGCGACCAACACTGCCTCGAAGTTGGTAGGCGAAGGCGTGGTTGCGGTTATCGGGCACATTTGCTCCGGCGCGACACGCTCCGCTCTCGGCATCTATGTGAGCGAGGAGATTGTAACGATTTCGCCTTCCGCTACAAGCCCGCCTCTTACGCAGAGTGGTGAGTTTCCGATCTTCTTCAGAACGATCGCGCCGGACGACGCGCAGGGAAGACTGCAGGCGCAGTTCGTCGCGGAAGAGCTCGAGCTCGAGAGTGTAGCGATCCTCCATGATGGACAGGATTACGGCCGTGGCCTCGCGGACTTTGCCCGAGAGTCGCTGGAAGAGAACTACCCGGAAGTAGAGGTGGTTCTTTACGAAGGCATCACACCCGGAGCGGTTGACTACTCAGCAATTGTTAACCGAGTCGCTGACTCCGACGCCGAGGCAGTAATCTACGGCGGCTATCACCCGGAGGCTTCCAAGCTCGTCGGTCAAATGCTTACCCAGGGATTGGATATCGACTTTATCTCCGGTGACGGCGTGAAGGACGAGACCTTTGTTAACGTGGCCGGCGATGACGCCGAGGGCGTCTACGCTTCCGGGCCGCAGGACACCTCCTCCAACTCCCTCTTCCAGGAGGCGGCCGATGCGCACCGGGAAGAGTATGGGGAAGACCCCGGACCCTTCTTTATGAACGCCTATGCGGCGGCCCTGGCGATCACGCACGCCATCGAGGTGGCCGAGTCCACCGAGGCCGACGCGATTATGGACGCGCTGCGGGACACCTCGGTCCGCACGCCTCTCGGCGAGATTAGTTTCGATGATAGGGGTGACGCCGAAGGCGTAGGATTCGCCATGTATCAGGTACAGGACGGCGTCTTTGTCCAGGTCGACTAGACCGGGACTCTGGATATCGCACAGTGCAGCGGGCGGCTCTAGGGCCGCCCGCAATTTCTAACCCCGGACACAAGCATGAATATCGAGTACTTTCTTAGGCTCTTTTTCAGCGGCCTCACGAGAGGGAGCATTTACGCGCTTCTCGCCCTGGGCTACACGATGGTCTACGGCATTATTCAGCTCATCAACTTCGCACACGGCGAGATCTATATGATCGGCGCATTCACCGCGCTTATCGTCGCCTCGGTTCTGAGCGTCCTCGGAATGCCCGCTCTCGCGATACTGGTACTTGCGAGTCTCGTTGCGCTTCTCTACTCCTCAGCCTACGGCTTTACGATAGAAAAGGTGGCTTACAAGCCGTTGCGCAAAGCGCCGCGGCTCTCGGTGCTCATTAGCGCCATCGGCATGTCCCTCTTTCTGCAGAACTACGTTCTCCTGGCTCAGACGTCGAATTTCCTCCCCTTCCCCGACCTTATGCCGGAGATTCGGATACCAGGCGCGATAGGCAGTGTCCTGAGGGGTCGGCAGCTGATCATTTTCGGCGCGACGGCGGTCGTAATGGTGATCCTCACTATCCTCATTAAGTTCACCCGAATGGGAAAGTCCATGCGGGCTACCTCCCAGGACCGTACCATGGCGATGCTGGTCGGGATCAACGTAAACAAGGTGATTTCCTACACCTTTATCATCGGCAGCTTTACCGCCGCTCTCGGCGGCATTCTGATTAGCTCCTATATCGGGCAAATCAACTTCTACGTCGGCTTTATCGCCGGCATAAAGGCGTTTGTCGCCGCAGTGCTCGGCGGGATCGGAAGTATCCCGGGAGCGGTATTGGGGAGTCTCGTTCTCGGTATGGCGGAGAGTTACGCCGCGGGGTACGTTTCCAGTGTCTATGAGGACGTCTTCGCCTTTGTCATTCTGATCGTAATCCTCGTTTTCAAACCGTCAGGCCTCCTGGGTCGGGCGGAGGCGCAGAAGGTGTAACGGCATGGGTTTTCAGGAGATCAAGAGGTCCTTAGGAATCGCCATTTGGATGGTGTTTCTCACCTTTCCGATAATGGTGATCAAGGTTAATACCATAACAAACACGATTCGTTGGCGATGGGAGAACATGGCCCTTGTAGGGGTCGCTACCTTTGTCATCGCC
>JBKHED010000030.1:0-29394 GCA_046540995.1 Spirochaetaceae bacterium | reverse complement strand
CTATTTTCGGCCTCTTCCCGCGATCAGTGGAGGCAGAGCTCCCCCGAGCCGCACAATCCGCCCTCGAAGAGATTTCCCGGGACGCTCTCCGTGAGCTCACCGCCTCCGGCAAAGTGAGCCGGAACTTCGAGAATCACCGGGACCTTCGCTATCTTCCGGACCATCCCCTCTCCGAGGAGATCGAGGATTCCGTGGGGAGCGTTCGCCCGAAGGTGCTGAGCGAAGCGCTCATGTACGTCGATCGGGGCGTCAGCGACGAGGAGTTCCGGGAGCTCTACAACGCCTTTCGGAGCGTCAGCGAGCTCAGCTACATGGAGTACTACAATCCGGAGAAGGAGGTTTGGAACGAGCTCTTCTACGAGAGCTACCACATTCCGGACCCCGAGACCAACCGAGCTATTCCGGATCCGAGCGTCAGCTCGATCCCCCGGGAGGATAGCTTCTATGTGGGCCAGGAGATTCCCCCCTTCGGCTACATTGTGAGTGAGTACTCCTTCGAGAGTGAAGGGGAGGCGTTCCTCTTTTCGAGTACCAATCTCGACCGGTTCTACTATCGGGACGTTCCGGTTCTCGCACCGGAGAACATGATTACCCACGTTCTCGTCCTGCGCGGCTCCGACTACGTCCTCGCCTACGGTGTGGGAGGGGCGAGAGTGTTTACGCTCTTCGGTATTCTGGGCAATCGGATCGAGACGCCCTTCGCGGCCAGGACCTCGGCGCTTTTCGACTGGTTCTACGAAAAGCAGCTCGCACCGCTTCGCTGAGAGCGCCCGATTTCGGGAAAATACTGCTTACGAAATACTCAGCAGCAGGTATGCGGTCGCCCCGACGGCGCCCAAGAAGAGCGCAAAGGCCGCAGCCCCGGCGAGCCGGCGAAGCCAGGGTACCAGGCGGCAGCTCTGCTTCGCCTCCCCTCTCTCTTGCTCAGGTATAAACGCACGGAGCTCCATGACAAACTGCAGTATAGCGCTCAGCCCGGAAGGTTACCAGTGACCGAATGATTGACTGCCCGCATTGGGGCCGTTATGTTTGGCACACCATGAAGAGCGTACCCTTCTCACGAGAGTTCATAGAGTCCGTGGCCCAGGAGCATCCGACGCCCTTTCACGTATACGATGAGTCCGCCATCCGAGAGAATGCCCGGGCTCTCAATGAAGCGTTTACCTGGGTCAAACGGAGCGACGGCAGTCCCGGGGGTTTCAAAAACTTCTTCGCGGTCAAGGCGCTGCCGAATCCGCACGTTATGAGCATCCTCCGGGAGGAGGGTATGGGGATGGATTGCTCGAGCCTTACGGAGCTCATGCTCGCCGAGAAGGTAGGCATTCGAGGGGAAGAGGTGATGTTCACCTCCAATGACACGCCTCTGGAAGAGTATCAAAAGGCGATGCAGCTCGGGGCGATCGTCAATCTGGACGATATCAGCCACATTCCCTTCCTGCAGCAACATCTAAGAGTTCCGGAGCTCGTCTGCATGCGCTACAATCCGGGCTCCCTCAAGCGGGGCAACGTCATTATCGGCAAGCCCGAGGAGGCGAAGTACGGCTTCACCCGGGAGCAGATATTGGAAGGGTATCGTACGCTGCGGGATCTCGGGGCCAAACGGTTTGGCTTGCACACCATGGTGGCCTCGAACGAGCTCGACCCGGACTACTTCATCGAGACCGCTAAGCTTCTCTTTGACCTCGTGGTGGAGATTCAGGAAGAGCTGGGCATTCGCATCGAATTCGTAAACCTCGGGGGAGGTATCGGCATTCCCTATCGGCCTGAGCAACGACCGGTGGACTACCAGTATGTCTCCGACGGCGTCAGACGCGCCTATGACCGCACCATCGTTCCGGCGGGCCTCGACCCGTTGCGGATCGTCATGGAGAACGGCCGGGTGATTACCGGGCCCTACGGCTACCTCGTCTCGCGGGTGATCCATCTGAAGGAGACCTACAAGAACTACATCGGCCTCGACGGCAACATGGCTAACCTCATGCGGCCGGGAATGTACGGCGCCTACCACCACATCACGGTTCTCGGCAAGGAAAACGAGGAGCCCTCGGCTACCTACGATGTGACCGGAAGCCTCTGCGAGAACAACGACAAGTTCGCCATCGATCGGGAACTGCCGGAGGTAGAAATCGGGGACATTCTCGTCATCCACGACACCGGGGCCCACGGCCATTCCATGGGCTTTAACTACAACGGGAAACTGAGAAGCGCGGAGCTCCTGATGCGCCCGGATGGCTCAATAAAGCTGATCCGGCGAAAGGAGCGGCCGGAGGATCTCTTCGCGACGATTGTGTGGGATTGAAGTATCAAGAACCTTGTTGTTTTTTGCCGCCAAACCACGGCGCGGCATAGATTAACGCCCGGAAGGCAGCTTCGCGGGCGTTTCCGCGTATCCAGCAAGGAGTTGGAGCGATCGTGCAACAGGCTCGTTGATACTACATAGCCCTCCGGCTCTCGTAGCTGAGCTCCTGCCGCAGCCGCAGCGCAGTATTGAAGGCGGTATGCATCTTTCTCTCAGCTTCTTCCCGGTGGGTGCAGCCGAGCAGTTGCCCGCGAAAGGCGTCATCCCTGACGAGGGCTACCAGGCAGGAGAGTACCTTGAGATAGTCCACGTGCTTTTCCGGATGGTTCGCCACGATGAAGAGGAGATGCACCGGTCGTCCGTCAATGGCGCCGTACTCGATGCCGTCGTGTGAGACGCCGAGGGCGATTGTGGAGTTTTCCACGCACGGCATACGGCCGTGAGCTACCCCGATTCCGTGACCGAAGCCGGTGCTCTGCTCGAGCTCTCGTTCGATAACTCTGTTAGTGAACTCCGTGAGATCGAGGCCTGGTACCCTCTTAAATGTACTCGACCGATGGATGATTTCGGCGATAGCCTCGAACTTGTCGCTGCTCGCCACATCCCACACAACGCTGCCCGGTTCGAAGAACGTTGCGCCGCCCGTCGATTGCATACTGTGCGTATAGATACCTGCTAGACGGTCCGGTGTCAACAGGAGCTCACGGCTTCTCGAGCTCGGTTAGCAGCCGCTCCACCTGATAGTTGCTCAACGGTTCGGCGGCTTTCCACTCCTTGTACGCCCGGTAGACCTCGAGAATCCTCTCCTCCGGCTCCCGGTAGTTCGTACAGGCGTGCCAGGTCCCTACAAGGAAGAACCACTCCGTGAGCTCCTCGAACATCTCCTTGTTGAACCAGTGCACCCCTTCGTGGAAGTTGACTCCGAGAAACTGAAGGGCGGTCTCATCATCGAAGAGCGAGGTTAGAGCCTCGGGAAGCCGAGACTTCGGCGCGTACTCCTGCCAGTTGAAATGCACCAGAAGGAGCTCCACCAGCGGGCGCCAGACTCCCGGGAGGGATTGCTCCTGGTTGATGTGGCGGAAGATCTCCGCCGCCCGTTCCGTGAGCAGCCACTGCCGGACGAGCTCGAGCCCCTCATACCCGCTTTCCACTGGAGGCCGTTTAACGCCCTTCGCGCTCTGCATGGTCCGTTCAACGAGGCTGTTCAGGGGCAGAAGGAAGAGCACCGCCGCGAGAACCGAAATATCCCCGATACCGGAGCGTTCGGTAAGGTGACTCGCCAACACCGCGATCGCCTCCTCGAGCTCTTTGTTCTCCTTGACCGAAAGCCGGCCGCTTCGGGCCGTGGCTCCCCGCTTTCCTGCGCCGGAAGGAGCAGAGCCGTTTCCGGCAGGCGCGACTCCCCCTTCGGCGGGGGCAGCTTCGCTATCCGCCGCGCTTCCGCCGCTCGGCTTAATTTCGCTCTGCCGTTCGTAGAGCGTGGCGAGCTGTCGCATGCGGGCGAGGCCGTTGGTGAGGCTGGTGAACTCGGTTATGCCGCGCTCCACGTCGGTGGCGCGGTCTGTGAACTCCTGAGCGATGGCGAGAAAGCTCCGGTACTCCTCGGCGAGGAGCCGAAAATCCATCGCCTCTCCCCGTCGGAGAAACTCGTGCACGATTATTCGGGCCGTGCCGCTGTTGAGGGGGCGGGCGAAGGCGTCGTGCAGCGGCTTTAGACTCACCTCGACGAGTGCGCGGTTAATGTCCGGGGTGCCGGCGCCGCCGAGGGAGTCGGCAAGCTGGGCGTAGTGGGCGTACTCGTTATCCGCGGCCTCGTATATGTCGGTGAAGACCTGAGTCTGGTAGCCGCTCAAATGGACGAAGAGCCCTTGCTCGTGGAGCTCTCCGGAGTTTCGGATAAACCAGAGCCCCGTCCGCTGTTCGCGCAGAATGCAGTAGTGGTGATAGTCCCGGTGGAGTGTTAGGCCCTCGGCAAGGGTAGTGCTTCTCCGTACCTTCGCCCCATCCTCTTTGACGATGTAGCCCGCCGAGCCTTTTATCCAGCCCCAGGTCTCTTCCCAGAAGTTGTTGTAGAGGACGAAGGCGCGCTCGGTTCCGGCGCCGTTGGTGTAGGCAAAGACGTTCTCGTTAACGGAACCGGACTCGGTAAAGAGGTCGTAGAGCCGAAAGTTCTCGGACTCCGCAAAGACGTACCTCTTATGGAGGAGCGGAAAGATCTCACGGTTGTGTCGCGCCTCCAGGGCGAGGTCCGGGGTCTCCTGTTTGTACGCCCTGGTGTACTCCATGCCGTACTTCTCTTCGAATCCCTCGACCTGACCGTGTCCGAACATCGGAAGCCCCGGCATGGTCACCATAAGGGTACAAACACCGAAGTACTTGTCCTCCTTGCCGAACTGAGCGACGGCGGTGTCCTCGTCGGGGTTGTTCATAAAGTTCACGAATCGCTTGAGTATTTCCGGGTCGAACTCCAGGGTGTTCTTAATCGTTTGGCGATACTTGGCGTTCTCCTCGTTCTTGAGCATGTTCATAAAGGCGCTGTTGTAGACCCGGTGCATACCGAGGGTCCGCACAAAGTACCCTTCCATCATCCAGAACGCCTCGGCCAGGAGGAGGGTGTCCGGGATCTCCTGAGCTACCCGATCGACCACCTCTCGCCAGAACTCCTTCGGTATTCGCAGGTCGAACTCCTCCTGGGTAATGGCGTGGTCCGCCCGGGAGGGTATGGCTCCCCCGGCGCCGGGCTGGGGGTACCAGAGTCGCTGAATGTGTTTTTTCGCGAGGGTCATGGCGGCGTCGAAACGAATGACCGGAAAGTTTCGGGCCACGTGGAGAATGTGCTGGACCACCGCCTCCCGGACTTCGGGATTGAGAAAATCGAGCTGGGCGGTGTCGTTCCACGGCATACTGGTGCCGTCGTTTCCGTGGTAGATGTACCGTTCCCGGCCGCTGCCCTCGTCCACCCGCTTGAAGACCACCGCGGCGTCGGTTCGATCGTAGTAGTGGTCCTCCAGGTAGATTCCTATTCCCTCTCGGCTGGAGAGGTTCTCCCCGGTGAAGGAGTAGGTGGGGTAAGGGGAGTAGTCGGTCTGAACGTACCAGTCCGGATGCTCGTGAACCCAGCGGGAGTCGATGCCGGTGTGGTTGGGCACCATGTCGCTTGCGAGCCGTATTCCCCTGCGCATGCAGCGGCGTCGGAGGCTTTCGAGGGCCTCCCAACCGCCGAGCTCCCCGGCGATCTCATAGTCGTAGAGGGCGTAGGCGGAGGCTGCGGCCTCGGGGTTGCCGGTAAGCTGCTTGATTCGCCTGGAGGCGCCGGAGCGCTCCCAGAGGCCGATGAGCCAGAGGGCGTTAAAGCCCCGCATCGCTATCTGGTCCAGGGTTTCGTCGGGAATCTCGTCGAGGCGCCGAATGGGGCGCTTGTACTGGTCGGTGAGCTGGGAGAGCCAGACGAGGGTGCTCTTGGCGAGGAGCACCACCTTCGGCATCCACTCTCTGTCCGGGGAGAAGCGCTCCGCCTCGAGCTCCTCTCCCGCCGCGGCACCGAACTGGAGAACCTCCGTAGGCCCCGGGCCTCCGGGCCCACCGCGCTGCGTGTGCTCCTCCCGAATGAGATCGATGCCCCGCAGGAGCCGAGCAAAGAAGGCGCCCAGGAGTGAGCCCCACTTCCTTCGAATAAACTCGAGCTGCGACTGCAGGGAGTCGGGATGCTCGATCGCGGGCTCCCTTAGGAGCTCCACCAGGCTCTGATCGTTGGGGCCGAACCCCGGCTGCTTCTCAAAATACTTCTCCACCTCCAGGGCGAGCTCGCCGTACTTCGTATCCCGTCGAAGGGCGGCGTCGCTAAAGAGATCGGCGTAGGGAGAGAAGGCTGGGTTGAGGTTCGAGAGCCAGAGCATTATGAGCTCTTCCATGGCGATCTGCCGACCGGGGATGCCGTCAACATCTGCGTCTAGCTGCTCTTTGGGAGTTCGTTCTTCTCGGTAGACCTCGGTGGTGGGGAAGTCCGTGGCAAATCGCTCGAGACTCTTTTCGAGCTCTTTCTCGCCGAAGCGCTCCTCGAGATGATCCATGAGAGCGGCGAAGACTCCGTCTCCGTACTGGTCCCGGTAGAGACCGACGAGATAGTGAAACACCTCATCGATGAGACCCATGGCGTAGAGGTCCCCCGCCTGGGCGTACTCTCCGGCGGCCTCCTCCCGCTTTCTGTTGATCCGATGAGCAAAACGCTGGGCCCCATGGGTATTAGGAAAAACCACGTATCCCCGGGATGAAAAGAGCTCCTCATCAAATTCGTATCGATCTCGGGCCGCCCGGGAGACGTGAAACTCCCGCTTTTCTCCCCGGAGGCCGGGGTCCCGGTAGGTAACGAGCTCCTGCAGTTCCTCCGTAAGGTCTTTCATGGTGATTAGTTTTTCGATGTCGATCGGCATACGCCAACTCCAGTTAACGTCGTTATACGTCCCCGGTACATTTACCCGCTCCCGCTTGGGCTCCGGATCGAGGAGCTCCGGAGCGAGAGCGAAAAAGTCCTGAATCTGATAGACACAGATTCTCGGGGATCCTTGCTGGAACGCCCGGTAGATAGCTCGGGCCGTGGCCGAGTCGAACCGCTCTGAAGGCTCTCCTTCGAGCTCGAGGGCGTCCCAGAAATCGGCTCCGCCTTCTTCCTCTTCCCACCAGACGCGCATCGTGGAGGTATCATGAACGGAAGGAGCGCAGACGCTAAGTTCAGTATAATCACGGGGATGGACAAACGGCTGCCCCGGCTGGTCCCAGAGCCGGCTCCAGCGCGGGATTATTAGGCCTAAAACATCGAGCTTCTCCAACGTCCTCGGAACAGAGGGAGGAACCACGCCGAGATCCTCGGCGCAGGGGAGCATGGCCACCTCCTCCCGCATCATGGAGAGGAGCTCCCTTCCCTGAGCCTCCCAGAGCTCCTCGGAGCGCTCCTGCTTCTCCGCCACGATCGTCTCGAAGGCGCTTCTCTCCTCCTCCGTCAGTGTCTGAAACCGGTTGCACTCCCGGAAGTTCCAGGTGGCCGCGAGCTTCCCGTCCACCGTGGGGATGAGCGCCCGGTTCCGGTACTCCGTGAGAAGGGAACTCGTCTGCTCTTCCGAGAGGGCGTACTGAAAGGCAATTTCCGTAATTGCCCGCTCGCCGGTGATCTGCTCGGAGAAGCGAAAGAGATCCTCTCCATCTATAGGGGTGAAGAGCTTCTCCCTTAACTCCGGGTTCTCCGCGCCGACCAGCTCCCGGATGCGAAAGCCTTCCAAATGGGGCTCCGCAAGCCACCGAATCCGACCGTCGTCGAAGCCGATTCCGTGAAGCTCCTCCCGACTCATCTGCTCACTCGGGTAGAAATAGCCGGGGAGGCCGCTGAAGTGAGTCTCCGGAATCGCCCAAATCCGAAAGAAACCGAGGACGTGATCGATTCGAAAGGCGTGATAGAACTTCTCCGCCTGCCGGAGCCGTTCCTTCCACCAGCTGTACTCCCGGCGGCGCATTTCTTTCCAGTTGTAAATGGGAAAGTCCCAGTTCTGACCGAGGTAACTGAACATGTCCGGAGGCGCCCCGGCTCTGAGCTCCTGGATAAAGATCTCCCGGTTGGCCCAAACGTCCACGCTGTCCTCGTTCATAAGTATCGGGAGGTCTCCCTTGAGAGCCACGCCGAGATTGTCCGCCGCGACGGCGACGCTCTGCATTTGCTGCTCCAACCGTAGTTGGAGCCACGCCCAGAACCGGGTGCTTCGTCTGTTTTCCGGGGCGCTCCAGAACCGCTCGATTGTCTCCCGATCGGGGTTGCGCAGGGCGTCCCAGTCGGTCCAGCTTCGGTTCTTTTGGGACTGCTTTATCGTCCGGTAGACCGCGTACGGCTCTACCCAGGGATTCTTCTCGGCCCACTGCTCGATCTCCTGCGAGGAGAGCGCCTCCTCCGGGGCGGTGTCGAAGAGAAGGGTCAGAAGGTCGAGCTTCTCCTCGTAGAGCTCCCTGTAGGCGAGGGCGGACCGTTTGTAACCGTCGGGAGCCGGGGTTTCGTGCGCTTTTCGAAGGCGATCGATACGGCGGTTGATTTCCTTTCGGACTTCCTCCGCCGCTCCCTGGTACTCCGGGAGCTCCTGAATCCTCAGGTAGATAGGGTGAAGGGCGAAGGCGCTCAGGGCGCTGTAGGGTGAGCTCTGTCCCCCGGTATCGTTAATCGGAAGAATCTGAATTAGCTCGAGACCGCACTGCTTTGCCCAGCGGGCGAGGTCGATGAGGTCGGGAATCTCTCCCACGCCGTAGGAACTCTTCGACCGCAGGGCCGAGAGCGGAACGAGGACGCCGGTGAGCCGCCGGCCGGTGTAGGGAAAATCCATAGGATTACTCCTTTGCGCGCTGCACTGTAAAGAATGACTCTACGACCCCGGCTACGACAAGCTGCCAGAGGTGGTAAAAGATGAGCGGCAGCATGGCCGAGGCGAGTTGCTCCGGGGCACCGGCGAAGTAGAGGGTTAGCATGGGCGCACCGAAGGCGAGAGTCTTCTGGCTGCCGGTAAAGAGAACGGCGACTCGATCACGGCGATCCTCGGAGAGGAGCGTGCCGAGGCCCCCCGCCGCCAGGAGAATAACGATGTGCAGCAGGGCGAGATAGCCGATTACCGGGAGAAATCGAGTTGCGGTGGAAACAATACCCCGGTCCGTTGTCGCCGAGGCGAGGGTGAGAAAGACGATAAGGAGAATAAGCGCGCTATTGAGCGGGCGCACCCGGCTTGCCCCGGGGGCGTCGTAGGCGGGCCGCATCGTTGATGCCTCCTCCCGGGAGCTCTCCCTCCGGGCCTCCCCGGTCCACCGGCGCCGAAGCAGAAGAATCCGCACCGCTTGGCCGATGACCGCCGGGGCGACCATAAGGCGGGCGAGGCTCCCGAAGATGGAGAGGGTCGCCTCCCGCCCGAGGAGCAGTGCGCCGCCGGTGGCGGCGGGGGTGGTCACGCCGCCCGCTTCGACCGCGTCCGGCGCGAAGCCGATGAACAGCGAGAGGAGCAGCGGGGAGAGAAGGATACCCAGGGCGTTGGAGAGAGCGGAATTGAGCATGCTCAGCGGTACGTTTCCTCCGGCGACCTGGGTAAAGGCGATGCAGCTCGAAATTGTCGTGGGGAGGACGGCGACCGCGGCGAGACCGACCCAAACCGCGGGATCGGCGAGGGTTCCTCCGATTAGGAAGGC
The DNA here is from genome assembly GCA_046540995.1 of Spirochaetaceae bacterium. GTDB lineage: Bacteria > Spirochaetota > Spirochaetia > DSM-27196 > Alkalispirochaetaceae > CAYZHV01. The sequence continues at coordinate 19,892 of JBKHED010000030.1, read as the reverse complement.
CGGACCCAAGATGAGCAGAGGAACGGCGAGAAAGATAAAGATCTGCAGGGCGAGATGGTGGTGGATGGCAGAAACGTCCTGCAGAATCCGACGGGTGTCGAGGCTGTATCCAGTGCCGAGAAAAATGAGAAAGACCGCGCTGTTCCGAAGCAGAGATCCCCAGCCGGCCTGATCGAGGTTCCGACCGAGCGAAAGCGCCAGGGCCACGACCAGAACGAGGCCGATTAAAAACCAGTGTCTACGAATTGGCATAGTGATGGCTTTACTGCAGTTCCTTTAGTCGGTCCCGGATGCGCGCGGCCTCTTCGTAATTCTCTTCCTCCACCGCCCGTTTGAGCTCCTCTTCGAGGCGATTCTTCTCTTCGTCTCCCTCGGGGAGCTCCGCTTCCGCGTCGCCAACTTCCTCGTCGCCGACCTGGAGCTGGATTTCGTCGTCGGAGACCAGGCTGACGGCCACTCCCGCCTCATCCACAATCGCCTCGGCGATATAGACCGGGCATTTGAGTCGGGAAGCAATACCGAGGGCGTCGGAGGGGCGGGAGTCCACGGTGAGTTTCTTTATGCCCTGCTTGAGAATGATACGGGCATAGAAGGTTCGGTCCTTCAAATCGGTTATCTCGATTCGCTCTACCGTAACCCCGGTCTTTTCGAGAACGGAGATGAAGAGGTCGTGAGTCATCGGTCGCGGCACCGGAACGCTGGCGAGTCCGAAGAGAATCGACTGCGCTTCCAACTGCCCGATAAAGATAGGCACGGCTTGCTCGCTTCCCACGGGCTTGACGAGAACTGCGTTGCCTTTATCGGTCCTGGCGACCGTCCAAATTTCCGCTTCAACCAACATAATGTTCTTCATCGCCACTACTAAATATACGTGGCCCTTACCCTCTTTTCAACGTAACTCCGGACCGATCAATGGAGCAAGGGGCATTAGAGCTCGCTACCCTCGTAGACCCTTCGGGCTATCGGCATTCTCCGGCCGTTTCCGAACGCCTTGGGCGAAACCTTCAGTACCGGAGGCGCCTGTCGCCGCTTGTACTCCGACCGACCTACGAGATTGAGAATCCGTTCCACCAGCTCCGGGTCAGCTCCCTCGGCAACCATTTCCTTCCGGGTCTTGTTCTCGATAAGGTAGCTCACCAGAATTTCATCAAGAACTTCGTAGGGAGGCAAGCTCTCGTCGTCCCGCTGTTCCGGCCGGAGCTCCGCACTCGGTGGCTTAGAAAGAATCGCCTCGGGTATGATCTCTTTATCACGGTTGATGTATCCGCAGAGCTCGTACACCTCGGTTTTCAGAAGGTCTCCGATAACTCCGAGGCCCCCGGACATGTCTCCATAGAGGGTGCAGTAGCCCACGGCGAGCTCACTCTTGTTACCGGTGGTGAGCAGGAGGGAGCCGAACTTGTTCGAGTACGCCATGAGGATGGTTCCTCGGATTCGAGCCTGAATGTTCTCCTCCGCAATGTCGTGGGGTCTACCCCGAAAATGGGGCTCCAGGGCGGTAAGAAAGGAACCGAATGTCTCATTTATCTCTACGGTCCTGGCGTTCACACCGAGGTTCGCGGCCAGCGCTTCGGAGTCGCTAATGCTCCCGGCGGAGGAGTATTGCGACGGGAGGAGAAAGACCTCCACGTTTTCAGCTCCCAAGGCGTCGGCGGCGATCGTGGCAACCAGGGCTGAGTCGACGCCCCCGGAGAGGCCGAGATGTACCTTGGAGAAACCCGTCTTGGCGAGGTAGTCCTTGAGCCCGAGCTTCAGCGCCTCGTATATATCCGCCCACCGATCCGCCGGGAGTTCCACTCCCGGAGTTCTCCCTTCCCGGAGCTCCCGGGAGTCGAGGAGGAGTAGATCCTCCTCGAAGCCCGCGCCGAGACGAGTGAGCTTGCCCTTCGAATCGGTGGCCATGGAGTAGCCGTCGAAAATGAGACTGTCGTTGCCTCCCACGGTGTTGGCGTAGAGCACCGGGACTCCGGAGCTCTTGCCGATTCGGGATAGCAGTGAGAAGCGAGTCTCGAGCTTTCCGGAGTAGAAGGGCGAAGCGGAAGGGCTGAGAATGACCGTGGCGCCCTTGTCCAAGAGGTCCTGCACCGGGTCTATTGGATAGCGCGTTCCCGGCGCGGGTTCCCGCTCCCACCAGATATCTTCGCAGATTGCGATGCCTATCCGTTCATCCCCGAGTTCCAGGACCTCCCGGCTCTTTGCGGGCTCGAAGTACCGCGCCTCGTCGAAGACGTCGTAGGTGGGAAGGAGGGTCTTCGCCTGCCGGAACATCACCTCTCCCCCCTTTAGGAGTGCCACGCTGTTCTGCAGCGCTTTCCCCGCCATTTCCCGGTTTACGTCGACGTAACCCACGGCTACGGCGAGCTCCGGGGGGAGTTCCCGCTGCAGGAGACGGAGGGATTTGCGGTTCTCCTCGACGAAGGCGTTGTGATCGAGGAGATCCATGGGCGGGTACCCGCAGAGGCTGAGCTCCGGAAAGAGTACGAGCTCCGCGCCCCGCTCCCCGGCGTTTCGGGCAAAGGAGAGAATTCGTTCCCGGTTTCCCTCGAACCCCCCAATGGTAGCGTTTATTTGGGCGATGGCTATCTTCATTCGGCCGTCCTGATTGACCCACATATGTCGGGGCTATAGGATACCGTATCATGGAACGGACACTGCTGATAACCGGCAGGCAATCCTCCCTTACCGACGATCTCGTCCAAGAGGCTCTTGCCCGTACGTTTGGGGTCCTCGCGACCTACGACCCCGAAGGGGAAGAGCCGGAGGTACCGGACGGATTCGGCGACGACCTGGTTTACATAGAGTGGAATCGACGCTCCCCCATTTCCGCCCGAACGGTACTGCTCCAGGCGGCAAACGTGGCCGAGAACCTGGAGGAGATCTTCGTCGTCTACACGCATGAGCCTGTAAGTAGCTCCTTCCATGAGGCCCAGGCTTCCCGAATCGAGGAAGTGGTGGATCGCGCCCTGAAAGGGTATCTCTTTCTGCTGAGAGAGGCGGTGAGCCACGCCCTTCGTCGCGGCGGCGCGGGGGTCAATATCGTTGTGCAGGAGAGCGGCAACGAGCTCCTCCCGCCCCTGGAAGCGGCGGTCTCCGGCGGATTCTTGGCGGCGGCGCGCTCCCTGATGACCTTCTATGAGGAGGAATCGGTGGCGATTCGCGGCTTTCACGGTCCCGGCGCCACCGAGGGACGGGAGTTCGCCCGGTACATTCTCGACACCGTTCAGGAGAAGGGCAAGAAGGCCGCGGGCCGCTGGAATAAGTATGGTGGCCGAACGAGCTTGTTCCCGTTTCGTAAGTAGTGTAGGCTCTGCCGCATGAAACTCTGGCTCCGCCTTCTCATCGGTCTGGTAGTCGGTCTTCTCCTGGGGCTCTATCTGCCGGATCGCGCGGGAGACACGGGCGCCCTCTTCTCCGATCTCAGCGCCCTGGTAATCAACATTGGACGGTTTCTTCTCTTTCCCCTGGTCTTCTTCTCCGCGGTCACCGCCGTGGATGAGCTCCGGGATGAGTCGAACCTCCTTTCGGTACTTCTCTGGACGCTTCTCCTCGTCTTTGCCACCGCCCTGGGCTCGGTGGTCATCGCCACGGCGTTCATTCTCATCTTTGCGCCGGAGCGCATACCTCCGATCCTTGAGGAGGGAGAACCGCAACAGATCGAAGGGCTCACGGAGCTCCTCTCCGACGTCTTTCCGCGAAACCTCTTTTCCCTCTTCGCCGGGGATGGAACCGCCCTGCTGCCACTCTTGGTGCTCGCCTTCATTCTCGGGTCCGTCCTCGCCTACGACCGCCACGTTACCGATCCGGTTGCGACGGTGGTTGACTCCGCCTCCCGGATCTTCTATCGCCTCTCCTCGCTCCTCGTGGAGGTGATTGGAATCGGCCTGATCGCCGTCGCCGCCTCCCTTATGCTCAACCTGAGGCGCACCGCGGAGCTCGCCATCTATGGGCAACTGCTCCTCGTTGTCTCAGTTGCGATTCTCTTCGTCGGCCTCATCCTCTATCCTCTGGCAATCTACCTCATCAACCGTAGGAGCGACCCCTTCCGGTGGCTCGCTTCCATGGCGGCCCCGGCGATGCAGGCCCTCGCCTCCGGGGACGTATACTTCGCCTATCCCACTCTGGTCCGGGTGACCTCTAAGGAGCGAGAAATAGGCCGGCGCCGAGGTGGAGCAATCCTTCCGGTGGCAACGCTCTTTGGCCGAGCCGGGAGCGCGGCGGTGGCGGCCGCAACCTTTATCGTGATCATTCGGAGTTACACTGCTCTGGAGATTGGGCTGGGAGAGGTGCTCTGGATTCTTCTCTTTGCCACCCTCTACAGCCTCCTCCTCGCCCGTTTTCCCGCCGCCGGGGTGCCGGTGCTTCTGGGAACCCTCGCCACCAATTACGGCCAGGGAATGGAAGAGGCGTACCTGATCGTCTTTCCGGCGATGCCGATTCTCCTTCGCCTCGGCGCGATGCTCGACACCATCACCGCGGGCTTCGTGGCGGAGATCGTCGGCCACCCGGAGTAGGCACCCCGAGCCCGGGCCCCCGGGCCGGGCGCCAACCGCGCGCCGGTGAGACAGACACCCCGAGCCCGGCGACCGGGGCCAGCGACCCCGAGCCCGGGCCCCTGGGGCCTACTCTTCTTCCAGCTCCAGGGAGGCGATGAGGGAGCGCTGGGATTGGGCCATGGCGAGAAGCTCCTTGGCGGTTCGCGCCACCGCAGCGACCTGCCTGTTGAGCCGACTGCTCTCCTCTCGGACGAGCTCGAACTGTTCCAGGTGCTCTTCGTTGGAGCGGTGGAGGTCGCTAATCGTCTCGGCGACTTTCTGGGCGTTGGCTTCCATCGCTGAGAGACTCCCGAGGACATCCTCCATCTTCTCCGTGTTAGTGGATGCGCTTCGATCGATGCTTTCGAGCTCTGCCTCCGCCTCGGAGACCTCCTCGTTACTCGACTGGATAATGGTGATCTCCTGGTTCGATCGTTCCGCCGCCTCGCTCATGGAGTTGATGATTTCCTCCAAAAGCGTAGTGATCCGCTCCGTGGCTCGACCCGACTCCTCCGAAAGGTTGCGGATTTCGTGGGCCACCACGGAGAATCCCGCTCCCGCTTCGCCGGCCCGGGCGGCCTCGATCGAGGCGTTCATGGCCAGGAGATGGGTCTGGGCGGCAATATCTTCGATGGAGCCGGTGATGCTGCGAATCTCCCGGGATCGGTCCGCCAGATCGTTTATGAGGCTCTGCGTCGCCCTGGCGGACTCCGTGAGACGGTCGCTCGCCTCTCGGGTGGACTCGATCGCCTTTCGGCCGCTCTGAGCCGCCGTGGCCATCTGCTTCGCCCGATCACCGGCTGCCCGGGTTTCGGCGGCTACGGTACCGACGAGGCTGGTGAGATTCTTCATCGCCTGGTCCGCCTCGGCGGCCTGCTCCCGTTGGGCGTTCATCACCTCGCCCACGGTGACGAGGGTTTCGCCGATACGGCTGGTGGCGCGCTCGGACTCGCCGGCGCCGCTATTGAGGGTCTCCCCGATCGTTGCCACCCGGTTCGTCTGTTCCCCTACGCCGAGGAGCAAGCCCCGAAGGGTGGAGGGCTCCTGATTGTAGGTGGTAACCCGAAGCCCCTTTCGCACCGCCCCGTTTATGACCGGTATGAGCTGGTCGGTGAAAAGGGGTACCGCGAACCCGTCGAACCCTTCGGCCGCCAGCCGGTTGATGTTCTCCGTCCAGGAGGTGAGGTCGTAGGGATTCCGATCCTTTGGCGGAAGAATAACCCGAACCTCGCAACCTCTTTCCTCTAAAACGGCTTGAGCCGCCTTCGCACCGCTATAGACCGGCGGCCAGAAGTCCCTGTTCTTCGGAATGAGATAGGCGAGCTTGACTCGCCGTTCCTGCTCCGGTTCCACCAGCTCCGCAAGACCTTCACTCTCTACCTCCTGCCCGAGATGCTCGCGGTAGTTTTCCGGAGTGACGACCCGGGGGGTAATGAGCATTCGCGGTCGCTCCGGCTGCCAAGAGGATAGGAGACTGTTGTAGAGATAGACGAGGGGGTTGTATCCCTGAAGATAGGGGCTCTGGGTGATGGTCGTCGTGAGGTGACCCGAGTCGAAGTAGGGGGCGAGCTCGCTCCGCTTGCCGTGGGCGAAAAAGGCCGGCGCCCCGGGCTTGCTCTTCGCCCTCAGCACCGCCAGGCTCTCGAGGGTGCTCGCCTCTTCGAGCTGGTAGATGGCCGAAAGATCGGGGTACTTCTCCAGGAGCTCCGCCACGCCCTCCCGCGCCCGGCTGTGATCCCGGTTCGTGTAGAGCACATCCACAACGGAGATTCCCGGGAACCGGTTCTCCAAGACATTGCGGAAACCGCGCTCCCTGAATACGGAGTAGTTTGTCTCCCGGTTCACCGCTACCAGCGCGACCGTTCCCCGCCCGTCCAGATGCTCGCCCAGAAGGCGCGCGATGAGCTGGCCGTGCTGGTAGTCATCGATACCGGTGAAGCAGATCCGGCGTACCGGCTCTCCGGTGAGGGAACGAACGCCCTCGGTAGCGCGTTCGATTGACTCCCGGGAGGAGCGTAGGCCCGCTTTCAGTTCGGGGTACTCCGCCCCGGCCAGCGTTTCCAGTTCCGACAGATCAACCGACGGGTGCACGCAGAGATTTCCCCTCGCGAGCTCCCAGATTGCGGACCCCAAGGGTTCGATTCCCTCTCTTCTGAGAGTCTCCAGCGCCTCGGATGCCCCCTTCGCACCCTTTGCTCGCCGCAGCAGAAGAAGCAGGCCGACCGCCGCCGCCCCCGCGGAGAGAAGTGTCAGGAGAAAGAGGAGAAGATCCGTGCTGGAAGCCAGAATCAGACGAGTCAGAAGCAGGAGTGTCCCCAAGAGCGCCATTCCCAGGGAGATTGATATCTTGGTAAGCACGCAAAAACCTCGTGGACTTGGGTTCTAATCAGAGTACCATCGGTTTGTCCCGTCGTAAAGAACAAACGTTATTCGGCGAGTGTCATTTGTACTCTCCGCTTCGACTGCGTGCGCCTCACGGTATGAGCCGGACGCCGAAAAGAAAACTCAGCAGGGTCTCGTCGAGAAAGGAGGTATCCTCCCCGTCCCAGGCGTTGTAGATCGGCCAGAGCGCTCGGACGGTAAGACCGAGGCGCACCGAATCGGTGAACTGGTACTCCCCGTAGACCATTGTCTCCGGATAGAAGAAGCGGAGAGCACTGAGATAGTAGCTGCGGACCCCGTCAGGCTCGGCGCCGTCGATGCCGGCATAGGGGAGTCGGAAGACGAAGGTTGGCGACAATCCTCCACCAAAGGAGAATCCGGGAGTCCCAGGGGGCTGCCACTCGTAGAAGAACGGGAGGCCCAGCATGATCCCGAGGGTCTTGGCGAGGCTCTCCCCGGCGGCGGAACCGGTCTCGATTTGCGTCGGCACCACCGGCCCCTCCGGTGTCTCGAGGTACTCCTGAGACCAGAGATGGAGCCAGACCGAGGCGCGCCAGGGGCCGCTGAAGCGGAACCGCGCCCCGCCGCCGATGGTGAGACGCAACGGGCTTACATCACTTCCCTGCACCGGTTCCCCCTCGGAGTCCTCGGTGTAGGTGTTTACGATTAGGGTTTGCCCGATCTGAGCCGTGAAGGAGTCGAGCTGGAGGAACTGAGCGACACCTGGGACCTGGATGAAAAATAGGAGGAAGAATGATGCTATTGCCGCCTTCAGGCCCCGGCGCCGTTCGAGAAACCACATGCCACCCCAAAGGATAGCACAAAAAAGGGGCACCTCCATGGTGCCCCTCCGCATTATTCGTTCTGAGCCGCCCTTAGGATGGCGGCGTCGCGGCGTACCGCTCAGTACGCCTTGGCAAAGATCGCCATATGCCTGGCGGGCTTTCCGGAAACGAGGCACTTCTTTCCCTGCGCCTCGGTCTCGTTGCCGAAGGGGAGGACCCGGATCGTCGCCCGGCTCTCTTCCTTGACCTTCGCCTCACTCTCCGCCTCTCCGTCCCAGGGAACGATGGCGAAGCCGCCGCCATCTTCATTGAAGAACCGGAGGAACTCCTCGTAGCTCGAAGGACGTACCGTGCTTTCATCCCGGAACTTCTTGGCCCGCTCGTAGAGGGAGCCCTGGATCTCCTCCAGGAGCGCTTCCAACGTGATAGGTATGTCGTTGATCGCCACCGGCTGCTTCTCCCGAGTGTCCCGGCGAACGAGGACACCTTTGCGGTTCTCCATGTCCCGGGGGCCGACTTCGATTCTAATCGGCACGCCCCGCATCTCATGTTCCGCGAACTTCCATCCCGGGGAGTTGTTGTCATCGTCGTCGAACTCGCAGCGGAATCCTGCGCCTTTGAGCTTTTCGAAGATGCCCCGGGCGTAGGTGATGACCTCTTCCTTATTCTTGTTCTTGAAAATGGGCACCACCACCACCTGCACCGGCGCGAGCCGTGGCGGAATAACGAGACCGTTGTCGTCGGAGTGCGCCATAATCAGCGCTCCTATGAGGCGGGTTGATACGCCCCAGCTGGTGGCCCAGACGTGCTCGAGTCCGCCCTGGCGGTTCTGATACTGGACATCGAACGCCTTGGCGAAGTTCTGACCCAAGAAGTGGCTCGTCCCCGCCTGGAGGGCACGCTTGTCCTGCATTAGCGCCTCGATGGCGTAGGTCGCCACGGCACCGGCAAACTTCTCACTCTCACTCTTCCGCCCCGTCCAGACCGGCACTGCCATGTACTCCTCGGCAAAGCGGCGGTAGACCTCGAGCATTTTGAGGGTCTCCTCCTGCGCCTCCTCCTCGGTCTCGTGGGCGGTATGTCCCTCCTGCCAGAGAAACTCGGTGGTTCGCAGGAAGAGACGGGTACGCTTTTCCCAGCGCATGACGTTGCACCACTGATTAATAAGGAGCGGGAGATCCCGATAGGACTGAATCCACTTCTTGTACATGCTCCAGATAATCGTCTCAGAGGTGGGACGGATTACCAGGGGCTCCTCGAGCTCCTCTCCTCCGCCGTGGGTAACAACGGCGAGCTCCGGGGCAAATCCCTCGACATGCTCGGCCTCTTTCTGAATAAAGCTCTGCGGGATGAGAAGGGGAAAGTAGGCGTTGGTGTGGCCCGTCTCCTTGAACATGGTGTCGAGGGTCTGCTGCATGCGCTCCCAGAGGGCGTAGCCCCGGGGACGGATCACCATACTACCCTTGACGGGACTGTAGTCCGCGAGCTGCGCCTGCAGCACGACGTCGACGTACCAATCGGAGTAATTCTCTGCTCGGGGCGTAATCCGCTCTGCCATAGGGCGGGGATTGTACGCTGTAAATGATTACGGTGTCAAGTCTTAGCTAAACGAGACGGTCTCTACCATAAACCGGACTTCCCGGCCATCCTCTGTTTCGGTGATTTTCTCTACGACGAAAACGATCCCACGCTCGTTCGGCGCGTGGAGAATCTGCCGAATCTGGTAGCGATTGACGCCTTCCCGGTAGTAATCAGGCAGTCCGACGGTGTATTCCTGCCGATCGCCTTCCTCACGAATCACCGTGAGAATGATGTGAAAGGCCGCCCGGAGGCTCTCTCCTTCGCCTCTCTGCTCCTGAACCAGGCGTACTTCGTACCGATTGCCGCTTCGGAAGTCACGAAAGGAGATCTGGGACTTCGGTTCCTCGCCGTTTACGAGGAGATAGACGAGCCGTCCCTGCCGGAGGTGGTCGAGATCGTACCGTTCCACCAGGGGACGTGCCTCGGGTAGGAGATTGTAGAGGGCGCCGCTTCCGTCCTGGCCGGGGGAGAGCGGGACGTCGTAGCTCTCGGAGAGTGTTCCGTTGGGCACGAAGCGGTTATTCGGAACGTCTACGGTGTAGATCTCCGCGTAGGGGCCCGTGGCTTCATCGTCGATACCGTACTGAGCAAACATGAACGTCCGGGAGTCTTGAGAGAATCCGAGATTTACGAAGGTCGCCACGTCTCCCGCGACGAGCGATGCGCTGCAGACAAAGAAGATCGCCGTGGCGATTGCAGCGATACGTCTGGTCATGATAGTCGCCTCCCGTTATAGAGTATCGTCCCGGTCATAAGTCTTCTTTACTCTTATCGGAGTTCGCGGGCTATAATGGAGACCCAATATGAGTTTTAGAGAATCGAGTGCGCGGGGCGTATGACACTATCGACGCGATCCGCGGTCCTTCACATTGTCCTGGGTCTCACCCTTCTTCTCCTCGGCGGCTCGACCTTGGCGGGAGTGATGATCCTCCGAGAGGAGACCATTCCCGACCTCCTGCTCTCGATTGAGAGTGCCCGAAGCTGGTTCGGTCTCACCATGCCGATGAATGAGGAGCGGGTACTCTACTCCATGGCGGCCTCCGTCGGCGCCACGTTCCTGGCCCTTATCGGTCTTATTGCGATTGAACGGTTCTTTCGGAGAACCCTCTCGCCGCAGGTCTTCTTCTTCGCCCTCTTTCTCCTCGGACTCGCCTTCGAAGGGGGACGTATCGGCCAGGCGTATCTCTTTTCCCACGGTGTCTCCTACGCCTTTCTCAGCACGCTCACCCGCTTCGTCGCCTTCGGGCGCGTCACTGCGATGAGCAGCCTGGTCGCCTCGAGCCTCTACGCCGGCGGCATCAGTTACCAGAAGCACGGTGTGGTCCTCGCCATTATCGTTGCCGTCTCCGGCGGGATCTCCTACGCCTCTCCGGTAAATACGCTGGCCCTATCGCCGGACCTGCTCTTTCGGGTGGGAGAGGGGTACTCCGTTGACGTGCTCCACCTGCTTCTCGGTCTCGTAGCGGTGATCAACTATCTCCAGGCGGCATGGTCTGAGGAGCGAAGGGAGTACATCGCCCACGCTCTCGCGCTCTTAGGGACCGTAATCGGATGGCTGCTCATTATCGAGATCCCAACGGTTTCCACTATCGCCGTTGGGACGACCCTTCTTACCCTGGGGAGCGCGCTCTTTCTCAAGCGCCGCTACTCGAGTTATCTCTGGTCGTAACGGAGCGGCTCTTTCGGAGTTATTGAGAATAGGCGGCACTGGTTCGTTACACGGTTTCGTTAGACGAGAAGGATCGCTATAAAGCCGACGCCGGTAGGGAGTATGAGGTTATCCAGGTCCTCCGTGGGAGCCGCCTCGAGGAGGGTTGCGGCAACGGCGATTGTCGCCGCGGAGAGTACGGTGCCGAGGACAAAAAAGGAGGCGAGAAAGACCGCGGAAAAGCAGGCGGCGCTTCCTTCCAGAGTCTTTCCGCCGGAAGCGGGGATGCGGGTTGAACCGAAGAGCTTTCCTATGAGGCTCGCCACTCCGTCTCCAAAGGCGAGGGAGTAGATTGCCAGAGAGGCTGCCGGCTCGGGGTAGAGCATCAGGGCGATCATGGCACCGAGACCGAGGGTTACGGGGCCCAGGACGAAATGGCCCTCGTCCCGTTCTCTCGAGGCGATCCGGGTTAGCTGAGAGATCACCGGTACGATCTCTCCCCTGCTGCGCTTCCATTCGGCGTAGGTGTAAACGACGATACCCGACGCCAAGAGAGCGAGAGCGGCGGCGGCGCCGAGGAGAGAGGAGAGTAGGGGCACCAGAGCAATAAGAAAGTGGATTGCCTTTCGGACCGCTTCTTTCTTAATGTCTCGCGAGATCGGAAGTGTTACTATGCTCTGTAGTTCCAGGTTCTGCGACTGCACCTTAGGTTATTCCCGTCTTATGGACCGTTGTAGATATGAAGATAAAAGCAAATACTATGCCGACTGTGGGTTCTTCGAGGACGGGCCCTAACTCCTGTTTTAGGGAAGATTTAGCCGACCGGCTTTCCGGAGGACGAGAGACGCGCCTCCAAATGTATAGAAAATGATACATCGAGTTTCACATTTTACTATTCTTGCCCTATCGATCATAGCCCTTTTCTCCTGCGCCTCGCGCCCGGAGGCTCCCTCACGAACACCCGTCGAGACGGAAGAGAGCTCCCCGGAGCCGGCTGAAGAATCCCGGGACTCCCGGCAGAAGGAGCGGGACTCACAGGAGCGTGAGCGCCGGGAGAGTGGGGAGTCGGAGGAGAGCGAGAGGGTTGAACGGTCCGAGGGAGCGGGGCGAAACTCAGGGGGTGCCTTCCTCAGGGAGCTGCGTACGCCGCCGGAAACGGCTCCGGAGCGGCGGGTGGAGCAGCAGGTGGAACGGATCATGCGGGCCATGTCTCCGGAGGAGCGTATCGGTCAGCTCATCTTCCCGGCGATCATGAAAGACTCCGCCGGGAGACCGATCTCACGGGTCACCGAGGATGTCCGGTCGCTCCTGAGGGAGGTGGAGCCGGGGGGAATTCTTCTCTTCGGGCCCAACTTCACAACCGTCGAAGAGACCCGTGCCTTTCTCTCGGAGCTCCAGGGCCTCTCGGAGATCCCCTTGGTCTTCGCCGTGGATCAGGAGGGGGGCGTGGTGAGTCGGCTCACCGAGAGCTCCAGCCTCCCAGCCACCCCGATACCCCCGGCTGCCACGGTGGGGGCCGCGGGAAGCGAGGATCTCGCTCGGGAGCTCGGCCGTGTCGTAGGCGCGGAGCTCCGCTCCCTCGGCATAGTGATGAACCTCGCCCCGGTGGCGGATGTGAACACCAATCCGAGCAATCCGGTGATCCGGGAACGCGCCTACGGTGAAGATCCGCGGCGGGTGGGGCGGATCGTAGCCGCCGTGGTCGAAGGGATGCAGTCCGAGGGGGTCGCGGCGGTGCTCAAACACTTTCCGGGCCACGGAGACACCTACGACGACACCCACCACGGCTCCGCCACGGTCTACCACGATTTGCAGCGGCTCCGGGATGTGGAGTTTGTGCCCTTTCGGTCGGGTATCGAGGCCGGGGCCCGCGGGGTGATGACCGGCCACATTACCGTCCCGGAGGTGCTCGGAAGCGAGGAGCCCGCGACCTTTTCCCCGGAGTTCTTGGGCGGGCTCCTTCGAGAGGAGCTCGGCTTCGACGGACTGGTGGTGACCGACAGCCTCTCCATGGCGGCACTGATCAACTACTATGCGCAGGATGAAATCGTCTACCGCGCCCTGGAGGCGGGTAACGACATACTCCTCCGTCCCCTCTACGCACGCCGCGCTTACGAGGCGCTTCTCGACGGAGTAGCTTCCGGGCGACTCTCTCAGGAGCGGATCGACGAGTCGGTACGGCGCATTCTCCAGTTCAAGTTCGACATGGGGCTAATGGAGCTTCCCTCCGATGGGGAGCAGCTCTTTGCCCGGGGCAATCTCGGGGGCGAGGCAGAGCGGGTCCTCGGGCGGCGGCAACACCGGGAGGTGGTTCGCCGGATCCGGGAAGCCGCGGAAGAGTAGGCAGAGGAGATACCCGATGGGACGGTTCGAGGTGAAGGGGGCGACTACGTTCTGATTACGGGGCCGCCGGGAGCTCAGCCGCCGCTACGCGAAGTGAGATCCTCCAGGAGCTCCGCCCCGCGGAGCCGCATTCCCTCTTCACCCTCCTCGGTCGAGACTTCCGGAATGGAGATGAGGTGCTCCAGGAACATCGCCGCCGCTCCGAAGGCGACGGACATCTCTCCGAGGCGGCTAAAGCTGATCTCACACTCCACGTTGTTCGGATAGGCCCAGTTGCGCTGGATAGTCCGTCGAAGGATCGGAACGATCGTCTCCCTGAGCGTCTCTATGGGGCCTCCGAGGACCACCTTGCTCAGGTTGAGGGTGTTTACGAGAAAAGCGATATTCTGTGAGAGCTCGTTTATGATCTTCTCATCTACCTCCGGGTCAGAGAGGAAGCGTCTCGCTTCATCGTCGCTTATGGAGAACTGGTTTACGTTCTCCTCTCGGTGCGTCACGCTGCGGAACTCCCCCGCGGAGTAGTCCGTTCCGTAGTGAACCTCACCGTTGAGCACGATGCCGAGGCCGATCGCCATAATTCGGTAGTTCTCCAGTTTGATACTGTGCTTACGAAGCTCACCGAGGACGAAGACGAAGTTCTCATGCCGTTCCGCAGGCTGAAAGACCAGCTCCCCGAAACAGCAGCAGTTTGCGTCGTTCTCGATTATCACCGGCACATCCACCTCTATTTGCCTGGTGACTTCGTCATAGAGATGAAGGGGCTGAAAGAGCTCCAGCGGATTGGAGGCGTAGATCACTCCTTTCGTGGAATTAACGATACCCGAGAGACCGACACCAACGCCGATGAGGGGCATGCCGAAGGATTCGAGGCGGGAGCGAAAGCGCTGGTAGATCGTGACAAAGGCGTCCACTACGCTCTGCCTGGTAAGATCGATAAGCTCCGAGTGGGAGAAGAAGACCTCTCCTCGCAGGTTGATGCCGACCACGGTAAACGCCTCGGTCTGAATCTCCACCCCCATGATGCATCCCCACTCCTTGTTGACCGTGAGATGCATTGGCTTGCGGCCTCCCATGGGGCTGGCGTCTCCCACGGACCTGATCTGAATGAGCCCGACGTCCAGAAGGTCTGAAACAATCTTGGAAATGGTCGATTTGTTCAGGTTGAGCTGACGAGCGATCTCCACCCGACTGATGCCGGGATTGAGGAATATTGACCGAATGACTCGGCTGATATTAACGTTACTTATACGTCCCTGCACCCCGCTCCACCCGTATTGGTTGGTTAGTGTCCCCAACCAATCTACACCCCCTCCCGGGAGCTGTCAAACCTTCAATTGCGCGGTATGAAGTATGCCTCTCAGATGTTTTAGAGAGAGAATAATTCGTTGACAGCTCAGTGGAGCCATGGTACGCTCTTAGTTGGTTGCCCTGGGCAACCAATTCTGGTCGAGGTGCGCTCGACCATATGTTCTACTCAAGGAGGAACTATGCAGAGGAATCGCGTTTTCTTTGTCCTGATTGCGCTTCTCGCATCGATGGTCCTCGTCCTCGCCGGTTGTGGCGGTGGCGAAGAGGAAGAAGAAGAGGCTGCGGCGGCAGAGCCCGAGCAGGAGTCCTACGTAGACAATCCGTATACCGACGGTGAAGATCTCTCGGGCCGAACCGTCAACATCTTTGGTGCCTTCGTGGACACCGATGCCGAGCGGTTCGAAGCCGCAATGGAGCCCTTCGAGGAAGAGACGGGAATCGACATCCAGTACGAGGGCTCCGGAGACTTCGAGTCGCTAATCACGGTGCGAACCGAGGGTGGCGATCCGCCGGACGTGGCGGCCTGGCCCCAGCCGGGTCTCATGCGTGACATAGCCGATCGAGGGCACATCATCGATCTGGCCGAGTGGATGGACATGGAGTACCTGGAGCAGCAGTACGACCAGAGCTGGCTCGACCTCGCCACCTATGACGACATGATGGCGGGTGTTTGGTATCGGGCAAGCGTTAAGTCCCTGGTCTGGTACCCGGTTCCCGAGTTCGAGGAAGAGGGCTACGAGATTCCCGAGACTTGGGAAGAGCTGATGGAGCTCAGCCAGCAGATGGTTGATGACGGCAACACCCCCTGGACCATCGGTATCGAGAGCTCCGGAGCTACCGGCTGGGTCGCCACGGACTGGCTCGAGGACCTGATGCTTCGCCTCCATCCCCCGGAGGTCTATGACGAGTGGGTAGCCGGCGAACTCCCCTTTGACTCTCCCGAGGTTCGGGAGGCGATGGAAATCATGGAAGAGATCTGGAAGGACCCCGACTTTGTCCGCGGTGGACAGCAGTCGATTCTCACGGTGCCCTTCGGCGACGCGCCGAACCCGCTCTTCAATGATCCGCCCCGGGCGTGGCTCCATCGACAGGCGAGCTTTATTTCCGCCTTCTTCCCCGATGGCGCCAAGGTCGGCGAGGACGTCGACTACTTCTACCTTCCCCCGATTTCTGAAGAAGAGGGCGGCGTAGGCGGGCGGCCCGTACTCGGCGCCGGCGACATGTTTAGCGCCTTGCAGGATAAGCCGGAAGTCGAAGCGGTTATGCGCTGGCTTACTACCGGTGAGTCCACCCGCGGCTGGCTCGAGCAGGGAGGGTTTGTCTCTCCCCATAAGGACACCCCCCTCGACTGGTATCCTAGCGACGTTGACCGGGGCTACGCCGAAATTCTGCAGGACGCTACGGTCTTCCGCTTCGACGCCTCGGACCTAATGCCCGGTCAGGTTGGAACCGGTTCCTTCTGGACCGGAATGGTTGACTGGGTCAACGGAGATCCCCTGGATGAGGTTCTCCCGGCGATCGACGAGGGGTGGCCCGAGGACGACGACTGAGCATTGGTTTGTAGGTGTGTATGAAATTGGATCGGGGCGCCCTTTGGTGGGCGCTCCGATCGGCTTAGGAAAGCAGGGCAACCGTATCGGTGCCCTGCTTTCCTATTCCCGATAAGCAGGAACAAACAGGTGGGGAGGCTTATGAGCAATCAAAGTAGCGGGGCACTGGAATTTCTCCAGGCCAAACCGGCGAGACTGGCTATTGGCATTATCGCCCCGATAGCGGTACTCCTGGTGTTCTTCTGGAGTTTTCTCTTTATGCGGGACACAGAGGCGTCCAAGTGGGCAATCGCCATCATCGCCCTGATCGTGGGCGTCGGCGGCATTTGGGCTCTCTTTGCTTCGCTGACGAACCTGGTGGAATTGTTACCCCAGCGGGTCACCTACGCGCTGCGTCCCTGGGTCTTCGTTGGGCCCGCCGCGCTGATTCTCGGTGCGTACATCGTGCTACCGGCCCTCCGGACGCTCTGGATAAGCTTCTTCAACAGAACATCGGAGCAGTTCGTCGGTCTGCGTAACTATGTGGCCCTTTTCACTGAATCGGGGATGATTGTAACCATCAGAAACACCGCTCTCTGGGTCGTGGTTGTTCCCTTCGTTTCGGTTGCTCTCGGACTGCTCGTCGCCGTGATGGCGGACCGGCTCAAGGAGAACTGGGAGAAGGTTACCAAGTCCTTGATCTTTCTTCCCATGGCGATCTCCTTTGTGGGTGCCTCGGTAATCTGGCGATTCGTCTACGCCTATCAGCCCACGGAGGAGCCGCAGATCGGATTGTTGAATGCGGTCGTCGTCGCTTTAGGCGGTGGTTCCCAGGCGTGGTGGACTGTCAGACCCTGGAACAACTTCCTCCTCATGGTGATCATGATTTGGCTCCAGACCGGGTTTGCCATGGTCATTCTCTCGGCGTCGGTTAAGGGCGTTCCCAAGGATCTCCTGGATGCCGCCCGGATCGACGGTTGTGGTGAGATTCGGGTCTTCTTCAACGTCACTATCCCCTACGTCGCGGGAACAATTCTAACTGTTCTCACGACTATCCTCTTCCTGGTGCTCAAGATTTTCGACATCGTCTGGGTTATGACGAGCGGAGACTTCGGGACCCACATCGTAGCGTCGCGAATGTATGAGGAGACATTTATCTTCCGGAACTTCGGCCGCGGAGCTGCCCTGTCGGTATTCCTCTTTGTCGTGGTTATTCCGTTCATGATCCGGAACGTCACCCAGATGAAAGAGGCGAGGAGGTAAGCGATGGCGGAGAGCATGAAACGCGATAGTGCAACATTGAAGCTGCAAAACGCCGCCGCAAAAGCGCCGATGAGGCTCGTCATTCTGGCGGTCGTTATTCTCTGGACGCTGCCGACCGTGGGCCTCCTCGTGAGCTCCTTTAGGACGCAGCTTGCCATTTCCGAAAGCGGCTGGTGGACGGTCTTTGCGAGTCTTGGTGAAGAGGAGTTCACCCTTCGAAACTATGAGCGAGTCGCCTTCGCCGACGGGATGATAACGGCGTTTGTCAACAGTCTCCTCGTGACGCTGCCGGCCACGGTAATCCCGATTACCATCGCCGCCTTTGCGGCCTACGGCATCGCCTGGATGGACTTTCCCGGCAGGCAGCTGCTCTTTGTTCTCATAGTTGGACTGCTCGTGGTGCCGCTACAAATGGCGTTGATTCCGGTTCTGCGGGTTTACACCCGAGCGCAGCTCAACGGAACCTTCATCGGTATCTGGCTCGCCCATACCGGCTTTGGACTGCCCCTGGCGACCTACATCCTCTACGGGTACGTCTCGAGTATACCGAAGTCGATCATCGAGTCCGCCCACGCCGACGGCGCCACGCCGTGGATGCTCTTTACCAGGTTGATTCTTCCCCTCTCGGTACCGGCGATAGCTTCCTTCGCGATCTTCCAGTTTCTCTGGGTATGGAACGACCTCCTGGTTGCTCTCGTATTTCTGGGCACCCAGACGCCGATCGTGACCACCAGGCTCGCCGAGCTCGTCGGTTCCCGTGGTCAGGACTGGCATGTGCTCACGGCAGGCGCCTTTATGACGATGATTATGCCGCTGATCGTCTTTTTCTCCCTGCAGAGATACTTCGTTCGCGGTATGATGGCGGGGTCCGTGAAAGGCTAAACTCGACACTGTTCCGACGGCCCGACCGGAGTCGCCGGAGTCGCCGGAGTACCGGCCGGCTCAGCTGCGGCGTACGCGGGTCGAGAGCAGGGCTGTCTCACGATGTGGGGCGGCCCTTTTTTTGGAGTAGACAGCCCCCCGTGGGCGAACTCAAGAAAGGATCAACTATGTTTGAACGGCGACTATCCTTCCCGGAGGAGTTTCTCTGGGGAGTGGCAACGGCGAGTTATCAGGTCGAAGGGGCCGTGCATGAGGAGGGTCGAGGTGAGAGCATCTGGGACCGTTTCTGCCGTACCCCGGGCAAGGTCGCCCACGGCCACACCGGGGACGTAGCGTGTGATCAGTACCACCGCTACGAGGAAGACGCGGACCTTATGAGGGACCTCGGCGTTGAGTCCTACCGTTTTTCGATCGCCTGGCCCCGAATCCAGCCGGACGGCAAGGGTGCATGGAACGAGAAGGGTTTCGACTACTATAAGCGGCTCTCCGACGCGCTCATGGAGCGCGGAATCCGACCGGCCGCCACGCTTTACCACTGGGACCTCCCTCAGCCGCTCCAGGACGCCGGTGGGTGGCCGGCCAGAGATACGGCGCACCGTTTCGCTGAGTACGCCGGAAAGGTGTACGAGAAGCTTTCGGACCGAATCTCCCTCTGGATCACCCTCAACGAGCCGTGGTGCTCCTCGATCTTGAGCTACCTCATCGGTGAGCACGCCCCGGGGCACACCGACCGCCCCGAGGCGTACCGGGCGATCCACCACTTGCTCCTGGCCCACGGCCTCGCGCTACAGAACTTTCGAGAGGGCGGCTACGCCGGAAGCATCGGCATCACCCTCAATCTCTCCACCCCCCGATCGGCGACCAGGCGGCCCGAGGATCTGGAGGCGGCGGACCGCGGAGCCGACCTCCAGTCTCGGATGTTCCTCGATCCATTGCTCGGACGTGGCTATCCGCAGCGCCACCTCGACGCCTATCCGGACGTCTCCATGCCCGTCAAAGATGGCGACATGGCGCTCATCAGCGCCGAAAACGACTTTCTCGGGCTCAACTACTACACCGAGGAGGTAGTGCGCCACGACCCGGACCATCCGGAAGGCTTCGCCCCGGTACCCCAGTACGCACCGGTAACTGAGATGGGGTGGCCCATAGTCCCCGGCGGACTCTACCGGCAGCTCCACTGGGTGAACCGGCAAACCGAGGGGAGGCTGCCGCTCTACGTCACCGAGAACGGCTGCGCGGTGGACGACGAGCTCGACGAGAGCGGCGAGCGGTGCCATGATCCCCGGCGAATAGGCTACCTACGGGAGCACTTTGCGGCTTGTAAGCAGGCAATCGATGAAGGCGTACCCCTGAAGGGTTACTTTCTCTGGAGCCTCATGGACAACTTCGAGTGGGCCTTCGGTTATACGAAGCGATTCGGCATCGTCTATTGCGACTACGTGGACCAGCGTCGAGTGCCAAAGGAGAGCTACTACTTCTACCGTGAGGTGATCG
This sequence comes from Spirochaetaceae bacterium, assembly GCA_046540995.1. Taxonomy (GTDB): domain Bacteria; phylum Spirochaetota; class Spirochaetia; order DSM-27196; family Alkalispirochaetaceae; genus CAYZHV01. The sequence goes on along the minus strand of JBKHED010000030.1, from coordinate 145 downwards.
CCGGCCACGAGGGGTAAATCGCCGCGCCGGCCCGCCGCGCCGGCCCGCCGCCCCGACCGGTCGCGCCGGCCGCTTGGCAGCTCTCGGCGCGGCTGTCGGGAACGCCGCCGCCATTAGGGACCGTGCAGTTCGGAGTGTGCAACCA
>JBKHED010000029.1:0-30274 GCA_046540995.1 Spirochaetaceae bacterium | reverse complement strand
CAGCGGCGTTGATGAGATAGAGATGGTACCTGTCCAGGAGGCCAAGGGCCTGGAGTTGCAGGAGCTCCCCTGCCGAGTCCCACCTGCCGGCGTACCAGACAGCGTGGACATCAACAAGGCTAGAAAGCGAATAACGCTCAAGCGAGCGGAGTGTGAAGCCGGGGACTCCTTCTTCGAGACGGCCCAACGATTCGTCGCAGAAATCGGCGAAGCCCTCGGGGCCAAAGCCATCGGGTTCGCCGAGAGCGATACTGAAGGTGGCTCTCGATCCATCGAAATGCGTCTCCGGAGGACCAGAAAACCGGACGCTATGTTCCGTCGGCTCGCTGATCAGCCATGAAACTGGGACCTGTGCGGAAATTCGTGTTTCCGGATGCGAAAAGCTTCTCGGACGCCGGTGGTTGGACACTTGAGCCTCCCCTTCGGACGGCGTCAGGACAATTCTGGCGGAGCGTGAGGCGTGATCGAATGCCGCCGCATACTCCGCGTTCTTTCTCGCTGGAGCGAGGCAGGTAATCGAAAACACCGCGGTCCCGACCTGGGCGTAGGTTTCATGCCTCAGGACACGGACCCCCGCCTCTTCATCATGATAGCTAAAAACCTGTCGGATCCCCGGGACGCCGTCAACGCTACATTCCTCCCGGTTTTCTACCGTCCTACTTCCCGCCTCCACCGAAGCGGCGGCGATAGAGCGATACGCGTCAGTCACCGTGGACGGGACCGCACTCATCTTGGTCATCACCCGAGCTCCCGGTTCCTCGTCGTCCTCGAGATCATCCGCATAGATTGCAGCGTTATTGTCTGGGTCCTCTCGCTGCTCCTCGAATCCGACGGGAAGCTCGATGGAGACCCTGGTTACCCAGCTGAAGAAATGTATCCGGTCGAGCTCTTTCATTAGCCAGAAGTATCGGTCACCCCTCTTCCAGACGCAACACCCCGAAGCCGCCGGAGGTACGCGACGTGTTTAGCGTACGAACTGAGCCGGTGGGCGGTAGTATCGGGTCTCGTACTCTGCCTGGGTGCAGGGATTGAAGAGTTCTAGGAAATCGAGATGCTCGCCTTGGCAGGAAAAGGCTATGCCCTTGCTCGCGTAAACCAGCAACTGTGCTCGTTTTCCCGCCCGGGAGCGCAGCATGGTGGGTTCGCCCCCAATCCACGAAGAGAGTTCGCTTCGTGTAATACCCTCGAGGCCGTGGTGATGTAGCCTCACGAGCCGGACTTGGTCCCCCTCGAGGTAGAGGGTGCCGGGAAATATGTTTTCCGCTTCCAGTGAGGTAAGGTAGCGCATCGAACCGTACGCATCTCCCATCACTTCCTGCGGGGCCCCACCAAGGGCGTTCCGCGCCGCCTCCGGGGCGAGGCCCAGAAACGTGCGGCCCTTATCTATCAGAGCTCTTTCAGCCGTTTTTCCAGCCATACACTCCTCCTGCCCTTTGGGAAAACTATACATCGGAGTCACACCACTCTTCCAAACAATACACCTATTAATCAATCTATGAATTTCCGGACCTCTGTTGCTCTTAGCTGAAGCAGGAAGCGCGGAAAGCCATACTTCTAAAGTAGGAGGTACCATATGGTGAAACACCAGACGCGACGGAATGCACGGAGAGAAGTGGAATGGTGTGCAGGTTTTTCAACTCGGCGAGCTCTCATCGTCACGCTCTTTCCTCTCTCGATCGGCATGCTCTTTTTCCTGCTTCCGGCAACAGCCGCCAGGAGCGACGATCTCTCCGGCTGGGAGAACGACCTAACCCCTAGCGACCGCCTCAGCTTTCAGGACGGCGAGATCCGCTATTTGAAGTTCGGGAGCCCGCCGAGGGAGTGTGAGACGGAATACGAGCTCACCGTCGAGCCGCCGCTAACCTTCGTATCCTTCGAGTTTCCCCGGAGGTGTGAGGATATCCTGCACCCGTTTATGCGGGGCCCGCAACGGTGGATGCTCCTCTACGAAAACCCGGGAATTATGTTTGCCTATAACCGCGAGGGGTGGCGTCCCCTCGGAGGCGGTTACTGGGGCGGTTTTCGCACCTGGTTTATCGCGGATAACGAGTACCGGGCGAGCAGCGCCCTGGAGGAGGGCGAGGTGGTCTACTCCGCCGAGAATCTGGGTCTCACCGAGAGCCGGCGGCCCTGGGTTGAGGGGGTGGAAGGACAGGGGGAAGGAGAGCGGATCACCGTGACTTACCGAGAGTGGAAGGAGGTCTTTCAAGGGCTTCTCTTCTCGATCGGCTTCGTCTCCTTTGAGCGGCCGGAGCTCTACTATCTGAACAGCCGTCCGCGAACGGTGCGAATCGAGAGCTTGGAGCCACGGTTTTCGTTTCTCCATGAGTTCGAGGATACCCCGCATCCGCAGTTCGTCCCGCTCCCGGAGCCCACCGCGCAGCTTGCCGTCACTATTGTCGACGTCTATCCAGGCACCCGCTGGGAGGACACCTGCGTCAACTTTCTCATACCCTACGGAGGGCGGTAGGAGGACAGGTTTCCGGCCAGTCTACTCGATGAAGGCGGTTCTCAGCGGACCCCGGTATTGACAATTCTACAAACTCGGTTCATAGATTAGCGATCATCCTGTAGGAGGCAACTCAATGAGAATGCAGATAACCCTTCCTCGACTCCGGTCTGCGTACGCCGACGTCGGTAGTTGCCTCGCAGGGAAGAAAGACCTGCCGGTTTAGCACTCCCTTAGTTTTCCGACAGCAACTACCAGTTACTCGGCTCGCAAAGAGGCGCGGTGTCCTCCGTCCATCGGGACGGCAGCTCCGGGTCTCCTCATGGGCACCGCTCCGCCCCCTTCACGGTCCGGCGGGCTGCGGTGCGTCGCCTTTGTATCAAGAAGAGAGCGGATCACAAAGATGAACGATAGTCGGGAGATCAAAGAGACGGAATCAAAGGGAGGCCTCTCGCTGCTGCGTCGATTCGTGGAGGAAGACCGGCTTCTCTACGCGGGCGCGATACTCTCGGTAGCGATCGCCACCCTGGCGAGCTACCTGGTACCCATCATACTCAGCGTGACGATCGACTCGGTAATCGGGGGCGAGCCGGTGAAACTGCCCGGTCCGCTCGAAAGCTGGGTTGCGCGGGCGATAGCTGACGCTGGAGTCCGGGAGCGGCTCTGGGTACCCGCGCTCCTGGCGCTTCTTGTAACCCTTGCCGGGGGCGTCTTTCAGTACCAACAGAAGAAGCTCTCCGCCGAGGCGAGCGAGGGCACCGCCGAACGTATGCGAAACGCCCTCTACGATCACCTCCAGCACCTTTCGTACGACTACCACGTCAAGGCGGAGACCGGAGACTTGATTCAGCGCTGCACCAGTGACGTGGAGACGGTGCGCCGCTTTCTCTCGATTCAGCTGGTGGAGCTGGCTCGGGCAATCATACTGGCGGTAACCGCGTATCCGCTCCTCTTCGCCGTGCACCCTCCGCTGGCGCTTTTCTCCCTCCCCATCGTGGCGCTCGTGCTTCTCTACTCCACCCGGTTTCGAAAAAGGGTGGAGGCCGCCTTCGCCCAAAGCGACGAGGCCGAGGGGCGCCTCTCCACGGTGCTGCAGGAGAACCTCACCGGCGTCCGAGTTGTCCGCGCCTTCGGACGGCAGCGCTTCGAGGAGGAGAAGTTCGCCGAGCGCAACCGGGAGTTTCGCGACCTCACCCGGACGGTGGTGGACGTCCTCGCTCGCTACTGGGCGACGAACGATCTCCTCGCCATGCTGCACATGACCGTGACTCTCCTCGCGGGCACCTGGTTTGCGGTGAACGGGGTGCTTTCCATCGGGGACCTGGTTGTCTTCCTCTCCGTGGAGCGGATGCTTCTCTGGCCCGTGCGGGAGCTCGGCCGGATCCTCGCGGACATGGGACGTGCCACGGTGAGCATCGGCCGTATCGGGGAGGTCCTGGAGACGCCCACGGAGTACGGGGCGGAGCCGGGCCTTAGACCGAGGATTCGCGGACATATCGAGTTCAAGGAGGTCCGCTTCGGATACGAAGGGGAGCGAGAGATCCTCAAAGGGGTTAGCTTCACGGCGGAGCCCGGCATGACCGTGGCGATCCTCGGCCCCACCGGGAGCGGCAAAAGCTCCCTCGTGCAGCTTCTCGCCCGGCTCTACGACTACACCGGAGGCTCCATTACCGTGGACGGGGTAGAGCTAAAGGAGATCGACAAGAAATGGATCAGAAGCCACATCGGCTTCGTGCTGCAGGAGCCGTTTCTCTTTGCCAAGACGGTCAAGGAGAACATTCGCCTTGCCCATGGCGCCGCCCGGGACGCGGAACTCTTTGAGGCGGCACGGGAGGCGGCGATTCACGATGTGATTCTCGGCTTCGAAAAGGGGTACGACACCCTCGTCGGAGAGCGGGGCGTGACCCTCTCCGGCGGCCAGAAGCAAAGGGTTGCCATAGCCCGGGCGCTCATTACGAGTAACCCGATCCTCATCTTTGACGACTCTCTGAGCGCCGTGGATACGGAGACCGACGCGGCGATCCGCCGGGCGCTCCTGCAACGCCGCCGGGGTGCGACCACCTTTCTCATAAGTCACCGGGCGACAACTCTCGCCGCGGCGGACCTCATTCTCGTCATCGACGAGGGACGAATCGTCCAGGCGGGAAACCACGCGGAGCTCATCCGGCAGGAAGGGCTATACCGTCGCGTCTGGGAGATACAGAACTCCCTGGAGGAGGAGCTGACCCATGGTTCAGTTTGAAGAGCAGGAATACACAAGTAACTTCGACCCCAGGCTCTGGCGAAAGCTCCTGAGATTCGCGCGCCCCTACACGCCGCGGCTTATAGGCCTTGCCCTGCTGATGGTCTTGGTGGCGCTCATCGATGCGCTCTTTCCGATGATGAACAAGATCGCCATCGACCGGTTTATCGTGCCCGCCACTACCAACGGTTTGGGCCGCTTTCTCCTGCTCTACGGCGTGATGGTGATCGTGCAGGGCGTGAACATCTTCGGTCTCATCACCCTCGCCGGCATCGTGGAGGTTGGGCTGGTGCACGACCTCAGGGAGCGCGGCTTTCGCAGACTCCAGGAGCTCTCCTTTAGCTACTACGATCGGACGCCGGTAGGCTGGATTATGGCGCGTATGACCAGCGACGCCCAGCGGCTCGGGGACACGGTGAGCTGGGGCCTCGTGGACATCGCCTGGGGCGCCTCGATGATGGTGGCGATCGGCGCTTTCATGTTCTCGATGAACTTGCACCTCGGCCTCATCGTGCTCACCGTGATGCCGCCCCTGGTGGTGGCAAGCCTGTACTTTCAGAAGCGCATTCTCGAGAGCAACCGGGAGGTGCGCAAGACCAACTCCCGAATTTCGGGAGCGTATAATGAAGGCATCACCGGCGCCAAAACAACTAAGACCCTGGTGCGGGAGGAGGAGAACCTCCGAGAGTTTTCCGAGCTCACCGGTCGCATGCGCGCTGCCGGCGTCCGCACGGCGATCTTCAGCGGCCTCTACCTTCCGATCGTCCTCACTCTCGGCACCGTGGGCACCGGTCTCGCCCTCTGGGTAGGAGGGTCCGGGGTGATCGCCGGCACCATAACCTACGGTACCTTGGTCGCCTTTATCAGCTACACCGTGCAGTTCTTTGAGCCGGTGCAGGAGCTTGCCCGGGTCATCACTGAGCTCCAGTCCGCCCAGGCGAGCGCCGAGCGGCTTATCTCCCTCGTGGAGAGCGAGCCTGAAATCGTGGACTCCCCGGAGGTTGTCTCGCGCTACGGCGACAGCTTTGACCCGAAACGGGAGAACTGGGAGCTTCCCACCGGCCTAATCGAGTTCGAGGAGGTCGGCTTTCGTTACCGTCAGGGAGAGCGGGTGCTCAAAGAGTTTAACCTCCGGGTAGAGCCGGGGGAGAGCGTCGCCCTGGTGGGGGAGACCGGCAGCGGCAAGAGCACTATCGTAAACTTAGCCTGCCGGCTATACGAGCCCACCGAGGGGCGAATCCTGATCGACGGGAGGGACTACCGGGAGCGCAGTATCCTCTGGCACCAGTCCCACCTCGGCTACGTCCTGCAGCAGCCCCACCTCTTCAGCGGTTCGGTGCGGGAGAACATTCGCTACGGCAGGCTTTCGGCCACCGACAGTGAGATCGAGGAAGCCGCGCGCCTGGTCAACGCGCACCAGTTTATCACCGCCATGGAGTCAGGCTACGAGAGCGAGGTGGGTGAAGGGGGGAACCGCCTCTCGGTGGGCCAGAAACAGCTGGTGAGCTTTGCCCGGGCGATCATTGCGGATCCGGTCTTCTTTCTCTTTGACGAGGCGACGAGCTCCGTGGATACGGAGAGTGAGGCGCTCATTCAGGATGCGATCCAAAAGGTGCTTGCAGGCCGGACGAGCTTCATTATCGCTCACCGGTTGAGCACCATCCGGCGGGCGGACCGGATCCTCTTCATCGAGGCGGGACGCATCGTCGAGTCGGGCAGCCACAAGGAGCTTCTCGCCCGGGGCGGCAAGTACCACCGGCTCTACACGACGCAGTTCGGCGCGGTGGAGTTGGAGGATAGGGTCCGCCACGAATGAACAGAGGACAGTTACATCAACGACCCTTTCGCGGCTTCTACCGGCAGATCGGCGCCTGCTGTAAAGTGTCTCGCACAAAACCGAAATTCTTCAGTCTCCGTCACCGACGCGACACCTAACAATCGGAGCTCCACTTCTTGCCGGGTCATCACCGGAAAGCCGTAGGTCTCGTTCTTGTATCCGAGGGGCTTACCACGACGTTTTTGGAAGTCCTCAACGAACTCAACGTGCGAGGTAAGACGCTGGGCGACTAGCCGATTTGCCATGCGCCCCATGGCTTCGATGTTCTCCCGAATAGTCGGCCCCAACGCCTCGAGCAACTCGAAACCGACGCTGTTTCGTCCGTTCAGAATAGCCGCAGCCGTAGTGGTGCCGGTTCCGAGAAAGGGATCGACCACGACGTCACCTTGCAAGCTGTACATGTTGACGAGCCGGTGGACGAGTTCTAAGGGATACGCGGCGCTTCTCGTTCTGGCCTGATTCGCAGGCAGAACCTGCCTGACGCCCTTCAGATCCCAAAGGTCGGAGAACCAACTGTTTCGCTCTTCCCAGAAGAATGCGCTCTGCCTCCGCCTACGGGAATCTTCCTTGCTGAACACCCGCTTCGCGCCTTTGCGGAGCACAAGCACATACTCGTGCTCGAGGGTCGGGTACGCTCCCGCCGGCAACATACCGGATCCCATAAACTTGTTCGGGGCGTTGGTCTGCTTGCGCCAAAGAATGAGCGGCAATGAGTGAAAGCCCAGAGACTCACAGTGGGAGATGATCCGAGAATGGTTGCTGTAAAGGCGAAAGCTATCTTTCACCTTTCGGGTAGCGTCACCGATGTTAATGCAGAGAAAGCCGCCGGGCCGAAGGACGCGATATGACTCGTTCCAAACTCGATCGAGTTCGCGATGCATGAGCTCAAAGGCGGCTCGTCCGTCCCCCGATTCCAGAGCCGAAGTAATCTCGGGATTTGCGAGGGCCCGATCCCACATCTCGATCATCGGATAGGGCGGTGAGGTCACGACCAGATCAACGGACTCGTCGGAGATCGGAGACATCTCCTGGGATGACTGGAAATGGACGACGTGGTTGGTTTGCACGGTGACACTATAAGACAATTTCGCCTTCGCCGAAATGCGCCCGTTGAAGCCCGGAGACCACTATCGCACCAGAAGGGAGAGCGTTCCGCCTCCGGAACTCGCCGACGTCTCTCAGGAAGAGGAACGAAACGAAGCAACTCGGCAAGAAATCGCCGGATGGATGCGACGCTTTATCTCCTACCTTCCCTCTCCCTACCGCAAAGCGCTTCGGCGGCTTTCGACGCTGCGTGCACCCGCCGGAGCGCTCGAGTAGACGCTTATCGCTGTTACGGTAAGCAGAATGAGTCCCATACCGATAATCTGCAGACCCTTCAAGCGCTCATTCAGGATCAGAACCCCGAAGAGGGAGGCGGTGACCGGCTCTACCATCGCCACAATCGAAGCGACCGAGGGAGCGGTGTAGTTCAAACCGACGACATAGAGAAGGAAAGACAATCCCGCGCCGAGAATCCCCAACGAAGCAAACAACGGCCAGTGGGACGAGCCGAAGACCGCCGACATTTGTTGCGCATCGGCCGGCCAGAGCAGTAACGCCACAAGTGCGGAGAAAGCTACCACGAGAATCGCCTGAGGGCTACCGTGCGGTGCGGCGTACTTGAGTCCAAAGATAAACACCGCGTAGGAGAGCCCGGAAAAGAGTCCCGCACCGATGCCGACCAGCGTGACGACGCCTGCATCAATTTCGTACACCCGGGTAAGCAGGACGATGCCAAGCATGACTACCGCGATGGCCGCCCACTTGGTCGGAGTGGAGTGCTCGATCCTGAGTGCAAAGGAAATCAGATAGACGAATACCGGCGCACAGTACATTAGCGTCGCTGCGACCGCGACGCTGCCGTGGGCGATACTCAGAGAGTAGAAACTGAAGTTGCCCGCCACCCCGACGCCCGCGATCGCCGACCAGAACCAGAGCCGTGGAGTACCGAGACCACTCTTTTGCGGTCGCAAGGCGAGGCAGAGGATAGTAAAGAGAAGGCCTATCGCGCCGCGGTAGAACGCAACCACAAACGGGTCCCAGCCTTCAGAAATGAGAATGCCGCCGATTCCGCCGGATAGCCCCCAGCATAGCGCCGAGAGCGCCACAAACACTCTACTCATGCGTCCCCGCTCTTACTATCGCACCGCCTCCAGAATGGAGACGATAGTTGCCTCCCGATCCTCATAGAGCAGAGCGTGCCCGCACCCCTGCACCAGCTCGAGCCGACCCTCAGGAACCGCATCGACGATTTCCTGGCTCCACGTCTGCGGCGCCGCGATATCGAGCGCTCCGACTCGGGCCACCACGGGCGCCGGCAGGGAGCCGAGGCCGGGACCGAGGTCCGGTATCTCCGCGACGGCGGCGAGCTCCCGGGCAAAGACGTCCCGGGAGCAGGCGTGTACCCACTCGGTGACCTCCTCGTGGATTTCCGGGTGCGACGCGGCGTAGTCCGGAGGAAGGTAGAGATCCCGGACCGCAGGCCGCAGGTCCGCGTCGCTCCGGGCGAGGGCGGCGTAGCCCCGGTACCGTTGGCGTATCTCCTCGGAGGGAAAAGCGGTAAAGGTTGAAAGCAGGTAGAGGGAACGGACCTCGAAAGCGCCGGAGAGAGCGAGGTCGAGGGCGCGCCAGCCGCCGAGGGAGTAGCCGAGAATTGCAGGGCGTCTGACGCCTTTCTGTAGGAGCGCCTCGCGGAGCGCGGCATTCGTTACGTCGAATCCCTGCCCCTCCGGAAGTGACGGACTCTCTCCCCATCCCGGCATCTGCGGCACCAGTACTCGGTGGCGCGGGGTTAGGGCGTTCACCAGTTCATCGAAGTAGGAAACGGGGTTGGCGCCGTGGAGCAGAACTACCGCGCTCCCCTCTCCTTTGTCGAACATATGCATGGTTTACCTTCCCTCCTTTTGTGACTCTTCCGCGGCTTTCCGCAGCTCTATACGGGGCGGTTTTGTGTCCATGGTTTGGGCAATTGGCTCGGCACGCGCTTCACGCACGTAGGTCTTCGTTGAACCGTCCGCGCACCTTCCCTGTGCAAGCTCTACACGGGCCAGGAGACTCCGACAGAGCCGTGGATCCCGAAACGGATTGGTGAGGTTTCCCAGAGAGTAGAAGATGGGAACCAGTCTATCCGGGTCCCGGCGGGTGCGGTACTGTTCGTACGGCTGGAGTACATGCGGGTGGTGTCCAAAAATGGCGTCGACGCCTTTTTCCGCGAGAGCGTGGGCAACCTCGATCTGCTGTGGGCGAGGGTAGTGCTCGAACTCCATTCCCCAGTGCAACTGCGCGATCACAAAGTCTGCCCCTTCGCGTCTGGCGTGGGCGATTTGTCGCTCCATCCCTGAAAGATCAACTCGGTCGAGCGGGTAGTTGAGCCGGGTTCGATTGACGATCCAGGGGCGGTCAGCCGGCGCCTTCCAACCGTTCAGTCCAAAGGTGTGCGAAAGGAGGGCGACCGTAATGCCCCGCCTCACCAGGAGCTGCGCGGTCTGCGCCTCCTCGGCGCTCCCGTTAATACCGTGGAACGCTATTCCCCTGCCCCGCAACGCCTCGGCGGTGGAGCGCACCCCCTCCGCCCCGAAATCCAGGCTGTGGTTGCACGCCGCCGAGAGAAAAGCGTATTTGCTTCCTTCGTGATCGGTAAGGAGGTCGAGAGTTGCACCGTCTATCCGCAGCCGCGGCGCGCTCTTTCCATCAAAGCGGGGGGACTCGGAGGGTGTGTCGAGGACTACTGCTTCGAGATGCGCCATGGGCAGGTCGGCGCCAAAGATCTCCTCAGCCACATGGTGGTAGAGCCCGTGAGAGCGCGAGAGATACTCGTGATCCATAAGGTCGCCGACTGCGGAAATTGTAAGCGCGGTATTGGTGGTGAAGCGTTCCGGGAGGGGCCAGGCTAACGTCTGCTGATTTGCGAAGCAGGCTTCGAGGTCGGATCCGCGCTCCGGATGGACTATGTGGTGCTTGGCCTTATGGAGCCAGTAGAGTATGTCCCGGGTCCGCATCTCCTCGTAGTCACCGCTTGCCCGGATCGGGTACCGCCATACGCCGCTCCACTCTATCAGACGGAGGAGGGCGCCGTAGAAGAGCGCCTTTCCGCAGGGAAGGCGGGCGAGCTCCCGGGGAGTCACTGCTGAAGCTGGTGTCGCGCTCATATGGGGTTCATCAGAATGGCTGCAACGGCGGTCACGACGGGCCTCTACCACACCCGCGCCAACAACCGGCCGGTTATGGCGCTCAGGGCGTCCCGGTCGCTGCTCGCCGGGAGGCGCTCGATTTCTCGCGCCGCCCGGTGGGTGTATGTTTCGGCGAAGCGTCGGGCGGCTGAGATGCCGCCGGCCTCGCTTACCGCTTCCTGCAGCTTCTTTACGGTACTCTGCCGCACCGACCGCTGCCGGCGCGCCTTGAGGACGAGCCGTCCGACCCGACCCATCTCGAGCGCCTCCGGGGAGTACCCCGCGGCGGCGTGGCCGTTGAGGTTTCGCTTAAGGGCAAGGATCACCGGGAGGGTCACTACCCCGAGCTTGAGATCCGTGCCCACGGGCTTGCCCGTCTTGTTGGGATCCCCTTCCAGGTCGAGAATGTCGTCTACGATCTGGAAGCCCACACCGATGTTGTAGCCGATGCGGCGCAGGGCGTCCGCCTGCCATTCCTCGAGATCAGCCTCGGTGGCTCCCAGGTGGAAGCTCAGAGTGAAAAGCACCGCGGTTTTTCCGATGACCCGGTGCAGGTAGCGTCGAACGCTCAACCCCTCGGAGAGCGTGTCCCGCATCTCGGCCATCTCGGAGGAGACGATCCGGGCCACGGCGGTGGAGAGCATTCGCGCGTTTTGCGGAGTCGCGCAGTCGGAAACCGCGGAAAAACAGCGAGTAAAGAGAAAGTCACCCATCAGCACCGCCCTCCGGCTTCCATGCTGCAGGTGAAGCGCCTGATGGCCGCGCCGCTTTTCCGCCCCATCCACGATGTCATCGTGGATAAGGGAGGCCATGTGTAGCATCTCAACGGCCGCGGCGATTCGGATAATCCGCTCCGGAACCTCCTGCCCGGGATTCTTGATCCGAGCGGGCAGGAGCGTAAAAGCCGGCCTTAACAGCTTCGCGTCGCGACGAGCGAGATCCCCGAGAGCCTCGGAGACTCCGCCACCGGCCACGGCGATTTCCTGGTCGATGACCTCTTGGACTCGGCCGAGTTCAGTCTTGATCGCGGGAAAGTCGTCCCAGAGCATCAGTCGCGGGGCTCTCCGGTGTAGAGGTAGCTCTTTTTCGCGAGAGCCGTACCGTTCCACTTGTCGTGGAGCCACGGCATGACCCAGTGATCGAAACCGAATCCGCGGCCGGCGCCGCCGAGCATGACAAATGACGCCATAATGTACCAGAGCAGCTCCGGGTTGCCCCAGCCGGAGGCGATAAACATCAGGCTGAAGCCGATGGAGACAACCGCCGCGGGAAAGGTGAGAAGGCCGCCGATGAGCGCGAGACCGATGGCAACCTGTCCGAGAACCACGCCGGACTGCAGAAGAAACGCCAACAGCGGCGAGGCGCTGAGGATGTTCTCGGCAAACCACTCGTAGATACCGAGTGCCTCGATCAGAGGCTCGCCGTATTCGCTAGCCGCCTCGGAAGCTCCCTCGGCTCCTTCCGCGGGAGTCGAGGCGCTTCCGCCGTCGGCGGGGGAGGCGCCGGAACCGCCGTCGCCGTTACCGAAACTCACCCCGGGAAGCTTAATGGCGCCTGTCCACACCTCCGAAAGGCCTTCCTCACCGGGATTGAGCCATCCGTCACGGATATGCTTAATGCCCTCCGACAGCCACTTGCCCCCGAGCCAGAGCCGCAACGGCAGCGCCCAGTAGACCGGAATCTTCCAGGCGAAGTGTCCGCCGAACATGGAGCGCCGCTCCTTGATGTCGAGAAACTCCTCACGGATGTAGTTCCAGCAGGCGTTTACGCCGGCGAGGCCAAAAAGATAGTGGAGGTTGACCAGGTGTTTTACCGCCAGGGCGAAAAAGCCGTAGAGCTTGAGGCCCCCCATGACGTCGGCGACGCCGTACTTGCCGCCGACGGAAACCATAAAGCCGTGGTAGTTCGACTTAAACGCCTCCATCTCCTTTCCTTCGATCTTTCGGGAGATGTTCTTGGCAGCGGTCTCCGCCGTCTGCAGCGCTGTCTCTACGACCTGCGGGAGAACCTTCTCTCCCTCCAGGTACCAGACGATGTCACCAACAATGAAGACATTTTCATGGTCAACGGACTGCATGTCTTCGTTGACAAGGAGACGTCCCCGCTGACCGACAATGTAGCGCTCATCCTCGTCGAAGCGGCACCCTGCCATACCGTGAATACCTTCGATGGAGGCGATGGAGCACTCCCCCCGGGCCGTCGTGCCCTTGGTCAGGTCGATTTTGGCACTGAACTCACCACCGTGGATACCGGCGGTCCAGATAAAGGTATCGGTCTCGATGGTCTTCTCACCAACAATGACCTTTCCTTCCTCGGCGCCGGTGATCGTGCTGTTCAGCATAATCTCGCCGCCCATCTTCTTGAGACGCTGGGCCGCCTTCTCCCTCGGACCTTCGGAGAAGTTCGGCAGGATGCTCTCCATCGCTTCGATAATGAGAACCCGCACCTCTCTCGGGTTGATGTGATACTTGGGACAGAGGGTGTCTTTGCGTTCCAGAAGCTCGCCGGCGAGCTCGATACCGGTGAATCCGGCACCGGCGATGGTGAAGGTGAGCATCTTACGCCGCTCGTCCGGATCGGGCTCCTTCGCCGCCTCCCGAAAACGATCCTCCACGTGAGTTCGAATCCGAATCGCGTCCTCCAGGGACCAGAGAGTGAAGCTATTCTCCTGAACCCCGGGGATTCCGAAAAACTCCGGAGCGCCGCCGGCACCTATCACGAGGTAATCGTAGTGATACTCAGCACCCTCGGACTTGAGGACGTTATTTTCGAAGTCCGCGCCGGTAATCTCGTCGATGACGACCTTTACCCGCTTGCCACCAAAGATCTTGTGAAAGCTTACCTGTACCGCTTCGGGCTCCGTGCGGGATCCGGCGATCTCATGAAGCTCCGTCATCAGGGTGTGATACGGGTTCTTATCGATCAAAGTGATCTCGATATCCTTACGGCGCTTATACTTCTTGTAAAGCGTCTTGGCAGCTTCGACTCCGCCGTATCCACCGCCAAGAATAACGATTCGTATCTTCTGGCTCATAGATGACCTCCCGGTCTCAATAAGTTACTCTGCAACTGCAAATCGCGGAATTGGAATTGCCTCGGATTTTCCGCCTCGGACGAAGGCAGGTCGCAGTAAAGCTATAGACTTATCGGTAAAAATATAATGACATGCTATGTCGGAAATTGGTACCCTGAGACTGACATGAATTCGGAAAAGAAGAGACCTTTCATGCATACATTCACAATAATAACAGTGGGGGCTCTTTTGCTACTGCTATTTCTCTCCGGATGTGGCGACGAAGCGTCTACCTCCCAGGATCCCGTGAGCCGAACCGAGTACGCGCTGGGAACCTACATCTCCGTCAGGGTTTACGGAGAGGCGGAGGACGAGCTCCTAAATGAGCTCTTCGATCGGGTCAAGGAAATCGAGGCGAAGATGAGTGTCTCCGAGGATGACTACGAGACCACCGAGCTCCTCGAGCTCAACCGGAGGGCCGGTAGGGAGCCCTACACGGTTTCCTCGGATACCTATGAGGTTCTCGAGGCCGCTCGGGAGTACTCGGAGCTAACCGATGGCGCCTTCGACCTCTCCATAGGTCCCCTGGTGAATCTCTGGAACGTCGGTTCCGAGGACGCCGCCGTCCCAGAGGAGCAGGCGATCGCCGAAGCGGTGAGTCGAGTGGACTACAGCGACGTGAGCTTCCAGGCAGACAATACCGTCTACCTCGAGGAGCCTGGAATGGCCGTAGACGTGGGAGCTATCGCCAAGGGATACGCCGCTGACCAGGCCGCCAGAATTCTACTCGACGCGGGCGTGGAGCACGCCCTCCTCGACTTCGGCGGGAACATCGTGACCATCGGTAACAAACCCGATGGTTCGGAGTGGCGCATCGGCATTCAGCATCCCGAAGAGTCACGAAACCACTATCTCGGAATCTTGGAAGGGGCGAACGAGACCGTTGTCACCTCCGGTCCCTACGAGCGCTACTTCGTGGAAGACGGAGTACGCTACCACCATATCCTCGACCGAAAGACCGGATACCCCGCGCGGAACGGGCTGTTGAGCTCCACCATTGTCGCTGAAGAGTCGATACAGGCGGACGCCATCTCCACAGCGACCTTTGTTCTCGGCATGGAGGAGGCTCGGGAGCTCGTACGCTCCCTGGAGGTAGAGGCGATCTTCGTCAGCGAGGAGCGGAAGGTCTGGGTCTCTCCAGGGCTCCGGGAGCGCTTCGAGCTCTCCGCTCCGGACTACGAGCTCATGAGTTGAGCTCGAGCTGCGGATCGGCCGGCGAAACCTAAAAGGTGCCGGCGTCCACCCCTTCATCCTCCTCTTCCTCTTCACTCCTATTGAGCTGAACGAAGACCCGATTCGGAAGGCACGCCGCCCACTCCTGGTCTTCCTCGAGCCAGCCGGCGGCGATGCAGATCTTGTCCCGGCAAGGGCTGCTCACGAAGCGAGCCTTGCCGTCCTCTATTTCCACCACCGTATGCCCGTGCAGGGGTCCCTCGAACTCCACGGTGCGGTCCTGATCGAGGGGGTAGAGAAAGGTCCCTTCGTCGGTCTCTACCACCACCGAGTTCTCCTGGCCCCCTCGCTCCACCGCGTAGAGCGAGAAGCCGACGATCACTACCACGGCGAAGAGCAGGGCAAAGATGTCGAGGGGACGAATTCTCATCGTTTACGCTTATCCCGAATAAAGACTTCCTTCCCCGGCGAGTTCTGCGCCTGGCGCTCATCCATGTCGAAGAGATCCATCGCCTTAATGAGCTCTCCGAGCTTCTTGTACCCGTAGTTCCGGGGATCGAACTCGGAGCTCTTGTTGGAGATGTTTTGACCGACCACGGCGAGATGGGCCCAGCCGTACTCGTCCTCGGAGTCCTCTACGGCGTTGCGAACCAGGTTGACCAGGCGGGTGTCCATTTTGAGCTCGTTCTTGCTCTTTCGACGCTTCTGAGGCTCCTGCACTTCGCCCTTCTCTTCCTTTCGAAGAACCTCGGTGTAGGTGAACTTGTCGCAGGCGCGAACGAAGGGCTTCGGGGTCTTCTCCTCTCCAAAGCCGTAAACCGGGAGCCCCGCCTCTCTGATCCGAGCGGAAAGTCTGGTGAAGTCGCTGTCACTCGAGACTATACAGAATCCGTCCACCCGCTCGGAGTAGAGAATATCCATGGCGTCAATAATCATGGCGCTGTCGGTAGCGTTCTTTCCCCGGGTGTAGGCGAACTGTTGTATCGGTTGTATGGAGTAGTCGTTCAGGACCTCCTTCCACCCCTTTAACGCCGGACTGGTCCAGTCTCCGTAAATACGCTTGACGCTGGCTATGCCGTAGTTCGCGACCTCCTCTAGGAGTCCTTCGATAATCGAGGGCTGGGTGTTGTCCGCGTCGATAAGCACCGCGAGGTGAAGTTGTCCATCCGTGCGCTTCATGAGTCAAACTCTACGGCGGAACGTAGTGAAGTTGCAACGCATTCGATAGTATAGTGTGCGGTAATGCACAACTGGATCGGCATAATTTTCTCCTTTGCTTTTGTCTTCAGCATCCTGGGCATTGCGCAGCTCCTGGCTGCCCTGCGGATCTTCTCTCCGCCGGTCACCCGAAAGTTCGTCCACATCGGCGTCTCACACTGGTGGCTCATCGCCATTCCCTTCTTCGATTCCGTCGCCTTTGCACTGATCGGTCCGGTGGCCTTCATTCTCCTAAACGCCTTTTCGTTAAAACGGCAGCTCTTCAGCGCAATGGAGATGCCGCAGGAGCCGGGTAAACCGTTCAACCTCGGAACGGTCTTCTTTCCCGTCTCCCTGCTCCTTCTCGTACTTATCACCTTCTTGACGGAAATGCCTCGCTGGATCGGTGGTATGGCGATGCTGATCCTCGGATGGGGCGATGGAATGGCGGCAATCGCCGGGATGCCGGCGGGCACGCGACGATACGCGGTGTTTGGTCAGAGAAAGAGCCTTTTAGGGAGCGTGGCTATGTTTCTCTTCGCGCTGACGATACTGCTCATATACTCCTACATCCATCTCCCAGTTTCAACCGGGCATATCTGGCTCGCCTCAGTAACTACCGCCCTCATAGCAACCGCGGTTGAGGGGCTAACTCCCCTCGGACTGGACAATCTCACCGTTCCTATTCTGGTGGCATTCTTCTACTACGGAGTCTTCCTCTAATGCCTTCGATTTCAACACTGCTTCTGGCGATTTTGCTCAACGGCATCGCCGCTTACGGCTCCTACCGAAAGGAAGCTGTCACCGCCGATGGCGCGGCGGCGGGGTTTCTGATAGGAGCTACCGTCTTTGTCGGGGCAGGCGTAGCCGGATGGTTCATGCTTATGTGGTTTTTCGGCTCCTCCTCACTGATCGGACGGCTCTCCACGGAAACAAAAGAGCAAGCGGTGCGAATGCATGAGAAGGGGTCTCAAAGGGACTGGGTTCAGGTAGCCGCCAACGGAGGCGTGGCAGCGGTTGCTGCTGCGGCCCACGCGGTCACCGGACATCCGATAGCGATAGTCGCCGTCGCGGCGTCCCTGGCCGCAGCCACCGCGGACACCTGGGCGAGCGAGATCGGCAGTTTGAGCTCCCACCGGCCCCGCTCCATCGTGAGCTTTCGCCCGCTGCCGACGGGCACTTCCGGAGGCGTCACCCTCCTGGGCACCCTCGCTTCCCTGGGGGCGAGTCTCTCAATTGCGTTGATCTTTCTCACTGCCTCCCCCGGGGCCCCTTGGGGTGCGGCGACGGTGGTAACAGCGGCGGGTTTCCTGGGAAGCATCGTAGACAGTGTTCTGGGGGCGACGATACAGGCAGAGTACGAAAACGACGAGGGGGAGCGCACGGAGAAGCGCGCCGGCAATCGACTCATACGCGGCCTTCCGGCCGTTACAAACGATGCGGTAAACGCGGTGAGCGGACTCCTCGCCACGGCCGCGGCGGTAGCTCTTGTTTAGCGGGCAGGCTCGGCGTGCTCGACTACGGCGGAGATCTCCGTCTCGCTAAAGACCGCGTCGATATCGAGGATCATAATGAACTGATCCTCCTGCTTTCCGATTCCCCGGATGAAGTCACTCTTAACAGTGGTACCGATCGAAGGCGCGGGCTCGATCTGGGACGCATCCATGCCGATAACCTCCTGCACCGAGTCCGCCAGGGTTCCGAGAACAACGGTTTCTCCGCCGATCTGAACCTCCATTACGATAATCGAGGTGTCGATTGTCTTCTCCGTCTCCCCCAGCTCGAATTTGAGCCGAAGATCGATAACGGGAACGACGCTGCCCCGAAGGTTAATGACGCCCCGCATGAACTCCAGGGTTCGGGGAACCTTGGTAACGGAGGTGTATTCGAGAACCTCTTTGACCTTGCCGACCTCAACGGCGTACTGCTCACCGGCAAGGGTGAAGGTGAGATACTGGTTTATCGATGCTTCTGCCTGGTCACTCATCTACGTCCTCCTCCGGTTAGAGTACAACCGACTCGCGTCGCGCTTCAACTCGACAGCCCCGTCTCCACTTTCCGGAGGAAGCGCTCCAGAGCTTTGCCTTCCAGGCCCGCCTCCACCGCAGCCGCCCGTATTCCCTCGATCCCGGGAACCGATCGCTCACCTGTCGCCGTCGCTCCATCTCCCGGCAGGAGAGCGGCCCGGAGAGCCTCGTGTTCCGTAGCGGAGTAACCGACGCCGCCGCGGATATGCTCTTCGAACGCCTCCACCGCCAGCGGAGCGACGCGTCGGGTGATGGCAAGCATCACCTCGCCGTACGCCCGGATCTCATACTGCGCGTGAGGGTCCACCCGAAGCTTGAGAAAGTGAAAGAGGTTGTGCAGGTCGATCTGCCAGTACCACTCGGTGTAGAGGCTCAAGGGGAGCACCACCCGGGCGAGCTCCCGGGCAACGCCGCGGTCGAGGAGCCCCTGGTAAACCCTGTACGCCTCCGCATATCCCCGGGCGAGCTCCTCTCTGACCGTGGCGGCATCCTCCGAGCTCATCGGCTCCGATGAGCGCCCCTGCTTGTTGTCACTGCTCTGGAGGGCGATCTGCTCCGGGGCAGGAAGGTAGAACTCCTGCTCCATGACGCTGTAGCGCCCAGAGATCTCATTTAGCCGTGCGGTGCGGTGACGAACCCACTGCCTCGCCACGAAGATAGGCATTTTGGTGTGGAAGGTGAGGATCACCTGCTCAAAGGGCGAGGTGTGCTCGTTGCGTAGAAGATAGTTAATGAGCCCCTTGTCCTGACGGTAGCTTTTGGTTCCGGCGCCGTAGGAGACCCGGGCTGCCTGCACGATGCGCTGGTCGCCGCCGAGGTAGTCAACGAGGCGAACAAAGCCGCTGTCCAGGACGGGAAACTCCTTATCCAGTATCTCTTCCGCTTCCGGTATTAGTTGATGCGCCACCTTTTTCTACTCCTCGAGGCGGTAGTCGAGCCGCCGGTGTTCCCCTTATAGTACCACCATGAAAGCGTTTGGGCATCAGCTCCGGGCTCCTCTGAGAGAATCCCCCCGGGCAACCGCTTCACGGTGGCGCATCGGAGTTCTCCGAGGAGTCCTCCTTCTCTCCCTGCTTCTCCTGCTTCCTCTCGTAGCAGCTCAGGCGCAACGGAACGATCCGGTCCGGGTCTACGGAGAGGTGACCAAGGATGGAGATTATCAATTCTACGGCGACAACGATCAAATCATTCCGATGTGGATCAGTGTCGATTTCACCTCCCTAACAAACCTCGAGAGCTCCGTAGCTCTCCCGTATCGGCAGGCTCTGCCCGCAGGCGCCGAAGGGGAACCGCTGTTCTCCCTTTCCGTGCGAGACGAAAACGCCCGGCGCGGCTACTCCCTGAAGTACAGCTTCGCTTATGGGGACCCTACCGCCGCAACCCACGACGAGTCACAGGTCTACCTCTTTCCCTTCGCTCACGGTGAGAAGCACCGGGTCACCCAAGGCTTTAACGGGACGTTCTCCCACTTCGGAGAAAACCAGTACGCGCTGGACTTCGATCTCGATCAGGGCGACCCGGTCTACGCGGCGAGAGACGGTCTGGTAGTGGAAGTGAAGAAAGACTCCAATGTGGGCGGGCCTTCCATGCAGTACGCCGAGTACGGCAACCGAATCGTAATACTCCACGAGGACGGCTCTTTTGGAAACTATGTCCATCTAATGCAGGGTGGGGCGGAGGTGGAAGTGGGCGACCGGGTTCGGGCGGGAGAGCGCATCGGCCGGGCCGGGGCGACGGGACTCGCTTCGGGGCCCCACCTCCACTTCGATGTGCGCCTCCCCGCGGAAGACGGGAGCATGCGCTCCATCCCGGTGCGTTTTGCGGACCACCAGGGCTCCCCGGTAACTCCTAAAGAGGGGATGTTCTATTACGCCCGCCACCCGGGAGGAGCACCCTTCGAGGCGGTATTCGGAGATGAGTTGGCACCGGCGGAGTTCGCCGACCATAACAAGACAGTATCCCGGACCAATCGTATTTCCGTACGAGACGAACAGGTGGATCTCGCCTTTGTGATCTACCTATCCAACGGTTTCGACGAGCCAAGGGAGGTTGAAGTGGATTTCCGCCTTTCCGGGATGCGCGCCGCTACGGAACTACCGGTACGAAAGACGATTCCGCCCCTGACGGAGACGTTTATAACTATTCTTCGAGCGGACCCGGAAGCTAAGCGGTGGCAGTACGCGCCGGTCGTCCGGTTCAGGTAGTGAGGCCCTCCTCTCCTGCCCGGTCCGCCGATCAGTCTGAGCGCTGCTGCCGGTAGTAGTTGATCGTGCGGTCGAAGATTCCGCCGGCGCTGACCATCCAAGGGGCGAGGACCGAGATTTTCGGCTTCACGTCGAGCAGCTCCGCGGCGATCTCCGTGCCCCGACGAGAAATCAAGGTCACCTCTTTCGCTGGCGTCACATGACGCGACGCCCCGGGCTGTGTACAATGGCGCCCATGTTCGCAACATTGGTCAACTCAGGTGCCATCGTCCTGGGCACCATTCTGGGGCTTCTCCTGGGCACCCGCCTGGCGGAGGAGTACAAGAAGCTCGTCTTTACCGCCGTTGGAACCGTCGCCCTGGTTATTGGCTTTTCCATGGCTCTGGAGACACAGCGCTTTCTCTACATGACCCTCTCCCTGGTGATCGGAGGGCTCATCGGAACCGCTATCGGCATCGAGAATTGGATCTACAGCCTCGGGGAGTCCCTGAGGCGCCGTTTCGGTGGAAGCGCACGAAGAGCCGAGGCGGCGGGCCCCGACGCGGGAGTCGAGGGAGAAGAGCCCTCCCACCCCTTTGCCCAGGGATTTCTCACCGCCAGCGTGCTCTTCTGCGTTGGGGCCTTGGCGATCATCGGCGCCTTCGAGGCTGGAGCCCAGGGGAGCTACGCCCTCCTGTTGACCAAGTCCGTAATGGACGGCTTTATGGCGATCCTTCTCACCGCCGCTTACGGCATCGGGGTGGGGTTTTCAGCCCTCTCGATCCTGGTCTATCAGGGGGGACTCACCCTCCTCTCGGGCCTCCTCCGTCCCCTGGTGACCCCTCTGGTCCTCAGCGAGATCAGTGGTGTAGGCGGCGCCATGGTCATCATGATCGGTATGAACCTCCTCGACATACGCCGAATTAAGACCGCCAACTTCCTTCCGGGACTGCTGGTGGTGGTTCTGCTGGTACTGCTCGATCCCTGGCTCGGCCCCTTCGTTCTCTAGAGCGGTTTGATCGGGATACAGATATCCACGCTCATCTTGCCATTCTTCGGCCCCATCTCCGGATAGCGCTCGAAGGGGGCGCCGTCAGCGGGCTGGTAGCCGCTCTGCGGTAGCCAGGAGCCGTAGACCCACTGCCACGCCTCTCCGTACTGGCTGTCGTCCACCTCGAAGCGAACCGCGGCGTACGTTCCTCCGTCGAGGACCATCTGCCCGATCTCTCCGTCCACCTCCGTCCCCGGAGGGACGGTGATGCAGACGCTGAGCCGGAGCTTCTCGCTGTCGGTTATCTCGGGGTTGTCGTGGTAAACGCAGAGCATCTGCGTCTCCGGCGGATTGAAGAGCCCTCTCGGCTGAGCCCACTGCAGGAGCCTTCCCCAGAGCCGCTCGAAGAGCGCTCCGTCTCCCATGTAGGGCCCCACGTGACGCACGTAAGCCACATCCATTCTCGGGAACTCGGTGATCGCCACCTTCCCTTCTACCGCTTCTCCTTCCATATCGGACCTCCCATCGTTTCGGTGTTGGTCCATACGATACGGAGGTTCCCATCGGGGAGCTTTCCCGTCGTTGCTATCCGTTTGACCCTGGTTGCTATAGAATCCGCAGCCCCGGCGCCACTCCGAAGGGGACATACCGAAGCGGGAGCGAAAGGTTCGGGAGAAGAGAGCGGAGCTCGAGAAGCCGCACTCTCCGGAGATCTCGGTGATGCTCTTCTTCGGTTGGTTGCAGAGGAAGTCCGCTGCCCGTTCCACCCTGACCCGGGTGATAAAGGCGAAGAGACTCTCTCCCATAATCGCCGCGAAGATCCGGTGGAAGTGGTATTTGGAAAAAGCGGCCACTCCGGCGAGCTCATCCAAGCTGAACTCCTCGCCGATATGTTCCTCGATATAGTCGAGAACGCGGTTCATCCGGGCGCGATACTCCTCCAGGAGAAAGGGACTCTGCGTTAGGCTCATTGCCCCTCCTCGATAAGCGCCACCGCCCGGACCGGAGAGCCGTCCCCATCACGAAACGGGAGGGGAAGTCCCACGAAGGTAAAGCGCCGGTCTCGGGGGAGGCGTTCCAGGTTTACCAAGCCCGTGTAGGTGAGAATGCCGGCCTTCAAGAGCTCCCGCTCCAGCCTCTCCTCCATGGCGCCACCGACAAAGCGGGGCCGGGCGGCGAGGATCTCCTCGAGAGCTTCGATACCGATCTCTCCGAGAAAGAGAAGACCGATTCCCTTCGGGTGCACCTTTCCTGCTTCGGTGAGAGCGGCCTCTCCGAGGAAGCGGTCCGGCGGCAGGTCCGAGAGTGTCGAGCCCTCCGGGTCCATGTGGCTGCACGCGTCTACATGGGTGCCGGTGTGAGAGCCGAAGGTGATTCGCCGGAGGAGCCACCCGTGGGAGCCGTAGCTGTGATCGACGGAGATTCGCACTTCCGGGTCCCCGGGATGGACTTCCATACCGGCGTAGATCGGCTGTGAGAGGTCGAGAAGAAACATTCAGGGACGCTGCTCCCGGAGCTTCTGCGTGACAAAGGAGACCAGGGCTGGATCGATCTCTTTGGCGTGACCCACGAAGATCGCGCTTATCCGCTTGAAGTCGATGTTGCCCTCCGCCTCCAGGGTCGGTGACATCTTGGCTGAGTACGGGCTCTCCCCGGAGTCGACTTGGTGATGGGTAAAGCCACCCTCGGGACGCCAGGTGAGGGCGTGCTCGAGAACCTGCTTGTCGTAGCAGAGCTGAAAGCCCTGGATCTCCTGCTGCTCCTCACTCTCGTACCAGACAATGAGATCGAGGTCCTCGTCGGTGAACCAGCGCCGATACCCCTCTCCAGGCACCTGTCGGACCGGGTGAATTTCCGAAAGCATCTCTCTATTCTAATTCAGTCGCCCTTGATCCGCCACGGTGGTCTCCTTTTCACCCGGGCCATCCTACCAGTACGCTCTAGCCATGGACGAAGGCGCGCTGCTCGACTCTATCCGCCGCTCCGCCACGGAGGAGTTTTCCCGCTCCGGAGGTCCGGGAGGTCAGAACGTGAACAAGACCAGCACCAAAGTGGTCCTCCGGGTGCCGGTCGGGGAGCTCGCCCTCTCGGAAGAGGAGAAAGAGCGGGTTCTGCGCCGCCTCTCGAACCGCCTCAACCGGGAGGGGGAGCTGGTTATCCACTCCTCCGAAACCCGCAGCCAGACAACCAATCGGTACCGGGCGGAAGCTCGAGCCTACGCGCTCCTCCGGGATGCGGCCACACCGCAGAAGAAGCGTCGAAAAACCCGACCGAGCAAAGCGGCCCGAGAGCGGAGAATCGAGGAAAAGAAGCGTCGGGGGGAAAAGAAGCGAATGCGCCGGGATCCGGAGCCCTAGGGCGGCGAGGCTCACTCCATAACTTGATTAATGCTCGTAGCGGTGGCAACGAGCTTTCCCCGGCTATTTTCAACTCGTCCGCTCATCGTGAGGACCCTTCGTCCCCGGGAGACTACTTGCGCCTCCACGACCAGGAACTCCTCACTCACCGGCACGGGCCGTATAAACGTAGTCGCCAGGTTCAGGGTGACCGCCGGCCGCCCGGCGGCGAGGTAGGAGAGGGGCCCGAAGGTGTCATCCAAGAGGGTGGTAATGTAGCCTCCCTGCAGAAACCCGGCGGGATTCGAGTACTCCTCGGGAACGGGAAAGGCCGAACGAAGGAGCTTTCGCCCCTCGTAGGCGATTATCTTTCCCCCGGCGGTAAGAAAGGAAGGGGAGGGGATCTTCATCGGGCTCTCGCTTTCGAAAGAACTCGAAGTCAGGACCTCTTCAGCTAGGTCGGGCATATTCTCGAAGCGTCTCTCTCCGTCCATGGCGGCACTGTAGCGCTTTTCCGGTGCCGGGCGCTACATCTCGGGACAGTTCGGTGCGAGAGTCCGGGCTCACGCTCCCGGGCCCCGGCCCTCGGAGGGGTCTCCCATGCGCCCCCTGGTTGCGTTGTCGAGCTCCTCTCGGATCGCCGCAAGGAGGGAGAAGGCGTCGGTAAGGGCCGCCCCGTAGGCGAGATTGAACTCGTAGTCGAACTCCTCGGGATTGGCGCCTTGGTTGTGCTGGATAATGGTCTCCAACTTGTCCAGGGCCTTGGCCATCCGAGCCTCATCGGTGTCGGCGCGGTTATACTCCTCCCAGAGGTCTACGATCTCGCCTCGGGCGGGACTCTCGAGCTCCCGGAGCAGCTCTCTTAGAGCGTCTTCCTCCCGCCGGAGTTTTTCCTCGGGAGTCGCGTTTTCGTACTTCGCGGAGACGTCACCCTCGACCGCCTCCCCGAGATCGTGCACGAGAAGCATACGCACAACCCGATTCATGTCCACCACGGGGAACTCCGGCTCCAGGACCAGGGCGAACATAGCAAGCCGCCAGGAGTGCTCCGCAATACTCTCCCGGCGGCCGGTGGAGGTCCAGGCGTGGCGGGTCTCGTTCTTTAACCGCTCCAAGCCTTGCACAAAGGAGATGAGGGAGCGGGCTTTGATGGTCCGTTCGTCGGCACCCAAGAGTCTACTGGTAGCTAAGACCGCCTTCAATGGTTAGCGACAGAATCTTGTAATTGTCGTTCTCGCCGCCAAAGAGGCCGCCGCCGTCTTCGGGGTCGTTCTTCATCTGAAAGGTGATATCATCTTCATCGTAAATGCCCCCAGTAATCGTACCCTCGGCAGTGTTGCCGGAAACGGTGATATCTATCTCATAGGTCTCCCCGTCTTCGAACGGAGGGGTCCACGTATCCGCGTCCCGTCCTTGGGTATACGTGCTCGACTCCGGATGAAAGTGGGTCCAGAGATTTCCGAAATTGCCGGCGTTCACGTCCCCTTCGAACGCGTTTATGCGATCGGAGATCGTCGTGTCGCTTCCACCACCGCATCCCGAGAAGACCAGCACCGTTGCGGCAAGGAATAGCCACAGTAGCAGTTTTATAAAGCTCTTCATTTTCATCTCCTAAATGTCCGCCGGAACGAGACCGGGGGTAATCTGCGCTTCAAAGATACGAAGGAACTCTTCGTACTCCGTTAAGAATGACTCGAACTCGTCGTTCCCGGCCTCGAGGATCGTGAGTGTCTTCATGTTCATATACATGCGACCGAGAACGTGCCGCCTCAGAGAGAGGGCCGAAAGAGAGTAGTAGCGATAGTTCAGTGCCTGGGTTGAGGTGCGGTTGGCCAGGGGCAGAACCTCCTCCTTCCGAAACTCCTCCCGAGCGTCCCCCTCTTCCATCTCCCGGAGCTCGGCGGAGAGTTTTTCAAACTCCGCTGCGAGCTGCTCCCAGAGGGTTCGGTACTCCTCATAGCCGGCTGCGAGCTCCTCTAACCGGGACTGAAGGAGCCGGACGCTTCTCGCCGGCTCTTCCATAAACCCCTCGAGCCTATCCTGGTCCCAACTGGAAAAGTTGAGCTCTCGCCCCTTCCACTCGAAGATCTCTCCCGGGGGCTGTCCCGCGGCGACTTCCACCGCCTGCGCCTCGGAGAGCTCCACGCGCTCTCCGGCGGAGGTTACCTCCACGAGCCCCGAATCCACCAGAAAGAGCGTCGAGCCGTCGCTTCCGGCGTAGACCGTGAGCTCGGTGCCGCGAATGCCCGCAACCACCGCCGCCGACCCTACCCGGGGCTCCCGTCCGGCGAGACGGTTGAACCGGTAGCTCACCGAGCCCACGGCGTTCGTCATCACGCTTCGCCGCTCGCCATCCTCTTCCACTTCGCGCAGAGTAAAGACCGTATCCGGTTCCACCCGTATCGACGCTCCCTCTCCCTGTTCGAGCTCAACAAAGTCTCGACGACCGGTAACGACGCTGTCTCCCTGCTCGATTCGGTCGCCGAAATCGAGCTCGAACGACTGCCCGGAAGAAGCGCGCAGCTCCGGAAAGCCCTCGAGGTAGCTAACTTCCGTTTCCTGGGCCGAAAGCCCCAGAACCAGAATTAGGGTCAGAACCACGAACAGCAGCGACTTGCCCGCCCTACCGAGCGCCACCCCGACGCCGTTTCTCGTTCCTTTCATCACATGGGCCCCCTCATTCCGTAGAGCTGTGGCGCCCCGGAGACCTTTCCTCCGGTAAGAAGGAGAAACTCTCCGTGATCGGTGTTCACCGTCACCAGCGCCGCCCCTTCCGGCAGGTACTTTTGAAAGTACACCTCCACGTCCATGGTTTCCCCGAACCGGAGATAACTCTGAGCAGTCACCTCTTCCACCGACTCGATCTCGTAGTCGGCAAACGTGAAGCCCACCTCTCGGAGGTTGCTCCACATAGTCTCGATATCACGGTCCAGGATAATGATCTCCCGGTCCAAGAGAAATGGTGATCCCGTAGCCGGGAGCACTTCTTCCACCGTACCCTCGTTGAGGGTGTCCAGCAGCCGTTCTATCCGCGGCTCTCGTTGCGCCACCGGAACAGTCGCGCAGGACGCCATGAACAGGGACACGGCGCCGAAAAGGAGGAGTTTCTTCATATCGTTAAGGATAGTGCGTTGTTACCGCGCTTTCAACGAATCTAGTACGCATGAAGCGTAGAGTAGAGCCAGTTTACGCCAAAGAGCGTAAAAAGCATCGCCAGATAGCCCGCCACCGATGCCACCGCGGTAACCGTCCGCGACCGTTTGCGTACAAATCGAAGGTGCAGGTAGAGGGAGTAAATGAGCCAGGTAATGAGGGACCAGGTCTCCTTCGGATCCCACCCCCAGTAACGACCCCAGGTCTGGTACGCCCAGATCGCCCCGAATATGAGCGCCCCGAGGGTAAAAAAGACATAGCCAAAGGCGATAGAGAGGTAGGTAACTCGGTCAAATCGCTCCTTTCGTGACTCCTTGCTCGTCGCAAGAAATAGAATCGAGGAGACAAAGGCCACCGTGAAGAACGCCTCTCCGAGAAAAGCGAGGCCGATGTGCACCACCATCCACGCTGAGCGGAGAGCGGGGACCGGAGGAGTCATTTCATACGGGACAAGGGGCGAAGAGGAGATCAGCAGGAGCAACAGAGCTAGCAGATCAGAGAGTGCCGACGGTCCTCGGGAGGCTCGTATCCGGGGAACGAGCTGAACCACCAGGAGAATCGCCAGGGCGAAGAGCACCAAGGACTCGTACTGGGCGGTAATAGCCGGAAAACCACGCCGTATGGAGAGAAGCAGGAGATGCAGAAAGAGGAAGAGTGCCGCCCCGACGCGCAGTCCCCCGGTGAGAATAAGAGATTCTCGAGAGCGCAAATCCTGCAGGATGAGCCAGAGCTGCCGTATTAGGTGAAAGGCAAGAATCACCATCCCAACCGCGGCGGAGCCGCTTTCAATCGGCGTCATTAGAACCGCTCCTCACGAACCTTGCGTATCACATAGAGAATGAGTCCCGCAATGAGCACCAGGGCGCCGACGAGAGCCACCGGTGCCCCTGGATCGTGGACCACCTGAATACCGTTTCGCACGCGCTGTTCCGAGCCGATGACTCCGAGCTCCGCCACGCTCATTCCCTCCTCGATTGAGATGGTGCCTTGGCGCTTGGACTCGTCGAACCGGGCAAATTGAAGCCCGATCTCAGCCTGTGGTGCCTCTTCGAGAACTATCACCGTTCCCCCCGCGGCGAATCCCTCTCCCGGGGACATGGTGTACTGCCGCCCCGCATCGTCCTCGAGAATCAGGACTCTCGCTTCCTCCCAGCTCTGTTGAAGCAGTCGCACCGGACCGATCTTGACCGGGTCATTGACGGCAAGCCGCTCCCGCCCCACCAGCTCACCTTCCTTGCGGATCTCCAGCAAGGATTCCCAATTCTCCGGGGTCCGATCACTGGAGATGAGCTCGACTTCCCACTCCTCCCGGACTTTCATGCTCTCTCCTACGTCTAGGAACACCTGCTCCTCTCGGGCGGCGAGGAGGGTGAGCAAACCGCCCATCAGGAGCACCAGAACTCCGATGTGGATCACGTCGTGAGCGTACCCGGTAAGGGGCCGTATCGGCTGGGTAACCAGGGAATTGATGGTGCAGGTGAGCAGGGAAAGAGAAAAAAGGCCCGCGGGTGCGAGAAAGTAGGGAGAATTGAAGAAGCCGGGCCAGTTGAAAAAGGTCGCCGCCCCCGAGAGAACTGCCGCGAGGACGAACATCGAGACGGCAAAGCGGAGGGAGGAGAGAACCCTAATCAGAACCACTCACCCAATGGTAACCGATAGTTCCCGGATTGCAAGACGCTTCTCCCACTCCTTAGCGCGGTGTTTGAGCTCCCTCCCTCCGGAGCCTACCCCATCTCCATTGTCGCGATTTCCGGTGCGGGTTCGGTCACGTTGTTGACCCAGCGCCCGGAGAGCACCCGGGGAAGGCCGAAGAGGAGCTTGCCCACTTCCTCGCTGTTGTGGATCAGATAGACCAGGTGCACCGGTAATCCGAGGACGAGGCCGAAGTAGAAGGCTGAGACGACGCCGAAGATCCAGAGCATTCCCACATCCAGAAAGAGGGCGTAGGTCGTGTCGCCCCCTCCCCGGAGTATGCCGACAATGATGTGCATGTTCGTCACCTTGGCGATAATCGTAAAGGAGAAGAAACGGAGCAGAGCGGTTATCATCCCCTTTACCTCCGGAGAGACCGCGAAGACGTTGGGGATGATCGGAGAGAGGAGAAATACCACGCCCCCGAAAAACGCCGCCGTCACCGGGGCCAGGAGGATGAGCGATCGCCCGATCGAAGCCGCCCGCTCCTCGTCTCCCTCTCCGATGGCGTTACCGATCACTACCGCCGCTGCGTTTCCGGTACCCGCGAAGAAGACGAAGGCGAGGCGGCTGACGATCTCCGAGATGTTGTACGCCGCGAGCTCCGGGGTCCCCATCCGAGCGTACACAACTGTGTACATGGTGAACCCCACGGACCAGCCGATCTCATTGAGAATTACCGGAGCCGCCCTGCGCAGGAACCGCTGAAAGAAGGAGCGATCGAAGTCCAGCAACTCCGATAGGCTCGCCGCCAGGGGACCGCGGCGCCGGTAGATCACGAAGAGCATAATCACCATTTCCAGCGTCCGCGCAACGGCCGTGGAAATGGCAGCGCCCCGCACTCCCAGTTCCGGAAAGATCCAGACACCGAAGATCAAGAAGTAGTTGAACAGGGAGTTGAGCGCTATGGAGACGCCCGTGGCGATCAGCGGGAGCCGGGTGTCACCCACACTGCGGAGGACATTGGCCAAGGTCATGCTTACCGCGGTAAAGATGTAACTCAGGGCGACCAGTCGCAGGTAGTCGCTGCCGATACCGAGAACCGCCGCGTCCTTCGAGTAGAGAGAGAGAAGCAGTCGCGGGAAAGCGACCCCCCCAAGAGAGAAGAGCCCCGCCCCGGCAAGGCCAAGGGATAGGGCTACGCCGAGGGAACGGCGGATGTTGCGAATGTCCCGCTTTCCCCAGAACTGAGCGGTAAAGACCGACGCCCCGCTACCCACACCAAAGAGATAGAGCACCAGAAGGAAGTAGATCTGGTTGCCCAGGGCGACCGCCCCGATCTCCGCTTCTCCGAGCTGCCCCACCATAATGGTATCGATCATGTTGAGGGCGGTCATCAGCAAGTGCTGCCCGGCAATCGGCAGACCGAGCCAGAGAAGCTTCGGAACGAAGGAGAGATCGGCGGAGGTAATGGCGCGTGGGACCGGTGACTTATTCATCGTAAGGAGAGCACTATATCCGGCGCCCGGTCACGGTGGCAAGCCGCCCGGTTACGGTGGCAAGCCGCCGCGTCTCGGCTTCCTGAAGACACCACCTATTAGGAAGTACGAACTCCCGAGTGTGCACTCCGTAGTAGCCGGTCTGGCACGGAAAGCAACTGCACACTCCGGTGAACACAGTTCCTAAAGGGTGCGGCCTCTTCCGTGGCGGCCGCGGCGGCCGTGGCAGCCCTCGTGGCCGCGGCGGGCGCGGTTGACGAGCTACCTGACC
>JBKHED010000028.1:0-30779 GCA_046540995.1 Spirochaetaceae bacterium | reverse complement strand
TATCCAGTACGGGCAAACAGTTCTGCTGCTTCAGGCAACACGCTTGTTGATACTTCACGTTTCTTGACCTCACACTCTACTCCAACTAAGATTGGCGTATCCTACGGAAGGAGTCTTCTATGAAACTGATCTTCCTCGGACCGCCGGGGGCCGGAAAAGGAACCATGGCGGTCCGTCTTGCAGATCACCTCGGTATTCCCCACATCTCCACGGGTGATATCTTTCGCTACAACATCAAGAATGAGACTGATCTCGGTAAGCAGGTAAAGGCTATTCTCGACAGCGGCGAGCTCGTTCCCGACGAGCTAACCATCGACCTGGTCAAGGATAGGCTTCAACACGATGACACTAAGAAGGGGTTTATCCTCGACGGCTTTCCCCGCACCATTCCCCAAGCGGAAGCGCTCTCCGAATTTACCGAGATCGACGGGGCGATCAACTTCTCCCTATCGGACGAGGAGATCGTCAAGCGGCTCTCGGGCCGCCGGGTTCACCCGGGCTCCGGGCGGACATATCACGTCATATTCAATCCACCAAAGGTTGAAGGAAAAGACGACGTTACCGGAGAGGACCTGGTAATCAGGCCTGACGATGAGGTTGACGCGATTCGGAATCGTTTGGAAGTGTACAAGCGTCAGACTCAGCCCCTTATCGAGTTCTACGAAAAGCGGAGCCTACTGACCACCATTGATGCGAGCCCGAAACCGGATGAGGTATTCGAGGAGCTTACACAGGTCATAGAAAAGCTTCGTTCCTGAAGAAGCCGGAGCGGTACCAAGGGCGTCGATCCTCTCGGTCGGCGCCCTCTCTTTTGCAGTTATTCTTCTTCTGTCCCCGGCGCGGCGGACACTTCCGGGCCCTCGCCCGTCGGAGACGCATCCCCGCCGCTTTCACCATCCTCATCCTCCGGCATGAGCCCCTGCTCGTTCAGGAGCTCCTCCACCTCCGCGGGGGCGACGAGCTCCTCGCTTGCCAGAAGATTCCGAATCGCCTCTTCCTCCGCAAAGCCCCGCTCCAGGGCTTCCTCCAGGGCGGTGAGTCCACGCCGCTCATCACCTATGGTCGTAAGGAGCAGTCGCGCCTTGGAAAAATGGTAGCGCGCCTCCCGGGGGGCAATCTCGAGGAGCATGTCGTAGGTCTCTACCGCTTCCTGGGGATAGGCAAGCTCCTCGTACCGCTCGGCCACGAGTTCCAGGGAGTCTCGATCCTCCGAGACGAGCCTCCGCAGGCGTTCGAGGTAGACCACCGCCTCCTCGGGACGCTCCTCCGCCGTTAGGAGAGAGACCAGGCGCCGCAGCACCTCCTCATCCTCCGGCTCGAGGTCGTTTGCCCGTTTGAGAAGCGTAATCGCCTCGCTCGGCGTCTCGACGAGAACCGACAAGTTGTAGAGAGAGGTGACCCGCCCTGGATCCTCCTCGAGGATAAAGCGATAGAGCTCGATCGCCCGCTCTCGTCGCCCCTCTCTGTTTCGAGCGTAGGCGAGCGTTTCGAGGATAATGAGGTTCTCCGGCTCTTCTTCTCGCAGCTCCGTGAGAATCTCCACCGCCCGTTGGAGATTGTCGCGCTCCAGTTCGAGGCGCGCGAGGTTGTAGCTCGATGCCGGGACGTCGGGGTCGAGCTCCTGGGCTCGAGTGTAGAACTGGTAGGACCGTTCGTACTCCCCCATGTCGTAGTAAACATTGCCGAGATTATAGTACTCCTGAGCTATCTCGGAGACTCGAGGGTCTGTGGCGCAACCGGTGAGAAGGAGCGTACCGACGAAGAGAAGAGCAAGAAGGAGCCAAAGGTCGCGCCATCCTCGCCACTGCGGCGCCACCGGCCGCCGTAGAGGAATCCGTTGTTCCACGGCAGGAGCGCTACTCCTCGATCGGTCGATTGTGCAGAACGGTTTGCTCGATTTCACGCACCTGTGCCCTGTATAGATTCGAAATGGTTGAGCCGTAGTCGGCGATGAGCTGAATGATGTTCCTCGGAGACTCATCGAGATCCGGCCCGTTCAGCCGATCTCCCGCATCTCCCAAGCCCGGGAGGATGTAGGCAAGGTCATTGAGAACCGGATCCATCCAGAGGGTGTAGACGGTAACGTGCTCCACGGCCCGTACGATACGCAGCGCCCCCTTGAGAGCTGAAATCACGTTAAAGAAACTAACGGACCGGGGATGGATCCCCTGGCTGTGCAGATAGTTAACAATTGTTACGAGGCTTCCGCCGGTGGCGTTCATGGGATCCGCGAAGATAAGGTCCTTTCCGTCCAGATCAGCGAGATTGAAGAAGGACTTTTCCAGGTCCAGGAGGTACTCCATGTCCCTCTCTTTCTTGGTGTCGTTTCGTCTGATCCGAAAAAGGGCGAAGGGCGTCACGTAACCGGTAGAGGTGTACTCCTGGATCTCCTTTGACATGATCATAGAAGGAAGAAGAGCACCCCGAAGCATTACGCACATCACCGTGTCTTCCAACCGCTCATCCACATCAGGGATCTTATGAACCGCGAAGTTCTGAACCGGTACACCCACGGGAGTTCGAACGATGAGGTGGTTCTTCTTATGATTGTCCGGCTCCGCGAAGGCGAGATTGAAGAGAAGCTCGTAGGCACGTTGGATGTAGTAGACGAACTCGTTGTTCCGAGTTCGGACATCCCGAAGCTTGGCAATCAGCCGAGAGGCCTCTCCGTGGACAGCTCGGGGGGTTTGGAAGGAGTACACCTTGATCGCCGGTTCGTTGCCGGTCACATCCTGCATGCGCTCTCCCATCTCGGTGTAGAGATCGATGAGGTTGCGCTTCTCCTGCTTGAGGCGGGTCTCCTTCCGTGAGCTGTCGAGGACGCGCATCACCTCCAGAGAGCGGGAGTAGAGCTCATCCATCGCATCGAGATGGTTGCGATCGCTTTCGGTCAAGTATCCGTCGAGGTCGGAGGCGTGGAGGACGACACGGCTCTTGTCCTGTTCCATACGGGACACTATATCCGAGCCCGGCACCTCTCTCAACCAAAGGGCCGCCCCCTCCTCGTCAGAAGCGAGGCGGCCCTCGAGATTAGCCCCGCGGAACGCTACTGAATCGGTGCGCCGAAGGCGACGCCGAGAGCGAGGCTGCGGGCCTCGTCGAGAGCGTCGGTGACGATCGCGTCTATTACAAACTTGTACTTAGAGAGGCTCGGATTGGCGGCGACGTCGATCCGGATACCGGTATTAAAGACACCGCGCTCCACCGCATTCGCTCCGAAGGCGTGCCAACTGTAACTGAAGTTGGAAAAGTCGTTGATCCAGTGGACGTATCCCTGAAACACCTCGGGGAAGAGGAGCAGGTCGAAACCCATACCGAAGTCGATCCACTCGTCGTCGATGAGATCGCCAAAGCTCTTGCCGAGAACGAAGGTAGTCTCCGCGGGCATGTTAAAGAACTCCCCGGGGTAGGTGGCGGCGATGTAAATCTGCTGTACGTTCTCATCCTCGCCGTTCTCCTGAAGCATCTGGAAGTTGGCCCCCAGGGCGACCGCCGTGCGGTCCGTAGGCAGCTGAATCTTCCCGCCGATAATTATGTCCTCGTTATCATCCCCCGGCTGGGCGTCGTAGGCGAAGGAGGCCTCTAAGAGCTTAAAGAGACTCACGCTCGCCTTGGGGATGTGCGTGGTATCGCCGTCGTCAAAGATCGCGTGGTAGCCGAGATCGAAACCGAAATCTGCACTGCGTTCCCAGCCGATTCTTCCGGAAGGGATACTCATGAGCCCCGTGGAACCGTTAAACGACATGCCCTTGAGAGACTGAGCGAAAAGCGGCCCGCCCAGGAGAACCAAGATGACTACGCCCAACAGTACAACTCTTCCTTTCGCCATTACCTACTCCTTAGCTCTGAATATGAGTTAGACGTAAAGGTACACCCGCCACTGTTAGATATCAATTAGTCTTATCTAGAAAAGGGTAGGTATCAAGGCAAAAAAGGACCCGACTGCTCATGCAGCCGGGTGCGCATCTCCTAGGGGAGTCGAACCCCTGTTGCCGGGATGAAAACCCGGAGTCCTAACCACTAGACGAAGGAGACGTTTCGATGCAGACCTTACTGAACGTTTTCGGGAACGTCAAGAGTCCGATCTACTGAGCCGCGCAGGGATCGAACCTGCGACCCACGCCTTAAAAGGGCGTTGCTCTACCAACTGAGCTAGCGGCCCACTCGGGTAGGCGATAGGCTACACAAAAAGGGGGGTGAACGTCAATCTGCTCTCACATCCGCAGCGCCATTTCGAGGGCCGCACCGGAGGTGGGACGGTCCCCGGGATAGCGTCCGAGCTCCCGAGTGAAGACTGAGAAGTGCGCTTCGAGAAAGAGGAGATCCATCCCCGCTCCGAGAGTCACGTATCCTTGGTTTACTCCCATCCTCACGTCGAAGAAGTTGAGAAGGGTGATCTCCGTGCCGAGGTGGAGTCGGGTCCAGAAGCTCCTCGCCTTCTCCCGATCCTGATCGGTCAGTTTGAAGGGGTCCGTCACTTGGGCGTGCACTTCGGGGTCTACGATGTTGGAGAGCGCCCCAAAATCGGGTTGATACGCCAGGCCGAAGCTCAGCTCCATCGGAATAATGTAGTCCCCAGCGCTTATCGACTCTCTCGAGCTCGCCGGTAGGCCCCCCCGCCCCAGGGCGTCAACAACTTCCTCGGCGGAGTTGAGGGAGTATCGGAGTCGGGTGTTGAAGAGATCTCGCCCCTGAATACCCAGGGAGAAGTCGCGATAGCTCGCGATTATGCCGGCGTCCACTCCCACTCCCCAGCCGTTGAGGGCGTCGATGTTCTCCAGAACCGAGCCGCCTTCGGCTCCCGTATCCACGCCGGTGAAGTCGGTGATGATCCCCGCGGTCGTATCCGACTTAATGAGGGAGTGGACCCGTAGCAACGGTCGTAGGTTCGCCCCCGCGGCAATTTGCACCGGCCCGGCTTGAAAGTCTTGCCCGTATCCCGCGATAAAGGTGAGCTCCGTCGTCGACTCTCCGGTGAGGCCGAGAGGAAACGAACGCCCATAGAAGTAGCTGTCGATACCGTAGCTCAGCCCAAGGGCGACCCTGTTTCCGATATAGCCGAAACCGAGAGCCGAACCGATGCCGAAACCGTTGGTCGTTAGCTGCTCCTCTAGAAGGTCCACCACGGTCTCATCCGTGCTACCTGTCTCGTCCTCGTTATCGCCGTCAATTACGGCAAGCATCGGCAGAATAGAATCAGGCTTCGCGTGAATCCACGTGGTAAAAGATGGAACCGTGGCCTCCCCCTCGGTAAGAGCGAACCCGGCAGGATTGGTGAAGAAGGAGTTGTACCCCTCGGCCACCGCTGCAAAGGAGCCCCCCTGACCGAGCACCTCCGGGCTAAAGGGAACAAAGGGCTTCTCCTTGATCGGATCGGCGAAGGCTCCGAAGAGAGGCCAGAGGAGAAAGAAGAGGAGAAGAGAGAGGAGTCTATGCGTCAAGCTCTCACCCTCCCTCCACGACGCTCGTAAGACCTGCAACGTCGAGTATGTTTCGCAATGGCTCGGGGTCGGCCTCAGTGCCAAGGGCCGACTCGGTGGGGTCACTATACGAAGAGTAGTCGTCGGCCTGAATGTCAGCCACCAGCTCGTCCGTTCCGCCGGCCTCTTCAGCCAGCGTGTCCATCAGTATCGCCACGGTCGCGCGCTGAGCGATTTCGCCACTGTTGGCGCCCTCGGGCACTCCATCCTCGGTGAGGCCTTCGCCGTAGGCGTAGTACGCCTCGGCAGCGGTTCTAAAGCTTTC
Organism: Spirochaetaceae bacterium; assembly: GCA_046540995.1. Taxonomy (GTDB): domain Bacteria; phylum Spirochaetota; class Spirochaetia; order DSM-27196; family Alkalispirochaetaceae; genus CAYZHV01. Next base: position 25,034 of record JBKHED010000028.1, on the reverse strand, counting down.
GATCTGCGCCTCCAGCTCCTCGGGATCGTTTCTGACGGATTCGGGAAAGGTGTTGCGAATGAAGGTTCCGGGATCCGAGAACTCCCCGCCGCCCTCCTCGTCGAGAAGGACATCGACAACATTGTTGACGATCTCACCTCCCTCGGTGGTCTCCATCTCGATATCACCGGAGACGACCGCGGCGGTCCGCCTATCCGAGTCAGACGCGTTCGGGTCGTTGTATATCTCCTGCAGGCGATCCTGGATCACCGCCTTTGCCTCGGGGTCATCCTCGAGCTCCTCGAAGAACTGTGGACTCTCCGCGGCCTCGGCGATATCCTCGGCGGAACCGTTGGCGAGCTCCGAAGCGCTCGGAGGTCCGTCGAAGTTCTCAAAGAGATTTGCGTCGTAGATATTGGCGCAGCCGGCAAGCAGGAGAACCACCAACGGCGTCACCGCCTTCCGGAGAGCCTCTTTTGAAATCATATTTCTATACCCTCCTAGCGGACCCCTCCGATGGTACTATCGGCCGGACAACCGCTACCTATAGGAGAAAATACCGCAGAAGTATGGATTTGTCCCAGTTCCGGGGGATGCGTCGGGAATTAGGTTATAGCTCGTCTTCGATTCTGTCCAGCCCGCGCCGCGCCTCGGTGAGCGATGAGTTGAGATCGAGGGCTTGCTCGTACGCCTCCGCGGCAGAGGAGAAATCCCGCGCGAGCTCCCGGGCGTATCCGAGGCGGCTCCACCATCGCGCGTCGTCCCCTTTGTGGTAGACCGCCGTGGAGAAGGCTACGTCGGCGTTGTTGTACTCCCCGAGGCGCATAAACACCTCCCCCATAAAGAAGTAGACCTGGTCAATCAAGTCTCCGGTGGGTGCAATCGCTACGTACTCTTCCAGGTAATCGAGAGCCTCTATGTTATTCCCGAGGCGGTAGTGCGCCTCGGCAACGATTTGGACGATTCTGTTGTCGTACCGGGAAATCTCCAGGGCACGAGCGCCGTAGTCCAGGGCGTCCTCATACCGCCCGAGAGCGAGAAGGCTCCAGCCGAGAACGGTGTAGGAGTTCATATTGCGGGGAGTCTCTTCGAGCTCTTCCAGGGTTACCTCTACTGCCTCGTCATACCGGCCCTGACGGTAGAGCTGCAGCGCGTCCGGCCGGGTCTGACCCCAGAGCGCGCCACCGGCCACTATTAGAAAGAGGACAACCCCCATCGTACGCCGCATCAGGACCCCTCCTCTTCTTCGGCTGCCGGTGATTCGCTCATTCCCGGTTCCCACGCCGAAGCCTTCGTTTTCGGAGAACTCCCCCCGGGCATAGAGCAGTTACCGTTGAGCGTGCAACCGCTCTGTACTATTAAATCGGGGGTGGCAATGTTGCCTTCCAGTCGGGAGGAGGCAAACAGTTCTAATCGGTCCTCCGCGGAAACATCTCCCCGGACCGTCCCCTTCACCGAGACGCGATGCGCCAAAACGCTGGCGTCAACAATCGCCCCTTCACTTATGAAGAGATCGCTCCGGGAGCTAATCTGACCCGATACATGCCCCTTCACCAGAAGCGGCTTCTCGAAGTGAATCTCGCCTTCGAACTCGAAATCTTCCGCAAGGACTGAGTCGAGGTCCGACTCGTCAATGCGACGGACCCGCAGATCTGCCATGGGCTCACACTACTCGCACCCCCGAGGGTTGTCAACTACTGCAGATCCCGCAACGTTGCTTCCAGGGCCCAGGAAAGCTCCTCCCGCATGGCGCTGGTGTAAGGGTTGTAATGCTGCAGATCCCTGAAGAGCTGATACGGGTCGTTGCAGGTTTGCTCGATCACTTCCTGAATCTTTCGATAGCCGAGGGTAGCAATGGCGCTATCCGGGAGCTCCAGGCGGCTGAGAACTCTGCCGATGAAGTGAGTAATGCCCTGGGTATACGCCGCCTCCCTATCGTGTTCCTCGGGTGTCATTTCTACAATTTTGAGCCCCATCTCCTCGAAGCGGTTCCGCCAGGTTTCGGACTCCTCTCGCGCGTTTCGGAGGGGATGCACAATTATCGGCAGCCCCCGAACTCCGTTACGGGCGGAGTCGGGACCGAACATCGGGTGGGTGGCGATCAGCGGCTGCTCCGGCGCAAAGCGCTCCTCCATGACCCGTGAGGGATAGACTTTGACCGAGCAGGTGTCGAGGACGAGCTGCTCCGGCCGCAAGAGACCGGAAAGGGTCGCCGAGCTCTCCTCCATCGCGGAAATGGCGACGCAGAGAAAGACCGCCTCCGCCTCGACGAGCTCCTCCGGAGCGCACTGGGTCACCCCTTCCGGCAGGGTATCCTTCCTGGAGCGACTCGCCCCGATAACCCGCATTCTCCGAGAGAGGAGATCCGCCCAGAACCGGCCGAACCTGCCGAGTCCATATACGCCGATAAGAGGAGCCCGTGCCGACATACTCGCCATACTAAGCTAAGGCCGCCCTCCTGTCACGCTCGTCGGCTGTTTCACGCGAGGTTACCGTTCCGGCTCCAGGTGTGATACGCTTACCGGAGCAACAACACCCTCTAGGAGAAAGCTGATGGCATTCATAGAACAGATGCGAGAGAAGGCGAAGAGCCTCAAGCGAAACCTGGTCCTTCCGGAAGGAACGGAGCCGCGTACCATCGAGGCGGCGCGGATCCTCGTGGATGAAGGCCTGGCCGGATCCGTAACCCTTGTCGGTAAGCCGCAGGCCGTAGAAGCGGTGGCCAAGGAGCGGAAGGTCGACCTCAAAGGCGTGCAGATCGTGGATCCCTCGGCCGGCGCGGAGTTGGATGAGTTTGCCAAGGCGTACCACGAGCTTCGCAAGCACAAAGGTATGGACGAGGCGACGGCGCGCCAAGAGATAATCGATCCTCTCAAGTGGGGCGCCATGATGGTGCGGAGCGAGAAGGCCGACGCAATGGTTGCGGGAGCGGAGAACGCCACGGGCAACGTCCTCGTGGCGGCGTTCACCATTATCAAAACCGCTCCGGGGACGAAGTTCGCCTCCTCCTGCTTCGTCATGCAGCACGCCGACACCAAATGGGGCAAGGATGGCCACCTCATATTCTCCGACTGCGCCACCATCCCCGATCCCACGGCGGAACAGCTTGCTGAGATCGCCATTGCAGCGGCTCAGTCCTGCCGCAACTTCCTCCAGACCGAGCCCGCCGTGGCGATGCTCTCCTTCTCCACCAAAGGCTCCGCGCAACACGAGTCGGTGGACAAGGTTCTCGAGGCGCTGCGGATGGTGAAAGAGAAGGAGCCCGGCCTCAATGTGGACGGGGAGCTCCAGCTCGACGCGGCGATTATCCCCTCCGTTGGTGAGAAGAAGGCGCCCGGCTCCACCGTCGCCGGAAAGGCGAACACCCTCGTCTTCCCCGATCTCAACGCGGGAAACATCGGTTACAAGCTGGCCCAGCGTTTCGCCGGAATGGAGGCGTACGGCCCCTTCCTCCAGGGGTTTGCAAAGCCGGTCAGCGACCTCTCACGAGGCTGCTCCGTAGAGGACATCGTCAACACCTCAGCGGTTACCCTTTGCCAGGGAGTGTAGAATGAAGGTAGTTCTTGTCGGCTACGGCCGTATGGGGCACGAAGTCGCCGACGCCCTCCGGCGGAGGGGGCATGAGCTTCTCGCCTCGGTGGATCCCAAGCACCCCGGGGCGACCCACCGGAGCGTGGTGGAGGCCCCCATCGCGGAAGCGGAGGCGGTGATCGAGTTCAGTCTCGCCGAGGCAGTCGCCGAGAATGCCAGACTCTACGCCGAGGCCGGAGTGCCGGCGGTGGTCGGAACGACCGGCTGGGCAAAGCAGGAGGGCGATGTACGGGCCGCCGTCGAGTCCGGAGGGATCGGCTATCTCACCGGGGCCAACTTCTCCATTGGGGCAAACCTCTTTATGATCCTCGCCGAGGAAGCGGGACGTCTCATTAACGGGCTCGAGGAGTACGATCCGATACTCTGCGAGTACCACCACGCCGGCAAGGCGGACTCCCCCTCCGGCACCGCCCTGCGAACCGCCGAAGGCATCCTCCGTACGGTGGACCGGAAGAAACGGATCCAGACGGAGAGCCTCCATCGAAAGGTCGAGCCCGAGGAGCTCCACGTCGCCTCGGTACGGGGGGGCTCAATACCGGGAACCCATACACTCACCCTTGACTCCGCAGCCGATTCGATCGAGATTACCCACAGAGCTCGCGGTCGCTCGGGCTTCGCAGACGGCGCGGTCCGCGGGGCGGAGTGGATTCGGGGAAAGAAGGGATTCTTCACCGTCGACGAGTTTCTCCAAGAGCTCATGAACCGAAAAGGAGGAGTAGAATAGGTGTTTACCGGAACCTTTACAGCCCTCATTACCCCCTTCAAGGGGGACGAATCCATAGACGAGGATGCCCTGCGCAGCCTCGTTGAAGCGCAGATCGAAGCCGGCATTACCGGGCTCGTTCCGGTGGGGACCACCGGCGAAAGCCCGACGGTCACCCACGAGGAGAACCTCGAGGTTATCGAGATCGTCGTGGATCAGGTGAAGGGCCGGGTCCCGGTTATCGCCGGGACCGGCTCCAACTCCACCGCCGAGGCGATCCAAATGACCCGAAAGGCGAAGGAGATCGGTGCCGACGCGAGCCTCCAGGTGGCGCCCTATTACAACAAGCCGAATCAGGACGGCTTTTACCGCCACTTTACCGCCATCGCTGACGCCGTGGATCTACCGATGGTCGTCTACAACATCCCCGGCCGAACGGGAAAGAATATCGAAACCGAGACCCTCATGAGGTTAGCGGAGCACCCGAACATCGTCGCGGTCAAGGAGGCGAGCGGAAGCATTCCGCAGATCATGGAAGTCGCCGCCCGGAAGCCCGAGGGGTTTGACCTACTCTCCGGGGACGACAACCTCGCCTTCTCCGTGGTGGCCCTCGGCGGCTCCGGGGTTGTCTCGGTGGCGAGCAACGCCGCTCCGGGGCCGGTGGGCAAGATGATCAAGCTCGCCCTCGAAGGCAAGCTCGAAAAAGCGCGGGCCGAGCACTACCGGCTTCTGCCGCTGTTTAAGATGGTCTTTTTCGATACAAATCCGATTCCGATCAAGTACGCCATGTCTCTTCTCGGCTACTGCAAGGAGGTCTACCGCCTCCCGCTATGCGAGCTCTCCGAGGAGAACAAGGAGAAGGTCAAGTCGGTCCTCGAGAATCTCACTCTTCTCGAGAGTTGAGCCCCCGGGCAAGGGTGCGGTAGGTTTCGAGGGAGAGAGTCTCTCCCCTCCGATCGGCGGACACTCCGAGCCGGTCCAGAAGCGCGGAAAGCCGTGCGGCCTCCTCCGAGGAGAAGCTCCTGCGCAGCGCGTTGCGAATGGTCTTGCGTCTCGTGGCAAAGAACCCCCGGGCGAGGCGGGAGAGCTTCCGCCGCTCCTCCGGTCCTGGGGCGTCCTCCCTCGGAGTCAGCGTAAGAACCGTGGACTTCACTCTAGGCGGCGGGAAGAAGGCGTCCGCCGGAACATCCCCTCTCAGTTCCACCCAGAAGCTCGACCCTACCAGCACGGTGAAGGAGGAGTACTCCTCGTTCCCGGGCCCGGCGGCCATGCGCTCCGCCACCTCCCGCTGAACCATTACGACCATAGCCGGCGGCCGAAGCAGGTTCGACTCGATAAAAGAGGCGATTATCCGCGCCCCGCTGCTGTATGGGAGGTTACCCACCACCTTCGTCGGCGCGCCGGAGCGTTCGAGCTCTTCGTGCCAGCTTCGAACCGCGTCTCCGGGCACGATACGCACCGCATCCCCGAACCGATCCTTCAGTATCTCGATGAGGCCGTGGTCGATCTCGAAGAGCGTCACATCCGCCCCGGATTCCACCAACCCTTCGGTGAGAGCTCCAATGCCGGGACCTACCTCCCAGAGTCGCTGCCCGGGCTTCGGGTCGACGAGCTCCACGATCCAGCGGCGCCAGCGCGGCTGAAAGAGAAAGTTCTGCCCCCACCGTTTCTTGAGGGTAATCCCTCGTTCAGAGAGAAGATCCCTAATCTCCCGAGGGGAACCGAGGTTCAACTCCAGTTGCTCTTCACCCATGTCGCCGCTCCCGGCTCCTGAGCAGGTAGCGCAGCCACGGCGACAGCAAGAGAACGAGAACCAAACCCATTGCAATAGCCCAGATAAGCGTACCGGTGCGCCCGGAGAGCGGGCGAAGCCGGGAGAGCGCCCCCGCACCTCTTTCGAACAAGGCGTAGAGAGCACCGCCGCCGGCTCCGAGAGGTAGCGTGAGACCCGGCAGAACGGAAAGGAGCGGCGCCGAGAGCAGGATGAGCCAAATGAAGAGGAGCACCAGAGGCGTCAGCAAGAGACTACTTACGATGGAGGCGGGATACGCCTCACCGAAAGTTGAGAGAGAGATCGGGGTGGTCGCCAAGAAGGCGCCGAGGGAGACCCAGAGAAGGGACCAGAGCCGCCTCGGCGGAAGAGCCGGCCCGCGAGCCCAGAGCGGCGCCCCGAGCCATAGAATGCCACCAAGGGCGAGGGTGGAAAGGCGCCAACCGAGGGTTACGGCGAGTCTCGGAGCCAGGAGCATGGCAAGGAGCAGCGCCCCCGGCAGCAGTGAGCGAGGGTCGACTCTGCGGCCGGTCAGCTTCACGGCAGCTCCGAGGCTGAACATCAGGAGCGCTCGGAGCAGCGAGGGAATGGGGCCGACGATCCAGAAGTAGATGGCCAGAAGGATACTCGCTACAACGCCCGCCGGTCGGCCAAGAAGGGGAAAGAGTAGCACCCCGAGGAGGCCCGCGAGGAGCGCCAGGTGCATGCCTGAGAGGGCGAGAAGATGCATCGCCCCGGCCCGCCGCACCAGCTCCAGGAGCCCCGGATCAACCGCGGAGCGCTCCCCTAAGAGAAGCGCCCGCCCCAGACCTCCCGCGGGCGATCCCAGGCGTCGCAAAGAGTCCACTATTCCCCGTCGAAGCGTGCCCCGCAGCTTCGCCGTGCCCGCCGTCGGCGGGGTGAGAATCACCTCCGACCTCCTGCGCGAGACGCTTCGCCGCCCCGCATCCACTGCTTCGAGCTCCTCCCGACCGAGGCGCAGTGAGACTCCGGTGCCCCGATAGACGGTGCCTCCCCCCCGGATGCGAAGCTCCAGCTCCCCGGAGATCGGCAGCGCCGCATCGCCGCGCCCCGAGCGGTCGAGCTCGGCGCCGGGAGACCGGACCGCCGGCGGTGCAATGGGGCCGTCGGCCGCCGACGGCGTATAGCGCTCGAGGCGAAGCGGCACCACTACCTCGCTACCCCTTCCCTCTCGGCCGTCCGCGGCGACCGTGCCCGTCACGGTCCCCCCGGCAGCGGCTGGGATTCGCGGACGCCCGAGGGCGGTCTCGTGGTCGAGACGGAGCGCTGCGCTGCCCGCCAGAAACCAACCGCCGGCGAGAGAGAGAGCTATGAGAATCGCCGCACGCCATCGGTTCTGGGGAAGGAGGGTTACCGCCACTCCCGCCAGGGCGAGGGCCGGTACCAGCCAGACGATCGCGGCGTGGCAGCTTCCGGTAGCGAGCGAGCGCTCTAAGAGGGGAAAGCCGAAGAAAGCCGCACCGCCCGCCCAAACTAAGGGTCGGTGATGCGGCTCTGCCAAAGAGAAGAGAGAATCCTTACCGGGAGACCGCACGCATCGCCTCTCTCGCTGCGTCCTTCACTCGGCTCGGATAGTCGAGAAGGGTGCAGTAGAAGAGGGCGTTATAGGAGCCGGGTCTGCCGAGGCGTTCGAGGTTGCGAATGACCGCCATAACGATTTCCGTATCGTACGGTCGGTCTAGCTCGGTGTAGGTGTTGAGAAGCTCGAGATAATCGGTAAGACGAACCGCCGCCTCGTCGGTGTCCATCGCTCCGAGTCCCGCGACCGCCTCGAGGACACGCTGCCGCGTCGTGACGCCACGGTCATACTCGAGGACCGTCTGGTTGAAGTGCCGAATCATCGTTCGGGTCGCGTCGCTGTGTCCTGCGTCGGTAATGACTTGGGCCGCCTCGTATCGCAGCTGCCGGAGCTCGGCGGTTACCGTAGGCTCGCTAACCGTCGCCTCCAACGCTTGGTTGAGGGCGGCCTGGGCGATTACCGGCTCCTCTTCCGCGGAGTAGAGACCGCTGCGAACAAGGAACGAAAACGCCTCCATCTTCTCCTCCGGGTCCCGTCCGGCAAGGGCATCTATGGCGAGCTGGACCTGATCACCCTCAAGGGACTGCATCGCCTCCACCGCGGAGTTACTGATCCGCTCGGCGTACTGCTGGAGCCGCGCCTCCAGAAGGACAGGATAGGAGGAGGCGCTCCCGAGCTCCCCGGCGGTGACGACAGCTTGGTGGAAGACTTGGAGGTCTACATCGTCCCCGCCGGCCTTGAGCCGGTTGCGATCGGAAATCCACTGATTCAGGTTGACCACAACCTGTTGATTCTCTTGTCCCGTAGCCGAAATGGCCTGGAGTATGGAGACTCTGGCAAGGGACTCCTGACGGTTAAGAAAGAGCTGCCAAAGGGGCTCAGCCGCGGGAGCGTATTCCGCCTCGGCAACCTTCTCCACGACGAAGTCGGTCATTTCTTGAAGGGTCGTGTCCCGTCGAATATCGTTTGCATTGCTCACTAAATAGGAGAGCGCTTCCGCGTAGAGAGGTGCCATTTCCTGCAGCGCTTCCTCCTCGGAAGCCTCGAGAATACCGACCTTCGTCCGCAGGTTCGCGTCTCTAAAGTTTGCTATGTACCGCTCTACGAGGGAACTCTGGTTGTCAGACTGGTCTTCTCCATCCTGGGCAAAGCCGGCGACGGTGATCAGGATGAGAAGCAGAACGAGTAGACGTTTCATGTGTATCCCCCTGTGCTAAAGGATACTACTCGTTTTGACCTGAGAATTCAACGTAGTTCGTTTTCCGCTTCACCTTTGCTAAAGAGGTGATAGACGTAGGTGAGTATTTTCACGCGCATCGAGGTTGATGGTTTAACCGCCTGCATATGGAGAACCGAAACGTTGTTCTTCTGTTTGTAGTTGGCGGATTTCACCGTTCCACAGAGTATCACGGTCTCGTTGGAAAGCCGGGTCTGCACCTTCACCGGAAGCCCCGCCTTTGCCTTGCCACCCACTACCACCGCCGCGCCGTCCTCGGAAACATCGAGGACCTTGCACTTGTAGCCAGGGCGCTTTTCGATGGTCTCGTTGGCGCTCTCTATGGTTCGAAGCGGATAGAGCTGCCCCCCTCGATTAACCTGGGCCCGTACGGAGTTCCGCTTCTGCGTACGGGCGAGCTCGTCGGAGTGCTGCAGGTGAAGAATAGGAACCTTGCGATCGAGATAGTCCCCGAGCACCTTCGTCTCGAAGTAGTACCCTGCATCGTCCTTGCGCCAGAAGTAGACCGCCACGTCCTGACCCCGCCAGGATGTCCCCGGGGGTAGTGTCTTCGGTCCCGTCGGGTAGGTTACCGCCAGGTGACGCCGGTTGTTCTCGATAACCCGGGAGAAGAACGCCCCTGCTCCGGGAAGCGTCAGTTTGAGGGTCTGCCCCGGAGCGAGACTTCTTGTGGACTGAATGCCGAGCTTATACTTAGGTTGATCGAACTCCACCCGCTTTCGAAAGTCGAAGAGGTGGTTGAGAAAACTGAGCGCCTCCGGGGACTCTTCTCGCTCTTCCGAGCGAAAGCGGATTATGGTTGCCCGGATACAGCGATCGAGAGCGCCCAAGGACCAGAAGAGGGAAGTCGGGTTACTGAGGCGATTCTCCACGGCGATACGCCGCATGAGGTGGGTCTCCTTGAAGGAGAAGCCGGACTCTTTTCCCTTTACGTAAAAGGGGATCCAGGGAAACCCCAGTCCTCCGGCTCGTTGGAGAAGGACGAAGAGGAAAATGACTACGATAAGGATTACCACCGCAATCAGGAGTCCAGACATTGGTACCTCCCTTACAATATCGGTTATCCTACCCTTTCGCTATAGTACCATTTAAGATAGGATTCAGTATCTTCAAATTGTTAGAAAGAGAGATTACGTGGAAGAGCATAGAAGAATTCTCCGGGAGTTTCTCATCCTCCTCTCCATATACCTGCTCCCTGCGATATACAGCGGTACGGGGCCGGTCGATAGCTCGCTCTTCGAGCAGCCCCGCGCGCATATAGGGATTCTCATACAGAACGTGCCGCGCATACTCCTGCTTCTCTACATAATGGAAATCGACGGTGGCGCCTGGACCGAACGGTTCGGTCTCTCCCCGAGAGCCTCCCGGCTGCCCCTGCGGGCTCTCGCGGTGGCTCTGCTCCTGCTGGCGATTTCGGTGATCACCAATCTACTCTCCCGCGCCCTCGGCATTGGAGGGGATGGTACGTTCCGGTTTGAGTCCGTTACTCCCTTAGCCTATCTTCTGAGCGTCTTCTCTCTTCTCTCGGTGGGATATACGGAGGAGCTCTTCTTCCGATCCTATGCGGTTACGCGGCTCGCGCAGCTCGGCCTCTCTCCACCGATGGCTATATTCGTCTCGGCGATTCTCTTCTCTCTGGGGCACGCATACCAGGGATTCCAGGGCCTTCTCTTCGCCTTTCTTGCGGGTCTCGCCCTGGGATATCTCTACCAGCGGATTCGCGGGGTCCATCCCCTTGCTATCGGACACGCCGCCTACAACTACGCCGGGCTGCTCTTCTCGGGCCTCTTCTGAGCCCCCGGGTCGGCCGGGGGGCTATGGTAACTGCAAATCTTCTGAATCCGTTTGCATTATTTGTATATAGCCGTTATGTTATGCACCGGAGTACCGAAATGAAGCGTGCAGTAATCACCATACTGTTATTCACCCTTTTGGGGGGGCTCCTCTCTGCCGGGGGAGCTCAGGAAGCCGAGGCGGAAGCGGAGTCGGAGGCGCCGGTCACGACCGAAACAGCCGCCCCGGAGGAGAGCGAGAACCCGCCGATCGGCGCCGAGACCCGGGCTCTTCTGGAAGCAAGCGGTATGCGTGTCTTCCAAGACCGGATACCGTCGATTGACTTCACCCTACCCCGGCTCGAGGGGGGAGAAACCTCCCTGTCCAGCCACCAGGGGTCGGTGGTTCTGCTCAACTTCTGGGCAACCTGGTGCCCTCCCTGTAGGGAGGAGCTTCCCTCGATGGTTCGCCTCCAGGAGGAGCTCGGGGATGAGAACTTCACCATCCTCGCGGTGAGTTTGCAGGAGGAAAGTGATCTCGTTGCGTCTTTTCTCGAGGAGAACGGCTTCGAGCTTCCGGTCCTTCTCGATAGAACCGGTCAGGTGGGAGGAGAGTACGGGGTCCGGGGTATACCCACCTCCTACGTCCTCGACACGAACGGCCGCGTTCTCGGTATGCTCGTGGGCGCCCGGGAGTGGGACTCTCCCGACGTACTGGAGCTCATGCGCCACCTCGGAGCGGAGTAGGATAGATGGTTAGCGACATTAACCTCGCCATCGCCCTCGCCGCGGGAGTTCTCTCATTTCTCTCTCCCTGCGTGTTGCCACTGATTCCCTCCTACCTCTCCTTCGTAACCGGCGCCTCCCTCTCTGAGCTCCAGGGAGAATCGACGCCGCGAATGCCGATATTCCTCCGTACCCTCTTCTTCGTGATCGGCTTTTCCCTGGTCTTCGTGGTGCTGGGGGTGCTCTTCAGCGGCTCCGGCTTTCTACTCGCCGGCGGCTCCCGCTGGATAAACGGCGTCGCCGGTACCGTTGTGGTGCTGTTGGGCCTCAACGTCATGTTCGACTTCGCCAAGAGCCTCAACTTCGAGAAGCGACTCCACGTGAGCTCGCGGCCGACGAGCTATGTCGGTGCCGGCCTGGTCGGTATGGCGTTTGGGGCGGGCTGGAGTCCCTGCATCGGACCAATTCTGGCGGGGATCCTCTTTATGGCCGGAAGCTCCGGACAGGTCGGACAAGGGGTGCTCTACCTTTCGGTCTACTCCATCGGTTTAGGCCTTCCCTTTCTCCTGGCAGCGCTCTTTTTCACCCGAGTCTCCACCTTGCTGAACAGGCTCAAGCGGTACCTCGGGGCGGTACGCGTGGCCAGCGGCCTTCTCCTCGTCGCCCTGGGACTCCTCATAGCCTTCGGCCAGTTCCAGGCACTCAGCGGTGCCATCGTCTCCGCCGGGTTCCGCCTGGAGCAGTGGCATGGCGCCAACCCCGGGCGCTCCCGCTTCCTCTTCGCAAGTGTGCTTCTACTGCTCGGGGCACTCTGGCCCACCCTTCGCCTCCTGCGCGGCAGGGACCTTCGTCGACCGATGGGTGCGAGTCTTTCGGCTCTCTTCTTGGGCCTCGCGGCGCTGGAAGTAGCCGGGGTGACCGAGGTTGCCATTCTCTTCGCCCGGTGGCTGACGTTTCAGGGGATATAGGCTCTGGGACCCGGCCCGCAGACGAAAAATGGTCCGGCAAATGGGAGCGAGGCGCCGCGAAGGCTACCGCTCTTTCCGGCGGCCGAAGAGTCTCCGCTTCTCGCTTCGCTCGAAAAAGACGCCCAGTGAGAGCAGTTTCTCCGAGCGCTCCCGGAGGAGCTGGTCCATCTTCTTCTTGGAGAGGAGCCGGTAGGCGTCGAGGACTTCTTTCCTTATACGCTCGGACATGCGCTGCGGATCCTTGTGGGCCCCCCCGGGGGGTTCAGGAATCACCGAATCAACGATCCCGAACGACTTCAGATCCTGGGAGGTCATTTTCATGAGCTCAGCGGCCTGCTGAGCCTTCTTGGCGTCCCGAAGTAGGATCGAGGCGAAGCCCTCGGGGGATATCACCGAGTAGACGGTGTTCTCGAGCATGAAGACCTTGTCTCCCACCCCGATGCCCAAAGCGCCACCGGAACCGCCTTCGCCGATAACCACCACGATAATCGGCGTCTGCAGGACCGAGAACTCCCGCAGGTTCCGGGCGATCGCCTCCCCGATCCCCCGCTCCTCGGCGGAGACGCCGGGAAAGGCGCCGGGGGTATCGATAAGGGAGAGAATAGGCCTTCCAAAGCGCTCCGCCTGCTCGGCGAGGCGAAGCGCCTTTCGATACCCCTCGGGGTGAGCCATGCCGTAGTTCCGCCGAAGGTTTTCCTTCATGTTCTTTCCCTTCTGGTGACCGAGAAAGGTGAAAGGAATTCCCTCGATGGTGCAAATGCCCCCCACCAGGGCGGGGTCGTCGGAGTACGCCCGGTCCCCGTGGAGCTCCAGGAACTGCTCGCTCATGAGCTCGACGTACTTGAGGACGGTCGGACGGTCCGGATGCCGGGCGAGCTCAACCCGGCGCCACGCGTCGTTCACCTGAGGAGAGTGCTCTCCCCCGAGCTTGGACTGCAGCCGGGTTAGGTCGGCGTGGATATCTATGTTTTCCCGCTGGGCGAGCTCCCGGAGCTCATGTATCTTCTTCTGAATCTCGTTGGCGGTCATCGTCGTATCCCCTTTGTGTGGGTGTCGATAAGAAACGCCAGGGTCGACTTGAGCTCACTGCGAGGCACCACGGCGTCCACGAACCCCTTATCCATTTGGAACTCCGAGCGCTGGAATCCCGGGGGAAGCTTCTGCTTAATCGTTCCCTCAATGACCCGGGGGCCCGCGAAGCCGATAAGCGCCCCCGGCTCCGCAAGGGTTACGTCGCCGAGCATGGCAAAGCTCGCGGTGACACCGCCGGTTGTGGGGTCCGTCAGAACAACAAAGAGCGGCAGTCTCGCCTTTCCCAGGAGGGCGATGGCGTGAGAAGTCTTGGCCATTTGCATGAGGGAGTAGATCCCCTCCTGCATTCTGGCACCCCCGGAGGCGGCAAAGAGAATGCAGGGAAGCTCCCTGTCCACAGCGTGGAGAATCGCCCGGGCGACCTTTTCTCCTACCACGGAGCCCATGCTCCCTCCGAGAAACTGAAAGGACATAATCGCCAGGACCGCCTCCCGGCTCAGAATCGAGCCGGTGCCGATAGTGACCGCCTCGTCGAGGCTCGACTTCTCCCGGGCCTGTCGTATGCGGTCGTCGTACCCGGGAAAGTCAATCGGGTTCAGCGTCTGAAGGTTTGCCGAGAACTCGTGGAACTCCCCGTTGTCTAGCAGGAAACGAATCCGTTCCCAGGCGTTGATGCGAAAGTGGTAGCTGCACTGCGGACAGACGAAGAGATTCCGCGCCAGGTCAGCCTCTTCGATATGGTGCTGGCAGGATGGGCAGCTGTGCTTCTTCTCCAGAAAGGAACGGTCGTCCATGTGGAGACGGCGCTGCTCCCCCAGGCGTCGCGGGATGACGCCCTTTATGATCCGTTTAAATGTTCCGCCGATGGTCATTTATTCCTCCTGTTGAATCGTCTGGAGGATGCCGGTGCCAAACTTCCCGGACTGAAAAATCTTGTGGTTTACGATTCGTCGCTGCGTATCGATGTTCGTCGGGATGCCGTGAATCTCGAACTCCGAGAGGGCTCGATCCATCCGGCGAAGCCCCTCCTTTCGGTTCTCTCCCCAACAGAGGAGTTTTACCACCAGGGAGTCGTAGTACGGCGGCAGGTTATACCCGTTGTAGAGAAAACTGTCCACCCGGACACCGTAGCCGCCCGGCGGAAGATAGTTGGTGATCTTTCCCGGAGCCTTGGCGTTAATCCGGCACTCCACGGCGTAGCCGTTCATTTGGATATCCTCCTGGGTGTGCGCGAGATAATCTCCCGAGGCTGCCCGGATCTGCTCCTTTATGACATCCACGCCGGTTACGAGCTCCGTCACCGGATGTTCCACCTGCACCCGGGCGTTCACTTCCATGAAGTAGTACCGCCCCTCCTCCACGAGGAACTCTATGGTCCCGGCGCCCACGTAATCGAGAGCGCTGAAAAGGCGAACCGCGTCGCCGCCCATGGACGCCCGCATCCGTTCGTTGACAATGGGAGAGGGACTCTCCTCGATCAGCTTCTGGTGGTTCTCCTGAACCGAGCAGTCCCGTTCTCCCAGGTGTATCACGTTGCCGTGGCTATCACCGAGTATCTGCACCTCCACATGCCGCGGATTCTCCAGATACTTTTCTACGTAGACCGTTCCGTCGGAGAACGCCTTCTCCGCCTCCGCGGAGGCAATCTTGAGAACTCCCGCAAAGTCTTCCCGGCGCCGGACAATTCGCATCCCTTTGCCGCCGCCGCCGGCGGCGGCTTTAATAATCACCGGATAGCCGATCCCGTCCACGTTATCCTGCGCCGCCTCCACATTGTCCACCGACCCTTCCAATCCCGGTATGACCGGTACCCCGTGCTTGACTGCGGTCTTCTTAGCGGCGATCTTGTCCCCGAGAAGGCTAATGGTCTCCGCCTTGGGACCGATAAAGATAAGTCCCGCGTCCTCCACCTCCCCGGCGAAACCGGCGTTCTCACTCAGAAAGCCGACTCCCGGATGGACCGCGTCGCACCCTTTGAGGACCGCTGCGGAGATAATGTTGGGAATATTGAGGTAACTCTCCTTGGAGCTTGCCGGCCCGATGCAGACCGAGTCATCCGCCAGGTGCACTCCCAGGGAGTGGCGATCAGCCTCGGAGTACGCCACGACACTGCGGATTCCCATCTCCCGGCAGGCGCGGACGATCCGAACCGCGATCTCACCCCGGTTTGCGATGAGAATCGAAGAGATCATACCCGGCGAACCTCGAAAAGCGGTGACCCGAAGTCAACCATGTCCCCGTTCTTAGCGAGGATCGCGACGACTTCCATATTGAACTCCGCCTCGAGCTCGTTCATTACTTTCATCGCCTCGAGGATACAGAGGGTCTGACCACTCTCCACCACATCTCCCTCGTGGACAAAGGGAGGCGAGTCCGGGGAAGCGGAACGGTAGAAGGTACCGACGATGGGAGAAGTGATCTGCTCGACTCCCGGGGCACGCTCAGCACCGGAGTTCTCGGCCAGGGCGCCGGATTCCGCCGGTGCGGCTCCTCCCGCCGGGACCGCCGCCGAAGGCGCCGCCGCGTGGGGCTGCACCATTACAGGTTGTGTGTAGTAGGGAAGAGACGACTCCTTCTGCTCCGACTCCCGCTTGAGAACAACCTTCTCCTCCGCCTGCTCGTAACGGAACTCACTCAAGCTGCTCGATTCGAATTTATCAATGAGGTCGAAAAGTTCCTTCAGCTCCATGGAGACCCCCTCTGAATTCTACTGTCACAGACCGGCAAATCGTCTTGCAAAGCGATGATTTGTCGGTCTCCGACCGACAAATCGTCTTGTCGAAGCTACCACACTAGGGGTACGGTGTCAAATGACGCGCGCCTCCAATGGCGCAGTATTCCTAGTGGAGGTAGGATTGTACCCAATGGACGACAAAGTTACAAAGCTTCTTCCCCACCGGCCACCATTCCTTTTCGTCGATCGCATCGCCGAGGCGACGGAGGAGCGAATTGTGGGGTATCGAACCTTTACCAAAGAGGAACCGTTCTTCCAGGGCCACTTTCCCGACTATCCGGTGGTTCCTGGAGTGATTCTGGTGGAAACAATGGCGCAGTGCGGGGGGGCCGGGGTCAACTCCCTCGGTACTCTCGGCGACAAGCTCTTCTTTCTGGCGACAATCGAAAAAGCGAAGTTCCGCCGCCAGGTTCGTCCTGACGAGGAGGTCCGCATCGAGGTAGAAAACAAACGCGTTTCACCCCGGATGCTTCGTCAGGCGGGAGTCGCCTTCGTTGGAGAGGACGTCGCCTGTGAGGCTGAGTGGCTCTGTCTGGTCGGCGACGTCCCGGCCCAGGCAGCTAAGTAGGAGGTATCGCTGTGACGGCAAATGAAACTCTACCGAAGCGCCTCAAAACGAGAGTCGCGGAACACGAGCATCACCCGGTTCAGTACGTAAAGGATGAGAATGAGACCTTCCAGCCGGTGGCTTACGGAGAGCTCTGGAATAGAGTGACCGTTCTCGCCCTGGCGCTCAAGAAGCTGGGAGTAGCCCGAGGCGACCACGTCGGTATTATGAGCGACAACCGGCAGGAGTGGCTCGTCACGGACTTCGCCCTTCTCTCTCTCGGAGCGGTCGATGTCCCGAGAGGCTCGGACTCAACCGAGGAGGAGATCGCCTATATCCTCCGGCACGCGGACTGCAAACTCACCTTTGCGGAGAATCCGGCGCAATGTGAGAAGATCCTCTCCCGCATAGAGAGCATGCCGGAGCTCGAGATTATCGTGCTTTTCGATGACTACGAGAGCCCTGAGCATCGACCCAATTCGGGTCGAGCGAAGATCCTCTCCTACGCCGAAGTTGTCGCCACCGTCGGAGAGCCTTCAGCCGAGGAGGTGGAGTCCTTTGAGAAGGAAGTTGCTCTCGGTAAGAGCGACGACCTGGCAACCTTGCTCTACACTTCCGGCACAACTGGAGAGCCTAAGGGGGTTATGCTTACCCACCGCGGTTTCCTCTTTCAAATGGACCGGGTCTACAACATACTGCACCTGACACACAACGATATCTTTCTGGCGGTTCTTCCGATCTGGCACTCCTTTGAGCGGGCGGTGGAGTACATCGTTCTCAACTACGGGGCGTCGATGGCGTACTCCCGTCCCATAGGGAAGATTATGCTCGCCGACATGGCGAAAATTCGCCCCACCTGGATGACCTCGGTACCGAGAATCTGGGAGGGGATCCGAGCCGCGGTCTATCGCAACGTCTCCAAGCAGTCTCCGGTGAAGCAGATGCTCTTTCACTTCTTTGTGGGAGTCGGTCAGATACACGCGGATCTCTTGAGCATGTTCAAGGGGCTTCTGCCGGAGTTCAAGAAGCGTTCTCGGATCGCCGACATCGCCTTGAGCGTCCTCCCGCTGGTTATTCTCACTCCCTTTCGCCTCCTCGGAAACACTCTGGTCTTCAAGTCCCTCAAGCAGCGTCTCGGGGGCCGCTTCGTGGCGGGGGTTTCCGGCGGCGGCGCCCTACCCTCCCATGTGGACAGCTTCTTCCAGGCCGCCGGAATAAAGGTTCTCGAGGGGTACGGGTTGACCGAGACCGCCCCGGTTCTGGCGGTACGTCTCCAGGACGCGCCGGTTCGAGGCACCGTAGGCCCCTTTCTCCCGGACATTCAGTACAAGATTATTGGAGAACAGGGAGAGGAACTCGGCCCCGGGGAAAAGGGAACCCTCTGGGTGAAGTCGGAACAGATCATGCAGGGGTACTACAAGAAGCCCGAAGAGAGCTCCAAGGTACTCCAGGACGGCTGGCTGAATACCGGGGATATCTGCATGCTCACGGTCAATGGGGAGTGTCGCATCCTCGGCCGGGCCAAGGATACGATTGTTCTTCTCGGTGGAGAGAACGTGGAGCCCCAGCCGATCGAGGAGAGTATCACCCGAAGCGACTACATCGATCAGGCGATGGTGGTCGGGCAGGATCAGAAGTTTCTCGGCGCTCTAATCGTTGCGAACATGGAGAGCATCGAGGAGTTTGCCCGGCGGGAGGGGATCGAGTACTTCGAGCAGGAGGAGCTCCTGCAGCACGAGAGCGTCGTGGAGCTCATTCACGAGGAGATTCAGAAGCTGGTCAACAAGAGCACCGGGTTTAAGAGCTTCGAGCTCATCTACCGGTTCACCCTGCTCCCGAGGCCGTTCGAGGTGGGTGAGGAACTGACCCAGACCTTGAAGATCCGGCGCAACGTCGTCTACGAGAAGTATCGAAGGGAGATTGATAAGCTTTTCGGCTAGAAATCGGGGCTGCCCCTCCGTGGAGAGGCAGCCCCTCATTTTTAACTCTGGAACATCTTTCTGAGGGACCGGAGTAGTGGTTAGCCGTCGCTGCTTCTCAGAAAAGCGTCCCTATAGCCACGGGCTCGGACAAGGTAGAGCACCGCGCCTCGCTCATCTTCTTCCAAGGGGCCAACAAAGACCCGGTAGATCTCTCCCGCCGAGGGAACCACCTTGACGGGAAACTCCTCGCCGAGCCTATCTGCAGCCGCCCGAGCTCCCTCGGCATCCCTGAACGCGCCAACCTGCAGGTAGTAGCCGTCTCGAGGAAGCGTCTCAGATAGGGGTAACTCCTCGGGAGAGGCCTCGGGTTCCCTGACCACCGCGGGAGGCGCCTCCTCTTCGGGTTCTTCCGTAGGCCGACGCTCCGGCTCCGGAGGCGCTTCCTCTTCCGAAGGCTCCGGCGCCTCGGCTATCCTGGGCTCCTCGGCCACCCCTTCGCGCCGTTCCTCGGGAGCGGGCTCTGCTTCCTCCTCGCCTTCCGGGGGCTTCGGGGGTCGGAACTCCGCGGGCTCGAGGGAGACGATCTCCTCTCCGGGCTCACCGCTGGGTCGTGGAATGCGGTCCTCCTCCGGCCGCTCCGGCTTCGGTTCATCCGTGATCCGCAACGGGATCCGCGTGACCGGTCCGTCGGGCCGTTCGGCCGGGCCGGGAAGCTCCTCACTCATATCCGGCCCCGTGACCTCCCCGGGAGTTGCCATGGCCAGCGGACCTTCGGGATCGCCGGCTTCGGGCCGGGATGGCGCCGGCTCCGTTGCTTCCGGAGCCTCCACGTCCGGGGGTTGGGGAAGCGTAACCGAAAGCTCCACGGGATTGGGAAACTGCGGACCGAGAGACCCCTCTTCCAATTCCGTCGCCTCTTCTACCGGCGCGATAGGAAGCTCCGTAATAAGCGGCTCCTCTTCGGGCCGTTCCGGAGTGGCCAGGTCGGCATAGAGCTCGTCCTCCGGGGCCGACGGGAAGAGTTCCTCTTCCCCTGGACCCTCAGGCTCGGGCTCCGCTTCAGCCACGGGCTCCTCGGCCTCCGGCTCCTCCGTTATGGACGGGGGGGTCGGTTCCGGAGGCGCTACGGCTTCACCCTCCGGCTCTTCCGGCCGATCCTCGGGCTCCGCCGCCGGTGCCTCTTCCTCCGCGTCTTCGACCTCCGGTTCCTCCACGGCAGAGATATCAGGCAACTCGCTTTCAGCCGCTCCGAGAGCGCCCGGGGCAAGGATCGAGGCGTTCGGGTCACCCACCGCAGCGCGGGGGTTTATGTCCGGGTCGGGATGAAAGGGCAGGTCCTGGCTCGGGGAGACACTGGTCAGCGGCGGCATCTCCACCGGCTCCACCTGCACCCGAAAGGTCGCGTTCCTCGGAGCACCGAGCTCCTCCGCCGCGGACTGGCTCACCACCAGAAGCACCCCGGCGTTCTCCGCGCGCTGCGCCACGATGAGCCGCTGCGTGCGACCGGTGTCGGGGTTGGTCACCTCGATCACGCTGTTGATAGGGAAAGCGTTGCTCGCCGCGTAGAGTCCTCCCGGAGGAAACTCGCCGTACCGCCCGACGATGGCGCTTCCTTCCCAGTTCTCCTGGGCGAGAAGGTTCGGCGCCAGGAAGGTGAGAATCGTAAGGGCGACGGGTATGTAAAGAAGCTTACTGCGCATTGAGCACCTCCCTGCCGACCATCCCGCCGAGGGTGAGCCAGTAAGACTCCTCGTCCACCTCGGACTCACTGATCATGTTGGCAACGGCGGCGGTACCGCTGTCGATCGGCACCCCCTCGCGAACGCTAATGAGGCGGTAGCGAAAGGCGTGGGGCGTAAGCGGCGAATCGTCGTCGGGACGATCGGTCATGAGCTCTATGAGGAGAAGTAGTTCCGCGCCGCCGTCTCGGGCACGCTCGACCAAGTTCGGAAGGCTTGTCCGTTTTCGCGGAATTCCGGGGTCCGAGGAATCATAGACGATAAAGCCCGCGTCCCAGAACGTTTCCAGTATTCCGTCAGCCGTTGCCCTGACAAAATCGCTCTCCCGGGAGGAAAAGCTCTCGGCTCCCCGGATCTGCATCTCCAGAAGGAGCGTCTGAGCCTGGACGGAGATTCCGAGTAAGAACAACATGAGTGTACAGATAATCCGGCTGGAACGCACGATCTCCTCCTATCTCTTCTTGAATTTCGGCGCCAGGAGTGTGAGCATGAGAGAAACTTGTCGAAGCCCCGTCGCCATGATAGGCTGCATCGAAATCATGGACTACTACGTTCTCCAGGTCTATACGGGAGAAGAAGAGCGGTACATGCGGCTTGCGGAGAAGGAGATCGGTGGTAGGGCCCGGCTCATCTGGCCGAGGAGGCAGCTCAATATCCGCAAGCGCGGCGTTCGAAAGAAGGTCCTCGCTCCTCTCTTTCCGGGCTATCTTTTTCTCGAGACCGATCAGCTCACCGTGCCCCTCATTAGTAGTCTCAGGCAAGTTTCCGGATTTGTTCGTCTTCTGGAAACGACCGCGACTCCCAAGCCTCTGGCCGGGAACGATCTGGAGTTGGTACGCCACTTTCTCGGGTTCGGCGAGGTCGTCAAGGAGTCGAAGGTTACCTTCGACGAGAAGAGCCGCATAGAAGTCATCGAGGGCCCCCTGCAGGGGCTCGAGGGACGAATAGTCAAGGTGGACAAGCGTAAGGGCCGCGCGAAGGTGCGCCTCGATCTCTACAAGGACTCCTTTCTCGTTGATCTCGGCTTCGAAATCCTGAGTCACTCCCGGAGCAACAACGTTGAGTAGCAGCACGAGGATCTACATAATCGGTGCGGGCTTCGCCGGACGGGGGATCTGCGAGGACATACGGCGGAAAGAGATGCTCGGGGAGGTGGTCGCCTTTCTCGATGATGATCCGGAAAAGATCGGGACTAAAATCGACGGCATTCCGGTTCTCGGTCCGATTTCCGACGTGGTGAACCTGATAAAGAAGACCCCCGCGGACGAGGCGCTTATCGCCATACCGAGCGCCGGGCGGGAGCTTCTTCGAATCCTCTACGAGCGGCTCAAGGAGGCGGACTTCGAGCGGATTCGCATTCTTCCGGGGATCTCCCAAATCGTGGACGGAGACGCCCACTTCATCCAAACCAGGGAAATCGATCCGCAGGACCTGCTCGGCCGCACACCGGTTCACATTAATCTCCGGGAGAGCCTCTCCTACCTTCGGGGTCGACGGGTACTGCTAACCGGGGCCGGGGGGAGCATCGGCAGTGAGCTCGCCCGGCAACTCCTCTCCGGCGGTGCGGAACGGCTCTATCTCCTCGGCCACGGGGAGAACAGCATTTACGAGATCGACAGCGAGCTCCGGCTCCTGCAGGAAGAGGGGGTGGGGGAACGGGCAACCATCGTCCCCATCGTCGGTGAGCTCAAGGACCGGGAGTACACCCGGTTCATTCTAAACCGGCTGAAGGCGGACGTGGTCTTTCACACTGCGGCGTATAAGCACGTGCCGATGATGGAGGCAAACCCGGTGGCGGCGGTGGAAAACAACGTCTTCGGCACGCTTCATCTCCTCGAGGCAGCCCGGGAGGCGGGGACCAACCGCTTTGTCATGATCTCGACGGATAAGGTCGTGGAGCCGTTGAGTATCTACGGCGCCACGAAGCAAATCGCCGAGCGCCTCGTACTATCCTACGCGGATCGGAAGCTCAACTGCATGGTTGTCCGCTTCGGTAACGTCCTCGGATCCCGGGGTAGTATTATTCCTCTCTTTCGGAAGCAGATACTGAAAGGGGGACCCGTAACGGTAACCGATAGCCGGGCGGAGCGTTTCTTTATGACCATCCCGGAAGCGGCCTCACTGGTTCTCAAGACCGGCGGCATGGGAAAGAGCGGAGAGCTGTACACCCTCGACATGGGAGAACCGGTAAAGATCCGGGAGCTCGCGGAGCAAATGGTGCGCTTTTACGGCTTCGAGCCGGAGGAGCAAATAGCGTTCCGGGAAATCGGCCTGCGCCGGGGAGAGAAGCTCACCGAGCGGCTCTACAACCCGGGAGAGCATCCCGAGCCGACCGAGCATCCCCGGGTTCACCGTGTCGCCTTCGATGATTGGGAGGGGTACTGCGCACCCTTGAGCGATCTCTTAGAGGAGTTACGACCGGTTTGCATCCGTACCCCGGGGAGGGAAGCGAGCTATCGCAACCGTCACCACCTCAAGAGGGCGCTGAGAACGGTGGTACCCTCCCTTCCGGTGGACGAAAGCGAACCGACCTACTAATCTGAACTGAGCATGGTACCTCTTCAGAACAGCCAGGCGATTCCGTTTGCCCGCCCCTCTCTCGGTCCTGAGGAGGAAGAGGCGGTACTGCGGGTAATGCGAAGCGGCTGGCTAACTACCGCGGGGGAGGCCGCGGCGTTCGAGCAAGAGTTCTCGACCTTTCTCAATGCCTCTCACGCGCTTGCGGTAAACAGCGCTACTTCGGGGCTTCACCTCGCCTTGGAAGCACTCGGGCTGGGGCAGGGTGATCGAGTTGCGATGTCTCCGTTTACCTTCACATCCTGCGCCGAGGTGTGCCGCTACTGCGGCGCGGAGCCCTTCTTCGTCGATATCGGGGAGGATAGCCTCCTCATCGACCCGAACGCTCTGGAGCAGCGGCTCCGCCATGGAACCGGCGGTGAGGGGGAAAGGGTCAAAGCGGTGATGCCGGTTCATTTCGCCGGCGAGCCGTGTGACATGGGGGCGATCGGCGCGCTGGCCAGGAGCCGCGAGCTCCGGGTGGTAGAGGACGCGGCCCACGCCTTTCCGGTAAGCGGTGAGGAGGGCGCCCTGGGTACCCTCGGAGACGTGGGAGTCTTCTCCTTTTACGCGAACAAGACGATCACCACCGGCGAGGGGGGCATGGTAATAACCGGAGACAAGAGCCTCGCGGACCGGATGCGCCTCATGCGGATGCATGGCATCGACCGAGACGTCTGGGATCGGTACCGGAGCCCCGGTAAGCGGTGGTACTACGAGGTGGTGGAGGCGGGTTTCAAGTACAACATGCCGGACCTCCTCGCCGCGATCGGCCGCGTGCAGCTCTCCCGAGCGGAGGAGCTCAAGGAGAGCCGCCGCCGCATCGCCGAGCGCTACGTGGCCCGCCTCGCCGACCGGGAGTACCTTCGCCTTCCGCAGCCGAAGGGAGACCACGCCTGGCACCTTTTTGTTATCCGCCTCGTCCGAAAGGAGCTCTCCGTCGACCGGGACGAGTTCATACGCCGCCTCGGCGAGCTCGGGATAGGAGCCTCGGTACACTATCTCCCCCTCCACCTCATGCCGTACTGGCGCAATCGTCTCGGGCTCACGCCGGAGATGTTCCCCCGAGCAACGGAGCGATTCGAGGAAGTGGTAAGCCTTCCCATCTGGCCCGGCATGAGCGAGGAGCAGGTGGAGCGCGTCGTGGAAGCCGTCCGGAGTGTGGGAGACAGCGCCTACCGGAGAAACGGGCGATGAGCAGCGAGCGGCCGCTCTACCTTCACACCCTTCGCTCTCCGGTTATACGGGGAAGAATCGATTCGGTGGTTCTTCCGGAGCAGGCGGAGGGCGAAACCATTCTCTCTGCGGAGGATATTCCGGGCGAACGGTCCATTAGCCTCTTCGGGGAGGCGATGCCGACCCTCGCCTCGGAGTCGGTACGGTACCAGGGAGAGCCGATACTCCTGGTGGGCGCCAGAACGTCGGAGCGCGCGGCCTCCCTGGCCGGGATGTGCGCCGTAGAGATTAGCGAGCGAAACCCGAGACCGGATAGCCGCTCTTACACCGGGGAGCAGCTGGTCCTGGAGCGCAGCCGCTCCTGGGGAGAGCTGGACGACGCCATGTCGAAGGCGTACCAGATCGTGGAAGGTAGCTACGGCGCCGGAGCAGAGTTTCATCGGGAGGTTGCGGGGATCACGGTGCGAGGCTGGTTCGAAGAGCGCTCGCTTCTCGTCATAGAGACGCCCTCGCAGTGGATACACCACGTTGCCGAACAGGTTCACCGCGCCACGGGATATCCGAGGCGCCGCATCGACGTGCGCGGCGTTCGGTTCGGCGCAATCCGTGATCAGCTCCTCCTCTTTCCGGCGCAGGCGGCGGTTCACGTCGCCCTTCTCGCTCTATCCGCGCAACAACCGGTGGTGGCTCACTACTCTCCGGAGGAGTTGAGCGCCATTCTGCCGGCGAGACCGCCGATCAGGGTGGTCCACTCCAGCGGGCTCGATGAGAGCGGCAATCTCCTCGCCGTGGAGAGTGAGGTCACCGTGGATCTCGGCGCGTACCCGTTTTTCTCCGAGGAGATCTGTGATCGCCTCCTCGAGGGGGCGCTCGGCACCTATCGGAGTAAGCACGGCAGGATACTGGTTCGGGCAATTCGAAGCAGCGCCGCGCCGATGCACGGCTACGAGGGGTTCGGAAGCAGTCAGGGGTACTTCGCTCTGGAGAGCCACATTAATCGAACCACGGAAATCGCCCAGAGCGAACCGATTGGGTGGAGAC
>JBKHED010000027.1:0-31043 GCA_046540995.1 Spirochaetaceae bacterium | reverse complement strand
CGCCCTCCTTCGGCACGAAGGTAGACACGGAGTTCATAGAGGGGATCGCCAAGCGGGAAGAGCAGTTCATCATAGTCTTGGAGATAAACCGTGTCTTTGATGAAGCAGAGATAGCGAGTCTCGATTCCGGAGAGTTGTCGTAGAGTGAGTCCCGTTCTTACCGGTAAGGCGGTGCTTTGGCGGCGTCGCCTCCGGAAACGGTTTCGGAGGTGCCGCATATTTTTTACTTCTCTGAGCAGGAAAAAGAAAGACGCCTCCTCTATTTAGAGAGCATTCTCGCCGCCGTTCCTGATGCCGTCATTACCCTCGATGAGCGCCACCACGTGGTGGAGTGGAATCCCGCAGCGGAGCGGCTCTTTGGCTACACTTCCTCCGAGGCGGTGGGGCGGAATCTCGATGACCTCGTCGCGCCCGCAGGGAGCAGTTCCCGAGAAGAGGCTCAGACCATCACCAAGCTGGTGCTCAACCAACAGACAGTGCCGTACACCGAAGCAGTTCGCTACCGTCGAGACGGCTCTCCGGTGGAGGTGGTACTCTCCGGAGCTCCCATTGTGTCGGAAGGGCAGACCATCGGCGTAGTAGCCACGTACAAAGACATAAGCGCTCAGAAAGCCGCTGAGAGAGAAATCCGCAAGCTTCTCGAAGAGAAGAAGCTCCTCCTCGAAGAGGCGCACCACCGCATTAAGAACGACCTCTTTCTCATACGGTCAATGCTATCGCTCCAGGCACGAAAGGCGCCGGAGGAGGCGGCACGTCAGGCGATAGAGCAAGCGGGCCGCCGGGTCGCGGTAATCGGTGAGATGTATCAGAGCCTTTATCAGGATGGTGGATCTCAATGGGTGCCGCTTTCCGTCGCCCTAGAAAGAACGTTGAGCGAACCGAGAAGTGAAGCCGAGTGGATCCACTTCTCCCTCGCAGCGGACCCCGGAGAAGTCGCGGCTCGTCCGGCGGTGGCGATAGGTATCGTCGTAAACGAGCTTGTGACCAACTCTCTCAAACACGCGGCCCGCGGCAGTGACGAATCAAAGCCGGGTATTACGATTTCCCTCGATGCGAGACGAGGGGAAAGGGATTTCCTAATCCTAACGGTGCGGGATACCGGACCGGGTTACCCGGAAGCCGTACTCCGGGGCGCGAAAACCGGTCTCGGTCTCGAAATGGTTGCCTCCCTGGCGGAGCAGTATGACGGGAGCCTGGAGCTCCGCAATGAGAACGGCGGAGTTGCCACCGTTACCCTCGAGGTGACCTGGCGGGAGAACCAAACCGAAGGCTAACCGAGCTCTTCCTTGAGGATGCCGAGCATCCGACGCAGCGGCTCGGCGGCTCCCCAGAGCAGCTGATCTCCAACGGTGAAGAGGGTAAGGTACTCTTTGCCCATCCGCATCGGACGGATGCGACCGACCGGCACCTGGAGAGTACCCGAAACCGCGGCCGGGCTCAATCGCGATAGCGTCTCTTCCTTTTCATTCGGCACCACTTCGGTCCAGGGAGTGCCATCGCCGATTATCGCCTCGATCTCATCCAGCGGAGCTTCCCGCCGCAACTTAATCGTCAAGCCCTGACTGTGACTGCGCATTGCGCCGACCCTGACACAAATCCCGTCAACCGGGACCGGGTTGTCTTCTCTCCCGAGAATTTTGTTCGTCTCGGCGTAGCCCTTCCACTCTTCCTTAGTCTGACCGCCTTCCATGGGGCTGTCGATCCACGGAATCAGGCTACCAGCCAGGGGCGCTCCGAGCTCCGTCAAAGGGAAGTCCGGCGTTGAAAAGGCATTCTGCACCGCGCGGTCAATTTCGAGAATACCAACGCCGGGTTGATCGAGGGCGGAACCCGCGGCGAGGGTGAGGCTTCGCATCTGGGTGACGAGCTCGCGCATCTTCGCCGCCCCGGCGCCGGAGGCGGCCTGGTAGGTCATTGAGGAGAGCCACTCAACGAGATCTTCCCGGAAAAGCCCCGCAATGCCCATGAGCATAAGGCTTACCGTGCAGTTTCCCCCAATGTAGTTCTTCGTTCCCTGTCGGACCGCCTCGTTGATAGCGGTCCGGTTGACCGGGTCGAGCACGATTAGCGCATCTTTCTCCATCCGAAGAGCGGAGGCCGCGTCAATCCAGTACCCTTGCCACCCCTCCCGTCGGAGTCGCGGGTAGATCTTCTTGGTATACTCTCCCCCTTGACAGCTGACAATTATCTCCTGCTTTGTGAGGGTGGTGAGGTCTTCCGCGTGCAGAACCCGGCCGGGTCCGGCCGCACCGAAATCGGGGATCTGAGTCCCGGCTTTGGAAGTAGAGTAGAAGGAGGACTCTATTCCTTCGAAATCCTTCTCTTCCATCATGCGTTGCATGAGAACCGATCCCACCATGCCACGCCATCCTACGAAGCCTACTCGTATCATGCTATCAGGCGCTCCTTGCGGGGGTGATACTACTAACAATAGGGATCGCACCGCAAGGTGCCCGAGGAACTGCTCGGCCGCTCGAGGAGCTCTCCTTTCTGGGTAGGACCGAACTGCTTTGCGAATCCGCGCTTCTCAGAGTAGGGGTGAGAGGAGCCTAGTCATTGCGCTTGCTCCTTTCCACCAGAGCGGTCGCGCTTTGAACCAGTGGTGGTCCACCGGATAACTCGATTGCAGGTCTTTCTCGAAGATTTCTTCGCACCGTTGGGCGAAGGAGCTGTTGTAGACAAAGGCGTTGATCTCGAAGTTGAGGACAAAGCTCCGGTTGTCGATGTTGGTCGTGCCGATGGTAGTCAAGGCGCCGTCCACCACGATCATCTTGGCGTGCAGAAATCCCTTGTAATGGTGCACGTGAATACCGTAGTCCAGGAGATCCTGCAGATAGGAGTGGGAGGCGAGATAGACCACGTGGTGGTCCGCCACTCCCGGCATCATCACATGCACCTCGACTCCAGACTGTGATGCGATCTTGAGAGCGGCGATAAAGGCGGGATCCGGTATGAAGTAGGGTGTCTGGATAAGCACTGTTTGCCGAGCGAGGATGATCATTTGAATCATGGCGTCGCGAATTTCGTCATCCTTTAGGTTGTCCGGCCCGGAGGAGACGATCTGCATGCCAAGATTGCGGCCAAAGTCTCCGGTTTCGCGTCCCTGTGAGGAGTCGACCTCCTCAGGGGCTGTGAAGTACCGGTCCAACTCCAAGCCGTCGCTCCGCCTACCCGAGGTTGCCTCCCAGTCCATGAGAAAGCGAATCTGCATAAGAGCCACGGCGGGACCGGTAACCCGCAGATGGGTGTCCCGCCACGGCGTGAGTCGCCCGATACCGTGGATGTACTCATCCGAGAGATTCATTCCTCCGAGGTAGCCGATCCGGCCGTCGATAACGGCGATCTTGCGGTGATTCCGATAGTTTACGGCGAGGTTTATGCCTAAGACCCTTGGGAAAAAGGCCAACACTTCCCCTCCAGCGCCCCTTAGCTCCTTGAAGAAGCTCGGCCGCACGGTCAGGCTTCCGATGTCGTCGTAGAGAAACTTCACTTCCACACCCTGCCGAGCCTTTTCGGCAAGGAGCGTGACCATATTCCTGGAGATTGCGCTGGGCCGCACGATGTAGTAGAGGATGTGAATGGACTGTCGAGCTTCTCGGATATCAGCAAAGAGGGCGTCGAACTTGCTCCGGCCGTCGGTAAATATGCGAGCGTCGTTCTCCTCACTGTAGAAGCTCTCTCCGTAGGTGAGGTTCATCCTGACCACCGGCTCGTACGGTTGGAGCGCGGGATCTCCAATACTGATCTGCTCTGAGGCGAGGTGCGGAAAGCGCTCGTAGAGACGAGATCGAACATAGAGATCCATATGCCGCTTTGCGGCGACAACTCTGCGCTCGCGAAAGTAGAGACGCCCGCTGAAGAAGATGTAGCCCACCACCCCGATTAGCGGAAGAAAAACCAGAACCAGAACCCAGCTCAGCGTCCTGTGCGGGTCGGAGCGCTCCACAAAGACGATGACGGCGATGAGAATAACGTTAATGACACCGAGAAGGGGAAACCCCAGATCCAAGGCTCCAAGCATAGCCAGTCACAGAGTACCATATCGAGGGGAGTTGGGGCACGCATTTGACCTGCCGATGATCATTACATGAGAGAACGCGCCGCCCGCCGCTATTATCGCAGATGTATCGCCCTAGGGGCTCTTATTCCGTTATTGGCCTCCCTATCCTTCGCCCAGTCGTCCTCCGTCGAGGGAAGCCATCCTTTCCGGGAGCCCTCTCTCGGGGCCGGCGCCCCCTTCAGTCTCAACGCCTACGACGCGGTTCACGCGCTCTATCTCCTCCGCCGGGAGCTCTTTCTCCAGGTGCTCGAGGAAGAGGGAGAGTACCGTACCGTGCGGATCCGGCGGGTCCGGGCGGTGCGGCTCCCGGACGCGGAGTACCCGCTTACCCCTTTTGAACGCAAGCGGTACGACATCCTCGTAAACGGAGAGCCCCTGGAGTGGGAGAGGAGCTTCATCGAGTATGATGAGAGGCGAGTCAATATGCGACTGCTTTACACCTACCGAAACGGCGGATTGCCCGAAGGGCTGTGGTACGAGGGGCCGCCATAGAGGCCCTCGGCTCATTTCCGATCGATCAAGCCCGCGCGGATCAGCTTTTTTGCGATCGAATAGACGTCGTTCTTATCCCCGTCCTTCCGTATTCCAACATAAACGACGAGCACGACCACGCGATCTTCCTCCACCGTATAGATGATTCGATACCGTTGTCCTGCTGCTCGCACATCACGGTATCCCTGGAGTTCCCCGAGAAGAGGGGAGCCTCGCTTCAGCGGGTTTATCTCCAGATCGCGTAGCTTGTTGATGATTTGTTTGCGCGCTCGCTTCTCGATGCGTTGCAGAGCTTCAGCAGCCGTCTTTGTGAGGGTCACTCTGTACCGCACGATCGCGTTCCTATTCGAGTTCGTCCAGTGTCACGACTCTTCCCTCTCTCACATCCTCGAGACTGGCGCGCAACTGGTCCATTAGCTCACGGTCGCTCAAGATCTCGAGGGTGCTTACGAGCCCTTCGTAGAGTTCCCATCGCATAAGAGCCATTTCCGGCTCCCCTCGGCGCGTAACGGCGATCACGTCGTCCACGTTCAATTCGTCCTGAAGTGACGTAAATCTGAGCCGGGTTTCAGACACCGATTTCTTAGTTACCACGGCCTGCTCCTTGTATTTGATCAACTATTTGATCACTCATATGAGCACATCTTAACATCGCGACGACCTAGGGGCAAGAAGAAACGGAAGAAACTGCGCCGCGAGGCGTCGATCGGTAATCACTCTTTGCACCTCCACAAAAACGTTCGCAGTACGCCGTCGCCGTGTCCCGTAACGCGGATTGCGGTTACAATGATAGTATGCGGTAAGACGCAAGCAAGTAATCGTTCGTAAGCAGGCGCCCAATGTCAAAAAGGATTCTCTTGGTAGAAGACGAAGCACTCATCGCCATGGCTGAGGCACAAATGCTCAAACAGCATGGCTATGAGGTTGTTACCGCCCATAACGGCAAAAAGGCTATCGAGGCGGTAGACTCGGATCCGGAGATTTCTCTCATCCTCATGGACATCGATCTCGGCACGGGCATGGACGGGACGGAGGCGGCGGAGACGATTCTCACATCCCGTGACCTACCTATTGTCTTTCTCACGAGCCACTCGGAGAAGGAGTACGTTGACAGGGTCAAGAAGATTTCCGGGTATGCCTCGAACAAATCGCCGGGATTCGGTCTGACTATAGTCAGCATGCTTGTTGAACAACTCGACGGCACCTATAGGATCGAACGTGATAACGGGACCAAGAGTGTTTTGAGCTTCCCCGTTCACGCCAAATCGTAAGGTTTTTTCCGACCGCTTTTCCGAAATATGGCGACATTCTTTCTCGGGATTTCGACCGTCCAGCCCCGGAGCCGGGCGATTCTGCGTAGGGTCTCCTCGGCGTAGAAGACGACGTGGGTTAGATCCTGCCGGTAGTACCAGCCCGCGAACCGGCTCTCATCGGTGAGAAACTCCGTCATCACCCCCAGGTAACCGCCGGGGCGAAGGATCGCGTCGAAGAGATCGAGCGTCTCGGCGGGCCGGTGGAGATGCTCGAGAACTTCCGTGGCGGTGATGAAGTCGTACTGCAGATCCAGGACCCGGGGATCGGGAGCATAGAACGGGTCGTAGCAGGAAACCTCGTGCCCCGCCTCGTCGAGCATACCCGCCAACGCCGGCCCCGGCCCGCAGCCGAAATCGAGCCCCCGCGCCCCCGGCGGCAGCCGCTCGAGCAACGGTTGCGCCAGCCGGTTCAAGAACTCCCTGTACCCCGGATCCCGCGGATCGTTGTTGTGCTCGTCATATCGAGCTTTCTCCTGCTCCGCCGTCGGGAGCTGTGCCCGAGAGAGAAAGGTCGCTCTACACCGTTCGCAGCGAAAGTAGACCCGTCCCCGGACCGTCTCGAAGTGCACAACCTCTTCAGAGCGACAGACCGGGCAGCGAGCGTCGTCTTGGTCGATAGAACGCCTCATCTCAGAGGCAGTGTACCGAGCGCGCCCGGATTGGAGTAGAGCAGCCGAGCCGAGGAGCCAGGCACCCGCGAGGAACCGTGCGGGTTACTCTTCCGGCAGCAGCATCGGCGGTGGTTCTTCTCCCTCGGGCACGAAAACGAGGGCAGCACCGTTCATGCAGTACCGCTCTCCCGTGGGCTCCGGTCCATCGCTGAAGACGTGGCCCAGGTGGGAGCCTGAGAGGGAGTCGACGACCTCGATTCTGCGCGAAAAGATCCCGTAGTCCCAGAAGTACGCCACAGCGTCGGGGCTAATCGGTTTGGTGAAGCTCGGCCAGCCGGTGCCGGAGTCGTACTTGTCCTCGGAGCTGAAAAGCGGCTGTCCCGTGGCGGCTGAGTAATAGATCCCCTTCCTCTTGCTATCGTGGAGAGGATCGCTAAAGGCGCGCTCGGTGCCCTCTTCCCGGAGGACGTAGTACTCCATCTCACTGAGGCGGGAGCGCCACTGGGAGTCCGAAAGCTCCACGGGATAGTCGAACTCGGCGCCTGGATCGTGAATAATGCGACGCTCCACATTGTAGGTCTTGGAGTCGTAGACGTAGCGTCCCTCTTCCACCCGAACTTCCTGTACGAGCTCGGAAGCTGCTTGATGAGCGGCCTGCCAGCTACGAAACTCTTGCTCCTTCCCGTTCTCCTGGGCGCCGCCGGCTACCGCGGCGGTCACAAGGAAGACGGCTGCTATAAACGGCCAAGAGTCACTTCGGTTCATGAGAATACCCCCGGGGATAAGGTACGTGAGGAATCTCCCGCCGAACAGTATTTATGTCACTTTTGATAATAAATTGTGCCGCAACGAGACGCTGAGGTTCATTTTTCGGTAAGTGCCACCACCCCGGTCCAGCCGTCGGGAACGCCCTTATCGCATGCTCGGAAGAACCGCTTAACCGAGAAGCAGAACCGGGGCATCCGCCGGAATCACGGCGTTGGACTCAGAGCCGACGGAGTGGGCGGCGTGGTCGAAAACGGTGATTCGAGCTCCCGAGGAAAGCGTGCATTGGTACTCGAAGTAGTGGCCGAAGAACTGTCGGGAGTCGATACGGACGGGAAGGGCGGTGCCGGCGTCCGTCTCCTTACCCGGCCTCTGCAGCCGTAGCGAACCCGGGCGAAGCATAATCGTTGCCGCACCCTCCTCCAATCCTTCCGGAAGCTTTCCAGGTTGGACGGCGATCGGTTTGTCGAGGGCGTCACTTTCGAAGCGTGCCAGTGACCCTTCCTCTCTCGGTGATCTTCCCTCCGCTACGGCCGAAGCCGGCCGAAGGTATCCCCTAAAAAAGGAGGCCGGCCCCACGAAGCTGGCGACGAACTCGCTCACCGGTCGCTCATAGAGCTCCTCGGGAGTTCCGACCTGAAGAATATGCCCTTCCTGCATTACCGCGACCTTGTGGGATATGGAGAGCGCCTCGCTTCTGCTGTGGGTTACAAAGAGTATGGTTATCCCCAGGGCGCCCTGGAGCTGCAGCAGCTGTGCACCCAGATCCTTGCGTAAGGGCGCGTCGATGGAGGAGAAGGGCTCATCGAGAAGGAGCACCTCCGGTTCAACCACCAGTGCGCGGGCGACCGCCACTCTCTGCCGTTCGCCTCCGGAGAGCGTCTCTACCCGCCGCCTCTCGTAACCCGGCAGTCCGACGAGCTCCAAATACCGGGTAACCCGCTCTTCCTGCTCTCGCCGGGGCATGCGCTGTACGTGGAGGCCGTAGGCGACGTTCTCGAAGACGTTCATGTGCGGAAAGAGGGTGTAGTCCTGAAAGACGAAGCCGATCTTCCGGTGCTGCGGCGGGAGGGAGGTGACCTCCCTATCTCCGATCCAGACCCGCCCCCGTTCCGGCGCCTCGAAGCCGGCGATTATGCGCAAGGTTGTCGTCTTTCCGCTGCCGCTGGGGCCGAGAATGGAGAGTACTTCTCCCCTCGCTGCGGTGAGGGTGGCGTTGAGCTGGAACTCCGGCCAGGTCACGGTTACATCTTCAATTCGTACCACTAGATGGTGCCTCCTGTTTCACGGCGAAAAGAGGTTCGATCTATCCAGAGAAAGAGCAGAAAACAGATAACCAGGTAGAAGCCCGAGAGGGCGAGGGCGAGGTCGAAGCTCCGAAAGCCGATGAGTCGGTAAATCGCCACCGGAAAGGTGGAAATCTCGCCCCGTCCCACGGTTAGAACCGCCGTCAGATCCGCAAAGGGAAGGGCTAGGGCGTAGGCGTAAGCGTTCAAGAGACCCCGCCGAAGGACCGGAAGAGCGATTTCGCGGATTATCCGCGGCGTTCCGGCTCCGAGGGAGCGGGCCCCTTCCACGTAGCTCTCCCGGAGTCGCTGGGTCTCCGTTGAGACGATACGGTAGACTAGGGGGAGAGTGGCGATCGCCTGGGTGACGATTACCAGGAGTGGCAGCGGCAGAATCTCTATATAGAGGAGCCGGACTCCTAGGGCCACGGTGACCAGAGATATCCCTAGCGGTAGTTGCGCTATCGTCGAGAGTACCCCGCCGGAGGCCCCACGATTCCGGCGGAGTACCCAGGCGAGGCTCATGGCGAGAACAAAGGTGAGAGTCCCGCTGGCAAAGGCGAGGAGCAGAGACTGAATAATAACCTCCGGAATCGTCGCCCGCAGAATGCTCTCGACGTTGCGCTCGGTCTCGCCACCAAAGAGGGCGAAGTAGGCGTTTAGGCTGAGCCCACCGTCCGCGCTCACCGAGCGCCAGAGAAGAGTGAGAATCGGCCCCATAAAGAAGAGCAGCAGCCCCACGCCGTAGACGGTAGCGAGAGTGCGGCTCAGCGGTGGAGCATCGGAGAGTCTGCGCTCCGGGTCCGTCACTTCCGCCTGCAGGGCGCTCCCGCCGCGAATGAGTCTTCCCGAGAGCAGAAACAGCGCCCCGGTAAAGAGTAGCTGCACCGCCGCGTAGAGCGCCGCGGAGACAAAGTCGAGGCGGACGTTTATGTCACTGTAGATCCGCACCTCGAAGGTCTCGTACTGAACGCCCCCAAAGACCAAAACCACCCCGAAGCTCAGGAAACAGAAAATGAAGACGAGCAAAAAGGCGGTAAGGATACTCGGCGTGAGCAGAGGCAGGGTAATTCGCCGGAACCTTCCGAAGGCGGAGTCCCCGAGAGAAGAGGCGATCTCGTGATACCGTTTGTCGATGGACTGCCAGCCGCTTGCGAGTACTCGGAGAGCCAGGGAGAAATTGTAGAAGACGTGGGCGACAACAATGCCTGCGAAGCTGTAGACGTAGCTCACCTTACTCGCGAAGAGCTGGTTGAGCACCCCCCCACGCCCAAAAAAGCTAATCACCGCTATTACGACGATAATGCTCGGCAACACGAAGGGGAGGAGGGTTAAGGAGTACGCCAATCTCCGGAAGGGAAACTGGTAGTGAGAGAGAATGTACGCCCCGGGGAGCGCTATGAGGAGACTCACCAGGGCGGAGAGGGCCGCCTGCCCGGCGGTAAACCCGGCGATTCGGCCGAGCCTTCCGCTCTCGATCGCCTCGGAGGCAGCTTCCGCCAGGGCGGGGAGCCCCTGCCCCTGGAGGGTTATGCCGTAAAAGGCCGCCAGGGGCAGGAGGAAGAAGGCCGCGAGCACGGCGACCACCAGGGCCGCCGGCACGCCGTGCCTTATCGCACTACGTCTTCCCAGTCCGAGAGCCATTCGTCTATCTTTTCGGCGACCCGATCCTGGTCGAGCTCGACTTTCTCTTCAGCCCGGTCAAAGGCGGTAAACGCCTCGGGAAGCTCGATATCATCCCGAACAGGGTACATAAACTGGTTAAGGGGAACTTCGCTCTGAAACTCCTCGGAGAGCATGTGGTCGATAAACGCCTCGGCGAGCTCCCGCCGCGGAGTGTCCCGAACAATGCCTGCCACCTCGATCTGCCAGTACGCCTCGTTGTCGAAAATGAGGGGCTTATACCGTCTCGTATCCTCGTAGGCGAGGTGGTAGGCGGGTGAGGTCTCGTAACTCAAGACGATCGGCGCCTCACCCTGGCTGTAGAGCCCATACCCCTCGGACCATCCGGGAGTCACGGTGAGTATATTGGGCTCGAGCTCCCTCCAGAAATCGAGGTAGCCCTCTTCTCCGAACTCGGCGATAGTGAACAGCAGGAAGTTTCGTCCCGGGGAGGAGGTGTTGGGGTTCGTGAGGATAATGCTATCCTGGAACCGCTCGTCCAGGAGCTCCTCCCAGCTCTCAGGGGGATTCTCCAGCGCTTCGCTGTCGTAGTTGAGGGTTACTCCGCCGTAGTCGAACGGGGTCACGCGAAACTCCTCATCAACGATCAGCTCTTGCGAGAGCAGGTCCGCTCGCTCCGGACGGTAAGACTCGAAGAACTCCTCCCGAAGGGCGCGGCCTATGTAGGTCGTGTCGAGGCCGATAGCCACATCCGCCCTCGGATCTTGGCGCTCGAGGTAGAGCTGATTGAAGAGTCCACCGGTGTCCGCAAAGCGCTGAAACTCAACCTCCACTCCGTGGTTGGACTCGAAGTACTCCACCATCACCGTTTCCAGAGCTTCGGGGAAGGCGTCGTAGGTGTAGACGATGAGCGGGCCTTCCGCCTCCTGAGCTCCCTCCTCCGGGGCTCCGGACGCGAAGAGGGCTCCACTCAGTAGAAAGAGAACGGCAGCCAGTGTCAGCCCGTTTCGTAGAGACTTGCGCATATACGCACCTCCTGAATAGGTATTCTGAGGGCGTTCTCGAGGAGAGGTTTCTTCGGATTGAATCTGATTAAACGGTTTGACCAATCGTTTTCCTCCGCCGGCATTACCCGGATCAGGTTCAAGGGTTTACTCTCAGCCTTTCCTCTCGAAAAGCACCCCTAGTTCGCTATAAAGATACCCACCGATCCCTTGGGGGTCAAGCGTGGGTGGGTATTTCCGGCGTGCGGGCGACGGCCACCGGGACCCGGCGAGAAACGCCTACCCGCGACCCTTGATGGCCGCCACCCGAAGCCGAAGCTCCTCGGTCTCCTCCCGAATCCGGTTAATGAAGCTGTTCTCTTCGATCGTCCCCATGGCGGCAACCATTTCCTCCTCGTTTCGATAGGTGGCGTGCCGGAAGGGGTTCTCGTAGTCCTTCTTGCGGCTCTCATAGACCCGGTCCCGCCGCAGCTCCTGGATCTTTAGAGCGCGGTCGATGAACCGGTGCCAGAACTCCACGGAGGGCGTACGCTCTCCGGCGAGAAGCGTGAAGACCGCGTAGGCGTGGCGCTGCTTCTCCAGCGGGTAGTCGTCCCAGAGCTCGTCGTAGCGGCGGTGGAGATCGTCCCAGGAGCTGATCGCCCCGGAAGCTACGTCCTCCCGCAGACGGTCCACCTCCCTCCCCGGGACGAGCTGTCCGCCGAGATTCTCCCAGTCGGTGGTGCGCTCTCCCGAGAGATTGGCGCACATCTGCTGGTACCGCACCTCGGGATGCCGCTCTAAGTACGTGATGAGATTGGTCGCCGCGTAATGATGGAGCATTTCGAGGTAAGCCGCGTACCCACGGTAGGGGCGGAGGACCACCGCCTCCCGGCGGGACTTCTCCAGTGCCGGACCCCGGATGATGAGCCCCGCGGTTTCGTCTCGCTCCCGTTGCAGGAGCTCCCGCCCCCGTCGGGCAAGCTCCGCGGGATCGACGGCGGTGCTGGTTTCGCCTCCACTCTCGCCGTCGCCGGAGGCTTCCGTTTCCGCCAGAGCCGCGCCGACCCACTCTTCCAGGAGCAGCTTGGCCCGGAGGATTTCCTCAACGGTATCCGGGGCAAGGGCGTCGAACTCGATATGCTGCGCCTTTACCAACCGTTTGTCCCGGGCGCCGAACTTCCAGCTGTTTCGAGCGAGGGCGTACATGTTGTAGAGCCACCAGAACGCGGGCAGAACCTCCAGGCGGTTTTCCGCCTGGTTCTGGCTTACCAGGGCGAAGGGAAAGGGAATGTCAAGCTCCGCAGGGTAGGAACCTTTCGCTATGAGCACGAAGGAGGCGAACCGCGAGGAGTGCTTGAGGCTCGTGCAGAGGCCCGGCCAGAACCCTCGACCCGCCTGGATCTCGTTGTCGTTCGCCCGGCTGTTGTGGTTCGATCCTATGGTGGCGCCGGCGGCTATGTTGCTCTGACCCATAACTAGGGCGGCGACCAAGAAGGAGTTATTGTGATGCTGCTCATGAGCGGGAAAAATGAGATTGTTCAGGAGCTCGCAGCAGGAAACCGTTGAATTATCTCCCAAATAGGAGTGAATGAGCCGGGCACCGTACTTGAGGCTTGCGTTGTTACCCATAATGAAGCGCACCGCTTTGCAGCCGTAGAAAATGCGACACCCCTGACCGATTATCCCGTTTACGAGCTCCACCCCTTCGCCGATCTGCGTCGGCTCCTCGGCGGTCGAGTTTATGGTGAGATTTTTGAGCTTGTTTGCTCCCTTGATGTAGCAGTGGGGACCGATTTTCACGTCTTTAATGATCCGGGAGTTCTTGAGCACCGTCTGCTCTCCGGTGGTCCCGTAGTAGCCCCTGCGGCTGTCAAAGCGCGCCTGGGTGAGCTCCAGGAAGCGCTTCTGCAGGACCCGGTCATCCCGGTATCGGGACCAGAGGTAGGCGTCCGCAGGAATCATCCCGTCGAAGGGGCAGACCGCCCGGCTACCGGACTCGTTGACGAGATCCAGGGTGATGCGTACCTCTTCCGGCTCCCCATCCTTGAGAATGCCGTTGCCGAACTTGGCGTGGTTCGTCGTGTGCATCTCGTCGATGTTCGTGATTATCGAACGGTCGCCAATGATGTAGTGGGCGAGATAGCGGACGTTGTGGATCGCCACCAGATCGCCGATGTCGCAGGCGACGATCTTGCTATTGGTTATTCCTACCGGGAGCTGCAAATCGTGGTGTTCCAGAATAACGTTTTGCACCGCCCCGATTCTCACCAAACCGTGGAAGGAGCAGTTGACGATCTGGGTCGGGTCGAACTCCTCGGTGACTCGAATATCCTCCCAGCTGTCGGCGCTGTTGCCGTTCTTCACCAGGAGCTCCAGCTCCTCCGCCCTGAGCTTTCGCCACCGTTCCCGCGGAGTTCGGTTTTGCAGATTGCGAAGGTAGTACTCATCTTCCCCCGGAGGCAGATACTCCGCGGGAATGAACTCCCTCCCCATCGCCTCCGGAGGCAACACTTTAACCGTTTCCATACCGCTCAATTCTTCCACGAATCCGAGGCGGAATCAATCGAACTCTATTGCCAGGAGGCGTGAGGCGTGTCTTTCCAGCTCCCCCAGCTCCAACTGCGCTCCTTCCAAGGGCCACTGCTCACCGCTCCAAACGTCTCTGAGGCGTTTGCCTCCCCGGAGGAGCTCTCCGAGAGGGCCGTCGAGGGATAGGCGGAGGGGCCTGCGTTCCTCCCGAAAATTGAAGAGCCCCAGGTATCCGGCTCCGTTGTAGACCGCCTCCGGCACGGGCGTGCTCATAACTCCCACGGGCGTGACGGTGTGGCCCGCGCAACTGCGGCTGATCTCCTGGAGCTTCCGAATACGCTTCCACCCCATTTCGGAGATGAGATCGAGGCGATCGGAGAGAAAAAAGAGCCCTCCGGTGAGGACGGCGGCGTGAGCGAGGGAGAAGCGCTCGGACTCGTTCATAAGTATATCCCGCTCCCGCATAAGGAGGCAGTCCGGGTCGTTGAGCCAGAGACGGCGGTGCATGGTGGAGCGGTTTATGCTGCTCCTAACGGCGAAGAAGGTGCTCGCGGCGTGGGGGTCCCGGGTGAGGTAGTAGCGCACGGTGTCGAACCAGAAGGGAGCGACATCCGGCCCCACCCGCATCGCCTCTACCCGGCCCACCGCTTGCGGAAGAGGAGAGCCGCAGCCGAGGAGCACGACCTCGCTTCCCGCGGCGTCCCGAATCAGGTCGTAGCCGAGCTTCAATCGCTCCGCGGGGCTGTACCTCTGGTCGTAGCACCGACCCTGGGCTGCACCGCCGTAGAGGAAGTCGAGCTTGAGAAATCGGAAACCGTACTCTCCGGTGAGGGTTGCAATGACGTGGCGAAGGTACTCCTGCACCTCGGGGTTGGTGAGGTCTAGGGAGTAGTAGAGGGAGTCCTTGCCCCAGTGCGGATTCCACGCCGCCCGGACCGGGCCGTAACGGTGTACGAACCAGTTGCGGTGCTCGCGATAGAGTGAGCTCCCTCGCCCCGCAACGAACGGGGCCAGCCAAATTCCCGGCAGAAAGCCGTGGCTTCGGATCTCCTCGGCAACTGCACCGAGACCCTCGGGAAACTTCTCATTCGTCCTGAGCCAATCCCCGAGCTGCGCCTGATAGCCGTCGTCGAGGACAAAAAAGTCCCAATCAACTCCGGCCCGTCCGGCAAGTCTGAGGTTGCGGCGCAGATCATCCATACTCACCCTGGTGTAGTAGTAGTACCAGCTCCCCCAGCCGGAAAGAGGCTTTCTGTCGGCAAAGTTGAGCAGCCGTCGCGCCTGGCTGACCTGCGCTCGCTCCCGGCCGGCCAAGGACCAACGCTGTCCCCGGGTGAGTATCCTTCGGCGAAGCTCCTCGAAAAACCGCTCTTGCAGCGTCTCGGCGTTGGAGCCGGTAAGAAAGAGTACCGGATCCACGCTTATTGCGGAGTGTCCCGGCAGTAGCTGGCCGCCGAAATCGTAGAGTACCTCGACGTACGGTGAGCGGTGGAGACGGTTGAGTCGGGAACGGAGGTAGAGAAGCTGGTTAAATCCCTCCACCTGCCCAACGAGAAGGGCCTCGGCATCCCGAACGGCGAGAAGGGCGAAGAAGTCCGAGCGGAACTTTCCCCTCCGTCGCCCTCCCCGGTGAGGCGGGAGGTTACGCGGATTGTCCTGGAGCTCGATCATGGTGGGTAGCCAGCAGCGCATCTCCGACTCGCGTCCCCCGAAGGAGCGCGTTTCGGACCAGCTCTGGTATCCGTTTTTGAAAAAGCGCCGGTTACGGATCTTTCGGTCTCCGGGAAGCTCTACCGTATCGATTCGAACCTTGAGCAGGTTAATCCGAAGCGGCTGATTCGAGTGGTTGCTAACCTCTCCGGTGAGCTCCAGCGCGGAGCTTCCGTCCGGGAGAACTCGTGTCTCCAGACGGAGCTCGAAGGAGCTCTCCCGATGTCTGCCCGACAGGCGGCTCTCGTCAGCTTGATTCGTTGAGAAGACTTTACGGCCGGCGCTTCTCCCTTCGCTGCTCAGTCGGGCGGAGATCCGAGAGAGAGTAACACCGTTTTCCGCCTTCCAGGCGCCGTCGGGAGATCGGTTCCACATCGCCTTACGGTTGTTCGCCTCGTCCTTTCCTCGGCCCCGACCCGCGGACGGCGTTTCGTCCCGCCTGCTTAGCTTGGTAGAGCCGCTTGTCGGCGTGAGCGAGTACCTCTTCCGCCTCGCTCATGCCGCTGCTCTCGGCCACGCCGAAGCTCATGGTGATCTCGAGCCCCGGGGCGAGCTGGTCCCACTCATACGCTTCGATCCCCGCCCGGAGCTTTTCGCACACTTCCGTCGCCTCCTCCGCGCTGGTCTCCGGCATAACGAGCACGAACTCCTCCCCACCGTAGCGTGCCACGAGATCCACCTCTCGCAAATGGCTGGTCAGCAGGTAGGCGACGGTGCGAAGCACCCGGTCGCCCACGGCGTGAGAGTGCTCGTCGTTCACTCTCTTGAACCGATCAATGTCCCCCATGCAGAGGGCGAAGGGGCGTCTGTACCGAAGAAAACGGGCCATCTCCTCCTTCATGCGCAGGTCCCCTAAGCGGCGGTTCGGCAGGCCCGTAAGCTCGTCCTCCCAGGCGAGGCGTTGGAGCTCCTCCTTCTGTTCCTCGATGAGCCGCACCTGAGTTACGCTGTGTAGCGCTTTTCGATAGAGACTCACGTTTGTCGCCACGGCGACGGCGGTAAGCAGGGAAACATTGATGTAGTGGGCGGTAAGAATGTCGGGATCCGACTGGAACCGAGGTATAAGGATATAGAAAAGCAGAAGACCGGAGCCGAACAGGATCGAGGAGTAGGGAAGGGGCAGGTAGAAGGTGATCGCGATACCTGCCGCAGCGAGAAGATAGACGGTGATCTCACCGTGAATGAGCTGGTCAACCATGGTAATCGCTCCGGAGACGTAGAGGACGAGCACCACCCCGACGGTGAGCAGGACGCTGCTGAGCCTGCTCGGCTCTCCATCACTCTTCCGGCACTGCCGTCGGAGATAGAGCCAGAGCGCTCCGAGAATCGCCTCCAGCAGGAGGTGAAGGTACATAAGCCACCGGTACCCGGAATGGATCTCCAAAACGCCCGTACGCAACCTCCAGAGATCGATCCCGATAAGCGGTATTTGGACGACGAACACAACGAGGGCGAGAAGCCGAGCGCGTCTCTCGTTCTCAGTGAGAATCTCCCGTTCTACTCTCCAGGCCACGGTAGAATAATACGGTATTCGCGGACGGCTGTCTAAGCAGCGACTCCGAGGGGGCACGGAGTTTCCCCGTCAGTTCGCATGTGGGCCCCTGCGGCGAAACTGCGCCGGCGTAGTGCCGGTCTGTTTGCGAAAGTGAGCGAAAAAGCGCTGCATCGAGCCGAAGCCGGCCTCCTCGGCAACCGCCTCCATCGTATAGGTCGTGGTCCTCAACAGGTGGCTTGCTATTCGGATCTTTTGCGTAATGAGAGCGTGGTGGAGTGTCTGACCCGTCTCGCGCTTGAACTGCATCTCGAGAGTCCTGCGTCCAACGGCGAGCTCTTCGACGAGATCGGAGACGCTCTTGAGATGGCCGTCGTCCGCTCGGATAAGGCGGAATACCTCGACCACTAGGGGGTTGTCGCTTGCGTAGGCGGAGGTTGATTTTCGCTCGATCACGCCCATCGGGGGTACTCTGAGGGAATCCTCCGCCGGCACCAGCGAACCCCGGGGATTCATTAGTTGGTCGAGTCTCGCGGCTGCCTTAGCGCCGATCTCCTCGAGGCGGAGTTCGATGGAGGAGAGGGAAGGGTTTGCGAGCTCGCAAGGGATGTCCTCATTGTCGACTCCGAGGATGGCCACCTCTTCCGGTACGGCGATCCCCTCAGCGGCGCAGACGCTGCTGACCCGCAGGCCCACTTTGTCATTGCATGCGAAAAGAGCCACCGGCTTGGTCAATCTAGCAAGAAATAGGGCGAGCTCCACGCTGTACGATTCCTGCAGCCACCATCGCAAGGGGCGTTCGAAGACCGGGAGCTCCTGGAGACCGGTTTGTTCACGAAACCCCTGGAGCCGGAGTCGGGACCATTCGCCGGGGGTGACCCCGCAGTAGGCAAAGGTTGTAAACCCGTTCTCGCCGAAGTGGCGCGCCGCGAGCCTGCCGGTCTCGCGGTCGTCGTTCGCGACATTATGGATCTCGGAAAGGTAAAAGGCGTTGGCAACGTCTACCACCGGGCAGCGCAGATGTGATAGTTTTTTTGCGTCCTCCGGGTACTCTATACGAGCTATGACGCCGTCGCCGTCCCAGCTGCTGAAGTCTTCCAGAGGAGAAAACATCCAACCGTGGCCGTAGAGCTGCCAGCCGGGCTCTCTTTTCGCGTATCGAACGATGCCGCGAGCGATGCCGTGATCGTAGTAGTCCGAGAGCCCCATCCCCAGGGCGATGCGCTTCATTTCGTCAAGTATACCAGATATTGACCGGTCGCTGCGGAATACGGTATAATTTATGCGTAATTTGCGCA
The DNA here is from genome assembly GCA_046540995.1 of Spirochaetaceae bacterium. Classification (GTDB taxonomy): domain Bacteria; phylum Spirochaetota; class Spirochaetia; order DSM-27196; family Alkalispirochaetaceae; genus CAYZHV01. The sequence goes on along the minus strand of JBKHED010000027.1, from coordinate 12,878 downwards.
TTGTCAGCTGCCTCTACCGGAGAGAGAATAGACCAATGGTAGATGACGCCGCCCGCTACTCCATCGGCGCAACGGGAGTCGGCGTGCCGAAACTGATTTTCGGCACCAGTGCTCTGGGAAACCTCTATAGAGAGCTCGACGAAGCCACAAAACGGGAGATCGTAGCGAACTGGTTCGAAGAAATGGATCCTCCTGTTTGTATTGACACCGCCGGGAAGTACGGCGCGGGACTCGCTCTCCAGGAGATCGGTAACGCCTTGCGCGCTCTCGCGATTCCCCCGGACCAGATCACGATAAGCAACAAACTCGGGTGGAAGCGCGTGTCGCTCCAGGGTGAGGAGCCGACGTTCGAGCCCGGTGTTTGGAAGAACCTTCGCTACGACGCCGTGCAGTCGATTAGCTACGACGGCATTATCGACTGCTGGGAGCAGGGAAACGAGCTTCTCGGGGCCCCTTATACGGCGGAGCTCCTATCGGTACATGACCCCGATGAGTATCTCAACGCGACATCCGATGGGATGGAACGCCGTGACAGATGGAACGATATTCTCGAAGCGTACCGTGCCCTTGGAGATCTGCGGAAGGAGGGCAGGGCGGCGGCGATAGGAGTGGGGTCTAAGGATTGGACGGTGATTCGCGATCTGGTGGAAAAGATCGATCTGGACTGGGTAATGCTTGCCGGAAGCTTGACGATATACACGCATCCGCGGGAGCTCCTGAGTTTTATCGGTGAGCTCGACCGGAACGGCGTTATCGTTATTAATTCCGCACTCTTCAATTCAGGCTTTCTGGTTGGGGGCTCCTATTTCGATTACCGGCCGGTAGCGCCGGAGACCGACCCGGAGCTCTACCGATGGAGAAGAGGATTCCACGAGGCGTGTAGGCGATTTGAAGTGAATCCCGCCGACGCCTGCGTTGAGTTCGGGCTTGCGCCGAAGGCGGTGAAATCAGTGGCGATGAACACGACTCGACCGGAGCGGATAGCCGAGAACGTAGAGAGCGTGGAAAAAAGAGGGGCTCCCGAGTTCTGGAATGAGCTTCTGGAGCAGCGGCTCATTTCCGTGACACCGGAGCAGCTGAGATGAGTGGAATTATCGACGCGTATCACCATCTCCGAAGCTTCACCATTTCTAGTTGTGCTATAGGCGTTGGTCGAGTACGCTGAAGTTATAGATGAGATTAGGAGTGGTAGTTTGAACGAACCGATACTTTCGATGAAAGATATCGAAAAGAGCTTTACCGGGGTTCACGCCTTGAAGGGAGTGAGCTTCGATCTCTATCCGGGTGAGATTCATGCGTTGGTGGGCGAGAACGGTGCGGGCAAATCAACGCTCATGAAGGTCCTTACCGGTATCGTCTCCAAAGACGCCGGAGAGATCCACTACTTCGGGAAGCTCTTCAACGCGCGTAGCCCGAAACAAGCTCTCGATCTCGGAATAGGCATTATTCATCAGGAGCTCAACCTGATGGATCATCTCACGGTGGCGCAGAACGTCTACATTGGTCGAGAGTCTACGGGGAAGAGCAAGATTCTTCTCGATGAGAAGGGACAGCATCGCCGAACCGACGATCTGTTTCGGCGTCTCAATATGACAATCGATCCCGCTGAGACCCTCGGGAATCTCAGCGTAGGACGTCAGCAAATGGTCGAAATCGCCAAGGCGGTCTCCCACGACCTGCGCATTCTCATTCTCGACGAGCCGACCGCCGCGCTGACGGATCAGGAGATCAATGAGCTCTTTTCCATTATGCGGGACCTTGCCAAGAAGGGTGTGGCGATGATTCACATCTCTCATCGGTTGGACGAGATCGATCAAATCGCCGACCGGGTAACGGTGTTGCGAGACGGAGAGAACGCCGGAACCGCCAAGACCTCGGAGGTCACGAAGCAGGAGATCATCAACATGATGGTCGGGCGGGTCATTTACGAAGAACCGAAGGAGAAGAGCAGCGTTTCTCCGGATGCCGACGTAGTACTGAGCGTCAGGAACCTGAATGCCGGAAGCCTCGTACAGGACGTGAGTTTCGAGCTCAGGAAGGGCGAAATTCTCGGATTCGCCGGACTTATCGGAGCGGGCCGTACCGAGACGGCGAGGGCCATTTTTGGTGCCGACGAGGTGCAAAGCGGCACGATTCATGTCAACGGCACATTGACGAGCATCGGCAGCCCCGCGGACGCGGTAGCCCACGGAATCGGGTATCTCTCGGAGGACCGTAAACGGTTCGGCCTGGCGCTAAACCTCACCGTCGCCGACAATGTCGCTCTGGCCAGCTATGACCAGTTTAGTCTGGGACCTTTCATTAAGTACGACGACCTGTACAAGACCGTTCGGCAGTTTGTGGAGAAACTCACCATTCGCACACCCTCCCTGGATCAGATTCTCCGTAATCTCTCGGGGGGTAACCAGCAGAAGGTAGTTATCGCGAAGTGGCTCATATGTAACAGCGACATCCTGATTTTCGACGAACCCACTCGCGGGATCGACGTCGGAGCCAAGAGCGAGATCTACCAGCTCATGAATGAGTTAGCCGGTCAGGGAAAGTCGATTATTATGATCTCCTCGGAGCTCCCGGAGATCTTGCGAATGAGCGACCGCATTATCGTCATGTGTGAGGGACGAGTCACCGGTGAGCTCGACATCGCCGAGGCAAGTCAGGAAGAAGTAATGAAATACGCCACTATGCGGCGGGTAAGCAACATAGGAGTCAAAGAACATGTCTGATCTGGCCGGCGGGAGCCTGGATAAGAAGAGAGCAATGCAAAAGGCCATTCAGAAGCTGATGGCCCCGGCTGCCTTGGTGATTCTCTATTTCTTCTTCGGGCTCTTCGGGAGAAACTTCTTCTCCTACAACACCTTCGTAAACATTGTCGACGCCTCATACTACATCGGGTTTATTTCGATCGGCGTGACCTTCGTCATTATCTCCGGCGGAATAGACCTCTCTGTAGGCGCGGTGATGATGTGCGCAGCCATTATCGGAGGAACCGCGTACAAGAGCTGGGGTTGGTCCATGGAGGCGTCCCTCCTGCTCATTATCCTCGTTGCGGTGCTGTTCGGCATTTTCAACGGAATGATGGTCTCTCGTATCGGGATGCCCCCCTTTATCGTAACCCTCGGAACGATGATGATCTCCATGGGTGTAGGTTCCATCGTTTCCAACGTCCGAAGCGCCACCTTTCCGACCCGCTCTGAGGCGGATGGCTGGTTTAAGGGAATCTTTAAGCTGATCACGGAGAACAGGATTCCCATACCGACCGGGGCGATAGTCTTACTCGCGGTAGTGATCATCTCCCACATCATTCTTACCAAGACCAAGATGGGGCGATATATCTTCGCGATCGGGAGTAACAAAGAGGCGGCCCGGCTCTCCGGGGTAAATGTAAGAAGATGGGAGATGATGGCGTATGTCATAGCCGGCATCTACGCCGGTATCGGCGGTATAGCGTTCGCCGCAACCTACACCACCGTCATGCCCGCCCAAGGCCAAGGCTTCGAGCTCTTTGCAATAGCCGGAGCGGTTATTGGAGGAACCTCTCTTTCCGGCGGCGTCGGTTCGGTCTGGGGGACGCTTATCGGTGTCTTCATTATGTCGGTCCTGAGTGTCGGTCTGCCCTCGATGGACCTGCAGGCTCACTACCAAACTTTCTTTACCGGCGTGGTGGTTATTGGAGCAGTTCTTCTCGACATGTACCGGACCAAGAAAGCGACGGAAGTCAAGATTTTCACCCCTGCGGATCAGTACCGAAACTCGATCCTCGAGAAGATTGACAACCTGAAGGCCCAACGTGCGCGGGCTAAGAAGGCAGGAAAGAGCGAAGAGGCGGCCAAGCTCACGGAGGAACTCAAGGAAGCTAAGAGAGAGATGAAGGCTACCTATAAGAAGATGAAGGCCGAGGAAAAGAAGGCGGAAGAGAGGCGCAAGGCTGAAGAACGCGCCTCGGAGCGAGAATTCCAGGACATGCTGAGGAAGGACCGGCAGTCGGAGAATTCGGACAACGAATAGTGAAGAAACCCTGAAACATAGTGTTTCAGGTAGAAACACATACAGGAGGTATGTATGAAGGGTTCAAAACGAACTATTGCGGTTCTCTTGGCTCTTACGGTGCTGGTTGCGTTATCCACGCCTCTCTATGCCGGAGGACAGGGCGAGGGGGAGGAAACTCCGTACATCGCAGTCATCTCTAAGGGCTTTCAGCACGACTTCTGGCAGCAGGTCCGAATCGGATCCGAGGACGCCGCCGAAGAGTTCAATGTGGACATCACCTTTGAAGGACCCCCTTCCGAGAGCGACGTTCAGGACCAGGTACAGATGCTCAATAACGCGCTGGCCAAGGATCCTGTTGCTATCGCGCTTGCCGCTCTTGACACGAACGCGGTAATCGACCAGCTCGAGCAGGCGCGCGATGGTGGCATCCCCGTAGTCGGCTTCGACTCCGGTGTGCCGGACGCTCCGGAGGGATCGATTGTTGCCAACGCGTCCACCAACAACTACGCCGCGGCAGGCACCGCAGCGGAGAAGATGTTCGAGGAAATTCGAGGTGACATCGAGGATGCCGACGCTTCCGACCCGGTTACCGTGGTGGTCATGAACCAGGACGCCTCGGGTGAGTCCCTTCTGAGCCGCGGGTTCGGTTTTCGCGACCGAATGGTCGAACTGATCCTCGAAAACACGGATCATGGTGAAGACGACATTCTAGTCGATGGAAACGATGCGTATGTCGCCGACGATAGCCCTCAGAGCGACGACCCCGCGGTTACCGTTTTTATGGTGGTACCGGCATCGGCTTCCGCCCAGGATACCACCTCCGCGGCTAATGCGGTTCTCGACCGGGTCGACGACGACAGTATTCTCGGAATATTCTGTTCCAATGAGGCGACCGTTAAGGGTCTGCTTGCGGCGACCGACGATGGTGCCGAGCTCGGAGACGAGTACGACGACCTCGTGGTAATCGGTTACGACGCGGGCGCGGGCCAGAAGAACGCCGTACGGGAGGGTTACTTCCTCGGTTCCATTACTCAGGATCCCCGACAGATCGGTTACAAAGCTGTAGAGCTCGCCTATAAGGCGTATCAGGGTGAATCGGTATCCGACGTGGACACCGGCGCTAAGTTCTACACCGCCGAAAACATGGACGATCCCGATATCGCACCGCTTCTCTACGACTAAATCGCAGACTCCCTATCCGGTTGCGGGCCCGGGCGGCATGTGCCGCTCGGGCCCGTTTCGACTTCGAGACACGTAGCGGGAGCCGGCCTTGACTCCTACGCAGCTGGTTCGCTGACGTTGCGCTTCGGTAGGCCGTACCTTATCACCGGAGGAGTTTAGAGGATGCGTGAGCCCTTCCCGACTGAGCACGGTGAGGCGCCTGCCGATGTGGTGGTGGTCGGGGCCGGACCGGTGGGTCTCACCCTCGCCCTCGGTCTGGGAAGAGCCGGGGTCGAGGTGCTGGTCCTGGAGCAGAGAAGCGAGTTGCCGCAGACCTCCCGCGCTATCGGCGTTACCCCCGCCTCCCTGGAAATCCTCGACCGCTACGGAGTGGCGGAGGAGCTGGTCGCCGCGGGGGTTCGGGTACGTCACGCGGCGATACACGGTGACCGGGGCGAGGTGGCGAGAGTCGGTTTTGACCACCTAAAGACGCCGTTTCCTTTCATTCTCTCCCTTCCGCAACGACAGACCGAAGAGATCCTGCTGAGAGCGGTGGAGCGGCTGCCCTCGGTTCGTCTTCTCCGGGGCCGGCACGTCAGCGGCTACACGAGCGGAACTGGTCTCCTCCGCGTTTGCGCAACGGCCCCTGGAGAAGCGGCGTCCGTCAGCACCCGCTATCTTGTAGGCTGCGATGGTAAACATAGCACTGTCCGCGACGCTATGGGCGCGGACTGGTCCGGGAGGCAGCTCACGGAGAGCTTCGCCATGGCTGATATCGTCGATAAGACGGACCTCGGCGACATCGCACACCTCTGGTTCACCTCCCGGGGTTCCGTGGAGTCCTTTCCGCTGCCTAGCGGTATCCGGAGATGGATCGTCCAGACTTCCGAGTTCTATCCTGATCCGCCGGAGGGGCTCGTTCAAGGCGCCGTGGCGAGTCGCGCCGGGGTGGGACTACAAGAGGCGCCGAAGCTCTGGTGCAGCAGCTTTCGAACCGAGCGCAGAATCGCCTCGAGCTGGGCGGCGCCGCCCGTCTTTCTCGCGGGAGACGCGGCACATCTGATGCCGCCCATTGGAGGGCAGGGGATGAACGTCGGTCTCGCAGACGCCGAGCACCTATCGGACCTGCTCCGCCTCGCTCTCCGGGAGCCGCTCCGCATCGGAGAGCTCGCCGCCGCCTACGAAAACCGTCGACGCCGCGCTTTTCGACTCGCCGCCCGCCGTTCGATCCTCGGTATGAGGATCGGCACCTGCCGGGGCCGGCTCGCCTCCACCCTGCGGGAAGCGCTTATTCCCGCCGCCCTCGCCGGGAGGCGAGGGGAGCGTATTATGGAGCATTTCGCGATGCTCGCCTCCCCATACCGGCGCAGCGCGTGGATCGGGTGAGCCCCCTCACTTCCGGGCGACGGTTACGGCGATGAGCCCGAGAAAGAAGGATCGGCTTCGTACCTCCCGGAAGCCGCTCCGCCGGAGCTTCTCTTCCAAACCCTTTCTCGACGGAAACCGCTTGAGGCTCTCACTGATATAGCCGTATACCTCCGGATTACCGTGGAGCAGCTTGCCCCAGAGCCGCCCCCAGAGCCGCAACACACCGATCTGGACCGCCGCGAGGCTGGGCGAGTCGGCGTGGGAGAACTCCAGTATCCCCAGGCTGCCCCGGGGACGGAGGACGCGGTGGATTTCGCCGATTGTCGCGTCGAGATCGGGGGAGTTCCGTAAGGCGTAGCCGCCGGTAACGAGATCGAAGCGTTCGCTGCCGTAGGGTAGGGCGCTCATGTCACCGAGCTCAAAGGTGACCCGGGCGTCGGAACCGCCGCGAAGCCTCCGGGCGCGCCGGATCATCTCCGGTGTGATGTCCATTCCGGTGAGCCGGGCATTTTGAGCGTGGGCGGCCACCGCGTAGGTGAGGTCTCCCGTTCCGCAGGCGATGTCGAGGGCGTCGTAGACACCCTCCTTCGGCAGAGAGTTTACGAGGCGGCGCTTCCAGGCGCGGTCTCTGCCGAATGAGAGTACCGTCGTCACCGCGTCGTAGCGACCGGCAACGACGGCGAAGAGCCTCCTGTTGTACTCCCGCTTCCTCCCGGCATCGGAGAGATTGTAATCCTTCAGTCGCTCTCTGAAATCTCCGTCCACTCTTTCTCCAGATTTCCGTTGTCGCCCCGGTCGGTAAACCGTACTGTTTGCGTATGGCAAGGTCAACTAATGCTTACCTCCACGGTATAGCAACCGCGGTGCCCGAGCATTCCTACACGCAGGAGTTCGCCCACCAGTTTATGCGCACGCTCTATGAGGGGAAGCCCAAGTCTCAACGTCTGATCGACCGCATTTATCCCGCCTCGGCGATAGGGAAACGGCACACGGTGATTGGCGATTACGGCAAGGACCCCTCGGAGTACACCTTTTATCCGAAGAGCGAAGACCTAAAACCCGAGCCGACGACCAAGGAGCGAAACGACCTTTTTATCCCCGAGGCGCAACGGCTATCGCTGGAGGCGGTCCGGAGGCTCTTACACCGTTTTCCTGGAATGCAGGAGAGAATCAGTCACCTCATCACGGTGAGCTGCACCGGGTTTTCCGCTCCCGGTTTCGACTTCTATCTCGCCAAGGAGCTCCCCTTGAGCCCGGCGGTTCACCGCTTTCACCTCGGTTTTATGGGATGCTACGCCGCCTTTCCCGCCATGAAGCTCGCCGACTCCATCTGCCGCGCCGACCCGGAGGCGAAGGTGCTCGTTGTCAACGTGGAGCTCTGTTCGGTGCATCTGCAGCAGAAGGAAGACGTGGATGTCATCGTGGCGAACGCTCTCTTCTCCGACGGGGTTTCGGCGGCGCTTGTCTCTTCCAGTCCCGAGGACTCCCGAGGTGCCCGAATCACCTTTCGCCACTTCGCAACGAGAACCGCCCCGGATAGCGAGGATGACATGGCGTGGAGTATCGGGCAGAACGGCTTCGATATGAAACTCTCGGTCTACGTTCCGCGAATCATCGAACGGAACATAGCTGATCTCATTGAAGCCGCAATGTCGAGCTCCGGCCTCAGCAGGGAGGCGGTGGACATTTGGGCGGTCCACCCCGGCGGACGGGCGATTCTGGACAGAACTGCCGCCGCTTTAGGCTTGGATCACTCCGCATTTGCTCCCTCGTACGAGGTTTTACGGGAGTATGGAAACATGAGCTCCGCAACTATTATGTTTGTCCTCAAGCGGATCTTAGAGGATGAGCGTCAAGGAAGCATCTTTGCCACCGCCTTTGGTCCAGGGCTCACCCTGGAGGCGGCTCACATGGAGAAGCAGTTCCCGTGAGGGGCCGCTGGAAGGAGCGCGCCAGTGAGAGGGAGCTGATGGAAGATCCCGCGGCGGATGAGGAGCTCCTTTTCGCCACGGTCCGTCAGTTCGCCCCCTTAAACCGCCTCCTGAGCCGCTCCCGAACGCTCATCCGCCGTCACATTCTCGATGACGCGGCCCGCCGTGGCCTCTCTCGATACACGGTGCTCGACCTCGGAGCTGGGGGATGCGATATCGCCGAGTGGCTGGTCGCCGCCGCCGACAGCCGGGGCGCATCGACCCAGGTGATCTGCCTCGATTCAGATCCCAGGATTGCCGCCTATGCCCGACGGAGGGTAGCCGGAACGCCGAACCTCCAGGTTCTAGAGGCGTCCGCGGAGGAGGTCTCCCTGGTCGGGCCGGTGGACTACATCTTCGCCAACCATTTCCTACACCATCTAACGAGCTCCGAGATCCTGGATCTACTGCCAATCCTTCGGGAGTACGCGCGCTACGGCGTCGTTCTCAACGACCTAAAGCGTTCCCGCCTTTCGCACATGGGCTACTCGATCATTGCGGCGCTCCTTTTCAGAAAGAGCTTTGCCTTCTACGACGGCCGTCTCTCCATTCGGCGCGGGTTCCGTCGGCGGGAGTTGGAGAAACTGGTGGCGGCCTCGGGACTTTCGGAGGAGGCGGAAGTGCGGGCGCTATTTCCGGGACGACTGGCGGTAATCTGGCGCCCACCGGAGAGCGTATAGCCCCAGGCAAACCTCCTCACTCCCAGGATAGGCGCAGCAGCTTTCCCCTTCTGTTCCGGTATGAGTACGTTGGAACGGAAGGAGGACACAATGCTCAGACATGGAAAAAGATGGGCCCTTCTGCTCATCGTCCTATCCCTCCTCTTTGTTGGATGCGGCGCCGGCCAATCCGAGGCCCAAACGGTTGCCGGGGAGGAGTCCCAAAGCAACCAGCAGCAGGGAGAACGGGAAAGCAGCAACGCCGAGAGCCAGGTAAACACCCGGGTCTCCGTGGAGCAGCTGCAGGGGCAGGTGGAAGCAGTATACGCGGATACCAGCGAGTCGGTGGTCAATATCACCTCCCAGGTTATGAGCCCGGGTATTTTCAACCAACCAACGCCGCAGGAGGGGGCCGGCTCAGGCTTCATCTTTGATGGAGCGGGGCACGTTGTAACCAATTATCATGTCGTCCAGAAGGCGGAGTCCGTTTCGGTCTCCCTCTCCAACGGTGATGTGCACGAAGCGTCTGTAGTCGGCAGTGACCCCTTTACGGACCTCGCAGTCCTCCAAATTGAAGCCGATGGCCTCCCGGCGGCGCTCTCCCTCGCTGATTCGGGGAATCTCCGGGTGGGACAGTTCGTTGCTGCCGTGGGAAACCCGTTCAATTTCGAGCAAACTCTCACCTTTGGCGTGATTTCGGCACTGGGCCGGGTCATCCGGAGCCCAGGGGGCCGGTTCATAAGCGAGGCGATTCAGACGGACACGCCCATTAACCCCGGAAACTCAGGAGGACCGCTCCTCAACCTCGACGGTGAGGTCATCGGCGTTAATTCCGCCATCATTAGCCCCAGCGGCGCCAGTGCCGGAGTCGGTTTTGCCATTTCCGCCAATACCGTGAGCCAGGTTGTTCCGTCTCTCATAGAGGATGGCGAGTACCCCCATCCGTGGATCGGTATTCAGGCGATCGATCTACAGCCCGGCTTAGTTCGGATCCTCAACCAGACCGAACTCACGATTCCGGTGGAGGAGGGAGTTCTCGTTGTGGGCACCCTAAATGGGGGACCCGCTGAAGATGCCGGCATTCAAGGTGGAGAGCGACGGCTTCGCCTCGGAAACCTGCAAATCCCGGTAGGCGGTGATGTGATCGTCGGCATAAACGATGCCGAAATCGAGAGTTACAAGGATCTGGTAATCTATCTGGAGACGGAAACCGAAATCGGGGAAACGATCACCGTCCACTACTATCGCGGCGAGAACGAGCGTTCCACGGAGCTTTCCGTTGGGCGCCGTCCGGAAGATGTCCAAGAGAACTTGACACAGTAGACAGAAGAAAGGAGCGCAGCTCATGGCAAGTAATGAATGGAAGAAGGTAGCCCAAAGCAGTGACGTAAAGGAGGGCTCTCCAAAAACCGTTGAGCTCTCGGAGGATGAGAGCGTCCTGCTCATTCGTCGAGGAGGCAAGCTCCTGGCCTGGGGCAACGAGTGCCCCCACGTGGGGTGTCCCCTCGGTTACGGTAACTTCGATGGTGATCTCCTCACCTGTCCTTGCCACAACGCCCGATTCGACCTCGGTTCCGGGAAGCTGCTCTCCCCTCCGGCTCTCGACGATCTCGCCTCGTATAAGGTGAAAGAAGATGACGGGGCTATCTACGTCGGTGAGCGCCTGGAGCCGATAATCGCCATGCCTCAGGGGAGTGACGAGCGCACTGTCGCGATCCTGGGTGCCGGTGCCGCCGGGAGCGCCGCGGCGGAACAGCTTCGTCGCGAGGGCTTTGCCGGAAAGATCGTGCTAGTGGGTCCTGAGAAGGAGCTCCCCTACGACAGGACTCTCCTCTCGAAGTTCTTCCTCACCTCCGAGATGGGGGCGAAGGACCTGGCACTCCGAGACAAGAGTTTCTACGATCGCCTGCAGATCGACCTGCGTCTCGGAGTGGCCGCGGAAAAGCTCGATCCTACCTCCAAGACGGTCTTCCTCTCGGACGGCGAAAGACTCCGGGCGGACATGATCCTCCTGGCCACCGGGAGCAAGCCGAACCCGCTCCCCATACCGGGGGCTGAGCTGGACAACTGCTTCACCCTGAGAAAGCCCGAGGACGCTCTGGCGATTCGAACGGCCTCGAAGGGGGCGCAGCGAGTCGTCGTTGTCGGGGCGAGCTTCATCGGCACCGAGGTGGCAGCGTATCTGCGTGAGAAGGGACTGGAGGTTACAGTGGTGGCCCCGGAACAGGTCCCCTTCGAGCGGGTCCTCGGCAGGCGAGTGGGGAGCCGTTTTGTCTCATTTCATGAGAGCAAGGGCATCCGCTTCCAGCTCGGACGAGGGGTCGCCAACATCAAGGGGACCGGCAAAGTGGAAGCGGTTGAGCTCTCGGACGGGACGGAGCTGCCGGCGGACCTCGTCGTGGCCGGAGTGGGCGTCACGCCGGTTACCGACTATCTCCAGGGGAGCGGCCTGCTCAAGAACGGCGTCGTGCCGGTCAATGCCCGCCTCGAGACGGAATCGCCGGGAATTTACGCCGCCGGGGACATTGCCTCCGTGGACGACGGCTCAGGGCCCGCGCGGGTGGAGCACTGGGTCGTGGCGCAGCGCCACGGTCAGCACGCCGCGCAAGCAATGCTCGGCTCCTCAGAGCCCCTGGGCTTTGCTCCGTTCTTCTGGACCCGACAGTTCCAGACCTCTTTTGTATACATCGGGTTTGCCCCGGACTTCGACAAACTCTGGGAGAAGGGTAACGTCGAGGAGGGGGACTTCCTCGTTGGGTACTCAAGGAACGGAGTACTCGCGGCAGTCGGTACCATGGGTATGAGCGGTAAGGCGATCTCCTTTGGTAAACGGCTGGAAGCTGGTGAGCGGATAGACAAGAAGAGCTTCGACGAGAGCTAAGCCTCCTCTCGAAGGGCCTCGAAATACTCCCCCTCGGTGATCTCCGAGATGCGGAGTATGCGCTCCACCTGCTCCCGGCTGTACTCTTCCGCCAGGCTGCGAACTTCATTCAGGACGGAGCTCACGTATTTTAGGGCGTCCTGTTCCTCCGGGTCCTCCCGGCTTCTTTGAACGATCTCGACGATATCGATGGTCGACTCCATCAGCCTCTCGTCCATACCCAGCCGGACGACCTTCTCGGTCCGCTCTAACATTCGCCCCGTATCTGCTTCCGTAAGGCTCCCGTAGGCTCGCCGAAGCAGCTCCTCCGGAGGTCCCTCCTCTCCGAAACACGCCGCCGCTTCGGTTTCGCAGAGCTCCTCCAGTCTGGTGAGCACCTTCTCCTCCATTCGTCGGGCGAGACGGTAGGTCGAGACCACCGTGAGCCCTGCGGAGGCGATGGCCGGGAGGCGACCGCCGTGGCGAACGAGAATAGCGGGAAGCCGAGGAAGGAGCGAAATGAGGGAGGACGTGCTACCCAAGATCCTCTCGACGGTCTCTACACCGCGGTCCCGAGCCTGCCGCTCCTCTCCAATGGGGTACATGACCCGCTTGAAGAACTCCTTGATCCTGATCAGCTGTTCCTCAGGCACCGCTTGGAGGAGCTCTTCCTCCCGGAGCCCCGGAATCTCTCGCAGACGCTCCCGTCGATACCGACGATCGAGCTCATCGTGAAAGAACGCCGTGAGGTGATGGTGGAGCGTCTCGCGCGTGCGGGGACTCATTCCACGGTTCTCCGAGCCTCTTCGTTTAGAGCGAGCATAGCGTTTCGGATCTCCTCCGGGCGGCCGCAGCTATCTGCCGACGCCGGTG
>JBKHED010000026.1:0-31277 GCA_046540995.1 Spirochaetaceae bacterium | reverse complement strand
GAACTGGGCGGTCGGGCCGAGCCTGTAGCCCAGAAGAAGAACCGGATAGCCGTGTCTTGCAAAGAAGCGACCCACGAAACGGAAATACTTCGGGTGGCCCCGTCGCCACCCCCCCCCGTGGACGAAGACCAGGAGCGGGCGCTTCGGGTGTCCCGAGTCGGGACGGAGGAAATACGCCTCCTGATGCCGGTTCTCCCCGTAGGTGAGTCGGGTCGCCGGTCGGCGGTGGCGGAGGCGGTCCAGGAATGCGGCGGTGACAATTTCAGGGAAATGGAGGTATTCAGCGTAACGATACATGGGGGCTCCAGAAAGAGCAGAGTATCCTAAACAGCCTGTAGTGTCACCCGAGGCGGAGATGATTCAGACGTCACACGGAAGTTAGGTGACCGCTCTCCTTTGTTGCCGGTGCCCCGAGGCCATGGTATAGTTCCACCCCATGATCTCCCAAAACCTCAGCCGTAATCGGGTCGGTATGCTTGCGGCCCTTCTTTTTGTCACGACGCTCTCCCAGCTTTCAGCTGTGGATATCACCAACGGTCAAAAAATGTACCGCTACGGCTCTCCGGAGTACGAGGCGATCCGTACTCTCTACATAGAGCAGCGTCTCGGGCTCCCTTTTAGCTCCGGGCCCTTTTCCGAGGCGGAGTTGCGCCTCGCCCTGGAGCGGTTGGATCCGGATGAGCTCTCCGAGCCTGGCCTCGAACTCTACCGTTGGGTTACTGCCCGGTTCGAAAAGGAGCCGGACTACGTCGAGGAAGAGGGAAACTTCGCCTTTGACGCCGGCGCGGAGATCAATCTCGAGAGCTACGTGCACACCGACTCGGACAACCCGTTCTGGGAGTACAAATGGGAGGACCGCAAGCCGCTGTTGAACTTTCCCCTGGAGGCGTGGGTCACCGACCATGCGTATGGGGTAATGGAGTTGGACTTTGGAAAGGGGATTCCGGATTTTTCCCTGTATCCGACCTATGATTCAGGCGGCCAGATTCTGGACGCAACCAACGATGGGGATCCCTTCTTTGACACCGTCGAGGAGGATCCTTTTACTAACGTCTGGTACGATCCGCTTACCCTGAACGTTCAGTTTCCTCATCGCGCGTATATCTCCTTTGGCGGTGACCGGTGGAATCTTCAGGTGGGTCGAGACGCTCTGGACTGGGGTAACGGCCGTACGGGTAACCTCTATATAAGTGGCTACAGCGCTCCCCACGACTACGCTCGCCTTTCCACGTTCTGGCGGAACTTCAAGTTCTCCGCTCTTTGGCTCAGTCTCGATCCGCATATTGTTTCCAGCGAACGGGAGTTTGTGAACTACACCTATGACGCGGATTTCGACGGTGAGGCAGAAGACGAAGATGACATTTCGGTCTACGAGCCGGACAAAGAGGAGAAGAACCTCATAGCCCATCGGTTCGAAGTGCGCCTCTGGAATCGTCTTACCTTGGCTGCGACGGAAGGGATCATTTTCGGAAGGGACCGCGTTGAGCTCAGGCACTTCAACCCGCTCTACCTCTATCACAATCTCTACACGAACACCCGGAACGTTGGGAACACCCACATGAGCTATGAGTTTGATCTTGCCATAACACCCGGCCTCAACCTCTATGCCGCCATCTCCCCGGACCAGTGGACCTCGCCCCTGGAGGATACGGATCTCTCTGACGAGCCAAACGCGATTATCTATTTGGCAGGACTCGACTACCGGCAGCCGCTGGCAAAAGGGTTCTTTTCCGGCACCCTCGAAGGGATCTACTCAACCAAGTGGATGTACATACACAACCATCCGCTGACGAGCATCACCGTTCGGCGTTACGTGCAGGCGGAGCACGGCGTTGGTCGAAGCGGCGTCTACTACGATCGACCCATGGGCCATTACGGCGGCAACGACTTTGCCCTGCTCTGGCTCGATCTCAACTACCAGCGAGTAAACAGGTACAGATACGGTCTCACCACCTACTACGAAGTGGACGGAGAGAATCCCATAAACGCTCTTCTCTCGTCGACCTATGACGAAAGGCGCGCCTTGACGGAGGCTGAGGCGGAAGAACAGGCCCCTTCGGGCTCCGATCCGCAGCACAAAGTTGTCGCCACGGTCTACGGCGAAGTGCAACCGTGGTTCTGGGAGGGCTTCAACGAAGAAGAGGAGCCGAGCCTTTCGATAAGCTCGGAGGTCTCTTTTCAGTTTATGCAGAACCGCTTCGCCTCGGTGCTGCCGGAGGATACGCAGCTTGACTTTGCCCACGACTGGAAATTCGATCTCCAGTGGGTGCTGTCGGTGAGCTTGGGCTGGTAGCTCCCGCCTGGCGGCGGGAGCCGGGATGTGGCGGGGCGCGGGGAGAAAGAGCCCTCCCCGGGCTCCGGTGTTTCGCCTTCGGCCCTGGGCTGCTATACTCTTAGCCCATGACCGTTGCGTTCGCCTTTGAGATCTTCTACCCCACTGTTAACGGTGTTATCACGTCCTCGGTAAATCTGGCGGAAAACCTGATCGCCCGGGGACACCGGGTGGTGTTCATTGCACCCAAGACAAAGGAGTTTCAGGAGCCCTTCATCCACGGAGTCATTCCGGTTTACTACATCGACTCGAGCGAGTCGATGATCTATCCGGGTATGCGGACGAGCCTTCCCTGGAGCAGGCACGTGGTGACGGTCCTCAGGAAGGAAGAGGTGGACCTGGTCCACATTACCGGACCGTGGTTGCTCTGCGCGGCGGCGATTAGGGGAGCGAGAAAGCTCGACCTCCCGATCGTGCACACCTTTCACACGATGCTGCACGAGCCGACCTACATTAAGTACTTTGCGAAGTTCAACCTTCTTATTCCGGTCTTTCAGGCGATCGCCTGGGAGTACTTCAAGCCGTATATCCGGCGGAGCGACGTAATGACCGGGCCGAGCAACTACGCCTGCGAGGAGCTGGAGGAGCACTATCCGGGGGCGGATATTCGCCACATCTCCAACGGTGTTGATATCTCCCGGTTCGAGGAGTATGCGAGTATGGAGGAAACGAGTCGAAATTTCCCTCCCTTTAACAATCGCTCCTTCCTCTTTGTCGGGCGCTTGGGAGCGGAGAAATCCGTGGACCAGCTCATCTCGGCGATGCATTACGTGGTGCAACAGGTTTCTGACGCCCATCTATTTATAGTTGGTACCGGTCCCGGTCAGGAGCGTTTCGAGCATCAGACCCGTCGCCTCAAGCTGCGTAAGCACGTCCACTTTCTCGGACGCATACCGCATGAGGAGCTCCTGCGGAGCGGACTTATCCAGCACGCCCGGGCGTTCGTTACCGCCTCGGTGACCGAGAACCAGCCGATGACGGTGATCGAGGCGATCTGCTCCGGTGTGCCGATCGTCGTTCCGGACGTCCGCGGCATTCGGGAGCTTCTCGACGGCAACGGTTTGCTCTTTCCCCGGGGAGACGTGGAGAGCTTGGCCGCGAACATGGTTCGGATCGCCTCAGAGGACGAGCTCTACGGAGAGTTTCGGAGCAGATCCTTTGCGTTTCGCAACCGCTTTGACGGGCGAACCGTAGCCGCGGAGTTCGAAAAGCTCTATCAGGAGCTGATCGAGCGCCACTCTTGACCCCCTAAGCCGTTTGGCTTATTCTCGCTGTTAGAGTTTTTTGCAACTGACTACGCTGTAGCCCACCCAGACTAAAATCAGGAATTGCCCTATGAGTCACGGCCTCTGGCTTGGCTTGGATGTCGGCTCTACCACCGTAAAGGCGGCGGTGGTCGATCCGAGAGATAGATCACTCAAATTCTCCACCTATCTACGCCACGGCGCCCGGCAGGCGGAAACGCTTCGAGGGCTCTTGGAGGATGTGCACGGGCGGTTTTCCGACAGGGAGCTTCGCTGCGCGGTCTGCGGTAGCGGCGGGAGAGGCTTAGCGGAAGCTATCGGCGCCTTCTACATTCAGGAAGTCGTGGCTAATAGCATTGCCGTCCGGGAGTTTTACCCGCAGACGCGGGTCGCCATTGAGCTCGGAGGGCAGGACGCCAAGGTTGTCTTCTTCCACTACGATCCGGAGAGCCGGCAGCTTATCGCGTCGGACATGCGGATGAACGGCAGCTGCGCCGGGGGAACGGGAGCGTTTATCGACGAGGTCGCTTCGCTCCTGCAGATTCCGGTGGAGGAGTTTGATCGGTACGCCGCTCGGGGAACCCGGGTTTACGACATCTCCGGTCGCTGCGGCGTATTCGCGAAGAGTGACATCCAGCCGCTGCTCAATCAGGGGGTAAGCCGTGAGGATATCGCCCTCTCTACCTGTCACGCGATCGCCCGGCAAACGATCGGGGGCCTCGCCCAGGGCTTGGAGATTACCCGGCCGGTGATCTTCGTCGGTGGTCCGCTTACCTTCAACGGGACTCTGGTACGGGTCTTCGCTGAGCGGCTGGGGCTTCGGGAGGAGGAGCAGATCCTGCCGGAATCGCCGCAGACTCTCGTCGCCTACGGAGCGGCTCTCTCGGTGGGGACAATGTTCGCCGATTGGGAGTCGACCTATCTCGGGGCTGCGGCTCCCGGGGTGCTGAAACAGTATCAGGCGGAGCTGACGGCCCGAGGGCAGAACCGGTTGGAACGCTTCTTCGAAAGCGAGGAGGAACGTCTAACCTTTCAGGAACGTCACCGTCTCGGGAGGATTGAGCATCCGGAGCTGCCTGAGGGGAGCGAGTTGGGGGTCTACATCGGCATCGACGCGGGCTCTACGACGAGCAAGCTCGTTCTTCTCGACGAGGAGGAGCAGGTCATTGACTCCTTCTATGCGAACAACGACGGCGAACCCCTACAGGTACTCAAGGAGGGGCTTCTTTCGGTTTACCGGCGCTGGAATGAGCGGGGAATAGCCCTGAAGGTTCTCGGCATCGGTACCACCGGCTACGGAGAGAAGCTCTTTGCTGCGGCCTTTAGGGCCGACTACCACACCGTGGAGACCGTGGCCCACGCCGAAGCGGCGATGCACTACCTTCCCGGGGCGACCTTTATTCTCGATATCGGCGGCCAGGATATGAAGGCGATTTCCGTCTCAAACGATATCGTCACCGGCATTACTCTCAATGAGGCGTGCTCCGCGGGGTGCGGCTCCTTTCTCGAAAGCTTTGCCCGCTCCCTGGGGATCCCCGTGGATGAGATCGCGCCGAGAGCCTTTGCGGCGACTAATCCGAGTAGGCTAGGCTCCCGATGCACGGTCTTTATGAACTCCTCGATTATAACGGAGCAGAAGAACGGAAAAGGACCGAACGACATTATGGCGGGGCTCTGTCGGAGCATTATCGAGAACGTCTTTACCAAGGTCGTCCGGGTCTCCAACATGAGTGCTCTCGGAGACAAAGTGGTGCTCCAGGGAGGCACCTTTAAGAATGACGCGGTGCTCCGAGCTTTTGAGCAGTACACCGGCATTGAGGGACTGCGAGCGCCTTATCCCGGAGAGATGGGGGCGGTCGGCATCGCCCTGCTTACCAAGCGACACATGAGAGGGCAGGGGACCGCCGGCGAAAGCCGCTTCCCCGGATTCGAGGCTCTCGAGTCGTTCAGCTATGAGAAGGAGAACAACCACCTCTGCCCCTTCTGCACCAACAACTGCAACCGAACGCTGATCCGCTTTTCCGACGGCACCACCTTTGTCACCGGCAACCGATGCGAGCGGGGTGAGGTGGTCGGAGAGCTCGGCGATCTGGAGACGAGAAACCGCCTCAAGGAGGCGGAGCGGCGACTCCGAGGGGCTCCTGACCTCTTCTCAGAACGAGAGAGGCTGCTCTTTAGGGAGTATCCCGTGGAGCCGATCGAGCCGGGGAAGGATCTCACCCTAGGACTTCCCCGGGTACTGGAGTTCTGGAACTCCGGTCCCTTCTGGTCGACCTTCTTTCGGGCCCTCGGTTTTCAAGTGCGGTTTTCGAAGCCGAGCAGTAGGGCGCTCTACGAAAGCGGCATCGCTCTTATTCCGTCCGATACGATCTGCTTCCCAGCAAAGCTCGCCCACGGCCACATTGAAGAGCTAACTTCCGCGGGGGTAGACCGCATTTTCATGCCGATTATGAACCGGATGCCGCCGGAGAACGGTAGCCTCAGGAGTGACCACCTCTGCGCCGTGGTAAAAGGATACCCGATGGTCCTCGACGTGAGCAACGAGCCCACCGAAAAACACGGCATTCCCTTCGACAAACCGATCTTTCACTGGCTCGACGAACGCACCCGGGAGCGGCAGCTCGCGGACTTTATGGCGGCAACCTTCGGCACGCCGCCCCGGCATGTGCAGGCCGCGTTGTCTCAGGCGGACCGGGTGCAACGTAGCTTCTCGGCCTCCCTGCGGGAGGAGGCGTCGCAGATCCTGGAAGGAGTGTCGGGTAGCGATTTCGCGGTGGTCCTCGCCGGACGTCCCTACCACAGTGATCCCCTAGTAAGCCATTCGGTGAGTCGCTTCTTTACAAGTCAGGGAAT
This sequence comes from Spirochaetaceae bacterium, assembly GCA_046540995.1. Classification (GTDB taxonomy): domain Bacteria; phylum Spirochaetota; class Spirochaetia; order DSM-27196; family Alkalispirochaetaceae; genus CAYZHV01. The sequence continues at coordinate 24,848 of JBKHED010000026.1, read as the reverse complement.
ACCGGTGATCCCCCTGGACGCCCTTCCCGGCCTCGATGATGTGGACCACACCGGGATACGGGCGGAAGGGACCATAAACTTCCACGTTAGGATGCTCTCCGGGGCGGTGAAGGTGGCGCAGCACCCGAAACTGGAGCTAGTGCAGATCGTTAGCTTCGGCTGCGGCCATGACGCGGTTCTGACGGACGAGGTGATTCGTATCATGCGCACCGCTTCCGGGAGAGAACCGTTGACGCTCAAGCTCGATGAGAGCGACGCGGACGGGCCGATTCAGATTAGGGTGCGCTCCTTTATCGAGACCGTTCGGAGTCGCCGGGAGAAGAGAACGAGCTTTGCGCCTAAGCGACTCGAGGATCCTTATGCGATCAAATATGAGAGGTCCCACCGGAAGGAGAAGGTGATTCTCGCTCCCAACGTCTCCGAGGCGTTTGCCCGGATCGCCTCCGCGGCGATTCGCAAGGAGGGGTACCGGATCGAGCCGCTGCCGCTGGCGGACGAGCGTGCCATCGCCCTGGGAAAGAAGTTTGTCCACAACGACATGTGCTTTCCGGCGCAGATCAATATTGGTGAGACGTTGAAGGTGCTCGAGTCCGGCAGGTACCGGCCGGAGCAGGTGGTCTGCGGCTTGGCGAAGGCGCAGTGTGACTGTCGTCTTGCTCACTACGCGAGCCTCGCCAGAAAGGCGCTGGATGAGGCGGGGTACGAGCAGGTGCCGATTATCACCACCGACGAGGACACCAAAAACATGCATCCCGCCTTCAAGCTCGGTACGCGGTTCGAGCTTCGGATGCTCTGGGGGCTCGCGATTATCGATGCCCTCGAGGATCTGCGCCGCCGAATTCGCCCCTACGAGGTTAACGGCGGGGAGACGGACAAGCTCTTCGAGGCACATATCGACCGAATCGCCGAAGCCTTGGAAGGGTCGACTCGTCGGGCGCTCTCGGCTTTCGAGGAGGCGGTAGAGGCGTTTGGGGAGATCGAAATTGTCAGAGAGGAGGAGCGTCCCCGGGTCTTCGTGATCGGGGAGTTCCTTATGAACTTTCACCGCGGGGGTAACCACGATGTAGAGCGGTACCTCGAGGCTAACGGAATGGAGGTGGTCTTGCCGCACATTCTCGACGTCTTTCGCCGGGACTTTATGCGGATGAAGAGCGAGCAGGAGCGCTTCCACGTCCGCTATCCCTTCCTGGAGCGGGTGTTCAACACCGTTACGGACTCTCTATTCGACCACGCCCTAAAGAAGGTTGACGACATTGCCTCGGCTCACCCGCTTCACGAGCCGAAGGCGCGGCTGCCGGAGGTGGCGGCCCACGCGAGACCCCTTATTGACGACACCTTCACCTCCGGAGAGGGGTGGATGATCGCGGGCGAAATCCTCCACAATGCCGAGCTCGGGATCGACTCCTTTGTGATTATTCAGCCCTTCGGCTGCCTGCCGAACCACGTTACCGGTCGGGGTCTGCTGAAGCGAATCAAACGAATCCATCCGAGCATTCAGATACTCTCCCTGGACTACGATCCGGATACCAGTTTTGCGAATATCGAGAATAGGCTGCAGATGTTGGTGATTAACGCCCTGGAGCGCCGCCGACTACGGCGAGAGGCGGAAACCAGGAACGCCGCTAACCAGTAGAGAGTGTTCTGCGCGAATCTGGCGGGAGATGAGACGATTCTTGTTGACTGACCGTTATGACTATGGTATTATGACTATAGATATAAAACGGCTGAGGGTAGTGATGCTCCCGATGCCGCATGTAACAGATGATGGACGCCATGGTTCATTTAGCAGATTGGAAACTGGGAGGCTGCTGAATGGAGATTGCCGCGGGCCGCTTTAAGGCGCTCTGTCTCGGGCTTATGGACCATGTTCGGGACACCCATGAACGGGTGGTGATTACCAAGCATGGGACGCCGGTGGCGCAACTCGTACCGGTCGAGGAGACTCCTCGGACGCCCCTGGCAGGAGCTCTGCGCGGATCTATTCACTACGATACACGGATCCTGAGAGAGTAGGGCCGTGGTCATTCTGGACACGCACATCGCCATCTGGCTTTTGGCCGGGGAGTCTCGTCTCACCGAGTCCGTGGCATATCCCTACATCGAACAGGCGTCTCAGCGCGGGAGCTTGCGAATCGCCTCTATCTCCCTCTTCGAGCTGAGTCGGTTGAATGGAGATGGTCGTCTCCGACTCGATCTGCCTCTTTCGGATCTCTTTGAAACCCTCCTCAACACCCCGGGGCTGCAGATAGCGGAGCTTGACCCGAGAGTCGCCCTCGAAAGCCTCTCGCTGGCGAACTTTCCCGGGGATGAGACGGACCGAGTCATTTGCGCCACCGCCCGGGCGCTCCGCGGAAGTCTGGTGACCGCGGACGCCGAGATTATCGACTATGCAAAGTCCGGGGGGCTTCGCGCTATTCCGGTGCAATAGCTGTTGCCACCTCGCCCCTGGAGCCATATCTTAACGCTCATGAATATACAGGCAGCGATCTTCGATCTCGACGGGGTGCTGGTGGTGACCCAGCGGTACCACTTGAAGGCGTGGCGCGTGCTCTGCGCGGAACGCTCCTGGGAGCCGGCAGCCGGTGAGAGATCTGACTGGGATACTCTGGAGGCGATACTTCGTAAGAACGGCGTGGCCGCCACGGAGGCGGAGAAGCAGGCGCTCCTCGAAGAAAAGCAACGAAAGTATGAGCATTTCATCTCCGCCATGGAGACTGAGGACTTTTATCCCGGGGCAATCGGGTTTGTTATCGAGCTTCGGGCCCACGGAGTATTGACCGCTATCGGAACCGCCGCTCCAGCGGGACGCAAAGTGATCGAGTCTCTCGATATGGGAGAGCTCTTTGACGCCGTAGTGGTTGGAGAAGAGCACGACTTCGAGTTGCCGACCCCTGCGCTCTACGAGAGAGTAGCCAGAGAGCTTGGTGTGGAGCCGGAAGAGACCGTGGTCTTCGAGGATGAACACTCGGCGATTCAGGCAGCTCGTTCCGCCGGGGCCGGGACTGTAGGCATTGGCTCTCCCCGCGAGCTCGAGTTGGCGGACTACGTAGTCAACAATTATAGTGACATTGAGCTAACGAGGTTCCTGAGGACGGGACAGGTGGCATGAGCGACGAGGCGGCGACGGCTGTTCTGAGAAGAAGGCTTGATCAGTCGAAAGAGTACTATCTATCCGGGGAGACGAGGTCCCTAGCCTTTAGAAAGCGCCAGCTCCAGCGGCTCTCGGAGGCGATACGGCTTCGGGAGGAGGCAATCCTCGAGGCTCTCGCTGCAGACCTTGGAAAGTGCGAGTTCGAGAGCTTTACCTCTGAGATTGCCCTTCTCTACGACGAAATCAAGTTTGTGAGGAGGCGCCTAGGCCGCTGGGCACGGCCGCGGCGCGTTTCGACGCCCCTGGTGCACTTTCCGAGCAGCAGCCGCGTAATCCCTGAGCCCCTCGGTGTGGCGCTCATCCTTTCCCCCTGGAACTACCCCTTTATGCTCGCGGTGGCGCCCCTTATCGGTGCGATCGCCGCGGGTTGCACGGCGATCCTCAAGCCCTCGGAGCACGCTCCGGCCACCAGCGCCGTGCTCAGGGAGCTCGTCACCGCGACCTTTGAACCCGCCTACCTAGACGTCGTGGAGGGGAACGGGGATATCGCCTCGGCCCTGGTCTCCATGCCCTTTGATACGATTTTCTTTACCGGGAGCACTACTGTAGGAAAGAAGGTGATGGCCGGGGCGGCGCAAAACCTCACGCCGGTGACCTTGGAGCTCGGGGGTAAGAGCCCGGCCATAGTGAACAGCGACGCGAATCTAACGGTTGCGGCGAAGCGAATCACCTGGGGAAAGTACATGAACGCGGGGCAGACCTGCGTGGCTCCGGATTTCGTTTACGTCCACGAGGCGGTAGCGGAGGATTTTGTCGCCGAGTTGCGTGAGGCTGTGCAGCAGTTCTACGGAGAGGAGCCGAGGCGCTCTCCTGATTACGCGAGAATTATCAACCAGGCCCATTTTGACCGGCTCGCAAGTCTCCTCGAGGCCGCCCGAGCGCAGCCCAACAGTGAGCTCATCTACGGTGGAGTGCACGACCGAGAGGAACGTTACATCGCCCCGACGGCGATTCGTCTCCCGGGGTGGGAGACGAGCCTCATGGAGGAGGAGATCTTCGGCCCGATCCTTCCGGTGATCAGCTACAGCTCCCTTACCGTCGCCATTAGCGAGCTCCAGGCTCGACCGAGACCCCTGGCACTCTACCTCTTCTCGAGCAGCAAGGAGGCAGAAGAACGGGTGGTCGGTTCGCTCTCTTTTGGCGGAGGAAGTATCAATGACACGGTGCTCCACGTGGCGAACCCGAAGCTCCCCTTCGGCGGTGTGGGCAAAAGCGGCCTGGGGAACTACCACGGTAAGGCGAGCTTTGACGCCTTTACCCATGAGAAGAGTATTCTCTCCCACGCCACCTGGCTCGACATCCCGATGAAGTATCCGCCCTACAGCAAGAAGGCACTCAACCTCATAAAGCGGCTCATGGGCTAGCTACTGTCCACTGCCTGGCGGACAATCTCCTCGGCGCTCTCTAAGTCGTGTGTCTCGTTTAGGCGAGAGCGTATCTCCTCTGCGTCCTCGAAGCCGGTTAGATAGACCTTGTAGAACTTCTTGAGTACTTCGTAGTTGCGCTCCCGCTCCCAGGCGCTCTCGAACGCCTTGATGTGGCGGAGGAGGAGGGTGAGCTTCTCCTCTCGGGAGCGATGACGGAAGCGACGTAGCCTTCCACCACCGGCGAAGATGTAGGGGTCCTCGAAGATCCCGCGCCCTACCATGACTCCCTCAACGCCGTAACGGCGAGCCTTGGAGAGAAACTCCCCGTGGTGGCGAACACCGCCGTTGCCCACGATGAAGGTCTGATAGCTCCCGGCGTCCCGCAGGCGAACGACCCTGCGAATCTCCTCCCAGCGGGCGCGGCCCTCGGACATCTCATCGGCGGTGCGACCGTGGACGGTGAGCACGTCTATTCCCTGCTCTAAGAGGAAGCCGCACCACTCTTCGGTGATCGGCCTATCGAGGCCGATGCGGGTTTTGACGCTCACCGGTAGCTCGCCCGCCCCTTCCTTGGCGGCGAGGATGAGCTCCGCCGCCAGCCCCGGATTGGCGATGAGCTGGGAGCAGGCGCCGCGCTTGCGGATTTTGCGGATCGGGCAGCCCATGTTGATATCCACGCCGTCAAAACCGAGGCGGCGCAGGTTTTCGGCAGCGGCGCGGTAGGTTTCGGGCTTCGTGCCCCAAATCTGCGCCACCAGGGGATGGTCGAGGCGCCCCCGGCGTAGGCGCCCCGGAAGGGATGGGCCGGCGCCTGAATTCACTCCCGCTACCGCATCGGCGAGGATGAACTCGGTGAAAAAGACGTCCGGTCCTCCGAGAGTGGCGGTGAGGTCTCGAAAGACGTGGTCGGTGACGTCCTCCATGGGAGCGAGGATGCGAATAGGGCGGGGAAGGGTGGACCAGAAACCGCGCATCGCTCAGAAGAACCGTTCGAGAAAGAGGGCGGTGAAGATACCGAGATAGTTCCCGATGGCGTAGCCGATAATCCCGGTAGTTATGCCCGCGGCGATAACCTGCCGGTTTCGCAGGGAGATGGCGACCATACCGACAAAGGGGGGCGAGCAAATCGCCGAAACCGAGGTGATAAGCATGGTGTCCACGTCGACGCCGAAGAGCTTCGAGAGAAGTAGGTGAAGGCCAAGGGATACGAAGACGGCAAAGGCGACGAAGAGGAGAATCGCCGGTGAGGCAACGAGCATGCGTTGCAGGTCCGCCATGGAGCCGACCACCAGGGAGAAGACTAGGATAACAAACTCCCCGATTTTGAAGCTCGTGGGCATGTGGCGCACCTGGGGTATAAAGGAGGCGGCGATGGCCAGGGTGGTGAGAGAGACAATGACCACGATGCTCTCGGCGTTCGCCGGAAAGAGGGAGGCCACGGCGAGACTGACGCCCACCATCGCCATCGCCAGGAGCAGAGAGGCGACCGACTTACCGACGTTTCGCCGGGCGACGACATCCCGGTAGGTGGTCTGGCTGTCACGGATTTCCATGCGCTCATCGTGGTCCGCCAGGATCGTCTCCGGGAGAATTGTCTTGAACAGCGGCTTGGCGATGGTAATGACGAAGAGAATATAAATGCCGCCGATAATGAGATCCGCCGTATGGACGGTGAGATAGATGGTGGTGTCCACGCCGAGGGCCGTGCGTATCGCCGCGAGGTTTGGGGTGCCTCCGGTGTAGACTCCCATGAGCATCCCCGAGAGAGCGGCGCTGTCGGGAACGAACGAGCGAAAGATGAGGTGCCCGGCGGAGACGGTTGTCGAAATAGCGATAACCGCGAGGAGGAGGGAGAGCCCCGCCTTTCCTCCAAGGTTCTTCCACTGAGCGGTGTGTACGGTAAAGAGGAGAAGCGGTATGGAAAGCGCTACGCTCACGCTGGAGACCAGATCCTGTACGCCGGCGGCGTAGGTCGGGAGGATTTGAATGTTACCGAGAAGTAGACCAAAGGCGTAGGCAAGAATAATCGGGTTGATGTCCCGCAACGGCTTCACGACCTTCGCAAGATAGAGAATGACTCCCGGGAAGAGGAGGTAAAAGATTACCAGAAGCGTGGTACCGAGAAGCTCGGGCATACTCTTCCTTTCTTACCTTCGCCGTTTGAGCCTGTAGAGCAATCCAAGAAGGAGGAGCAGCCCCAGGGAGGCGAGGACGTTACTCAAGAGAGCTCCGGACGACCGAAACGGTCCGCCCCCAAAGGCGGCGGGGAGCCAAATCAGCACGAGGCCCAGAAGGGCGAGGATCACCGAGGTCGCCTGTCGCACGGAATTGACAGTACCGGAAAGGCTGCCTACATTACAAGTATGGAAGTGGGCCACTGGTTTAAGGCGTTCGGCCACTCTTCCAGGGATGAGGATTACTTCGAAGTTGTAGCTGTCGACGGGGAAGAGCAGGTTACGTTAGAACATATCCGGTACTCGCCCATATTCCTGCGGATCACCATGCAGGAGCGCATAACCGTAGATTATAAGGAGTGGCTGGAGTCGATCGCGGATAACGACGTCTTCGAGATCGCTCCGGAGAAAGTCCCCTTCCTGATGGCAATTTAGGCAGTTGCTCGATCTCTTGCCGATCTCACCGGAGCTGCTCGCCTGCCAATCCTCCCTGCAACAAAAAACCCCAACCTGAGTCCGTCTCGACTGGCGCTTCGAAACGATCCCGATCGGGGTTTGTGGATGAGCGCTTGCTCTCTGTTAGGATTGCTCAGAACGGGAGCGACGGGGATCGAACCCGCGATCTCCGGCTTGACAGGCCGGCGCGATAACCAACTTCGCCACGCCCCCTAAAGCGTGGGCGCAGAATGACCTACTTTGCCCTTTTTGTCAATACTGCCGTAGCAATTGACGCAGGGGTTCCGTCTGTATACCCTACTGTATTAGTCAAATGGTGGAAAAGAAACTGCGAAAAAGCAAGCAACGTGACCGAATCCTCGAGGTCCTCCGGCAGACCCGGGCTCATCCGACGGCGAACTGGGTCTATGACCAGCTCAAGGGCGAGTTTCCGAGTCTCTCCTTGGGAAACGTCTACCGCAACCTAAACATTCTCGTGGAACAGGGTCTGGTGGAGCGCCTCGACTTCGGAAGCACCTTTGATCGGTACGAGGCGAAGATCAAGCCTCACGTGCACTTTGTCTGTGAGTCCTGCGGTGCCATTTACGATATCGAGATTCCCGAGGATCTGGAAGAGCATCTTCTCCAGCACGTTAGGGAGCACACCGATTTTGAAGTGGTCCGTCAGCGGATAGAGGTCTTCGGTTACTGCCCCGACTGCCGTGCACGGGAGGGGTGGTAGAGCAGGAGCCGCAGGCCGTTTAAGGAGACGAGAACGGTACCGCCTTCGTGCCCTATCACCGCTAAGGGCAGCGGCAGACTGTAGAGAACAATCCCTCCGATCATCATGAGAATGAGCGTCACCGCGAGACCTAGGTTGAATATCAGGGTCCGCCTGGTCCGGCGACTGAGCGCCACGAGGTAGGGTATCTGTTCGAGCTCATCCGCCATGAGCACCACGTCCGCGGTCTCCAGGGCGACGTCGGTGCCGCCTGCGCCCATTGCCACGCCGAGGGTGGCTCGGGCAAGGGATGGGGCGTCATTCACCCCGTCGCCGATCATCGCCACCGAGCCGTGCCTCGCCTCGAGTTCCTCTATCGCCGCGAGCTTTTCTTCCGGGAGCAGCTGTGAGTAGACCTCATCCACCCCCACCTCTCGGGCGATCGCCTGGGCGGTCTCGTCATTGTCGCCGGTGAGCATTACGATCTTGCCGATGCCGAGACGTCGTAGCTCCGCGACCACCTCCCGGGCGTTGTGCCGCAGCCTGTCGGCGAAGGCGACGAGACCGAGGATTCGTCCGGCGGAATCCCCCTCCATTTCGGTGACAGCGACGACGGTCTTGCTCTCCCGGCGGAGGCGATGGACGTCTCGATCCGCGGCGGCCTTGTTGCTGATTTCGAGGTTATCGAAGTAGGCTGGAGCGCCGATCCTGATTCGCCTGCCGTCAACCGTCGCCTCCACGCCCTTTCCGGCCACCGCCTCAAAGGCGACACTCTCGTCCAGGATCGCCTCACCGCGCCCTCGCGCCGCCTCTACCGTCGCCTTGGCGAGTACGTGTTCGGAGTGCTGCTCCACCGCGGCCGCCAGGGCAACGATCTCGTCCTCGCTCACCCCGTTGTCGAAGCTCACGACATCGGTGAGCTCAGGTTTGCCGTAGGTGAGGGTTCCGGTCTTGTCGAAGGCGATCGCCTTAACGGTACCGGCCTGCTCGACGTAGACGCCTCCTTTGAATAGGACTCCGCGCTTTGCCCCGGCACCGATTGCCGAGAGCACCGAGGCTGGAGTGCTAATGATCAGGGCGCAAGGGCTCGCTGCCACCATGACGGTGATCGCCCGGTAGAAGGCGGTGGTAAACGGCTCGCTCCAGAGGAGCACCGGCGCCGCGGCGAAGGCGATGGTGAGAAGGATAACGAAGATCGCGTAGTACTGCTCAAATGTGTCGAGGAACCGTTCGGTCTTCGCCTTCCGGCCTTGCGCCTCTTCCACGAGGCGGATGATCTTTGCGATGGTCGAGTCGCCGGCGGTCCGCGTTACTTCCGCCTGGAGGCTTCCGTTGGTGTTTATGGATCCGGCGAGGAGCCGGTCTCCGGGGCCCTTGCGAGTCGGCCGGGACTCGCCGGTTAGGAGAGACTCGTCCATCGCCGCTTCTCCTGAGAGAATTGTCCCGTCCAGGGGTACCCGATCTCCGGGCTTTACAAAGAAGAGATCGCCGATCCCCACCGACTCAACGGAGATCTGCCTCCGCTCGCCATCTTCGAGCACTTCCGCCCGGGCGGGCCTGAGCTTCATGAGCGAGCGAATCGCGTTCCGGGTGCGGTCCATTGCAAAGTCCTGGAGTACGTTGGAAAGGGAGAATAGAAGGAGAAGAAGGCCCCCTTCAAAGGGCGCGCCGATGAGCGCCGCGCCCAAAGCGGCGAGGATCATGAGAAGATCGATATCGATTTGCCGTTGCTTGAGAGACTCGATACCGGCTCGTAAGCCGAAGTATCCGCCGGAAAGATAAGCGACAAGGTAGGCGCCGATCGCGGCCGCACCCATGCCGATGGTGCGCTCGAGGACGAGGCCGAGCGCAGTGGAAAGAAAGGTCACTACCACCGATAGAGGCTCCAGGGGGAGCGCTGCGAGACGCTCGGACAGCGTCAGCCGCCGGTGGACGGGACGTCCGGTTTTCGTCGCTGAGGATTCGGGCGGTTGAGACCGTGCTGTGACCGCCGTCTCCGGCGCGGGCGACTGCTCCTCCGCGCTGGGTGAGACCCCGGCGCCTCCGTTACTCCCTGATAGGCCGACCTGTACCGGCAGGAGTGTGGTCGAGAGGGAGTCGCACACCTCCGGAGGCGGGCACCCTTCGGTAGAGTAGACGGTAATCATCCCCTCTTCCGCGAGATGGCGCAGGTGGGGACAGCCCTGGCGGTTGGCTTTTTGGATCCGGCAGGAGTGGCACATGTGGGGAGTCGCTTCGGGTCGGGCGAGGCTGCACTCCCTGATGTTCTCCCCGATAAGTGCCAAAAGCTCCTCGGTGGGAAGGGTGCCTTCGGGCAATTCAGCTTGCTTGTAGCGCCATACCAGGTTGCGGTGTATCGGATCGAACTGAATGCAGTACACTCCCGGGGTCTTGTCGAGCGTTTCCTGCATAACGCTTCTGCACAGGGCCATTAGACACTCCTACTCAAAGATGACGTTCCTATTCTATTAATAATCGTTCCGAATAACAATCTGTTGGGCGGGAACGGTATGGATGATCGGTCTCGCCTCCGAGTATACTCACCCAATGCAATTCCGCACCAGAGGCCCCGTGGCGTACCTCTCCTTTGTCGACTCTCCCCGACTGAGTGCCGGGATCACCCTGGCCAATCGAGGAAGCGCCTTCGGCCCTTTTGGCTTCGCGGTCACTCCCACGGTGCGGCACGGAGCTGCAACGGTGGCGGCCAACCGGCAAGCGTTGGCGCGGCTCCTCGGCCTGCCGCCGGAGAGCTTGGTCCTCCAGCGGCAGGTCCACGGCGTGACGGTCTCCGACGGGGCGGCGCAACAACCTCCGATGCTCTGGCGCGCCTTGGGCCACCGGCAGTTGCCGGAGTCGGATATTCTCATCTCGGACCGGCCCTTTCGGGCTCTACTGCTCTCCGTGGCCGACTGCTGCCCGGTGCTGCTCTTCGACCCGGTGGTGGGAGCCATTGCCGCAGCTCACGCCGGCTGGCGCGGAACCGCCGCGGGAGCCGCCGGGGAGGCGGTGCGGGCGCTCCGCCGGGAGTACGGTGTCCGCCCCGCCGCCCTGCGCGCCTGGGTGGGCCCCTGCGCCGGGAGGGAGAGCTACGAAGTGGGGAGCGAGGTGGTCGAGGCGTTAAGGAACTACCCCGACTGTATGAAACCCTCCGGGCGGGAGGGACACGCGCTCCTGGACCTTGCGGAGGTCAACCGACGACAGCTGCTGGAGGCGGGGGTGGAGGCGCGGGCGATCACGGTTGCGGAGTTTGACACGATTCGAGACCGACGGTTTCACTCCTACCGACGGGAGGGGCCAGACTCCGGCCGCATGGCGGCGTGGATCGCCCTGAGAGGATAAGGGCGGTATCAAGAAGCTTGTTGATACTAAAAGCGCGTCGCGGCGGCGGCAGCCTTTGCGGCCGCGGCAGCCGGTGCCGGGTGCCGTAAGCACCGTTGACACCGTGCGCCCCCTTCGAGTATCGCTTGGAGCAAATGGCTCAGAGACTCGCGGTTCTTTTCGACTTCGACGGCACTATCGCGGACTCCATCGAGGCGGTCCAACACGCAACCAATGACGCCCTCCGGGAACGCGGGCTGCCGTCAACCGACGATGCGGGAATTCTCTACGGAATGCAGTTCGAGACCACCGAGCGCTTCGCCTACCACTCCGGCAGGAAGGAGCCGGAGCTCCTCGAGGCGCTCAAGGAGGAGTTTTACTTCTATCTCTCCGAGCGCTCGGAACTGGTTAAGGAGTACGAAGGTGCCCTCGACGTGGTCCGGGAGCTTCGCGCCCTGGGGATCGCCACGGGAATTGTGAGCAACAACTCCAGTCGCCTTATCCATACGGTGCTCAACCGCTGGCAAGCCAAGGAGCTCTTTGACGTGGTCCTGGGCGAGGATGATATCTATCCGAGAAAACCGGATCCTGCGGGGCTCTTCCGAGCTCTCGAGCGTCTCGAAGTGGCTCCCCTGGCCGCGGCATACGTGGGAGACTCCGACAGCGACGCGAAGGCGGCGAGGGAGGCCGGGGTCTACTCAGTGGGCGTCAACTGGAGCCACCGCAACTACGGACTCACTCCTGCGGCGTGGTTTCCCCGGAACGTGGAGACCATCGATGAGCTCCGGAAGCGGCTCTTGTGGTGGAAATCCTTGGTCGAAAACCTGCCGGAGCGTGTGGTGCGGGGGGAGGTAAGGAAGCGCCTCTTTGTCATGAGACACTGTGAGAGCGAGGCGAACAGGCTCGATATAGTCGCCGCCAGAGAAGAGTTCCCCCTGAGCAGCCGCGGCAGGAAGCAGGCTGAAAGAATCGCCGAGCGTTTCCTCCAGACAGAGGAAATAGATCGCATCATCTCCTCTCCCCTCTCGAGGGCGCGGCAGACAGCGAAACCTTTTGCGGAGAAGAGGGGAGTGGTGGTGGAGATCAACGAAGCGCTTGTGGAGCATGAGCTCGGCGTCTTCAGCGGTCTGAGCAAGCGGGAAATAGCTGAGCGTCGGGACTACCCGAGGGAAAAGGAGGGACGCTGGCGATGGCGCCCGGAGGGCGGGGAAACCTACGAGGAGATCTACGAGCGGGTGGTCGCCTTTCTCCTAAGAGATGTAATTGCGGGACCCGGGGAGTCTATACTCATTACCTCCCACGCGGTGACGATGCGAATGATCCGTGCCTTTTTGGAGAACAGCGCCCCCCTCTATCCGGAGGAGATCGCCGAGAACGGTGAAATCTGGGAAATCCATTTCAGCGCCGTTGGACGCCCTCACCCGATCAGGGAGCACCTCCCGGCCGGCGGCTGAGGCGCTCGGAGAACTCGATACTCTCATCGGGGCGAAGGGCCAGCAGCCGGCAAGAATCAGGACAAACGGCAGGATCAGTAGCTTCTTCATTACGCCAAAAACAAGAGAGCGCCCTCCATGGCGCTAAGCGCTCTGCTTGCCTTGGGAAGCGGTGAGCCCTATGCTTCTCTTAGAGGAGGAAGGATGCACGTAAACGAGACCTCTGCGTTTATCTACCCCCGGCAATTCCTGACCGAACAGGCGGAACGGATGGAGTCCAATGAAGGCCGCCTTATCATAGCGAGCTGCGCGAACGGGGACTATATGGCTGAGCAGGTAGTCTCCTGCTACCAGAAGCTCCTCGAGGAGGCCGGTGGAGATGAGAGTATCGTTTTTCTCAAGAGCATTGACCGCCACTTTACGGATACCGAGACGATGGTGCGTCTCGACCACCACGTCGGCGGGGCGGATGTCTTTCTCTTCCAGGCGCTCCTCGCTCCCTCGCACGGATACAACGCCAATCACAACTATCTCACTCTTCTCATCGCCGCGAGAGCCTTTCGAGAGCACGGGGCGAACCGGGTGACCGCGGTTGTTCCCTACCTCACCTACTCGCGACAGGACAAGCCGACAAAGTTCCAACGGGAGCCGACCACGGCGAAGCTAATGGCCGATCTCTCCAGGGCCGCCGGGGTGGACCGCGTTATCGCCTGGAACCCCCACTCCACGCAGGTGCACGGCTTCTACGCGGACATGCCGGTCAACATGCTCGACCCTCTCACGATGTTTAACCGGGAGTTCGAGGAGTTTCGTGGCCGGGAGGACACGATCGCCGTCGCCCCCGATGCCGGGGCGACGAAGCTCATTATGCACTTTAGCCGGGAGATGAGTATCAACTCCGCTATTGCGAGCAAGTACCGGCCCCAGCAGGAGGAGGCCGTTATCACCGATATTATTGGCGACTTCCGGGGCAAGACCAAGGCGATCGTGCTCGACGATATGATCGCCAGCGCTAAGACCGTAGTGGAACTTGTTCAAGAGCTGGTCACAAAGAAGGGGATAGAGGAAGTCTACATGGCCGCCTCGCACAACCTCTGTCTACCGGAGACTCGGGAGCGTCTCGAGCAGCTTCACAGGGAGTACAACCTGAAGAAGGTGGTGGTGACCAACAGCATTCCCCAGACTGAGGAGTTCGCGGACCTACCCTTTTTTCACGTGCGGAGCCTTGCGGAGATCTTCTGCTACACCATAAACCGGGTTCACTACGACCGCTCGGTGAGCGAGGTCTTCAGGTCCCGGTGAGCTCGCTTGATCGGGCATTTCGGGAACGTTCCGTTACACCTCGGTAGAGAGCTCTTTGACCCGCTCCGCGATACTCCCTGCATCAAGACCCTGCTCCTCGAGCAGCGCCCCCGGGGGACCGGAGTGGGGTTTCTTGGTAACGCCCTGAATGTAGACCGCGGCCGCACCTTCCGCCGCCGCGGCTACGGCTTCCCCGAGACCTCCTTCGGGATAGTGGTCCTCCACCGCAAGCAGAAAGCGGGCGTTCTCGGCGATGGTACGGATCCGTTTCGCGTCGATCGGTTTGATCGAGTAGGCATCTATCACCGCGACCTCGATCCCCTCCGCGGCGAGGCTCTTTTGGGCCTTTAGGGCGGCAGTGACGGTGATTCCCGCCGCGACGATGGCGCCGCTGATTCCGGTAGTCGATCCATGAAGCTTGGAACCCCCGAGATCGAACTCCTCGCCGTTCTCGTATAGCACCGGCGTCTTCCCGCGGATGGTTCGCATGTAGCTAATGCCCTCCCGTCGGTGGAGTTTGGGCAGGAGCTTCTCCGCCGAGACCGCGTCCGCCGGGGAGACCACGGCGCTGTTGAAAAGCGCCCGCATCATCGCGTTGTCCTCCAGACCCATCTGTGAAGGGCCGTCCTCGCCTATGGAGACGCCGGTATGGGAGCCGGCGATGGTGAGGTTGGCATCGGAGTAGGAAGCCATTCGTATCTGGTCGTGAGCTCGTGTCAGAAAGGCCGCGAAGGTGGCGGTGTGCGGCCGCTTGCCTCTCGCCTGGAGTCCCAGGGCCATGCCGATCATGTTCTGCTCGGCGATGTACCCTTCGATGCTCCGCTCCGGAAATTCCTTGAAGAAGAACTTCGTTCTGCTCGAGCCTTTTACGTCCCCGTCGAGGACGACTAAGGATTCGTCGCCTTCCCCTAGTTTGGCAAGGGCCTTGCCGTAGGCGGTGCGAGTCGCTTCCTCCTCGCCCTTGGTGTATTCGGGGGTGATGGTGATCTGCGGAGCGTGAGTTCTGGGCATCGGTTCGAGGCTACGCTGATTCTCCGGTTCCCCCGGGGCGTCCTTGATAAGAGCTCTCAGCTGCCTTTTCGCCTCCTCGAGCTCCTCTTCGGAGACCGCCTTACCGTGGCGTCCGTCGGCGTTTTCGAGAAAGTCCGCCCCTTTTCCTTTCACGGTCTTTGCAATAATCATCGAGGGCCGGTCGGAGTGAACCGCCTGCTGGAAAGCGGTGGAAAGCTCCTCCACCGAATGGCCATCGACAACCTGCGGATACCATCCAAACGCTTCGATTTTCGAACGGTACGCATCGGTATCCCACCCGTACATCGTCGCCTGACTCTGACCGAGACGATTGACGTCGATAATGCCGATGATGTTGTCCAGGCCGAGGTGCGGAGCGATATTGATCGCCTCCCAGACGTTACCTTCCGCCATCTCGCCATCGCCGAGAAGAACGTAGGCGTGCCGGTCGATACCGTCCAGTTTCATCGCCGTCGCCAGACCGAGCCCCGCCGAGAGCCCCTGCCCAAGGGAGCCGGTGCCTACTCGGACGCCGGGAAGCCGCGGCACCGGGTGCCCCTCCAGGGCGCTGTCGAACTCACGGATGCCCATGACGTTCTCCCCCTGGAGCATTCCGGCCAGGTCCATGGCCGCGTAGAGACCCGGCGCGCCGTGACCCTTCGATAGAACGAAGTCGTCTCCCTGAAGGGAGTTCGGATTTACCGGATCGTAGAGCATGTGATGAAAGTAGAGCACACTCAGGATTTCCGCCTCAGACATACTGGTGGTAGGATGCCCGGAGCCGGCCTTGGTAGTCATCTCCAGGGCGGAGACCCTGATTCGATTGGCTATGTCTTCCAAATACGCTCTCTTATCTTCCGCAATCATTGTCTTATTCCTCTCATTGTCTAGGATACGGAGAGCCCTTTGGCGACGTCAAAGCGGGAGGCGTGCTCATTTCCGGCGACTGGCCGAGGGCGAAGGGGAAATAGTAGGTTAGAATTAGGTGGAGTCTGGACCTGCATGACCATTCCAAAAACGCGTACAAGTGAGCTCAACGAGCTGCTCGTGCGACTGACCGAAGTTCTCGGCTTCGGCTGCTATGCGCACTACGAGCGGTCCGAAGGGGGCACGATTGGTCTCCTCTCCTGGGGCGGGCCGCAATGTGGAAAGGCGGGAGAGGAAGAATTCTTCTTTCACGATCTTCCCGAAAAGGAAGCCTTCGGTGACCCCGGCGGCGCCATTGCACGGACTCTCGTGCATGAGCTTACCTCTGAGGATCCGCTTTTCGACTCGGCGTATCCCGTCGGTATCCGATCCTACGGAATCTGGCCCTTGACCGTGGGGCAGAAGCTCCTGGGTTATCTGTTTCTCGGCACCGAAGAGCTCGCCACCTTCGATAGCCGAACCGTCGGCATCCTCGACCTGATCGCCGAACTCGTCTCGTGGGGCATGGTGAGTCAAAGGGATAGGCGAGAGCGGATAAGGGAGCTCATTCTCCAGCTGTCGGAAGTGGAGGAACGGGAACGGCAGCGGATCGCGGAGGTTTTCCACGGGGATCTGCAGCAGCTCCTCGCGGGGGCGAAGGTGCACGTCGATATCGCCTCCCGGGGGGTTCAGGAAGAGCCCTATCTCTCCGAACGGCTTCGAACGGCCACGGAGTTGCTCAACGATGTAATCGAGCGAAGTCGTACGCTTTCACACGATCTCAGTCCGGCGACCCTGGAGCGGCAAGGTCTCCTCGCGGCTCTGGAGGTCCTAGCGGCGCAGATGGGCAGAACCCACGGGCTGTCGGTGGATCTCTCTACCGTCGGCGAACTGCCGACGCTACCGAAGCGAACCACGATGATAATCTATCGGGCGGTGCAGGAGCTTCTCTTCAACGTAGCGAAACATGCCGATTGCGAGGACGTTTCGCTCCGGATCGTCGGGGGAAGAGACTCCTGCACCATTGCGGTCAAAGATCACGGCAAGGGGTTTGACCTCGAGCCCACCCTCAGCAGGCGGAGCAGTCCAGGCCTTGGGCTGGTCACGGTGCGGGACCGGATCGACGCTATTGGCGGGGTTCTGGAGGTGGACAGCAAGCCCGGCGGGGGGAGCTCCTTCACCATTCGTCTCGAGGACGTGGATCGGAGCGGCCCCCGGGCCTCGGAGCGCACGGCGACCGCCGGAGAACGGGCGACCCGGGTACTCGTCGTCGATGATCACGCTGTAATCCGACAGGGGCTGGCGCTCCTTCTCGACGGCGAGGAAGATATCACTGTTGTCGGCGAGGCGGAGAGCGGGTTACTGGCCGTCGAGGCGGTACGGACCCACAGACCGGATGCGGTGGTAATGGACTACCAGATGCCGGAGATGGACGGTGCCGACGCTACTCGGCACATCAAAGAGCAGTTCCCCGAAACGATCGTAATCGGCCTTTCCATGCATGAAGATGAGGAGACAAAGAGAAGAATGGTCGAGGCGGGCGCGGACGCGTATCTCCCGAAGGAGGGGCCCTCGGAACAACTCATAGCCGCGATTCGGCGTTACGGACCTGGCACGAACGGGCTATAGCGGGAGGGGGAATTTCTTTTCATTTTTCGTTACAATTCACTGCGAGGAGTCTCTTTAGGTGATTGGAACGCGGATACGGGTAGGAGTGGTAGACGACCATCAGGTCCTCAGAGATGGATTGAAAGCGGTTCTCGAGGAGTCCCAGGAGGGCATCGCGGTCCTCCTCGAGGCACCATCGGCTCGGGAAGCTCTCGACCGGCTGGAGGAGACGGAGCTCGATGTGATGATCGTTGACATATCCATGCCGGGCATGGACGGGATCGAGCTCTCCAAGATCATTCATCAGGACTACCCTGCGCTGAAGATTATTGTCCTAACCATGTATCACGACATGGATCTAATCGAGCGCGCTCTACGGGCGGGTGTTTCCGGATACGTGTTGAAGAACAACGCCGCTCACATGGTCGCCGATGCGGTCAAGGCCGTCCACGCTGGTAAAACCTTCTTTGATCGCACCATTCCCGCCGAGGCGCTCTCGCAGCTCCGATTTCGTCCGAAGGAGCATTCAAAGGCGGCTACCGAGCTGACCAGCCGGCAGATAGAAGTGCTCCGGCTCATATGCGAGGGCAAGACTGAGCGGGAGATCGCCGGTGAACTCGGCATTTCTTTTCATACCGCTCACGCCCACAAGAACAACATTATGCAGAAGCTCGGGCTTCACTCCAAAGTCGAGCTCGTCCGCTACGCGGTCCAGCGCAATCTGCTCAAGATGTGAGACAAATTAACCCGTACGGGCTATACCCGGCGCGGATAAGGCTTTCTATGCTTTCTTTCAGGAGAAAGCATGACTAAGCGATTCAAACAGAACATACGCAACATCCTGGATGCTACCGAAGAGGAGATCGTCTCAACCGTGGCAGAGTGCCGTCGGGAGTACCGAGCGCTCACCAATTCAGATTGCGTGGAGCTCGGCGACCGCGCCGCTAACAGCAAATACCTCGATGAGCTCGGTTCGGTTATGGAGCACTACGAGCGCAGGCTCGCTCGAACGCGTTCGGCGAAAAATCGACTGGAAAACGGTCACTTCGGCCTCTGTGTGGAGTGCGGAAAAAGAATCGCCGAGAATCGGCTTCTCGCCCGCCCGGATACCCTCTTCTGCTACGACTGCGCCAACAAGCGTGAGCGACGGAGTCGGTACCGCGTTGTAGCGGCCCTCTGAGTGGGGTGCCGTTGCACCTCTAAACGAGCACAACCTCGACAGCGAGCTCACGGCGCTAACCGCGAGGAGGGCGTTGTGCCCTGGGTCCGGAAGGTCCGATTACACGGTCGGTCGTAGGCACCTTGTGCCGCAATCCGCTCTCGACTACCCTAAGAGAGAAAGGAAGCGTGACAGTTGCTGCTGCTCGAGCTCGTTGACAACCTGGCTATCCTTATCTCCATCTCGGTCCTCTACGACCTCTTGGGCGTGGTGCCGAGAGAGTCCTCTCGGAGGAGACGTCTGCTGGCGGGCATTCTCTTCGGCGCGGCTACCGTGGTGGGAATGATGTCGCCGATGCGGTTCGCCCCGGGGGTAATCTATGACGGTCGGTCGATAATTCTCACCGTCGCCGGCATCCTCACCGGCGCTTCCGGGGCCGGAGTGGCGGCGCTCCTTGCCGGAGCGTATAGAGTCTATCTCGGAGGAGCCGGGACCGCGGCGGGGTTGGCGGTCGTCGCAACCTCCGCGGGGTTCGGGGTGGTCGTCTACTATCTGCGGCGACGCTCCCCCCGGTGGAACGGAACGCTCGCGCTTGCCTTGATAGGGTTCCTCGTTCACCTCCTTATGCTCATCTGGCAGATCCTCCTCCTCCCTGAAAGCCTCGGCGAAGAGGTGCTGAGGAGGGTGGGGCCTGTCATGCTTCTCGGGTATCCCGCAGCCTTTGTCCTGGTGGGACGCCTCCTTTTAGACCGCGAACGGGCGCGCGAACTCTCCCGGGAGAAGGATGCGGCGGACGAGCTCTATCGCGGTCTTTTCGAGAACACCCACGCGATTATGTTGGCAATTCGTCCGGAAGACGGCCGAATCGTCGACGCGAACAGCGCCGCCGAGGCGTTTTACGGTTGGAGTCGGGACGAGCTCACCGGCATGAACGTCTCGGAGATAAACACTCTATCGGACGCAGAAGTGCAGACTGAGATAGCCCGCGCCAGAAGGAGGGAGCAGGAGTACTTCGAGTTCCGCCATCGCCGGGCGGACGGCTCGATTCGGGACGTGGCTGTTCGTAGTGGAATCGCTCTTGTAGGGGAGCGGGCGCTTCTCCACTCGGTGATTTTCGATATTACCGAGCGAAAGCGGGCGGAGCGGGAACGGGATCTTATGCTCTTTGGGATGGATCACGCCGCCATCGGAGTGATGCGTATCCGGGAGTCCGATGGGGTGGTGGAAAGCGCGAATCTCCACGCTTGCGCGCTCCTGGGCTACGAGAGGGAGGAGCTCGAAGGTGCCCGGCTGCAGCTATTCGACGCAACCATAACCGAGGAGGGTTGGACGGAGCACCGCAGGAGAGCGCGGGCAGCGCGAAAGTATACCTTCGAAACCGTTCATAGGAGAAAGAACGGCGGCGAGTACCCCGCGGAGGTGACCGTGGCCTACGTGACGTACCGGGGAGAGGAGTACTCATTCTCCTTTTTCCAGGACATAACAGAGCGGAAGCGTTCCGAGGAGCGGATGGCCGCTGCCCTAAGGGAGAAAGAGGTTCTGCTTCAGGAGATACACCATCGGGTCAAGAACAATCTTTCGGTTATATCCTCTCTGGTGAATCTCCAGGTCGGCGGGGCTGAAACCTCGGAAGAGGCGCACGCCGCTCTCGAAAAGACCCGGGACCGTATTAGCACCATGGGGGAGGTTCATAACAACCTCTACGGTTCCGGGGATTTCTCCCGGCTCGACTTCTGCGAGTTTCTCAAACAGCGGGTCGAGGGGCTCAGTTTCAATTACCGCGGAAATCGTCCCATAGAAGTCTCCGTCAGCTGTGGGGAGGTAGAAGTTGACGTGGAAGTTGCGGTTCCCCTGGGGCTTGTGCTCAACGAGCTTCTTACCAACGCCTTTAAGCACGCCTTTCCTTCCGCGCGGCCGGGAGAGATATCAGTTTCCGCCGAAGTCTCTGAGCAGCAGCTCTTTCTCCGCGTTATGGACGATGGAATTGGCCTCCCTCAGGAGAACGGTGCGAAACGGGAGACTGCTATCGGCCTGCAGTTGGTCCAGCTCCTGGCGGAGCAGATAGGCGCCCAGGTCTCCTTTCACACCGACCGGGGCACCTCGGTAGAGTTCCGCGTGCCGCTCGAGGGGTAGCCGCACCACTGAGGTGGACGGTGGCGTTTTCTTTTGACTGAAGAGACGACTCGGTGTACGCTTCTCTTATACTCATGTAGAAGAGTATAAGAGTATGGATCCACGAGACGGCACGATGCGGTACAGAGCGATAGCGGAGACGATTCGGGAGGAGATAGCCACGGGCGAGTACGGTCCCGGGGATGCTCTTCCGAGTCAGAGCGTTCTCGCCGAGCGATTCGAGACCACGGTGACCACGGTGCGGCAGGCGTTGCGGCTCCTGCAGGAGGAGGGGCTCCTCGAGTCTCTGCACGGCGTAGGGAGTTTTGTCTCGGGCCTGACCGACGAGCATCGCGCCCTACAGCTCTCGAGCTTTTCCGGCGCCCTCGAGGCGAGCGGAATCCCCGTGGAGACTCGGGTCATCGCACTGCGACCAAAACTAACAGACCCGTCGGTGGCGCGTTGGTTTGCCAACGGCGAGGGTCAGTTTGCGCTGCTCGAGCGACTTCGTTTCGTCCGCGGCAGACCGGTCATTTACCAGCGCTCCTACGTTCCCGAGCGCTACGCTTCGGTGCTCGAGAACTACACTCCGGAGAAGGGGCTCTACGGCGAGCTCAGCAGGAGCCTGCGCCGGGTTATCGCGGTGGCGGAAGAGGAGCTGGAGGCAGTGGGGTTGCCGGAGGAAGTGGCACGGCTCCTAAAGGCAGAGGCCGGAGATCCCGCCTTCCTCTCCCGGCGAATCAGCAAGACCCTCCCGGGGGAGTCCGTTCTCTTCGATCTCGCCTACATGGTCGGAGCATCGGTGAGAGTGGAACTGTACCGACGGGGTCGCTTTTCCCGGTTCAGTTACGCCGTCAATGGAGATGGAGGAACGGATGGGTGAGCCACGACTCGCCGTGGAAGGTGTGCGAAAACGGTATCCGGGGGTGCAGGCGCTGAAAGGTGTGGAGCTTACGGTGCATCCGGGAGAAATCCAGGGCCTTATCGGCGAGAACGGCGCGGGCAAGTCGACGCTGATTAAGATTCTCGCTGGGGTAGTCCACCCCGACGAAGGAACCGTCTATATGAACGGTGAAGCGGTGCGACTCGAGAGCGCGTCCCACGCCCGCGCTCTCGGCCTCGCCTTCATTCATCAGGAGCTCAACCTGATCGAGTATTTCACCGCCCCGGAGAACGTCTTTCTCGGCCACCGGCTACCCAAGCGGGGAGGATTCTACAGCAGGCGAAAGGTCGCCGAATCGGCGAAGGAGATTTTTCGGGAACTCGAGGTAGAGCTCCCCCTCGATGAGCCGGTTCGCTACCTTGCTCCGGGCGAGCGCGCAATGGTCGCAATTGCCCGTGCCTTTGCCCAGGAGGCGGCGGTCTACTTTATGGATGAGCCTTCCACCTCCCTTACCGCCGAGGAGAAAGTGCACCTCTTCGCCCTTATTCGGCGCCTCCGGAACCAGGGGAAATCGGTGGTCTACGTGAGTCACAACCTCGACGATGTTCTCAAAATTACCGACACCGTCACCGTTTTCAGAGAGGGGAGTCGCGTCGGCCACTGGGAGACCGGGGAGCTCAGTAAGAAGGCGCTCATCGAGGCGATGATAGGCGAAGCCGCTGAGAAGCGGAACGAATCTCCAGTCGCGCGGCACTGGGGCGAGCTTCTCCTCGAGGTAGAGGATCTTCGCGGAGTCGGGGTCGGCCCGGTGAGTTTCGAGCTCCACTCCGGGGAGATCCTCGGCATCGGCGGCCTCGTGGGCTCCGGAAGATCGACACTCCTCTCACTCCTTTGCGGAGCGGCCAAGCGTGACGGGGGAAGAATGGCTCTCGCCGGAGGAGAGTACGCTCCGGCCGATCCTGAGGGAGCCCTTCGGGCCGGAGTTAGCCTGATTCCCGAGGAGCGCCGAAGCCAGGGGCTTGCGCTCACCTCCAGCGTCCTCGCGAACGCTCTCACCAGCAGCCTGCGGAGGTTTTCCACCGGCGGGTGGATGCGCTTTCAACGCGCCCGGGAAGCGGTGAGGGCAGCCGGGAAGCGTGTTCGGCTCAAGACTCCCTCCTACGACCGCCCGGTGAACACCCTCTCCGGCGGTAATCAGCAGAAGGTGCTCTTTGGCCGAGCGCTTCTCGCCTCCCCGCGAATCCTGCTCCTCGACGAGCCCACGAGGGGCGTGGACGTGGGCGCCCGTTACGAGATCTACGAGATCATTCGACGGATGGCCGCGGAAGGTGTCGCCATCATCCTGGTCTCCTCGGATTTCGACGAAATCCTGAGCCTGGCCGATCGCATCCTCTTTCTCCAAGAGGGTTCCCAAGGGAGGAGCGTAGCCAACGAAGGGCTCACACAGAATGAGTATCTCACACTCTGCTATCCGGGAGTAACCGATGAGCAATGAGCTTTCTCGAGAAGCCGCGACGAGCTTCTCACTAAACCGGTTCCTCAAGACCTGGGGGACCTTGATAGGATTCTTCTTTCTCCTGCTTCTCTTCTCACTGCTGCGGCCCGGCGCCTTTCCGACTCTGGGTAACCTGCGAAACGTTATTGAGCAGGTGGCGACCCTGGCGATCGCCTCCGCGGGCGTCGGAATGGTGATGGTTACCGGGGACTTCGATCTCTCCGTTGGCGCCGTGGCAAGCCTCTGCGGCGTGGCGGCGGCGAAGCTCATGGTTTCCGGTCTCGGAGTGGGGCCTGCTATACTTCTCGCCCTTCTCTTGGGAGCGGTCATCGGCGCGGTAAACGGCGTGCTTATTGCCTATGCCGGGGTCTCTCCCTTTATTGGGACGCTCGCCGCGATGACCTCTTACACGGGCCTCGCGCTCTTTGTCACCCGGGGTACCACGGTCTTCGGAATGCCCGAGGCGTTCCGCTGGTTCGGCCAAGGTTTTGTCGGGCCGATTCCGGTCTCGGTGATCATTATGGTTCTGGTCGTGATCGTTACCTGGCTCATTTTAGACTACACCACCTTCGGGCAGCGTCTCTACGCAATCGGGGGAAACCGGGAAGCGGCGTTTCTCGCGGGTATTAACACCCAGCGAGAGCGCTTTCTGGCCTACGTCTACTCCGGGGTAACCGCATCGGTCAGCGGCATCGTCCTCACCAGCCGTCTCTTTTCGGCCCATCCCCAGGCCGGTGCGCCCTTTATGCTCAACGCCGCGGCGGCGGTCTTTCTCGGCATGACCGCTTTTCGAGAGGGGCAGGCGAACGTCTTCGGAACCCTCCTCGGCGTCATGATCATGGGGGTCCTCGGAAACGGCCTGAACATTATCGGCATTAACACCTACATCCAGTCCGTGCTGACCGGAGCGATCCTCGTCCTCGCGGTGCTCCTCTCGGGCCTGGCGCAACGGAGCGACTAATGGTATCAACGGAAAAGCAGGACTTGCGCGCCTATCTTCGCGGACGTATCGAAGAGGGCGGGACGCTCATTATAGGCTATCTCCCGGGGCTCTATCCCGATGAGGAGAGCTTCAACCGGGAGGTGGAGCTTCTCCTGGAGCGGGATATCTGCGCCCTGGAGGTGGGCATTCCCGGCCGGACGCCGCCTTTGGAGGGAGACACCATAAGCAGCGCCCTGAAAACGGTCAGCGAGGCGGTGCCGGATCCCCTCCGGGTCATGCGGCTCTCGGTGGCGTTGACAAAATGCCAAGGGGCGTATCCCATAGCGATGGCGTTCGCACGGACCGTCGAGGAGATCGGCCTTGAGCGGTTTGTCCGGGAGGCGGGGGCAACGGGAGCCTCCGCGCTTCTGGTGCCGGACCTGCCTGAGAGCCGGCGACGGCGGCTGCACGAACTCGCGACGGAGGAGGGGATGCAGACGGTGCTCTTTCAGGGCGCCGAGGAGCCGCGGAAACGAGTGTACGGCTCCGAGGCGTTTATGTACGTTCAGACCGCGGATATGCCTACCGGTGGACGCTTCGAGGCCACCGAAGAGCTCGGTGAGCGGATCGCGGAGCTCCGGGAAGGAAGCGGAGTGGGTAAGGAGGCGTTGCCCCTTGCCCTCGGCTTCGGCATCCGGGAGCACGGGGACGTCGAGGCCGCCCAGAGACTCGGGGCGGATATCGCGATCGTCGGCACCGCCCTGGTTGAGGCCGCCTCCCGGGGTCTCGGAGAGTTTCGCCGATATCTGAAGGAGCTCGCCGGATAGAGCTCGCCGGCTAGACCTCGCCGG
>JBKHED010000025.1:0-31992 GCA_046540995.1 Spirochaetaceae bacterium | reverse complement strand
CCACCGATAGGGTGGTGGAATCTAAACAGCGTGCTTCTTCTCATTATCGCCGTCGTCGCCGGGGGCACGGTGCTGCGCCTCATGGGCGGCATTTTCGTCCCTCTGGTAATCGCTCTTCTGCTCTCCTTTGTTTTCTCACCGCTCATTACCGGTCTCGTAAAGCTGCACATTCCGCGCTTCCTGGCGATCACCCTGGTTCTGCTGCTCTTTCTCGCCGCGGGCTTCCTGCTCGGTCTCATCGTCTACTCCAGCGTGGAATCTCTAATACGGGAGTTTCCCCGTTATCAGAGCAGGATCGCCGCTCTCCTTCGAGATGGCCTCCGGGACCTCAATCTCCCGGCGGACGTGGCGGAGGAACTCAACATTACCGGCCGCCTAAGCAGCGCGGTCCTGCGAGTATCCACGGACTTTATGAGCTTTGCCAACAGCTTCACGGTGGTGCTCATCTTTCTTCTCTTTATTCTTATGGAGAAACCCTACCTTCGACGGAAGGTAAACCAGGCGCTGAAGGATCACACCACCCGGAAGATCGCGATCATTTTCCGGCACATAAACAGCCAGATCGGTCGCTACATAGCGGTGAAGCTCTTCGTGAGTAGTCTCACCGCCGTCGTAGTCTATATCGCCTTTAATCTAATCGGCTTGGACTTTACCTTCATCTGGGCGGTGCTCACCTTTCTGTTCAACTTCATCCCGAGCATCGGATCGATAGCCGTCACGATTCTAAGCGTTGCCTTCGCGGTGCTTCAGTTTCTGCCTGACTGGCAGAGCATTTTCGCCGTGCTGATCTCGATGGGAACGGCGCAGTTTCTCATCGGTAACGTCCTGGACCCGAAGCTCCTGGGGGACAGGCTCAACTTGAGCCCGGTGATCATACTCTTCTCTCTCCTCGCCTGGGGCTGGCTCTGGGGAATCGCGGGACTCTTCCTGGCGGTTCCCATGACCGTAGCGATTAAGATAGTCTTCGAGAACATACCGGGGCTCGAGCCCGTGGGTATCCTTATGGGTACCGGCAACTACCGTCCCAGAAGACGGCATCGAAGCGATGCGGCCCGAAGGGAAGAGAACGGCTCCTGACGCCAGAGGTGATTACAACATGAGCAAGAAACGCATTCTGACCGGGGACCGACCGACGGGCCGTCTCCACTTAGGGCATTACGTCGGCTCGCTGCAAAACCGGGTCCGCCTGCAGGAGCAGTACGACTGCTTCTTCATTATAGCGGATCTGCATACCCTCACCACCCGGCCGGAGAAGGAGAACGTCGAGGGCATCACCGAGAACGCCCGGCAGATGGTACTCGACTACCTCGCCGTCGGCATCGACCCGAAGAAGTCCTACATCTACCTGCAGTCGGCGGTCCATGAGGTCTATGAGCTCAATCTCCTATTTCAGATGCTGGTGACCGTGCCGAGGCTGCAGAGGATGCCGAGCCTCAAGGATATGGCGAAGGGCGCCCAGCTCGGGGAGATGCCCTACGGGCTTCTCGGCTATCCGGTGCTTCAGAGCGCGGACATTCTCCTCCCCCGGGCGCATCTGGTTCCCGTTGGAAAGGACAACGAGGCGCACGTGGAGCTGACCCGGGAGATCGCGAGGAGGTTCAACAACCTCTACGGGGAGGTCTTTCCGGTGCCGGATGTAATGGTCGGTTCGGTGCCCACGCTGGTGGGCACCGACGGCTCGGCAAAGATGTCCAAGTCCCTCGGCAACGCGATTCTCCTCTCCGACGACGAGAAGACGGTGGAAAAGAAGGTTCGGGGCATGTACACCGACCCGAACCGCGTCCGGGCGGACATTCCCGGGACCGTAGAGGGGAATCCGGTGTTCATTTACCACGACATATTCAATCCGAGAAAGGAAGAGGTAGCGGAGCTCAAGGAGCGGTACCGAAGCGGAAGCGTGGGAGACGTGGAAGTGAAGGAGAAGCTCGCCCGGGCGCTGAACGAGTTCCTCGACCCTCTGCGGGAGCGCCGGTCGGAGTATGAGGCGGTAGGCGGCCTGGTGGACGAGGTGATCTTCGAGGGTACCATGGCGATGCGGGAAGAAGCGCGAGCTACGCTGACCGCGGCGAAGAAGGCGATGGGACTGACCGGGGTGTGGAACAAGATTAGCCGAAAGGCGGAAAGCGTTCGAAAGAAACGGGAGAAGCAGGAGTGAAGGAGATAAGAGCGGTCCTCTTTGACATGGACGGCACCCTTATCGACTCGGAGCCGAACTATCGGATAGCGGATGAGCGCTTTTTCAACCGTTTCGGAATCGAGCTGCCCGAGGAGGTGTGGGAGGAGTTCGTCGGCCTCGGGAGCGCCAAGGTGATCGAGTACGTGAGTGAACACTACGGCCTGCAGGGAGACCCCGATGAGCTTCTGGCGATGAAGGAGCGCTGCTTTCACGAGATAGCCGAGGAGGGAATCGAAGTCTTTCCAGCTACGGTGCGACTCCTGAACTCCCTTACCGAACGGGGTATTCCGTGCGGGATCGCCACCGGTTCTTCGAAACGGACCCTCGACTTCTCCCTAAAGGCGACGGGCCTGGAAGAGCTCTTTGACGCGACGGTCTCCACCGACGAGGTAGCCGAGGCTAAGCCCGCTCCCGATGTCTTTCTGGAGGCGGCGCGACGATTGGGAGTGGAGCCGGAGCACTGTCTCGTCCTGGAGGATTCGCGGACCGGTATTATGGCCGCGGTGGCTGCCGGAATGTCGGTGGTCGCGCTTCCTTCGGTCTCCTCCCTCATGGATGATCCCCTGCTTCGGGAGGTGGACCTCCTTATTCCTCACGGTGCGGCGAGCCTGGAGCCGGAACGGGTCCTCGAACTGATCGAGAGGCGAAACGGAGCGAATGGCCGCGCCGCGGGATGAGCTCCCTCTAGAATCGGAATCCCTTCTTTCGGAGCTTCCGGAAGCGGGGCGTGACGCCGCCTTTATCGAGCGGGTTTGGCGCTTTCACCGCACTTACCGCCGGCCGATGGCGTGGCGGGATGAGATAACCCCCTACGGCGTCTTCGTCTCGGAGGTAATGCTTCAGCAGACTCAGGTCGCCCGAGTGCGTGAGCGGTATCCGAGATTCCTCTCCCGCTTTCCCTCCTTCGAAGCTCTCGCCGCCGCTCCGTTACGGGAGGTTCTCGAGGAGTGGAGCGGCCTCGGTTACAATCGGCGAGGGCGGTTTCTCCAGGAGGCGGCGAAGCGTATCGTCGCGGAGTTCGGCGGGAGGCTGCCGGAAGAGCCGGAGCGCCTGAGAGAGCTTCCGGGGATCGGCGAAAGCACCGCCGGGAGCATTGTTGCCTTCGCCTTTAACCGTCCCGTGCTCTTTCTCGAGACTAACATTCGAACGGTCTACATCCACTATTTCTTTCCCAGGGAGAGTGGTGTCGGGGACCGGGAGCTCCTGCCGATAGTGGAGCGCACGCTCTCCCGGGAGGAACCGCGGGAGTGGTACTACGCCCTGATGGATCTCGGAGTCCTCATTAAGGCGCGCGTTGGCAACCTCACGAGGAAGAGCCGGAGCTACACTCCCCAGAGCCCCTTCAAAGGCTCCCTTCGAGAAGTACGAGGCGCGGTTCTGCGGCTTCTGAGCCGGACGGATCGGCCGGTTGCCCGGCGGGAGATCGAGGAGGCACTCCACTTTGATACTCATCGCATCGATCGCTCCCTGCTCGATTTGAGCCGCGAAGGGTTAATCGTCGGTGAGGGGAGTGAGGGATACCGAATCCCTGATTGACGCTACCCTAGGAGCAGGCGTTCTCGTCCGCCCGGCGCACCAGGGAGGCGTGCCACTCAAGGAGCGCCTCTTCATCCTCCCGCCTGACCGTGGCGAGATCCGCCATTATCCTGAAGGCGGGCTCGGTCTTTGAGCCGCGCATCCAGAGGAACCCCTTCGGCTCGCCCGCTCCGGTCAGGAGCTCCACCTTGAACCCCCCACGCTCCTCTCCCGCGCGGTTGCGGGGCCCCGGAAACGCTCGGGTCCCTTCGTAGTTCACGAAGCGGTACTTCTCAATGCCCCACTTCTCAGAGAGCCACCGACTCCGTTCTTCGAACGCCCCGGGAAACAGATCCTCGTAGGCGGCCTTGAGTCTGCCGTGGTCCTGGGTTGATATCTCGAGAATAGCCCGCTCCTCGTAGGCGCCGGTGGTCCGATAGGGCGGCAGCGAGCGCACCAGGGAGAGAAGGTCACGATCGCCGTCCGGGGTTATTCCTAGTTTCTCGAGGACCCTCTCGAAGGCGTCGGTTCTGGCGAGCTTGATCATTGCTCCCACCGTGGAAAGCGGGTCGCGAACCTGGGAGGGAGGAGTGATGTTTCCGCCGTTGCTCCCTTCTCCCATTATGACCACCAGGCGATCGGCGAGCTCCGCGGCGCGGTCGATCACGTTCGCCTCTCCCACTTCCGCCCGGTACACCTCGGCGTCCCAGAGGCGGGCGAGGGCGTCTATCCGCAGGGAGGTGGGGCCGTTTACCACTACCGCGAGGGGGGCGGAGCGCTCCGAGACGACTTCATTCCAGGCGAGCTCCGCCACCATGGCGAGGGCAAACACCTCCTGGGCGTGGAGCTCCTCCGCCTCGCCGGTGCGGCTGTCGATAAATACGAGGTTTCCCCGGTCGCCGTCGTTGTCGGCTACGTAGCCGAGGCGAAAAGCGTTGTCTTTCCGGTGGGCCTCCCGCAGCGCTTCCTTACACTCCGCGAGCCCCGGCCCTTCGGGAACGATAGCGTGGGCGATCTGTCCGGGGGTGTCGTGGATCGCCTCTACCCGCACTCCCAGGCTTCGGAGAAGATCTCTATCGATGGAAGCGGCCCGAGCGCTTCCGTTGAAGTCGATCACGATGCCGAGAGGATTCTCCATGAGCTCCTCTTCGAGCTTGGCGAGGAAGGTTGCTCCCTGCTGCTCTAGGGGAGCGCGGAGAAACGTCTCGAGTACTTTTCCTCGGTACGCCTCCTCAGCCTCGGCCTTGTATTGCCCGACAGCGGCGTACACCTCCGCGAGACCACGCTGCCTCCCTCGACGCCAGGCAGCGGCGGCGGCGGAAAAGCGCTCCTTCTCTCGAAGGCAGTAGCGAAAGAGCTTCGCCGCCGCGCCGGCTGTTCCCGCGCCGGCGACCCGGCCATCCGCCATACCGAACTTAATGCCGTTGTGTCCCACCGGGTTGTGGCTGGCGGTGAGTATAATGAACCCCCGTACCCGTCGCGCCGCGCCGGTGTAGGCGAGGACCTCCGGCGTGGGGCTCACTCCGAGAAAGTGCGCCGGAAGATCCATCCCCTGGAGTACCTCGAGGACCACTTTCGCCAGAAGAGCTCCGGTGGGTCGAGAATCCGTGGCGACCACTACGCCACCTTCCCCGCCGGAGTCGAGGAGCACGGTCGCAATGGAGTAGGCCGCGGCGGCGATCACTTCCTGTTTCTCCCTGCTCACCTCTGTCGCGAAGGAGTCATCCCGATCCGCAAAGACGCCACGCCAACCGGAGGAGGAAACCACCATGGTGTTCAAGAAAGCTATGCGCTCATTGGAAATGCTCATTTGGCTACGCAGTATAACAGCGGGAACGAGGCGATAGAAGCGGGGTTGCGTGGTGGTGTGTTGTACGCTATACATACAGTACGGGCAATATGAAAAAAGTACTTCTTATCGATGAATCTCAACTTTTTCGCGACTATCTGGGAAAGAAGCTCGAGGGCCAGGGTATCGAAGTAGTCATGGGCGTGAACGGTCTGGACGGCGCGCTGAAGCTGCGGAGCGAGCACCCTGACCTGGTGATTATGGACTACTACCTTACCCGGAACAGCTCCTTGGAGCTTCTGGAAAAGAAGAAGCTGGACCCAAACGTCGCTGAGGTACCGGTTATTATGGTCTCCAGCAAGGTGGAGCGGGACAAGGTGCTGCAGGTCGCCCGGTACGGCGTCCGTAAGTTCTTCTCCAAGCCGGTGAAAATCGACTCTTTGATGAAGACCGTGGGCGAACAGCTCGGCGTTGACATGAGCCTCGACACAACCTCCTCGATCATCGAGGCGCATTTTAACGATCGCATTCTCTTTATCGAGGTTGCCCAGGGGCTCAACACCGAGAAGATCGAGCTTCTCCGTTACAAGGTGCAGGAGCTTCTTGAACTCTACTCCGTGAAGGTTCCCAGGGTCCTGGTGATGATGTCCGGAATCGACGAGAACACCGCGGACTCCTTTAAGCTGACAGCTCTCTTCGACGTTATTCTCGACTCCACGGGCTCTAAGAAACGGCAGGTTAAGGTGCTCACCGCCAGTGATTTCGTAAAGCTCTTTCTAAAGGGTCACTCCGAGTACAAGGAGATCGAGGTGGCAACCAATTTAGAGGATGCCATGGATCGCCTTTCGGGAAAGAAATCCAACGAGCCGCTCTACTCTCCGGATCGCAGAAGCGCCGCGGAGGAGTTTATTAGCAAGGGACGGGGAGCATCGGAGAACGAAACCATTCGGATGACCTTCGAGGAGGAGCGGGCGTTGCCCAATCTCTCGGAGCTCGGCTCGGAGATCAAGGTCGCCGTGGTGGACGATGACATGGTAATACAGGAGCTCGTAAAAACCGCCTTCTACGACACCGATTTTCAAGTAGTCTCCTACGACGACGGTGAGTCCTTCCTCAACGACAAGGAGGCACTCGACGCGGACCTACTCTTTCTCGACCTTATGATGCCGAAAGTTGACGGCTTTCAGGTGATGGAGGAGATGAGGAAGCGCGGTTCTACGGTGCCGGTTATCGTGCTTTCCGCCCTGAGCCAGAAGGAGACGGTCCTGAAAGCGAGGGAGTACGGTGTGACCCGTTACATGATTAAGCCGATTCAGCCGGAAAACGTTATTCGCAAGGCCGCGGAGGTCTTGCATAGTAATTTCTAAGGGTCACGCTCCATGGCCTCCGAAATGAGCAAGTATCAGGTCATTTTCGACCACGCCCCCCTGGGAATGGTCACCATGGACAGCTCGGGGGGCATTCTCTTTACCAATCAGAAGGTTGAGTCCATGCTCGGGATCCCCGGGATGGATCTTCGGGCGAAATACCTCTATGAGTTCTCCGATCCCGCGGACGCCGACTCCCTCAGGACGATGTTCGCGGATCTCACCTCCGGGGAAATCGAAAAGTTTCAGCTAATCGGTCGGTACCTCGGAGAGAACCGTGAGCGAGCCTGGTGGCGCCTCGATGTGCGCTACGTCCATCCCGAGGATCACACGCCGTTCATTCTGGCGATTATCGACGACATAACGAGTCAGAAAAACGACGAGGAGAACCTGAGAAAAGCGAAGGAAGCCGCGGAGCGGGCGACAAAGACGAAATCGGCCTTCCTGGCAAACATGAGCCACGAGATTCGAACACCGTTGCACACGATCAGCGGTACCGTGGAGCTTATGAGCGAGACCGCCCTCGATGAGGAGCAGAGAGAGTACGTGGAGCAACTCCGCTTTGCCGGGGATGTGCTGCTCGCCCTGATTAACGATATCCTCGATTTTTCTAAAATCGAAGCGGGAAAGCTCACGCTGGACAAGTTCGAGTTCCCCCTCCGGGAGAGTGTGGAGGACGCCATAGATATGGTGAGCCTTCAGGCGCATCAGAAGGGACTGGAGACGGCGATAACACTCGATCCGACCCTCCCCTCTCATCTCCACAACGATCCCACTCGACTACGACAGGTGCTTGTGAACCTGGTGAACAACGCCGTCAAGTTTACGCCGAAAGGGGAGATAAGCTGTTCGGTGAGCCGCCGGGAGGCGAAAGGAAAGAAGCTCGTACTCTTCGAGGTCCGGGACACCGGTATCGGTATTCCGGAGGAGAAACGGGCCAAGCTCTTTCGCGCCTTCTCTCAGGTGGATGCCTCCACGACGCGCCGCTTCGGAGGGACTGGACTGGGACTCTCCATTTCCCGGGACCTGGTGCACATGATGGGTGGCAAGATCGGAGTGAAGAGCAAGGAAGGAGCGGGCTCTCTCTTCTGGTTCACCCTTCCGGTGGACGATCGCCTCGATGATGAGTGCATCGGCGACGAGGTTCGGCTGGACGCTCCCGCCTATCGGGTGCTCCTCGTTGATGACAACGAGACGAGCCGAGAGAGCGTATCCCGCTACCTCCGGTTCTGGAACGCCAAAGTGGACCATGCCGTGGACGGCGCCGAGGGATTGCGAAAGCTCCGGGAGGCCGTGGACCGCGGGGAGCCCTTCGACGTCGCCTTCGTGGATCTCCTTCTGCCCGGCATGGATGGGTGGCAGCTGGCTAGCGAGATCAACGCCGACAAGAAGATAAACAGCACCGCCCTGGTTCTAATGAGCCCCACCGGTGAGAGCTCGGGAGAGGCAAAGATGAAGCTTCTCAAGTGGTTCAACGCCTACATCAGCAAGCCCCTTCGCATCCTCGAGCTCCGGGACGCCTATAGAGCTGCCACTCAGGGCGATCTCGATCTCGCCGAGGCCGAGGGGGACGGCGAGGAACTGGAGGCGCTGGAGCCGTTGGAAGAACTCCGCGAGGAGTCTCCTTCCCCGTTTCGCAGGGTGGTGGTGGCGGAGGATCACTACGTCAATCAGCAGCTTTTCAGCACGATTCTCGAGAAACACGGCTATGAGACCATTCTCGCCTCCACCGGCGTGGAAGCGGTAGCGGCTGTAAGGGAAAACGAGGTGGACCTGGTCTTTATGGACGTGCAGATGCCGGAGATGAACGGGTACGAGGCGAGCCGGCAGATTCGTGAAGAGGGGTTCTCCCTTCCGATTGTGGCGGTCACGGCAAACGCCATTAAGGGTGAGCGGGAGCGCTGCCTTGCGGCGGGGATGGACGACTTTCTGACCAAACCGTTTAAGCCCCGGGACGTGCTTCCTTTTCTGAGACGTCTCGAAGAGGGCGGCTACGCTCGTAAGGAGAAGGAGTCCCCGGCACCGGAAACCCCGAGCGGCGAATGGCTCGGCGCGGAAGAGTCGGCCCCGGTCTCTCAGGAACCGTATCCCACGGATGAGCACCCGGACGACGAGATCGGGCCCACCGAGCCGCCCTGGGACCGGGCTTCCGCCCTCGACTCCTTTATGGGGCAGGAAGAGGTGTTAAACCGGGTCGTCAGCAACTTCCTGGTGAAATGCGACAGGCAGATCGAGGAGCTTCGACAGCTCGTAGATGCGCGGCAGTTCACCGACGCGAGGATCCTCGCCCACGCCATAAAGGGAGGGGCGTGGAATCTCTCGGCGAAGCCTCTCGGCGACGCCGCGGCGATTCTCGAGGAGACGACCAAGCTGGAGGACCTCGAGAGCTCGAAGGCGCAGCTACCGGCGGTGCGCGCGCGCTTCGAGGAGTTCAGACGCGCTCTGTCGGAGCTGGTCGACTCGGTAGGATAGAGCGGCGAAGGCATCCTGTTTCATAATACCGTGTAACCTTACTCCTCAACACTTGTTTATTTGTATGAAGCAAGCGCACCGCACCTAGGCCCCGGAGATTTCGACCTCCTTTGCTCCGGGGCCTCCTTTTTGTTTGTCGGGGCCGGCGGGAGACCGTCGGCCCCTTTTTCTATAGCCGTTCGATTACGCCGCCGGCGTAGGTGTACCCCCCGCCGAAGGCCGCCATGCCGAGCTTGTCGCCGAAAGCACGATTTGCGAGGAGTTCCTCCAAACAGAGGGGAATGGTACTCGAAGAGGTGTTGCCGTTGTGAGCTATGTTGCTGTAGAGCTTCTCCCTCGGCTGCTTGGACCGCTGCCGGATTGCGTTAATGATGCGCTGGTTCGCCTGGTGGGGCACGATGAGGTCGAGACCGTCCAAAGTAGTTCCCGCCACCGAACACGCCTGGGTGAGCATGGCAATCATGCTGCGCACCGCCTCTAGGTAGACCTTCGGCCCGTCCATGGCGATGGTCTCCACCGACTGCGTTGGCACCGAAAGGGTCGCCCCGTCTTCCCCCTTGGCGGAGATCACCGGTCTGTGCACCTTGGCGAGCGCGCCTTCCGAGCCCTTTCCGCCGTGGAGAAGGGTGGCCGTGGCGGCGTCCCCAAAAATCGGTGCCGTGGAGGGGTCGGAGGTATCAAGCCTCGGTGAGAGCGCCTCGGTTGTGACCAGGAGAACCGGCCGGGAGGCGTCTTGGTGCAGGTAGTCGTAGGCAATCTGCAGACCGTAGAGGTAGCCGGAGCACGCGGCGTTTATGTCGTATGCGGGAGCTTCGTACTCGGGGTTTTCCCTGGTCGCCACCGCGTACTGAATGAGGGCGGCCATGGAGGGGGTAATCTGAGTCGGGGTTCCCGTTGAGACGATCCAGAGACCGATATCCGTCGGGGCGAGTCCCTGCTGCTCCAGGACGCGTCGAGTCGCTTCCACCCCTAGCGTGAGGGCGTCCTCGCCGTCTACCACCCAGGGGCGCGTCTCGATTCCGGTGCGCTTGACGATATCCTCCGGAGACCAGGTGGGGCACATCTCGGAAATCTCCTCATTGGTAACTACTCTCGATCCTTTGACCCCGGCTATGCCGGTGATACCGACCTGCACCTCGCTCCCGCCGGAAGGGGATACGAACGCGGCCGCTCCGAGCTTCCGCGCCATATCGAGTCCTTCGATAAGCGGCTCCCCGGGCTCCTCCCGGGTCTGCGGCTTGAGGTACTCCTCACCTTCGCTCTCCTCGGTTTTCACCTTGAGGACCGGGGCACCAACGGAAACCGTATCGCCCCGCTCGACGAGTATTTCCTCCACCACCCCGTCAACCGGGGACTTGAGCTCCACCGCGGCCTTGTCCGCCTCGAGCTCAGCGATCATGTCCCCCGAGGCGATTTCCTGCCCCTCGGAGACGTGCCACTCAACGACGCTTATGGACTCGTCCGAGGGGCTCGAGCCGATCGCCTCGACGAGGTGATATCCCTTCTGTGCGGCTTCGGGCTGCTTCCAGCGCACCGCGCCACCGAGAAGATCAACGGCGGTATCCAGGGTGCGCTTGAAGGAGGGGAGAATCTCGAGCTGGTTGCCGAAGTTACAGGGGACGTAGGTGTCGGGCCTCGTTACTCGGCGAACCTCCACCTTTCTGCGCGCCCTCTCCGCGACGGTGGCGACAAACTCCGCTCCGAGTCCCACCGAATGGTTGTCCTCATGGACGACGACCAGCTTCCCGGTCTTCTCACAGGATGTGATCAAAAGCTCCTCGTCCCACGGGGCGAGGCAGCGCATGTCGATTACCTCGGCCTCCACCCCGTGCTCAGCGAGAACCTCGGCGCTCTTCCTGCAGTGGTTCACGGTGTTTCCCCAACCGACGAGGGTAATGGCGTCTCCCTCCCGGACCACCCGGGCCTTTCCAATGGGTACGAGCTGATTCCGGACATCCGGCGAGGTGGCACTCTCCTTATTGTTCAGCAGGTTTTTCGGGTAGAAGAAAAGGGTCGGCCGGCCGGATTCGAAGGCGGCGTTGAGCATCCCCGCGGCGTCTCCCGCGGTGGACGGCATCATGACGTCCACACCGGGGGTGTGAGCGGCGAGGCTGTCGAAGCTGGAGGCGTGAAAGGGGCCGAGCCCCGGCTTGTAGCCCCCGCAGGAGATCATGACGATAACCGGGCACTCCCAACCCCCGTCGGTACGCCAGTACATGCTCCCGAGCTCCGAGACGATCTGGTTGTACGCTATCGGCAGAAAATCCGCGAACTGCAGGAAGGCGACGGGTCGACGACCCGCCAGAGCCTCCCCTACTGATACGCCGAGAATCAGAGACTCACTCAAGGGGCTGTTGCGCACTCTGCCGGGATACTTGGAGCTCAGCCCCTTGGTAACCCCGAAGACGTCGCCTTTCGGGTCTTCCAAATCCTCTCCGTAGAGGGTAACGCGGTCGTCCTTCTCCATTCGGCTGTTGAGCACTTCACGAATCGCCTCGAGCATGGTGAGAGGCGATTCGGACTCCCCGGGCCCCTTGCCTCGATACTCGAACTTCGCGGATGTGAGCCGCTCCGGGAGGGGGCGCTTCGCCTCGGTGAACGCCGCGGGTTCCCGGCCGCGCTGCGCCTCCTTCGCCTCCACTTTGAGCTGTTCTATCGCCTCGTTCTGTATCGCGGTAATCTCCTCCCGGCTCACTCCCTGTTCCATGAGCCACGCCTGGAGATGGGTGAGGGGATCTCCGGTGTGAGCCACCGCGGCTATCTCCTCGGCGGTCCGATACATCCGTTGGTCATCGGCGTTCGTGTGATTGTGGAGGCGATCCACCTCGAAGACGACGATCCGAGGCTTTCGGTTTTCCCGCATCTCCGAGACGATCCGTCCGAGGGTCTCATGCGCTTCGATGGCGTAACGACCGTCAACTCTGGTGATTGGTATTCCGTAGAAACTCTCCGCCTCGCCGTCGGGGCGAGAGTAGAAGGTATTTCCCTGGGTCTTGGTACTAATGGCAAAGGCGTTGTCCTGTACAAAGAATAGCACCGGCAGGGTGTCCCGCACCGCCTGGCCGATCGCCTCGTAAACCTCACCCTCCTGGGTCATACCGTCTCCCAGGGAGCAGAGCACCACGGGATTCCGTTCCTGGTTCTTGACCACTTCCGCCACGCCCACGGCCTGGAGGGCGCTATTTCCCACGGGTCCCACGAGGCTGAGAATCTTCAGCTCCGGGGCGCTCATGTGAGCGTTCATTTGACGTCCCCGGGAGTGCGAGGCGTCCTTGTTAAAGAGGCTGTAAAAGAACATTCTGGGGGAGATTCCCCGAGCGAGCATGAGCGCTTTGTCGCGATAGTGGCAGTGGAGCCAGTCATCTTCAACGAGGTAATCGTTGAGCACCGCCGAGGCTTCGTGTCCGGCCCCAGAGACGTGAAAGAACGCCTCACCGCGACCGGTGAAGCTCTGTTCCAACAGGTCCATTTCCCGAGCGGTAACCATCGTCCGGTAGAGCTCAGTAAACGTTCTAACCGTCGGTGCAACACGCTTTTTGTTCATGGGACCTCCCGCTCAATGTGAATAGTTGATGTTTCCCGTCAAGTTGGGCCACTATAGCACGAGGACAACATGTAGTCGACCGCGTTAGTCGGTTAGTATATTGCGCCGAAAGGAGAGAGTCAGCCCATGGATCAACGTCAGCGACAGGACTCAATGGAGGTGCGCTCCAGCCTCGAGAGCTCCGCCGGAACGGTGGAGTATTACAGCCTCAAGAAGCTCGCGGAAAAAGGGTATCCCCAGGTGGAGAAATACCCCTTTTCCATAAGGATTCTTCTGGAGGCGGTGCTTCGGTCCGAAAACGGCTACGAGGTCACCAAGGAACACATCGACTCGCTTCTGGAGTACGATCCTAAGAAACCTTCGGAAATCGAGGTACCATTCAAGCCGGCTAGAGTCCTCCTGCAGGACTTTACCGGCGTCCCCTGCGTGGTGGATCTCGCGGCCATGAGGAGTGCCATGGAGCGCCTCGGGGGTGACCCCGGACGGATCAATCCTGAGCTCCGGGTGGACCTGATTATTGACCACTCCGTGCAGGTCGATTTCTTTAACAGCTCCGAGGCGCTTCGAAAGAACGCTGAGCTCGAGTTCGAGCGAAATCGGGAGCGATATGAGTTTCTCCGCTGGGGTCAAGGCGCTCTCGAAAACTTTAACGTCGTACCCCCGGCGAGCGGGATTTGTCACCAGGTAAACCTCGAGTATCTCGGCACCGTGGTACAGCGAAAGGAAGAGGATGGAAAGACTCTCGCGTACTTCGACTCTCTGGTGGGAACGGACTCCCACACGCCGATGATAAACGGTCTCGGCGTCCTCGGATGGGGCGTCGGCGGAATCGAGGCGGAGGCGGCGATGCTCGGACAGCCGATTTACATGCTCGCCCCCTCGGTGGTCGGTGTTAAGCTCACCGGCGAGCTCCGACCGGGAATTACCGCCACGGACCTGGTTCTGCGAATCACCGAAATGCTCCGAGCCGAGGGCGTTGTCGGTAAGTTCGTCGAGTTCTTCGGTCCCGGCCTCTCCAAGATGACGGTGCCGGACCGCGCGACGATTTCGAACATGGCCCCGGAGTATGGGGCGACGGTTGGCTACTTCCCGGTGGATCATCAGACCCTGGAGTACATGTACAACACCGGGCGTCCCGAGGAACTCATAAGCGTGGTGGAACGGTTTGCCAAGGAGCAGGGGCTCTTCCGCGTGGATGAGACACCGGATCCGGAGTTCGAGACGGTTTTGGAGCTCGACCTTTCGGAGGTTACCGCCAGCGTTGCCGGCCCGAAGCGACCCCAGGACCGGATCTCCCTGAGGGAGGTCAAGGAGAGCTTCAGAAAGGCTCTCACCGCTCCCGCGGGAAATCACGGTTACGGTCTCACCGCCGAGGATGCCCGAAAAAGCTCTACAGTGGAGTTGGAGGAGGGGGGTACCCACGAGCTCGAGCACGGAGACGTAGCAATCGCGGCGATCACCAGCTGTACGAACACGAGTAACCCGTCGGTGTTACTCGCTTCGGGACTCCTGGCAAAGAAGGCGTACGAACGGGGACTCACCCGGAAGCCCTGGGTTAAGACGAGTTTCGCTCCGGGGTCCATGGTCGTCACCGAGTACCTGCAGCGCACGGGGCTGATGGAGTATCTCGAAAAGCAGGGGTTCTTTCTGGTCGGCTACGGGTGCACCACCTGTATCGGAAACAGCGGTCCCCTGCCGGAGAGTATTGCGAAGGGAGTAGAAGAGGGAGACCTGGTGGTGGCCGGTGTGCTGTCGGGAAACCGGAACTTCGAGGGGCGAATCAACCCGCACACGAAGGCCAACTATCTCATGTCGCCGCCTCTTGTTGTGGCGTACGCAATTGCCGGCACCGTTGATCTCGATCTCGTCAATGAGCCGCTTGGCGAGGACAAGCAGGGCAACCCGGTCTATCTCAAGGAGATCTGGCCCACCGCCGAGGAGCTCCGGGAGCTGGTAGGCCAGGCGCTGGACCGTGAGCAGTTTATTAAGAGCTACGAGGGGCTCGAGGACGCGAACCCGGAGTGGAACGAAATAGAGCTCACCGATTCTAACATCTACCAGTGGAAGGAGGAGAGCACCTACATTCAGGAGCCGCCCTTCTTTACCGATATGGGCTTGGAGGTGGGTAGTATGCAGCGCATCGAGGATGCGCGCTGCCTGGTCATGGCAGGGGACAGCACCACCACCGACCACATAAGCCCGGCGGGACCGATCGACCCGAAGAGCCCCGCCGGTCGATATCTGCTGGAGCAGGGCGTTCCCCGAGAGAAGTTCAACTCTTACGGTAGCCGGCGCGGAAACGACCGGATTATGACCAGGGGAACCTTTGCGAATATCCGGTTTCGAAACAAAATCGCGCCCGGGACCGAAGGTTCGTACACGACCTACTGGCCCACGGGGGAGGTCATTAGCATTTTCGACGCCGCTGAGCGTTACAAAGCGGCGGGAACGCCCACGGTAGTCCTGGCGGGCAATGATTACGGTATGGGATCATCCCGGGACTGGGCCGCGAAAGGCACGCAGTTACTCGGTATTCGAGCGGTAATTGCTGAGTCTTTTGAGAGAATTCATCGAAGTAACCTGGTCGGAATGGGAGTTCTTCCACTACAATTTATAGATGGCGAAAGCTATGAGAGCCTTGGTCTGACCGGTAGAGAGCTATTTACCATCGACCTCGGCGACAGCGTTACGCCGAAGCAGACCGTTCCCGTCTCCGCCAGGGATCCGGAGAGCGAGAAGAGCACCCGATTCGAGGTGATTTGTCGGCTCGACAGCCCGGTGGAGATCGAATACTACCGGAACGGCGGCATTCTACAGACGGTGCTTCGCAAGTTTGTGGCGTGAATCTGGATTCTTCCAGTAGGTTTGTGGAGTGTGTTTTGGGGGATTTTCACACTCCTTCTCTTCAAGGCTGCCACTCGTGGCAGCCTTTCTCTATTTGGTGGCATAACTGGACCTCCCGAATTGCAGAAGTTAGACTGGGAGAGGAGATAAACAATGCAGCGAAGAGTTCTACTGGTGGTTCTTGCGGCTCTCGTGCTCAGCACTCACTCCTTCGCACAGGAGGATTTCGAGTCGCTGGTAGAAGAGGCGAAGCAGGCGTACGAGGGAGGAAATCT
Organism: Spirochaetaceae bacterium; assembly: GCA_046540995.1. Lineage (GTDB taxonomy): Bacteria > Spirochaetota > Spirochaetia > DSM-27196 > Alkalispirochaetaceae > CAYZHV01. Next base: position 16,010 of record JBKHED010000025.1, on the reverse strand, counting down.
CGAAGAGGCTGAAGAGCTCTACCGAGAGGCGATCTCTCTGGACGACGAGAATGCGGCCCTCTACTACAACTTGGGCAATCTCTACTACGACATGGAGCGGTTCGGGGAGGCAATCGCCGCCTACGAGAACTCCATCGACCGGGGAGCCGACGACAGGCGGGTCTATTACAATCTCGGGAACGCGTACTACGAACACGCCAATTTCGATGCCGCCTTGGAGGCGTATCGGGAGGCGCGTTCCGTTGGTGAGGGTGAAAGCCGCGACGGGGAGCTGACGGTGAACACGGCGAAGACGCTGAGACAGCTCGAACGGGACGGCGAAGCACGTTCGCTCCTCGAGGAACATCTCGAGGAGAACTCCGGAGACGCCCTCGCTTGGTTTCACCTCGGCAACATCGCCTATGACGCCGAAAACTACGAAGAAGCCGCCGACCACTACTCCCGGGCCGCGGAAAACCGCGACGGCTTTACCCGGGCACAGTTCAATCTCGGAAACACACTCTATCGTCTCGGTTCCTACCGGGAGGCGGCGGAGGCCTTTACTGCCGTTGTCGCTCGGGAGCCGGAGAATAGGGACGCGCTATACAATCTGGGGCTGAGTTATCTCTCCCTGGCGGAGGCGCTCGGGGAAGAGGAGGAGTAATGAGCCGCAAGAAGCGCCGCGACGAGGGAGTCCGAATACTGGTAATCAACTGCGGCAGCTCCTCGCTGAAGTATGAGGTGTACGACATGCCTTCCCGGGAGAGTATCGGTAAGGGCGTGGTGGAGCGAATCGGGGAGGCCCAAGGGAATCTCAAGCAGAGCTCCTGGAACGGGACCATCGAGCGAGAGGAACCCGTGGAGGACCACAAACGAGCGGTGATTCTCATGAGTGAGGCGCTGACGGATCAGCACAACGGCGTCCTCGACTCCCTCGATGAGATCGCCGGCGTTGGCCACCGGGTGGTCCACGGTGGTGAGAAGTACGCCGAGTCCGTGGTAATCAATCAAAGCGTGATGAGAGCCATCGACGAGAACGCCGAGCTCGCGCCGCTTCACAATCCGGCCAACCTTACGGGCATTAGGGAGGCGAAGGAGATGTTTCCCGAGCGGCAGCAGGTTGCGGTCTTCGATACGGCGTTCTATCAGAGCTTGCGGCCCCAGGCGTACCTCTACGGCCTCCCTCGGGAGCTCTATGAGAAGTACCGAATTCGACGGTATGGGTTTCACGGTACGAGCCACCGTTTCGTCGCTTCCCAGGCGTTGAAACTGGTAAAGCGCTCTCACGAGAACACCAATGTGATCTCCTGCCACCTTGGTAACGGCGCCTCCATTACGGCGATCAGCAACGGTCAGGCGATCGATACCTCCATGGGATTTACGCCGCTGGAGGGGCTAATGATGGGCACCAGAAGCGGCGATATCGACCCGGCGATCATTTTCTACCTTATGGAGCGGGGCTACTCGAGCGAGGAGCTCAATACGCTTCTCAACAAGAAGAGCGGTCTTATAGGACTTTCGGGGATTTCCAACGATCTGCGAGACCTGGAGGAGGCGGCGGAACGGGGAGACCGCAACGCCCTGGAGGCCCTCGACGTCTACGCCTATAGAATCAGAAAGTATATCGGCGCCTACGCCGCGAACATCGTCAAAATGGACGTGCTGGTCTTTACCGGGGGTATCGGACAGTACGGCACTCGCATGCGAGAGCGGGTCTGTCAGCGTCTGGAGAACATCGGTATTCATATGGACTACCGAAAGAATCTGGAAAACGGTCCCCGGGAGGGAATAATCTCCATGGACTACTCCCCTACGACCATCGTAGTGGAGCCGACGAACGAGGAGCTCCAGATCGCCATCGACACCTACGAGCTGTGCTGCCAGCGATAACACCCGAGGACGCCCTCCTTGCCCGAAGGTGCAAACGACTACTTCTGGAGAAGGGTGAGGCGGAAGGTACCGCCCTCGAGGAGCGACACTTCGAGGCCGAGAGAAAGCGGTTCTTCGACTACGTGTTGCGCCGCTTCTCGGGTCCCGTGCACACCGTGGAAGCGCGCGACCTCGAAGAGGCGGTGAGGGAGACCGAAGCACTCCTATCGCAACCGGAGCCCCCGAAGCGGCTGGCAGCTCCCGCCTTTCGCTGGCAGGAGTTTGTCGCGCGTCTCGACCTAATGGGTTACTCCCCGAAACAGGGGGGATGGAAGATCTACCTCATTCGTCCCTCAACCGGGGTGCGCGGAAGCTACCTCGACGAAGCCGCCATGGCCCGGCTCATTCTCAAGCGGGCGGGAATTCCCGTAGTAGCGGTAAAGGTGATCTTTCTCAACAAAGGGTATGTCCGGGAGGAGGAACTCAGCCCGGAGGAGCTCCTGCGGGAGTCGGATCTCAGTAGGCGGGCCGAGAAGCGGCAGCGCAGCGCCCTCACGCTGCTTACGACCGCCCGGGCCCTGCTCTCGGGGGAGGAGAAGCTCCTCCCGGAGTACCGGTGCGAACTGCCCGGTCCCTGTTCGGTCTGCAGAAAGGAAATGGAGCGCCTGCCGAAGCACAGCGTCCTCACTCTCGCCCGAGGAGGGAAGGAAGCGAGGCAGCTCTATGCGCGCGGAGTAGACTCCCTTCTCGACCTCCCCGAGGAGTACGACCTCTCCTGGCGTCAGTCTATACAGCTCGAGAGCGTTCGAAGGAATCGGATGCACCTCGACCGAGTTCGGCTGGGAGAGTTTCTCTCCCGCCTCGAGTACCCGCGAGGATACTTGGACTTCGAGGCGTTCAACAGCTCCATTCCACCCTTTCCGGGAGTCTCACCCTGGGCTCACATTCCCTATCTCTTCAGCCTTCACCGTCAGGATAGGCCGGGAGAAGCGGTGCGAAACGAGACTTTTCTAATGGATCCGGGAGAGGACCAGCGGGTAGCGATGTTTCGGGAGCTTCTTCGTCTCACCGGGGAGCTGGAGTCCCTCATCGTGTTTAGTGCGCCCTTCGAGGCGGCGATGATTCGGCAGCTCGCCAGAGCGGCCAACGCTCCTGAGAGCGGCGAGCTTCTCATTGAAAAGATTCGTGACCTCTTGGAGCCCTTTAATCAGTTCGTGGTCTACCACCCGGATCAACTCGGAAAGGTCTCCATGAAACGTATCGTTCCGATCTTTACCGAGGAGAGCTACGAGGGGCTCGAGGTTCAGGACGGCCTGGTGGCGAACGTCGCGTACTCCGATCTCTTCTTTGAGCGGGTTCCCGGGGAGGAGAGGGGCGAGGTGCTCCGGAGAGTTGAAGAGTACTGTAAGCAGGACACTTCGGGAATGGTGCGACTGGTTGAAAGGTTGGAGGAGATGGCGCGGTAGGCTGCCCTGTACCCTCCCGACCCCGGGTTTTTCCCGGGCCGGGAGGCGACGGAGAGAACCGCCTCTAGTCGAAGAGAGCGGCTATCTCCTTCTTGTACTTCTCCTGAATGACGTGTCGTTTCACCTCCTGCTTTGCCGATAGCTCTTCACCCTGGGTGAACTCCTCGGGCAAGAGAGCAAAGCGGTAGACACGTTCGAAGCTTTTGAAGCCGGTTTTCGCGCTCACCTGCTCATCAATGAGATGATCGTAGAGCGCCCGTACCCGTTCATCTCCGACGAGTTCCCTTCGGTCGGTGAAGAGGATCGATTCTCCCTCGGCCCACGCTTCCAGGGCTTCCCAGTTCGGAACGAGTAGGGCCGCGAGAAACTTCTGATCCTGTCCAACTACCACGGCGTGCTCGATGTACTCGGACTCTCGCAGTTTCTGCTCTATCGGAAGGGGCTCCACATTCTCGCCGCCCCGGAGGACGACGGTATCCTTCGCCCGTCCGAGAATGGTGATCTCATCGTTGCGGGTGAGCATGCCGATGTCGCCGGTGTTGATCCATCCCTCCTCGTCGAGAATCGCCCTGGTTTTCTCCGGCTCTTTGTAGTAGCCGAGCATCACCTGCGGGCCCCGGGCGAAAAGCACCCCCTTCTCTCCCGGAGGGAGAACAGTGCCCGCCTCATCGCGAACCTGCACTTCGGTGCCGGGAAAGATCGGCCCCACCGTCCCCGGCACTGGGTGGTATCGCTCCCTGACGCCGAGGACCGGACCGGTCTCGGTCAGACCGTACCCTTCTAACAGAAGAATCCCCGCAGCCTGGAAAAAGGTGTCTACCTCCTTCGGCAGCGCTCCACCGCCGGATATACCGGCAACGAAGCGCCCCCCGAGGCGGGCGCGAATCTTTCCGAAAACCAGGAGATCGCCGAGTTTCTTGAGAGGAAAGAGGAGCACAAGAGGGAGGACGCCGATCGCTTTGTCGAGCCAGCGGATTCGTCCGTGGTAGTCCGGGAGGAGGCCCTTTACTCTGTTGTAGCCCCAGGAGTAACCGCCCCCAACACTGACGAAAAAGAGGAAGAGCGCCTTCTTTATTCCTCCCTCCTTGTTGATGTTTCGGTAAATGCCGGACTTAAGAGCCTCCCAGATTCGGGGAACCGAAGCCATCCAGGTTGGACGGATCGCCTTGAAGTCCTCCAGCATTATCTTTCCGATAGGCTTAGAGTAGGCGAGGGAGCAGCCGGTACCTATGGCTACGTACTGCATGATCCGCTCGAAGGAGTGCCAGACCGGAAGAACGCAGAGCCAGATGTCCCCGCGGCCGACGTCAATGAGGGAAGGGACTCCCTTCACCTGGTGCAGAAAATTACCGTGGGAGAGCATAACTCCTTTGGGAGTACCGGTGGTGCCGGAGGTGAAGATAATCGTGGCGAGGTCGTCCCACTCCGCCTGCCTAACCGCCGTTTCCACGGGCTCCGGATTCTTCTCGTACAGCTCGCGACCCGCCTCCATCATCTCGTGAAGAGAGCGGACTTTCACGCCCTTCGGCGCATCAACGGCGGTCGCATACTCCTCGCTGTCCGGGCGCATGACGATAAGAAGCTCCATCTTCGGAAGCTCTTCCTTGAGCCCGGCGACTCGCTTGGCGTGGCCCTCGTTCTCCACGAGAACAACGCGACACTCGGCGGTTTTGAGGATGTAGCTAAGCTCATCATCCGTTGCGTCGAGGCCCCTGGGGACATCGGCGGCACCGATCGAGAGAATAGCCAGGTCCGCGATGAGCCATTCACGGCAGTTCTCCGAAATAAGCCCCAAGTGAGAGCCTTTGCCTACCCCCAACTCGTGAAGGGCCGAGGCAAAGGCGTTGACATCCGCGAGGAGCTCCTTGTAGCTGCGCTTTTGAAACGCTCCGGAGCTCTCTTTGTAGTACTGAGCGGCCGCGTCGGGCTGCTCCGTAACAAAGGAACGAAAGAGTCTGGGTAGTGCGGTTTCCATAATCCTTTATGTTCCTAGGAAAGGCCTCAGGTTGCAAGCAAAAAAAGGGCGCTCTCCGTTAAGAGAACGCCCCGTCGATACCTGCCTTTTGTGCGGCTACTCTACGCGGAAGTAGTTGAAGCTCGCGGCGAGCCCGTTGGTGCGGAGGGAAAAGTAGTCTCCCTCGAGAACTTCCGGATCCACCGGGAACCAGAACCGCACCGGCGCGGTGGGGTCGAGGACGCCGATCTCACCGTCGCGGGTGTTCACGCGGATGTTGATCGGAACGTCACGATCGAGAAAACGCATGAGATCATTGACCGAGAGGTCCACGCCCATATTTTTCAGGGCACCGATAATGTCAATGCTCACGTAGTCATCCTCGGTGACCCGTCGGAGATCGGCGTTATCCCGAACGAGGGAGTTCCGGGCGAGGCTCATACGGCTGTTGCTTTCGCTCTCGTAGACCTGAGCGCGGAAGCCGTAGTGCTCGGGACGATCACTGCGGGTCTCCTCGCGGGTGTCGAGGTTGAGCCAGAGAAGATAGCTCTCTCCGGCACCCCAGGCCATCTTGCCGAGAGCGGGATCTTCCACACCAACATGAATACCGAAGCCGGCGTGATATTCGCCTCGGGAGAGGTCGGCCTCACTCTTGTAGCCACCGTCAACGTAGCGAATGGTGAACTCGAGCTCGTACACACCGCTCTGGGCAGCCCTCCGGTCGATCCGGGCAAGTCCGGTCTCACTATCGCTCTGGACCAGCCGACCACTTTCGATGGACCAGTCGCCGTAGCCCGGGCGCCAGCTACCCATGGATGAGAAGCTATCGTTGACCCGCTGGGCACTTACCAGTGATACAGCCATCAGCAGGATCGCAACGGTTAGCACAAACTTTTTCATAGACCTTCCTCCTGAGAATAATTGGGACCCGTCAAGACGTCTGAGGGTCACTTTGTCTCTTCATGGTACAGCCGAATTCCCGGTCGCACAACTCCCTTCTGGGCAACCGTGTGGACAAAGAAAATCGACGTTCCTACAATAAAACAAATGCAAACCTCAAAAGTAACAGCAAGAAACCAACTACCGCACCACTTCGCCGAGGCACGGGTACCGGCTCTCTACTACGGCGCTGGGAGCATCTCGGCCCTCCCGAAGATTATTGCGGATCTCGGAGTAGAGGGGTCACTGCTCCTCATTACCGGCAAGTCCGCCTTCGAACCTCACGGATTCGGTCCGCGACTTCTTTCCCTCTTGGAGGAGCATGGACACCGAGTTGTCTCGAAACGGGTCCATGGTGAGCCTTCGCCCCAGATAGTAGACCGGGTCGTTTCCGAGACGAGGGAAGCGCTCGGTGGGGAGCCCGGGGCGGTGGCGGCCGTCGGGGGTGGCAGCGTCATTGACAGCGGCAAGGCAGCTTCCGCCGCCTTTCGGCACGCCGGGAGCATCAAGGAGTATCTCGAGGGAGTGGGGACGCGGAAGCCCTCGGGCAGGCGACTTCCCCTTATCGCAGCCTCTACCACCGCCGGTACTGGAAGCGAGGGAACGAAAAACGCAGTCCTCAGTGAGGTGGGAGAAAAGGGATATAAGAAGAGTCTGCGACACGACGCCTTTGTGCCGGACGCGGCGATTATAGATCCCGAGCTCCACCGGAGCGCCCCCGCGTCGGTGACCGCCGCCAGCGGACTCGACGCGATTACCCAGCTTTTGGAGGCGTACGTCTCGGTGAAAGCGACTCCATTTACCGACCTTTTCTGCGAGATGGGGCTCACCCAGGCAGCGTGGGCATACCCGAGGGTACTCAACGACCCCGAAGAGCTGGAAGCCCGGGGCTCCATGGCGATGGCCGCCTACCTTTCCGGTCTCTCCCTCGCCACTGCGGGTTTAGGACTCGTGCATGGCGCCGCATCTCCCCTCGGAGCGGCCCGAGACATTCCTCACGGCGTCGTCTGCGGCACCCTTATCGGAGAGGTCAGCCGAAAGAGCGTCACCTATCTCTTTGGAGAAGGCGGTGACACGAAAGGGGGCGCCGGCCTCTCCCTCGCAGAGGGGGCGGATCTCGGGCGCGGAAGGCACAAGTACGCCGGCGCCGGCCGTATTCTCACCGGTCGGCACGACGCCTCGGAGGCCGATGCGGCTCGGGCGCTGGTGGATTGGCTCACCGAAATCACCGAGCTCTCCGGTGTTCCACGGCTCGGGGAGTACGGGTTCACCCGGCAGGAGCTCGAGAAGCTCGCACCGAAATGCGGTGAGAAGAATCAACCGGTGGCCTTCGACTCCGAAGCGACCGCGACGGTTCTCCTGGAGCGGCTCTAATGGCGGAGAAAAAGGGATATCTGGTGGTCGCCCTGCACCCCAGGCTCGAGCGAACACTGCGCTTCTCGGAGCTCGAAACCGGGGAAGTAAACAGAACCTCCGAGTACAGCTTTGATCCCGCCGGCAACGGGGTAAACCTCGCTCGAGCTCTAGGGGAGCTCGGAGAGCCGGTTACGCTTCTCACCCACCTCGGCGGGCCTCGGAGGGAGACCTTTCTCTCGCTCTTGCGGGAGGAAGAAATCGACTGCGAAGCGGTGGAGAGCGTCGTAGAGATCCCCACTGTCTACACCATTCTCGATGCGAAGGAGGAGAGCGCCACGGAGCTCTTCGAGCCGGGGGTGTCTATGGATCCGGGGACGGAGGAGGCTCTCCAGGAACGGTTCCGCCTGCTGGTGAGGGAGGCGCACACGGTGGTTCTCACCGCTTCTCACTGCTCGGCGAAGAGCGACGCGCTTCTGGCGGAGCTCACAAAGAGTGGCCGGGAGGCGGGGGCTCAGGTTCTGGTGGATATGCCGGAGGGCGAGCTGAGGGAGACGGTTTCGCGACTGCCCGATATGCTGAGGAGTAGAATCGACACCGTGGAGCGGGCGCTCGGCGGCGGGGGGCCGGCGGAGCTTGTCGGCCGAGGAGTCGCGCTTATCCTCGATGAAAAGCAGGGAGTCCGCCTTCTCCTTCCGGGAGGTGCATCGGTGCGCCGAGATTTCCTCGAGATGAGCGCGGTCAACCCCCGAGGGGGCCACACCGCCTTGACCGCCGGCTTCCTGGTGGAGTGGCGGGAGAGCGGGGACCCTGACTCCTCCCTGGAGCGCGGAGTTGTAACGGCCTCCATGGGGGCGGGCCAGCTCCGACCCGGGGCGATTCGCCGACGGTAGCAACGCCGCCGCTGATACTTACTCTCGCTCGAGTCGGAGGGTCTCGGTGGGCCTATTGCACACCTCATCGGGGCCGAAGTACTGAATCGCCCCGGGAAAGGCGTAGGAGCTCTTTATCGCCCACTCCTCTCGGTGTGCCGCTAAGGTACGAAAGGGTGCGCCATCGAGCTCGACAAGGGCCTTGCGAATCACCGGTTTCAGCTTGCCGTGGCGCTGCTCCATGTTCATCATCATCGTCAGGGGAACGCCTCCGGCGCTCCACTCGGCGGCGGGCTGCGAGAGATTTCCTATCGATGAGATGTAGCCCGTGACGCCGTTGGCGATAAGGAGAAACGCCGCGTAACCGAGGGAGTAGCAGTAGTCAGCGTCGAAGTTGGAGGGGAAGGCGCATCGCCCCTCGTATCCGAAGAAGTGCGCCTGGGTAGAGAATTTGCCCCCGTACTCTCCTTTCGTCTTGAGCTCCGAGAGTCTGTCTGAGACCATCTCTATAAGAAGTTTCTCCGTCTCGATTCGGGAAACCTGTACATTGCCGTGAGGGTCTCGGTCCATGAGAAGCTGCCGCTGAATGTCCGTTGGGAGGGAGGAAAATACGTAGGAGGCGTCGCGGGAGAGCTTCTGATTAACCCATTCCGCCTGATCCTCGAAGGTGTTGAGGGTGGAGAAGTACTTCTCATTCTCCGCGAGGATGTCGTTGAGCTCGCTAATCAGGCGCCCCACCTCCGGAATGAACTCGATGAGCCCTTCCGGGACGAGGGCCACACCGAAGTTATCCCCGTTCTCGGAACGCTTAACCACTACCTCCACAATTGAGTCCACGATCTGTCCCAGGGTCTGCTGTTTATGGGCGACTTCCTCACCGATAATGCACACGTTTGGTCGGGTCTGCAGGGCGCACTCGAGGGCTATGTGGCTAGCCGAGCGTCCCATGAGCTTAATGAAGTGCCAGTACTTCTTGGCGCTGTTTGCGTCCCGCTCGATGTTACCGATGAGTTCGGCGTAGGTCTTCGTGGCGGTGTCAAAGCCGAAGGAGGCCTCGATTCTATCGTTTTTGAGGTCGCCGTCAATCGTCTTCGGTACTCCGATAACCTGGGTATTGCACTCGTTCTCGAGAAAGTACTCCGCAAGGAGGGCAGCGTTGGTATTGCTGTCATCCCCTCCGATGACGACCACCGCATCGAGGTTGTTCTTCCGGCACACCTCCAAAGCGGTGGCAAACTGTTCCTCGGTCTCGATCTTCGTGCGGCCGGAGCCGATCATGTCGAAGCCGCCCGTATTCCTATACTGGTCCACGTAGTCAGGTGTGAGTTCGATCTTCTCATCCTCCAAGAGGCCGCTCGGCCCCGCGAGAAAGCCCCAGAGGGTGGATGAGCTGTTGGCGCTTCTGAGGGCGTCGAAAACTCCCGCGATTACGTTGTGACCACCCGGGGCCTGCCCCCCGGAGAGGATTACACCGATTCGCCGCTCCTCTCCGGCCCGTTCGTTCTTGCCCTGCGAAAAGGTCGCAACCGGCTGGCCGTAACTCCTGGCAAAGAGTTTCTTCATCTCCGCCTGGTTGTCGACACTTTCCGTGGGGCCTCCAAAGGAGATAGTCACTTCCTCGACGGGGCGTTTCATCGAGGGAGGCAGCTTCGGAGTGTACTCATAGCGCAGTTTCTGAAGCGGTGATATTGTCATCGTTATTACTCCAAGTAAAAGGTGGAGCTTTATTGTAGCGGTTGTACCGGCACTATTCAACCGCGGCGCGCCGGAGGGAGTTCGTTCCTTGACTACGCTCCCGGGGAGGCCTATCGTACACGTATGGCTCTCCTGAGAATGCGAAACGTGATTCAGCACTACGCCTGGGGATCTCCGACGGCGTTGCCGAGGCTCCTCGGAATGTCGAATCCCGGGGAGGAGCCGATTGCGGAGATCTGGATGGGGGCGCACCCGAAGGCGCCGAGCACGGTTCTCCTGCCGGAGGGGGAGCTTTCCCTCGATGAGGCGGTGCGGGAGGATCCGGATCGATGGATCGGCCCCGCCGGAAGCGCGAGATTCGGCGGGGAGTTTCCTTTTCTTCTAAAGCTTCTCTCAGCGGAGAGAGCGCTTTCGATTCAGGCGCATCCTAGCAAGCGGCAGGCGGAGGAAGGGTATGCCCGAGAGGAACGGCTCGGCATTCCCCTTGACGCACCGCATCGCAACTATCGCGACCGTAATCACAAGCCCGAACTCATGCTGCCGCTCACCGAGTTCTTCGGCCTCTCCGGTTTTCGCACACCCCGAGAGGTAGAAGAGAATCTCGGGCCATATCTGGAGAGCCTCGGGCCTCCGGCAGACGCCTTGCCCCGCCCCGGAAGAGAGGGGCTGGAAGCTTGGTTTAAGGGGTGGATGGGCCTCTCCGAAAGGAGCCGGCAGCTGTTGCTCGACCGGGTTTTGGCGGATGTTCCCGAGAAGGAGGAGCTCGACTCTCCGCTCTGGTGGGTCGGCGAGCTAAACAGGGAGTATCCCGGTGACTTCGGCGCACTATCGCCGCTCTTTCTCAATTTGCTCCACCTGAAGCCGGGGGAGGGGATCTTTATGGGGCCCGGGGTGCTGCACGCCTACTTGCGGGGTACGGGCGTGGAAATCATGGCGAACTCGGACAACGTGCTCCGCTCCGGCTGTACGGAGAAACACGTTGACCCGGAAGAGCTCGTGAACGTCCTCGCCTTTGAGGCCGGGGGGGTGGAACGAATCGAACCGATTACGATCGAACCCGGGGAGGAGCTCTATAGGACCCCGGCGGATGAGTTCGAGATCGTTCGGCTCTCTCTCGATGAGGAGACTCGAGAGGTTCGGCGCACTGTGACCAATAGGGCCCCACTGGTTCTCCTCTCTACCGCGGGACGACCGACCGTGCGTAGCGAGTCCCCGTTCGCGGAGCGGCTCCTACCGGGCGATTCTCTCTTTGTTACTCCCGGCACTGCGACGGTAGAGGTCACCGGACCGGGGATTGTCTACTGCGCGACCATCGCGGGAGCCATTGACTGAAAATGGGGCGCCGCGTCTGGATCGACGGGGACTCGGTCGCCCGGGAGGCTCGACGTCTGGTGGAGCGACACGCCAATCCCCGGGGGTACGAGGCGGTGATAGTTGCGGACCGCCCTCTTCGGCCGAGTTCGGAGGAGCAGGTCGAAACGGTAATACTCGAACCGAGTGAGGAAGCGGTAGATCGCTACCTCCTCGACCACGTATCACCGGAGGAACTGGTAATCACCCGAGACATTCCACTGGCGGAGAGTTTACTCCAACGGGGTGCGCTGGTCCTCAACGATCGGGGGGAGGAGTTTACCGAGGAGAATATCGGTAAGCGCCGCTCCGAGAGAGATATGATGCTGCTCCTTCGAGAGAGCGGGATGGTCTCATCCGGCGGTGCGAGGTACGGCAAGAAAGAGCTCAAGCGCTTCGCCGATGCCTTTGATCGATTCGTCGCAAAACGGTTGCAATGACGCAATAATCGGTATTATATTACTGATTGCCGAGGGATACACTCAGAATTACAATTCCTCATTACGGCACATCAGTGAAACTACCAAGTAGCATAGAGAGGGGAGAGGAATATGAAGACTACGCAGGTCACTGACGGCATTTGGCGTCTTTCCGCCAACGTTGAGAATATCCTTTTCGAGGGAATGTGGCCCATACCGCACGGCATCGCTCTTAACTCTTACATCGTAAAGGGAGAGAAGGTCGCGATCGTTGACGGCGTCTGCGACTGGGACGGCGTCCCGGAAACGCTCTTCGAGCAGTTCGATCAGATGAACGTCAAGGCCGAGGATATCGATTACGTAATAATCAACCACATGGAGCCGGACCATAGCGGCTGGCTTCAGGATTTCAAGAAAATTCGACCGAATTTCACCATCTATACGAGCGAGCGGGCGAAGGATCTCCTCGACGCTTTCTACGGAATCGATGAGCTCGGCAATGAGATCGTCACCGTCAAGTCGGGCGATACCCTCGATCTCGGGGACGGCAGGGTTCTCGCGTTCGAGGAGATTCCCAACGTCCACTGGCCGGAGACCATTGCGACCTTTGACACCAAGTCGGGAACCCTCCTTCCCTGCGACGCCTTTGGCTCCTTCGGCAGCGTGGAGGACTCCGCGGCGTACGACGACACCCTTTCGCAGAAGCAGATCGATTTTTTTGAGCACGAAGCGGTGCGCTACTACTCAAATATCGTCGGCGCCTTCTCCTACCCGGTGATCAAGGCGGCGCAAAAGGTCGACCAGCTTCCGGTGAAGATCATCGCCCCGGGACACGGCATCGTTTGGAGGAAGGACCCGCAGAAGATCATTAATGACTACAAGCGGTACGCCTCCTACTCCAAGGGTCCGGCGAAGCCCGAGATTACGGTGATCTGGGGTAGCATGTACGGAAACACCGAGAAGGGGGTGGCGCCGGTGGTCAAGGGAATAGAGTCAAAGGGTGTGAGGGTGCACGTGCATCACGTCCCCGAGACCCACATGTCCTACGTCATTCGGGATGTGTGGCAGTCCAGCGGCGTGGTACTCGGAATGCCCACCTACGAGTATGGCATGTTTCCGGCCGTCGTTTCGGTGCTCGACGAAATCGGCAAGAAGAAAGCGCTTAATCGAAAGGCGTTCCGCTTCGGTTCCTACGGTTGGTCCGGAGGCGCTCAGAAGGAGCTCGACGAGATGGTGGAGCGACTGAAAATGAAATGGGAGTTCATCGAGCCGGTGGAGTTCAAGGGCGCTCCCTCGCAGGAGGATATGGACCTCCTCTACAAGAGAGGTCAGGAGCTCGCCGAGAAAGTGCTGGAGTGGGCCGGGAGCTAGAACTCGGCGCTACCCGGGGTTCGAGGAAAGGGAATGACGTCGCGGATGTTCTGCATTCCCGTTACGTACTGAATGAGCCGCTCGAAGCCGAGGCCAAAGCCGGAGTGCGGGACACTTCCGTACTTTCGAAGGTCGAGGTACCACCAGTACGCAGACGGGTCGAGCCCCACCTCTTCGATGCGCCTGGATAGACGATCGAGATCGTCCTCACGCTCGCTTCCTCCGATAATCTCACCGAGCCGCGGAACGAGGAGGTCCATGGCGCGTACGCTCTTTCCGTCCTCGTTTTGCTTCATGTAGAACGCCTTGATTTCCTTGGGATAGTCCGTCACGAAAACCGGGCCTCCGACGACCTCCTCGGTGAGGTACTTCTCATGCTCACTCTGAAGATCCGCTCCCCATTCCGGCTTGAACTCGAACGCTCGGGGAGCGCTTTCCAAATGGCGTATCGCTTCGGTGTAGGTCATGTGGGCAAAATCCGCCTCGATCAGACGGGTGAGCCCCTGCAGGAGACCGTTGAGGATGCGCTTGTCGAAAAACGCCATATCCTCCTCTTGTTCGGTTAGAACCGTCTTGAGAATCTCCTTTATGAAGCTCTCGGCGAGCTCCATGTTGCAGGAAAGCTCACAGAACGCCATCTCCGGTTCGATCATCCAAAACTCCGCCAGGTGCCGGCTTGTGTTGCTGTTCTCCGCGCGAAAGGTGGGACCGAAGGTGTAGACCCGGTCGAGGGCGGTTGCGTAGATCTCGGCGTTGAGCTGACCGCTTACCGTGAGATAGGAGGGGCGGCCGAAGAACTCCTCCTTTGGGTCCGAGCTCCGTTCGCTGTCGGCGCCGCCGGCAGGGGGGAGGGTGGTGACTCTAAAGAGCTCGCCGGCGCCCTCGGCGTCACTGGCGGTAATAATCGGCGTGTGGACGTAGATAAAGCCCCGCTTCTGAAAGAAGGTGTGAATCGCGTAGCTGAGGGCGTTGCGCACCCGGGCCACCGCACCGAAGGTGTTAGTCCTCGGCCGAAGGTGCGCTATTTGGCGGAGAAACTCGAAAGAGTGACGCTTCTTCTGCATTGGGTAGTCTGCAGGTGCCGCGCCTAGGAGCTCGAGAGTAGCGCAGGAGAGCTCCACCCGCTGGTTTCCTCCGGGAGACTCCACCAGCGTTCCCGTAACCGATACGCTCGCGCCGGTGGAAATCGAGTCTATAGCCTCCTGGAGATCGGTGTTCCCCTTATCTATAATCACCTGAAGATTGGAAAGAGATGAGCCGTCGTTCACCTCGAGGAAGCAGACGTTCTTGCTCTCTCGCTTCGTACGCACCCACCCCTGAGCCAGAACGGGCCTGCCCGGCTCAACCTTATACAACAGATCTCGAACGCGATCTCTTTCCATGGAGGATTAGGTACCACACCTCCCTCTTCCTTGCAACCGGCTCGGGCTGTTGCTATTGTTTCGCAGATGAACGGAACCAAGCTCTACCAGGACTCTGAAATCGCGCCCCTGAGATGGGTCGTGGTGCACGAACCCGGGGCGGAAGTGGAGCAAATGACCCCGGCCACCGCCGGAGAACTCCTCTATAACGATATAGTCCCTGGAGAGGTAGTGAGGAAAGAGCATCGCGCCTTTCGCCGGCTCCTCGAGCGGTACGCGAAAGTGGAGGAGATTACCGATCTGCTCATTGAAGCGCTCCGAAGCGAGGCGGGGAGAGCGTTCGCGGCCGAAGGGCTCGCGAAGCTTGCGCCTTGGATAGAGTTTACCGCCGATTCGAGTAGCGCCGAGGAGCTGGCGAGAGTACTGGTCGAGGGTGTGCAGAAGCGGTCGCGCGGTTTCGCGGAGTACTTCTCTCCCCGCCATTATGACCTTCCTCCTCTTCCCAACCTATACTTCATGCGGGACAGCGCCTTTGTCTTTCGAAACACCCTCTTTCTCGGCTCTATGGCTCACAAAGTGCGGGAAGGGGAGACCATGCTTACCGAACTCGCTCTCCGGTTCGGCGGCCGTTTCGAAGTCCCCGGGGTGGTAGAGATGAGTGACCGAATAGAGGGAGGAGACATCGCCGTCCTCAGCGGGAACCTAATCGTTGCCGGCCTCTCCCAGCGAACCTCGCCGGAGTCTCTCGACCGCCTGGCAAGCGAGGCCGCCGCTGCCGCCGGAGAGGCGGTAACCGTGATCGGCGTCGTTCTGCCCTCCGAGCGTTCTACCATTCACCTGGACATGGTGTTTACGCAGATCGACGAGGAACTCGCCCTGGTCCACGAGAGGACTCTTTCGACGGCGAAGGCTCTATCGGTTACGGTGGAACCCGGAAGCGGCACGCTGCTTCAGGAGTTCTCCTCTCTCCGGGAGGCTCTCAGAGCGGCGGGGAAGCCGCTGGAGTTCATACGGTGTGGTGGGGATGACCCGGTCTCGGAGGCGAGGGAGCAGTGGCTCGCCGCGGCGAACACCTTTGCCCTCGCTCCCGGGGCGATTGTTACCTTCGAGGCGAACAGCGCCACCAACAGTCGCCTCGAGAAGGCTGGTTTCACCCTCCTCGTGCCCGGGGAGGACGCGCTACCGGATCCGCCGCTCTCGGGGCGCTACGCCTTTACGATCCCGGGGGTGGAGCTCGCCCGGGGCGGGGGAGGACCGCGCTGCATGACCTTGCCGGTGGTACGTACCGCCTCGCCCCTTTCCTACGCTACACATCCTGGCGGCGAATCCACTATACTCGGCAGTTGAATGAAACGGGCAAGCAACCTCAACATACACTCCTT
>JBKHED010000024.1:0-32643 GCA_046540995.1 Spirochaetaceae bacterium | reverse complement strand
CCAGCGCCTTCTCGTAGGCCCGGCGGAACTCGTAGAACCCTTCGGCGTCCTGCGGAACCTGATCAACGTAGTTATCCGCCACCCGCACAAAGCCGTAGAGAACGAAGACATCTTCTCGCACATCCCGGGGAAAGAAAACGCTCGAGTTGAAGTAGGTCTTGCTCCCACTCTTAAAGGTCTCGTAATGGATCGCGTCCGTCACGCCCAGCCTCTCCTCCTTAGGTGCGCCAAAAATACTAACATATCGGTCGTAAATACTACTACCTATTTCATAAACGTTACGATTATCGTCGGGCTCCAGGGCACGCAGAAATGGGGATTGGAACGAACATCTTTTAGGGGAACCCTCTGTAACCCGGGATATGTAGGGTAATTCTCGTAATAAATTTATTCTTCTGGCCGGCTGATAGGCCTAGTTTGTGTAAAAGAACGTAGAGTTTTGGGCGGATATTTGGTAGCTGGCGGGAATTCTTTGAGAATATCGTTCAAAATAGCCATATAGCGTTGACCGTTGGGGCATAAATCGCTACTCTTCACGGAAATACCTAAGGGAAAGGAAGGACCTATGAGCACTACGCGTAAAACCGGCGCACAGGTTATAGTAGATATGATCGCTCACCACGAGGTCGAATACATCTTCGGCTATCCTGGTGGAGCGGCAATACCAATTTTCGACGCTCTCGTCGACTCTCCTGTCAAGCTGGTACTTACCCGCCACGAACAGGGTGCGGTTCACATGGCCGACGGTTACGGACGGGCTACCGGGAAGCCGGCGGTGGTACTCGTGACTTCCGGTCCCGGCGCGACAAATACCATAACGGGCCTCCTCACTGCGCAAATGGACTCGATTCCGATGGTCGTTATAACCGGGCAGCAAACCACCTGGAATCTCGGCTTAGACGCGTTTCAGGAGGCTGACGTGAGCGGTATCTCCTACCCCGTGGTCAAGCACTCCTATCTGGTCAAGGACCCGAAAGAGCTTCCTCGAATCATGAAGGAGGCGTTTCATATCTGTCAAACCGGTCGGCCCGGCCCCGTTCTGGTAGACGTTCCTAAGGATGTTTCCAGTGCTACGATCGAGGCGGACTACGGCGTCGAGATGCACCTGCCGGGGTATTCGGTCCCCGAAGAGGGGGATCCGAGCCGGGTCGAAGAGGCAGCTCGACTGTTAGAGAACGCCCGTCGTCCGGTGCTCCTGGTCGGTCACGGCGCGGTGATCGCCGGGGCGGAGAAGGCGATTACCTACCTCGCGGAGAAGATGCGTATTCCAGTCACAAACACCCTCCTCGGCAAAGGCTGTTTTCCCGAGACTCATGAACTGAGTCTCGGCATGCTCGGAATGCACGGAACGGCCTACGCCAACATGGCCGTGAAGGATTGCGACCTCATAATGTCTATCGGTTCCCGCTGGGACGACCGAATCGTCGGAAAGACCGACGAGTTCTGTCGACACGCGAGAAAGATCCACATCGATATCGATGCGGCGGAGTTCGACAAGATTGTCGAGATGGACGTTACCATTCAGGGAGACGCAAAGCTGGTGGTGGAGCAGCTCACAAGCGTCGTCGAACGGGGTGACACCAAGGAGTGGCTCTCGCAGATCCAGAAGTGGAAGAAGCTCTACCCGATGAAGTACAAAAAGGGCGGAAAGCTCCGGGCGGAGCACGCCATCGACGAGATCTACCAGCAGACCGGAGGCAGGGCGATTGTCACGACGGATGTTGGTCAGCACCAGATGTGGGCCGCCCAGTACTACCTCACCGACGATCGATTCCACTGGATCAGCTCCGGTGGAGCAGGAACCATGGGATTTGGCTTTCCCGCGGCGATCGGCGCGCAGCTGGCCCATCCGGATAAGACGGTTATCGCCGTAGTCGGGGACGGAGGTTTCCAGATGACGCTCTCCGAGATGGCCACCGCCGTGATCAACAAGCTGCCGATTAAGATCCTCCTGATAAACAACAAGTTTCTCGGGATGGTCCGGCAATGGCAGCACCTCTTCTATGACAACCGCCTATCTGGCGTTGACATGGAGGGGAATCCCAACTTCGTCAAGCTCGCCGAGAGTTACGGAGTCAAGGGTTTCAGAATCAAACGAAGCGCCGACGTGCGGCGAATGATACGCTCCGCCCTCGAGTATAACGACGGCCCCTCTCTTATCGACGTTGAGGTGGAAAAGGAAGACAACGTCTATCCGATGATTCCGAGCGGCGCATCCTACGAGCAGATGATTATCGAGCCGCCGAAACCGAATGCGAAGAAGCTCGAGCGCCCCGTGGGCAGTACCTAAGAAGGAGAGTAGTATGGGAGCAATACCGGAAATCAACTACAAGAAGCACACCTTGAGTCTCTATGTGGCAAACAAGCCCGGCGTACTCATTCGAGTAGCCCTCGTCTTTGCCCGGCGGGGGTACAACATCGAGAGCCTCGTGGTCTCTCCTTCGAACGACCCGGAGTTTTCGACAATGAATATTGTCGCCTCCGGTGACGAGAAAGTACTGCAACAGATCCTCAAGCAACTCAATAAGCTTATTGACGTCGTCCACGCCTCGGACCGGACCGACGAGGATATCATTCAGCGGGAGCTCGCCCTAGTAAAACTCCACTGCGAGCCTACGCAGCGCAGCGATATTCTCCAGCTTGCCCACGCCCTCAAGTGTGACACCGTGGACGTCAGTGAGCGGAGCATCACCCTCGAGCTCACCGGATCCTCGGAGAAACTCGACAGCGTTAATAAGGTTTTCGAGCCCTATGGTGTTCAGGAAGTGATGCGCACTGGAAAGATCCTCATGGCTCGGGGAGAGACGCTCACGCCGTGAGGGTGAGCTCCGGGGGGTTGCCTAAACCCGGACAAGAGGCTAATCATTGGACTCAGCTTTAACGGAACGGGGAGTATATGTCGCAGAATCTCTTTAACAAGGTATGGGATCTTCACAAAGTAAAGACCCTCGATAGCGGTCAGGACCAGCTGCTCATCGGTCTTCACCTCATCCATGAGGTCACCTCGCCCCAAGCGTTTCAAATGCTTCGGGAACGAGGTCTTTCGGTCCTGCACCCCGAGCGGACCTTTGCCACCGTCGATCACATTGTGCCGACTGCCGATCAGGAACGCCCCTTTCAGGACATCCTCGCGGAGCAGATGATGAAGGCCCTTGAGGCGAATACGAAGGAGTTCGGCATCGAGTTCTTCAATCTGCAAAGCGGAATGCAGGGTATCGTTCACATTATCGGTCCCGAGCTCGGTCTTACCCAGCCCGGGATGACCATCGCCTGCGGCGACAGTCACACTTCGACCCACGGCGCCTTCGGGGCGATCGGATTTGGTATCGGGACCTCTCAGATTCGCGACGTCCTCGCGACCCAGTGCATGGCGATGAGCCGACCAAAGGTTCGGAGGATCCAGGTGGAGGGAACACTCAAGCCCGGGGTCTACGCCAAGGATATTATCCTCCGCATTATCGCCGATCTCGGCGTCAAAGGCGGACTGGGCCACGCCTACGAGTACAACGGTCCGGCGATTCACAAGCTCTCCATGGAAGAGCGAATGACCATATGCAATATGAGCATCGAGGGGGGCGCTCGGGTCGGCTACGTCAATCCCGATGAGACCACCTTCGACTATATCAAAGGACGCCGCTACGCTCCCAAGGGAGAGGCGTACGATCGTGCCGTGGAGTTCTGGAAGAGCATCGCCTCCCGGGAGGACGCCGAGTATGACGACATTTACACCCTCGATGCGGACACCCTGGAGCCGATGGTAACCTGGGGCATAAATCCTGGTCAGGCAATCGGCATCGGCGAGAAGACGCCGGTACCGGAGGAGCTCCCCGACTCCGAGCGGGAGTCCGCTCTCAAGGCGTATGAGCACATGGGCTTCACCCCGGGAGAACCGATGAAGGGCAAGAAGATCGACGTTGCGTTTCTCGGCTCCTGCACCAACGGCCGTATTTCCGACCTCCGAGAAGCGGCCCGCATCCTCAAGGGCAGAAAGGTCGCCGATTCGGTTCGTGCCTTCGTCGTTCCCGGCTCGATGCAGGTCGCCAAGCAGGCGGAGCAAGAGGGGCTCCCGCGGATCTTCGAGGAGGCCGGATTCCAGTGGCGGGGCGCCGGTTGTTCCATGTGTCTCGGTATGAACCCGGATCAGCTCGAAGGGCGAGAAATATCCGCATCCAGCTCCAACAGAAACTTTGTCGGCCGCCAGGGCTCTCCCCAGGGGAGAACGCTTCTGATGAGCCCTGCCATGGTCGCCGCGGCGGCCATAACCGGCGAGGTCGTGGACATTCGGGAGTTCGCCTCGGAGCCGGCCCCAGTCGCATAACAGCCCGTTCGCCAATCAAATGGGAAAAGGTGAGGAGAAGAGATGAGCGGCATACACCAACCGATTAAGCAGGTTCAGGGACGGGGTATCGTGATTCGGGGTAACGACATAGACACGGATCAGATTATCCCCGCCCGATATATGAAGGTCGTCACGTTTGATGGCCTCGGAGAGTACGCCTTTTACGACGTTCGTTACGACGGCAGCGGCAACGAGAAGCCCCACCCCTTTAATGATCCGAAGTTCGACGGCGCCTCCATCCTTATCGTGAATAGCAACTTTGGATGCGGCTCCTCCCGGGAGCACGCCCCCCAGGCGCTTATGCGGTCGGGGATCGAGGCGATTATCGGCGAGTCCTACGCCGAAATATTCGCCGGTAACTGCACCGCCATGGGCGTTCCGGCGGTCAAACTCTCCCACGAGGAGGTAGAGGAGATTATGAGTACCGTGGACTCCGATCCCTCCACGGAGATCTCTATCGATCTGCCCAAGGGTGTTCTCACTGTGGGCGGAAAGGAGTACTCCTTCGACATTCCACCGGCCTATCTCAACGCTCTCACTGCCGGGACTTGGGACTCCACCTCGGTGCTGCTTTCGAGCCTTTCCGAGATAGACCAGACCATGCGGAGTCTGCCGTATCTCAACAACTTCGCCTCGTAAGGGAGAGTATCGTGGCCGAACAGCTCAATAGACATAGTAGAAATATGACCGAGGGTCTCGCCCGGACGGCGAACAGAGCAATGCTTCGGGCCGTTGGGTTCGGGGACGAGGACTTTCGAAAGCCGATCGTGGGCATTGCCAGTGCCGAAAGCGATGTAAGCCCGTGTAATATGGGCCACGACAAGATGGCCGCGGTCTCCCGTGCTCGGCTCCGGGAGCTCGGAGCGGCGGCGATGCTTTTTCACACCTTCGTCGTCACCGACGGCGAAGCGATGGGCCACGAGGGAATGAAAGCCTCCCTTATCTCCCGGGATACTATCGCCGACGTGATCGAGCTCGACGCCCGGGGGCACCAAATGGACGCTCTTCTCGGCATCGGCGGCTGCGACAAGACCATTCCAGGGACGGTTATGGGATTGATTCGAATGAACGTCCCTTCGGTCTTCGTCTACGGGGGGTCCATACGGGCGGGCGTTTGGAACGGGAAGAAGGTCGACATCGTCTCCGCCTTCGAGGCGGTTGGCCAGTACAGCGCCGGAAAGATAAGCGAGCAGGAGCGGCATGAGATCGAGTGCGCCGCCTGTCCCGGAATCGGCGCCTGCGGTGGCATGTACACGGCGAACACCATGGCCTCCGCCATGGAGGCGATCGGCATGGGGGTTCCCGGCAACGCCTCGGTTCCCGCGGTGGATGTGGAGCGCGACCGGATCATGTCCGAGAGCGCGGAGGCGCTCTGGCACTGTATTACGAATGACATCAAGCCGAAGGATATCCTTACCCGTAAATCTTTCGAGAACGGGATCCGGCTCGTTATGGCTCTGGGAGGCTCCACCAACGCCGTCTTGCACCTTCTCGCCCTCGCCCACGAGGCGGATGTGGAGCTCACAATCGAGGAGTTCAACCAGTTCTACGACACCACGCCAATTCTCACCGACATGAAGCCCGCCGGACGCTTTGTTATGGAAGATCTCTACGAGCAGGCCGGGGGCATCCAGGTCGTTATGAAGATGCTCCTCGACCGTGGGCTACTCCACGGAGAGTGCATGACCGTCAACGGCAGGACCATCGCAGAAAACCTGGCGAATGTGAAGGTCGACCTGGCGGGGCAAGAAGTGGTCCGCCCCTTCGACGAGCCCGAGCAGCCGAAGGGTCCGATTGTCGTCCTCAAGGGAAACCTCGCCGAGGAGGGTGCGGTTCTCAAGACCTGCGGATTGAACCGTATCGAGCATCGCGGTCCGGCGAGGGTCTTCGAGGCCGAGGAAGAGGCGATGAAGGCGATCCTCGACGGAACGATCGTCGGCGGAGAGGTGGTAGTCATACGCTATGAAGGTCCGGTAGGCGGTCCGGGTATGCGAGAAATGCTCGCACCCACCAGCGCCATAGCGGGACGGGGTTTACAGAAGGAAGTCGCCCTAATTACCGACGGACGCTTCTCCGGAGGCAGCCACGGAATGGTGGTGGGGCATGTAGCTCCTGAAGCCGCGGTGGGAGGGGCTATTGCTCTCCTGCGCGACGGTGACATCGTGACCATTTCCAGTGATCGCAAGGAGCTCTCAGTGGATCTCACCGCCGAGGAGCTCGCAAAGCGTAAGGCGGAGTGGAAACCGAAGGATCACGGCTACACCCGGGGGGCGCTCTATAAGTACGCGAAACTGGTCTCCTCCGCGAGTAAGGGAGCGGTTACCTCATAACAGTAAACGAGGGTGCTAATACTAATCCTGGATCGGCAGGGTAGCTCGTACGGATTGACCGTATTTGCGCAGCGCCTCCATGCTTCTTCGCTCCTCTGGAGTGGTGGCCGGGTCGTTGAGGATCTGCTCCACCCGCAGCTCGTACTCCTCCATGTCCGTGAGCTTTTTCGACGGGGGAAGAAGTATCCGTCGCGCGGCCTCCCGGTACCACTCCCTTCGCTCCTCGGGAGTGAGGTACTCCTCGAAATTGCGCATTTTGAGCCTGTGCAGTAGCACCGATAGCCGCGGGTCCCGGAAGGGCGGCTCCCAGTCGATGAGCTCTCGCGGTTGGAGACGGTGAATCTCCGGGAAGAGCGAGCGGTCGCTGTCGGGCAGGAAGCCCGCGTAGAGCTGGTCCTCGGGGTCGCGGAACTCCGGTGGGGATGTCGGAGCGAAGGCGCTGCGTATGCGGCGAACGAAAGCGGGGTGCCCCCGGAGTATCTCCAGGTGCTTCTCCACTTCCGCCTCTTTGATACCGAGCCGCCGTGCGGCAGCCTCATCGAGGGTGCTCGCCGGCGCTATTGCGGGGGCACGATTCAGGGCGACTCGGGTTACCGGCAGGTACTCCTCGTCCGGCTGCTCCTTTCGGGGTCTGAAGGCGGTCTCCCGCAGCTCCTCGACGCTTCTATGCAGAAACGGAGTCGGATCGTAGCGGAGATCATAGACGAGAACCTGTCGACTATTCTCAGCGTCCATCGTCAGAGGGGCGACTACGGTCGACGCTCCGCCCGGGCGCGTGTAGATCTTATCCGACTGGACAATCGGTGTGTGTCGGTCGAGATCGATCAGTCGCTTCGCTTCCTCGCGATCCCGCAAGGTCAGTAGAAACTCGTAGAGCTTCGGTTGGGCCTTCCGAATCAGTTCCGCAACCGCCACGGTGGCACGCACATCCGCCAGGGCGTCGTGCGCCTCGCTATGCTCGATGCCGTTCGCCTCGGTGAGTGCCTCCAGTCTAAAGTCCGGCCGGCCATCCTCCTTGCGGGGCCAGTTCACCCCCTCCGGACGGAGATCGTGAGCGATCCTCACGAGGTTCAGCACGTCCCACCGGCTGTTCCCGTTCCGGTACTCCCGCTCGTAGGGATCGATGAAGTTGCGGTAAAAGAGCGCCCGGAGGAACTCATCGTCAAAGGCAAAGGAGTTGAAACCGACCGTGCACGTGCCTGGAACCGAGAGAATATCGCGAATCTCCCGGGCAAAGTCGATCTCGCGCACACCCCTCTCCCGGGTCACCTGAGGCGTGATCCCGGTCTTGCGCACCGCCTCGGGGTGGGGCAAATAGTCCCGCGGAATCCGACAGTAGAGGACGACGGGCTCCTCCACCGGCTGCAGGTTATAATCCGTACGAAGGGCCGCAAATTGAGCTATCCGGTCGAGCCGTGGATGAGTTCCAAAGGTTTCCAGGTCGTACCAGAGATAGGTCATTTGCCTGCTACTCGTTCTCCCGCCTGTTTCTCAGCACCCGAGCCCAGCTGTCCTTCAGGGTTACCGACCGGTTGAAGACGAGGTGGTCCGGCTCGGAATACTTGGTATCGACGCAGAAGTACGCCTTTCTCAGGAACTGATACCCTTCCCCGGGCTTTGCGTCCTTCAGGGAGGGCTCCGCCTTCGCGCCGGTGAGTACCGTGAGACTTTCCGGATTGAGATTGTCGGTGAAATCCCCACCTTCGGAGAGCTCCTCTGGATTCTCAACCGAAAAGAGTGTCTCGTAGAGCCGTACCTCCACGTCGAGGGCGTCCTTAGCGGAGACCCAGTGGAGGGTCCCCTTAACCTTTCGGCCATCCGGGCTCTGCCCGCCCCGGGAGTCCGGGTCGTAACTACAGCGCAGCTCCACAACGTCGCCCTTCTCGTCCTTGATCACCTCATTACAGGTGACGAAATACGCGTGCTTGAGCCGGACTTCCTTGCCCGGAGCGAGGCGGAACCACTTCTTAGGCGGTTCCTCGAGAAAGTCCTCCCGCTCGATGTAGAGCTCGCCACCGAAGGGCACCATTCTCGTGCCCTCCTCCGGGCGCTCGGGGTTGTTCTCAGCCTCGAAAAACTCGTGCTTGTCTTCGGGGTAGTTGGTAATGAGGATTTTGATCGGATCGAGCACAACCATGCGCCGCTGAGCCCGAACGTTGAGATCTTCCCGCAGAGAGAACTCCAGGAGCGCCAGATCCACGGTGCTGTTGCTCTTGGAGACTCCAATGCGGCTACAGAAGTCTCGAATCGCCTCGGGGGTGTATCCCCGCCGTCGAAGGCCGCTAATGGTCGGCATCCGCGGATCGTTCCAGCCGTCGACGTGCCCTTCCTTTACGAGTCGGAGGAGCTTCCGTTTGCTCATGACTGTGTAGGTGAGGTTGAGCCGGGCGAACTCGATCTGCCTCGGCCTGGAGGGCACCGGGAGATGCTCGATCAGCCAGTCGTAAAGGGGGCGATGGTTTTCGAACTCCAGGGTACAGATCGAGTGGGTGATGCCTTCTATCGCGTCGGACTGGCCGTGGGCAAAGTCGTAGGTCGGATAGATGCACCACTCGTCTCCGGTCCGGTGATGATGAAAGTGCCGGATCCGATAGAGCGTGGGGTCCCTCATGGTAATGTTAGGGGCGGCCATATCGATTTTCGCTCGCAGGACGTGCTCACCGTCGCCGAACTCCCCTGCCCGCATCCGGCGGAAGAGGTCGAGATTCTCCTCAACCGTGCGATCTCGGTAGGGACTGTTCTTTCCCGGTTCCGTAGGAGTTCCCCGGTGCTTTCTGATTTCCTCTGCGGAAAGGGAATCGACGTAGGCGTTGCCCTCCTTAATGAGGTGTTCCGCGTACTCGTAGAGCTTTTCAAAATAGTCCGAGGCGAAAAAGAGACGCTCTTCCCAGTCGAAACCGAGCCAGTGTATATCCGCCTTGATCGACTCGATGTACTCCACCTCCTCTTTCTCAGGATTGGTGTCATCAAATCGCAGATTGCACTTGCCGCTGTACTCCTCCGCCAGTCCGAAATTGAGATTGATCGACTTGGCGTGGCCGATGTGAAGGTAACCGTTCGGCTCCGGGGGAAAACGGGTGTGCACCCTCCCCTCGTTTCGTCCGGCGGCGATATCCTCGTTGATCTGGGTGCGGATAAAGTCCGACCCTCCTTCATTTGTTTCAGTGTCGCTCATTCCGTTGAACCTCTATTGGAATTTTCTGGAACGCTCCGGCTACGCTATCCGGTCTATCCGAACGTAGAGCCGTTGAATCCCCACATCGTTCTCGGGGCGTCGACGAACTCGATGCATAACCGCTGCGGAGCTATGCCGAGCTCCTTGGCCACCACGCTCGAGGCAGCGGTAACTATGCGGTTTTGCTCCTCAGAATGAAGCTGTTTCGCCGCGGGTATTCGTAGGAGCGGCATACTAACCCTCCGCCGTCACGTCGCCGGCGAGACCGATTTCATCTGCGACCTTCTGCATCCCTGCGAGGGTCTCGGTGATGACGTCGGTGAGCTCCATGCCGAGCATCTCAGCGCCCTGGGCTATAACTTCCCGGTTTGCTCCGGCGGCGAAGCTCTTCTCCTTCCATTTCTTCTTCACCGACTTCGCCTTCATATCGAGGATGCTCTTAGAGGGGCGCACCAGGGCGGTGGCGGTAATGAGACCGGTGAGCTCATCAATCGTGTAGAGCACGAGCTCCATCTTCTGTTCCGGTTTGTCCTCGGTAAACATCCCCCAAGCGTGGGATCGAATCGAACGAATGTACTCCTCCGGCCACTCCGCCTCCCGGAGTATCTCCGTGGTCTTCTGGCAATGCTGCTCCGGGTACGCCTCCCAGTCCAGGTCATGAACCAGGCCTATGACGCCCCACTTTTCCACGTCCTCGCCGAATTTCTCGGCGAAGTGGCGCATTACCGCCTCCACGGCCTTCGCGTGATTGATAAGACTCTCCGACTTTGTATAGGTCGTAAGAAGCTCGAACGCCTCATCTCTCGTTGGGGTATGCATGGAGTGTATAGTAGCAGATCACCGGGGCGTATGGAAGTCTACCGCTCGCCCGCCTCGAGCAGAGAGCCGAGGGCCGGGGGTTCGTAGCCGAAGACGCGGGAGAGGACCTCCGCCGACAGATCAACCACACCGACGGACGCCGCATCGATTATCGCGGAGTCACCCGTGGCGATGACGCCCTCCCGTGCCTGCTTGAGCGGATAGTCCGCGGAAGAGACAACTTCCGCCCGGACCTCCACCCCGTAGCTCTCCGCTCGCAGAGCGACCTCCCCGGCGTGAGCACGACTGTGCGAGACCGGGGAGTCCAGATAACAGTACACCTTCTCCGGGCGGAGCTCCGCCAAAGTTTTCAGAAGGGGCTCGAGAATCCAGGAGAGACGCTCCTCCTTGCCGAGGCGACCGTGAACCGCCCCGGCGTCCCGGATGTAACCGTCGGTGGAGCGAAAGAGGAGTCGCCCGAGCCGGTGATTCAGAAGGGTAAAACCAACGTTGTAGAAGTCCACCCGGAGTTCGGCTCCCCTCACGGCCGTGGCCGGTAGCCGCTTTGCGCTTCTCCGCCGGTCTTCCTGGGAACTCGAGACACCACGGTAGAGGACCAATCGTTCCGCCCCCGAGAGCCGGTGGCGATCACCCACAACCTTCTTAATGGTGCTCTCCGGATAGCCACGTTCGAGAAAGAGCCTGTAGTCCCGAATCGCCGGCCCGAGCCGATCGAAATTTTCCCCCTCGGCGCTCATGCCCGTCTGGTAGAGGAGGCGCCGCGCCTCTTGAACTGTTCACTGCCCCCGTCGAGCTCTTTGATCAGCCACGCCGCGAGCTCCCGTAGCGTCTCGGTCCCGGGGTGCTCGGAGCTAGACGCGAGGAGGGTGGCGTAGTTGAGCCACTCCCGGGCAACCTGTGCCGTCGACTCCCGGCCGTGCTGCTGGTACTGCACCGCCCAGTCAACCCCGCGGATGAAGACCTTGCGAACGAAGAAGTAGATCCTGTGCTCCCCGGTGACAAAGGTAAAGTTATTCTGTTGCCTCAAATAGTTGGAAAAGAGACGAAGGAACTCTCGGTCGTATCGCTCCCCCCAGTAGAGGACGCTCTTAATGATGCGAAGATTGCGGTTTCTCAGGGAAGGGTTCGAGCGGATCTTGAACGCGTAGATTCCCGCGGACATGTACCGGCTGAGCGAGGCGTAGAGAGCCGTTCGGGGCGATATCGGTTCTTCGAGACCTAACTCCCGCGGTATGGCCATGGCGTCGAACCCATCGTAGAGACTCCGACGAGCCGCATGGGTCCGAAGCTGCCGTTCCAGCTCTGCGAAGGCCTCTCTCACTCGTATGAAGTCGCGTTCGGTGCCTCCGGGACGGTCCGGGTGGGTGCGCATTACCAGAGTCCGGAACTCCTGCTTGAGCTCCTCCTCGGTGAGGTCAGCCCGTTTCCGGAGTTCCTCGATTGCGCGCTCCACCGGGAGATCTTCAAGAGCCACGGTAGCGCACCCCCGTGGTCAGGAGCCCCTCATACCGTTCGATGAACCGCCATGCCGGAAGGTGGTGATCCACGGCGAACTCCGCCTTTAGGGGGGCGATCTGGAAATAAGTCGAAGGCGTGAGAAAGAGTGCGTATCCGGGACCGACTAAGCTTAGCTCATTGTGATAGTGGCCGCAGAAGAGAGCCACCTGGGGCTCGCTTCTCTCCAGCACATCCCGAAGGAGTTCCCGTCCCTGCAGGGTGTAGTGGCGTTCCATGTGCGCGATGGGAAGGGGTACCGGAGGATAGTGCATAAAGAGGAGCACCTCCCCCTGCGAGCTATTCTCCAACGCCTCGGCGAGCCAGCGCGCATCCTCCTCCTCCACCGTTCCGCCGGGAGTATCAAGGAGAATAACTCGCTCACCTCCCAGATCGATGGCTCGGTGCAGACGAGGTCCATTTCTTCCAACCTCTGCGGAAAGGGAGAACTCCTCCACAATCATCTCGGGAGCATCGTGGTTACCCGGCAGGACCAGATAGGTGAGGCCGGAGTCATCGAGGGTGGCACGAACCCAACGGTAGATCTCCCGGTTGCCGCGGTTCAGGGCGAGATCGCCGGTCACCACCAAGAGATCCGGTTGAGCCTCCCGGATTTCCCGAAGAACCGATTGGAAAGTATCCCGCACCGGAACTCCCCTCGGCTCCTCTCCGGCGTTACCAACGTGTATATCCGTCAGGTGCGCTATCATTTCACTACTCTCCAGTCTACATGCTAGTCGAGAGGAGTCGCAATGCTCTACCGTTCCAAGGCGTTCAGGATAGAGTGAATCAGCGCCACATCTCCCTCCTCCACGTGGGCGAGACGTTCTCTGACTCGCCCCAGGAGCGCCTCGTTGACCCGCCGTTCGGAAAGCAGTCGCTCAACTCGCTCCAGCAGGGCGCGGTACTCAGGGGTGCGGGCTCCTACACTCCTCGCGTAGGAGCCCGCCGCTTCCTCCGGCGTCCGCAGGAGCGGGGCGAGCTCGTAGGCGTAGAGCAAGACGGCCTGGGCGAGATTGAGAGAAGGATAACTACTCCGAAGCGGAATGGTTGAGACGAGATGGCAGCGGCGCAGTGCGCTGCTCGGAAGCCCGGACGCTTCGCTTCCGAAGAGAAGAGCGATCCGCGAGACCGCCTCGCCCTTCTTTCTGAGCAGAGACGAGAGCATCCGCAGCTCGATGTACTCCGAAACCGTTCGCCGTTTTCGGGCGGTGGTGCCTAGGATAAAGCTGTATTCCTCCAAGGCGTCATCGAGGGTTTCGAAACGGCGAAGCTGACCGAGATACTCCCGAGCTCCGTGGGCGAGGCGACGCGCCTCCGGAGAGCGCTCGATACCCTGGTGCGCGGAAACGAGCACCGGTGGCGGAAACCCCAGTGTCTTCAGTCCCCGGCAGATGGAGCCGAGATTCCCCCCTTCCTGGGGCTCTAGGAGCACGGTATCGATGGTCACCGCGCCTTACCTTCCCAGCGCTTTCGGGGCAAGCCGTCTCTCCATCACCGCTCGCTCCGGGGCAAGATCAGACCACCGGGGTACGGCGAGGCGAAAGATAACCGCCCCCGAGGTGGGAAGAGGATCGATATCTTCCCCGGCGAGATGCGCCGCCGCCTCCTGTATACCGGGATTGTGTCCAACCATGAGTACATGCTTAAGCTCCGGCGGCAACTCCCGAAGCCGGTCGATCAGTTGCTCCGGCTCAGCCATGTAGATTCGCTCCTCCAGAAGTATGGAACCCGAGGGAATGCCGAGAATGCCGGCTACAATCTCTCCGGTGATTCGCGCCCGGCGCGCACTGCTAAGGAGGAAAAGATCTACCCGAGGCGTCCGTGCCTCGAGCTCCTCCGCCACCAGCACCGCATCGGTGACGCCTCTAATGGTCAAGGGTCGATCGAAGTCTTCGATACCCTCCACTTCTCGTGCCGCTTTTCCATGGCGCATGAGGGTCAGATACCGTTCCGTCATTCTTACCTCCTAGAAGAGTTTGCTCTTCCGACCTGGAGCACTGCTCCCGTAGAAGACGCGCATCAGTCTGCACATTGTGAGTACATCCTCCAAGTGTGCCGTCTCCCGGGCGCTGTGCATAGCGAGAATCGGCACACCGAGGTCCACCGTGGGGATGAGCGACGAGGTGGCACTCATCGGACCAACGGTGGTTCCGGCCGGTACGTCCGCGCGGTTCTGGATGAGCTGCAACTCCACATCCGCCTCCCGGGCAACCAGGCGCAGTTTTGCCGTCGCCTCAGGCTCCGTCGCGTACCGTCGAACGGCGCTCAGCTTCACGGCGGGACCTCTTCCGAGCTCCGGTAGATATGCGGGGTCTTGCTTTTCCGGAAAATTGGGGTGATTACCGTGGGTAGCGTCATTGGAAAGGAGCAGTGAGCGGCGTATCGTCTCTTCCAGCGGCATGAGGGAGTTTTCAGCACCACCCTCCGCGGCAAGAAGCGTTTCGAGGAGCGCCGAGATGCCGGAAGAGCGAGCCCCTGTTCGGCTGAGACTACCCACCTCCTCGTGGTCGAAGAGAATCGCAACTTGAGCCGCCGCCCCCGCCTCAGCCTCGATAAGTCCTCGGAGGTTTGCGTACACTCCCGCCAGGTTGTCTACTCTCGCGGCGGTAAAGTACCCTGCCTCGTCGGCGCCCCACGGAGTCGGCTCTTCGGCGGGCACCAGGTAGAGCTCCGCCTCCACGATGCTCCGGTCGTCGATGCCCGATAGGGTAGCCACGCTCTCCAGAAGAGCGTCGCCGACCACCTCTTTGTCGATCAGCGGACGCAAATGGGTCTGCTTATCGTAGCTGAACCCCTCGTTTACCTCTTTGTTGAGGTGAATCGCCAGGTTCGGAATAATCGCGGTCGGTTTTCCAGTTCGAACCGGGTACAACTCGATACCTTCGGAGCCATGTACGGCGATCGTTCCGGCGATTTCGAGAGGTCGGTCCAACCAGGTCGAGAGAATCGGCGACCCGTACACCTCCACCGGAACCGTGCAAAGGCTTCCCGTCTCGGAGAGTCCGTGTACTTTTAGCTGTAGCGATGGGCTGTCCGTGTGAGCGAGGGTAATCCTGGTGCCCGACTCGGGAAGCGAGGCGGTACCGCGCCGGAACGCCGCAAGAAATCCGCTTCCCCGGCGCAGGAAGTATCCCTTGCCGGGCTCCAGGGAGCGTTCTCCTCCGGTAAGCTCCTCGAAGCCGGCGTCGGTGAGCATTCGCGCGGCGGTAGAAGCGGCATGGTGCGCCGTAGGACTGCTGTTGATAAAGGAAAACAGATCGATCATAAGATACTCCTTCTGTAGTAGAACTCTAGTAGAGCTCGAAATGAAGCAGCCTGCACTCGATCGGCCCGTTGTAGAGCTCGATCCTGGCGCTGCTCCGTAAGCCGAAGGAGCGCGATCGGGGCAGGTTGCCCGTGAGGATCCAGGCGTCCGAGGCAAAGGCGCTCCGTTTCAGCCACGCGCCGAATCCCCGATAGAGCTCCTCGATATCGCGATCACTTCCGCCTTCCCCGCCGGATCGCTCCCCGTAGGGGACGTTCGTAACCACCGTCACCGCTTTGGTTCGATCGACAGTCGAGAAATCGAGCTCCCGGGCATCCGCCTGAGTGAGCTCCACCCGCTCGGCGAGGCCGAGGCGATTCAGGTTCTCCCGCGCCGCCGAGAGTTGCTCCTCGGAAATATCCGCCCCTATCACCGTGGGAGCAGCCTCCCCTCTGCCGGGGAGCCGGGATTTTGCTTCGCCTTGGGAGGCCCTTGCCTCTTCTACACTCTCTCGCCAGGCCGAATCGTCATGGTCCGGCCAGCGCAGGTGGGCCCAGCGGTGGCGAAAACCGTTCGGGGCGATTCGGTACGCCTTGATGAGTGCCTCGGCAAGAATGGTACCGCTTCCGCAGAACGGATCGAGGAGCGTCCGCTCCCCGCTCCAGCCTGCCAGGTCCAGGAGCCCCGCCGCGAGGACTTCGTTGATAGGAGCCACGCCGCCCCTTTTCCGGTAGCCCCGCCGGGAGAGCGGTTCTCCCGAGGCGTCCAGAAGCAGCTCCACCCGATCTCCGAGAATCCTGAGTTGGAGCTGTAGATCCGGGGCCCCGGGATCTACGGAGGAGCGACGCTCCGTTCGATTGCGCTGACGATCCACGATCGCGTCCTTGACGACCTGTGAGGCAAAACGGGCATTCTTGAAAACCGAAGAAGCCGTCTGGGGCCTAATGGCGAAGGTCTCCTCGGGGGTAAAAAGCTGCTCCCAGGGAAGCGCCCTAACCCCGTCATAGAGGGCGTTCCTGGAAGAGGCGTGGAAGCTGCCGAGCTTTCTGAAGACGCGAATGGAAAGACGGCTCCAGAGCAAAATTCGGTAGAAGCTCTCTTTGGAAGCCCTGAACGAGAGTGCCCGCTCCGCCCGCTCGATATCCCGGGCGCCGAGGTGGCTAAGCTCCCGCGTGAGCTCCTCCTCGAGGCCGGTGAGGGTGGTGGCCACATACGCCGGCTCTCGCCCGAAACGCTCGTTCCGTTTGATCAGTTTCGCCACCTAAACCCCCCGGGTCTCAATGAGAAAGAGGACATATGCGACGTAGAGAACCAAGAGAAACAGGCCGCCCAAACGGGAGAGATGGCGGCGACGGAGAAGGGAGCCGAAGAGTACCACGCTTACCAGAACCATCATGAGAAAGTCCAGGGAGAAGTTGGTCGCACCGATCTCGATATTTCTCACAATCGAGGTCGCCCCGAGGACCATAAGGGTGTTGAATATGTTGCTCCCAATGATGTTGCCGATGGAAATGTCCACTTCCTTCTTGATCAGCGAAGCGATGTTCGTAAAGAGCTCCGGCAGGCTCGTTCCCAGGGCGACGATGGCGATTCCGATGAACCGCTCTCCCGCGCCGAAGAGGTTGACCGCAATCCAGGAAGCTCCGCCCACCAGCAGCTGCGCACCCCCCGCCAGGGCGGCGATGCCGATGATTATGAAAGCAATCAGTAGCCATAGCGGCTTCGTCGCCGCCTTTTCCGCGTCCACCTCACCGGTCTCGATCTCTTCCGCCGGCACCATCCCGGCGATTGCGCTTCGATAGAGCCATGCCACGTAAAGAACAAGGATCACGACGAGGAGTACGCCCTCAATAGTAGAGATGACCCCACCGATCCAGGGAGGAGTGCCCCCGGTATTCCAAACCACGAGGAGTAGAATAGCGTAGGTAACGAACATAAACGGCATGTCGAAGCGGATGACTCTACGGTTCACCGGAGAGACGAGAAAGAGCGCCGAAAGCCCGAGAACGAGAGCGATGTTAATGATGTTACTACCGAGGACGTTCCCGACCGAAACACCCATCTTCCCCTGCCAGGCGGAGACGACGCTTGCAAATAGTTCCGGTGCGGAGGTCCCGAAGGCAACAACGGTCAAACCGATAACAAGGTTGGGCACTCTTAGCCGTGCCGCGACTCCCGAGGCTCCGAGGACCAAGCCGTGACCGCCCGCGTAGAGAAGTATGAATCCCGCGAGAAGAGAGAGGAGGTTCAGCACAACGGGAGTGCTCACGAACTCCTTCCTTTGGATAGACCAAGGAGTTCTCGAGCGAGCAGGGAGGGATAATCCGTAACAATACCATCAACCCCGAATCGGATGAGGCGCCGCATATCGGCGGGTTCGTTAACGGTCCAGATATGCACGCTCCTCCCGGCGCTGTGGGCGGCCTTCAAGAACCGGGGAGTGAGAAGCGTGAGGTCTCCGTGGCGTTCCGGAATCTGCAAATAGGGAATCCTCCGAGAGGAGAGTCCTGCGAGTCCCAGGCGTGTAAGAAAGTAGAAGCGCCGCACATCACCAGGATGCGCGCTGGTGGTAATCTCCGGAGCAACTGATCGTATTCGTTTCAGCTGGGAAGGCAGAAAGCTAGCAACCACCGTACGGTCCGCGCGGTCGAAGCGCCGTATAAGGGAGAGAGTCAGATCCGCCGCCAGCGGCGCATCGCTCTTAATGTCGACGTTCATCTGCGCCTGCGAGAGCGAGTCGAAGAGCTCCTCGAGGGTAGGCAAGGTGAGTCCCTTGCCTAGAAACGGCCGCTCGCCCTTCTCGTCGGTCCAAAGAGCACCGGCGTCGGCTCCCCTTATCTCCTCGACCGAGAGCTCCGAAACACGGCCGGGATCACCGCTCACCCGCAGCAAATCCTCATCGTGGCTTACTATGAGTTGGTTATCCCCGGTGAGATGAACGTCCAGCTCCAGGACATCCGCGCCGACCGTAAGTGCGTGATGGAACGCCTCGAGGGTACTCTCCGGCCGCTCCCCCGCTCCGCCGCGGTGGGCGATATTCAAAACCGGGTTTCTGCCAGTAAAGAGACTCACCAACGCTACCTCGACATGGGAACATAAAAACGGCCGTCCCGACGAGAGGAACGGCCTTATGGGCGGAGAGGGATTTGAACCCCCGACATCCTGCTTGTAAGGCAGGCGCTCTCCCAGCTGAGCTATCCGCCCGCACTCACGGGACGCTACCACAGCGCCCCGGTTGTGTCAACTGCAGCAGGGGCCAGGGAGGGCAGCGTACGGCTCTCCCAATTATCCGAACTGTTTGAATTTATGCCGCCATGTGGTACTATCCGCCTGACAACCATGGAACCGAAACGCATTCGCAACATCGGCATAATGGCTCATATCGATGCCGGCAAAACAACAACCACCGAGCGGATACTCTACTATACTGGGAAGTCTCACCGTATAGGTGAGGTCGACGACGGTGCGGCGACGATGGACTGGATGGTTCAGGAGCAGAACCGCGGAATCACTATCACCTCCGCCGCCACCACGACCTTTTGGCGGGATCACCAGATCAACATAATCGACACGCCGGGACACGTGGACTTCACCGCGGAGGTGGAACGGAGTCTTCGAGTTCTCGATGGCGCGGTGGCGATTTACTGCGCCGTCGGCGGCGTGGAGCCGCAGTCCGAGACGGTCTGGAACCAGGCAAACTCCTACCACGTGCCCCGGATCGCCTACGTAAACAAGATGGACCGAATCGGCGCGGACTTCTACGGTGTCGTCGAGGAGATCCATGAGAAGCTCGGCTCGAACGCGGTGCCGATTCACATTCCCATAGGCAGCGAGAACAGCTTCGAAGGGACCATCGACCTGATCCGGATGGAGGAAGCGCACTGGTCCCAGGACGCCTACGGCTCCACCATCGACTACGCTCCGATCCGCGAGGAGTACCGTGAAATTGCGGAGCAGTGGCGAGAGAACCTTATGGACTCGGTCACCGCCGTCTCCGATGAGCTCACGGAACTCTACCTCGAGGGCGAGAAGATACCCCGGGAACTTCTCTACCGGGTAATCCGACAGGAGACCGTCGGGGAGCGCATGATGCCGGTCTTCTGCGGCGCCTCTTTGCGAAACATTGGCGTCCAACCGCTCATGGACGCCATTGTCGACTTTCTTCCCGCTCCACATGAGCTGCCGCCGATCCAAGGCCACCACACGAAGAAGGACGAAGAGATCGACATCGAGCGCTCCGTAGATGGTCAGCCCCTCGGCCTCGTCTTCAAAATCCAGGCGGACCGCGAGGCGGGGAATCTCTCTTTCGTCCGTATCTACTCCGGAACAGTCAAAGCTGGAAGCGCGGTTTACAACGTGGCAAAGAAGAAACGGGAGCGGGTCAACCGACTTCTGAGGGTTCACGCGAACCGGACGGAGCAGATCGACAAGGTGGAGGCGGGAGATATCGCCGTGGTGGTCGGTTTCAAAATCGCCCAAACCGGGGATACCATCGGAAGCGAAGGAATGCCGGTCCTTCTCGAGCGCATGCACTTTCCGGAGCCCGTTATTTCCGTCGCCATCGAGCCGAGGACACTCTCGGAACGGGAGAAACTAAAGGATGTCCTCCAGTTGCTCACTCTGGAGGATCCGACGTTCTTCTACAGTGACAACGAGGACACCGGAGAGCTCATTATTTCGGGAATGGGCGAGCTCCACATAGATGTACTCGTTACCCGCATAATCGAGGACTATAAGGTGGGCGCCAAGGTGGGGAACCCTCAGGTGAGCTACCGAGAATCCATATCCAAGGAGATCACCCACCTGGAGAAGTACCACCGCGTCATTGGTGGCAAGGAGAACGTTGCGGAGATTTCGCTTAAGGTGTACCCGGTCCCTCGCGGCAACGGAACAACCTACGAGTCCAAGGTCTCGAAGGCGAAGCTACCTGAGCATCTGCAGGAAGCGGTGAGACGGGGTGTCGAGGCGTCCTTTACCTCGGGCATACGGTACGGCTATCCTGCGACAGACCTCGCCGTGGAGCTCGTGGAGGCAAAATTCGACGAGAACAACTCCACGGAGTTTGCCTTCGAGGCCGCCGCCTCCTTGGGCTTCGATAACGCTTGCCGCGAGGCGGATCCGATACTTCTCGAGCCGATTATGCGGGTCGATGTGATGTGTCCCAAGGAATTTCTCGGAGATGTTATCAGCGGCATTACCATGCGGGGCGGGCTGGTTCACGGCGTGGAGTCGAGGACGAGCGCAGAGCACATACGTGCGGAGGCGCCGATGGCGAACATGTTCGGCTACTCCACCTCTCTGCGTAGCGTTACCCAAGGACGAGGCAACTACGCGATGGAGTTCTCCCACTTCGCCAGGAAAGCGGAGTCCGGGGGCAAATAGCCGCCTCAGTCGGCCTCCGAGACAAGCGTGTTAGCGGCGTTGATAATCTCCTCGATCACGTGCTCATAGTTGCTGATTCTGGAGCGAGGAAAGCGGAATCCGATCGCACCCGGATGGCCCCCTCCGTCGGAAACGTTGAGTTGATCGAGGAGCTCCCTGAGGTCAACACCCTCGTAGCCGTAGTTTCTCCGCATTCTGCACTGCAGGAGATTCTCGTCGTTACGCTCATCGTAATAGGCAACCAGACCGAGACGACCGCTCTCTTCCGCGAGGCGGTCGGTAGCGGAGCGAGCTACGGCGACTACCACGTCCGCCCCGTACTCGTTGAACAGCATGGAAGACTCTTCTGGATCTAAGGCGACGATCCCCACGGCGCCTTCAACCCGTTTCTTTCGGATAAGGTACTCCCAGACCCTTCGCTCCGCGTCGCTCAAACGGACCATTTCCGTATAGACGTGCTCGGAGTCCGCGAGGTTTCCCTTGGAGAAGGTGAGCTCCTGCAGCAGATTGTCGAGGAAGTTCGTGAGAAGATTATAGATCCTCGCCTCTCTCACCGATGAGAGAACTCTGCCCATCTGGGTGTCCCCCACCATGCCGGTGAGGAGAGCGACGACAACATTGCGACTGAAAACCTCATCCACCAATCCGCTCCAATTGAGTTTCATGGCGAGGCGAGCTAGGAGAGAGCAGGCTGAGGAGGCGCGATCCACGAGGGCAAACTCACGGTTTCCAATGTACTCGGAGTCGCCACCAAGGTGGTGGTCGATCTCCATTATGACGGTCCGTTCGTCCGCAATCGCTTTTCGCAGTCCGGAATCGTTGGGAAGGAGGGAGGGCTTGGCGGTGTCACAAATCACTGCACTGTCTGGAGGGAACTCCGCGGCATCGTTGACGATCACACCGTTGTACCTCGCTATGGTGAGGAGATAGTCCAGGTTATTCGGCATGTGCCCGGCGGTCACGATTCGCACGGGTTTGAGAAACTTTCGGATTAGCAGAGAGACCGCGACCATCGTGGCGAGGCAATCCGCGTCGGGACCGACGTGTCCGGAGACGAGAAAGCTCTCTCCTTCGCTAAAGCGGTTGATAATGCGGCGGTAGCGGCGGTTCTTCTCGGCAATCGTTGTCAGTGGCTCTTTACTCATTGCCACTACTCACCATACCACCCAAAACGACACAATTCCGTCCTCGCTCCTTGGCTTCATAGAGCGCCCTGTCCGCGGCATCCCAGAGCTCTCGTTTGTCGGAGGCATTCTGGGGAAAGCAGGCAATTCCCTGACTGGTGGTCACCTTGCTGATCTCCCCGTTCTGGTCCGCCAGAATCGGAATCATTTCCACCGCCTTGCGGATCGCCTCGCACCGATCACGGGCGATTTCTCCGCTCGTCCCCGGGAGGAGAGCCGCGAACTCATCGCCGCCATAGCGAGCCACGATATCCTCCTCGGCGAAGTGCTCTTTGAATACGGCGCTCGCCGCTCTGATCACCTCGTCGCCGATGTCGTGACCGTACGCCTCGTTCAGCTCGTTGAAATGGTCCAGATCGATCATAACGAAACTCAGCGCCTCTCCACGCTCCCGGGCGCGAGCAAACTGGGTTTCCAGCGCCTCATCGAGAAAGCGGCGGTTAAAGAGGCCGGTAAACTCATCCGTAATGGAGCGCTTCCGGGCGCTCTCTCCCCACTGCACCATTTCCGAGAGAAACGCGCTACTTCGTTGGAGCCTAGCGGCGACGATTCGCAGCATGCGGTTCATCACCTTTATTGCGACTGAGGGTCGGTCCGCCATGAGACGGGAAAACTCCTCCATGGAGAGGCCGTAGAGAACGCTCTTACCCTTGGAGCGGCAGGTGGCGGAGCGTGGGGCGTCCTCGAAAATCGACATTTCCCCCAAAAACTCTCCAGCTTCCAGGGTGGCAATCTCGAACGTTTCGCCCGCCTCCGTCGCCATTTCGATGGCGATGCTTCCCTCTTTGACGATAAACATCTCCGTCCCCGGCTCACCCTCGTAGAAGAGGGCGTCCCCGCCTTCGTACTCGTGGGGGGTGAGCACCGAGGCGATGGAACTCCGCTCCTCGTCGGTCAAGGGGGAGAAGATGTCAACATCCCGAAGGAACCGTGCGACGGCGTCCATCACTCTTTTACCGCGCGGTCGAGCTGGTTGACATGCCAGACCCGACCCCCTCCGGCGCTTCTTGCGGCGTACACCGTTTCATTGGTCTTGGCGATGAGCTTCTCCAGGTCCTCTCCGTCCAGCGGAATCGTGCAGAACGAGGCACTGGCGGAAAGCTGAAAGCTTCTGCCGGCGGTGAGATCGTCAATGGATGTTGACGCCAGGGTCTCTCGGGCCCGGCTAGCCAGTTCCGCCGCAGCCTCCGGTCCACCCCCGGGGAACACCAGGGCGATCTCGTTTCCGCGGTATCGTACCGGTATCGCCTGCCCCGGAAGGCACTCTCCAACTCGCTTGGCAAATCGTTCCAGGGTCTTATCTCCTACCTCGTGTCCAAAGGTGTCATTTACCAGTTTAAAGTTGTCCGGCTTAACAAAGATGAGTGAGACATGCGCTTCTTCCTGCTCGACTATTCGCGGGAGCTCCTCATGGAGGTACGCCTTGTTGAAAAAACCGGTGAGCTTGTCTCGATAGACCTGTTGTCGGAGTTGCTGTACCCAGCTGCTGTTCTGGCTAATCAGGTGGTTCGTGGAACGGAGCCGGGAGGCAATAACGCCCAGGAGCTTGAAAAGGACCTGCGCGAAGGTTCCCGGATAACGGACGGAGATTTCCTCGAAGGAGAGCCCCTGTCGCGGAAAGACGAGAAGCTTCGTTGGCTCAGTGGCGCGGGCTGTAGCGTTGTGCCGGCTTTTGAGGAGAAGGTCGAGCTCGCCGAAACTGTCACCTTGGACGAAACGGGCGATCTCTCTGCCCACGTCTTCGCCGTCGCTTCGGCTAATGGCGATCTGTCCTTCGGCGATAACATAAAGGGCGTTTCCCTCCTCCTCGGGGTTGAAGAGGATACCCCCGTCGGGAAGCTCCTTGTACTCACTGTGCTGGTGAATCAGCTCCAGCTCGTCGTTTTTCAGAGACTCAAAGATACTCGCGTGTCTCAGGAGCTCAACCATTGTTTCTCCAATTCCTTACTACTACACACCGGTAGCTCCTGTCAAACTACCGGGTCGAGTTTTCCTTGACAACCGTTGAGGGCGGCAACGATAATGGTGGTTCATTAAATCTTAACACCGCTCTCTCGTTGCAAGGGGGCTGGGAAGGAGTGTGTATGGGTATTACCACAGATATGATACGTAACCTCGCCGTGGCCGGTCACGGGGGCACGGGAAAAACTACGCTGGTTGAGAACATCCTCTTCTACGGTGGTGCTATCGGGAAGCCGGAAACCACCGACACCGGACGAACCGTCAGTGATTACACCGATGAAGAGATATCCCAGAAGATGTCTATTCATGCCACCCTTTCGCACATTACGTGGGGCGATACGAAGATCAACATTCTCGATACCCCGGGTCTTGCGGATTTTGTCGGGGAGGTCGTTGCATCGTTCCGCGCGGCGGAATCCGCCATTATGGTTGTTGGTGCGAAGTCGGGTGTGGAAATCGAAACCATCAAGCTCTGGCGACGTCTGGATGGACGGAATATGCCCCGGATGGTCTTTATAAACAAGATGGACATCGATCGGGCGGATTATCAGGCTACCCTCGACGATCTGCGTGAGAAGTTCGACGCGACGTTTGTTCCCATTACCGTGCCCCTAGGCTCCGGGGCTGATTTCCAGGGCGTGGCAAATCTTATCGACATGAAGGCGTATATGGCCCCCGGCCTCGGGCAAAAGGAGAGCGTCGCGGAGATACCTGAGGACGTAAAGGCAATGGTCGAAGAGTTTCATGAAATACTGGTGGAATCCGCCGCCGAGGGTGACGATGAGCTCACGATGAAATACCTCGAGGAGGAGACCCTTTCTCTGGATGAGGTCAAGCGTGGAATAATGGAGGGACTCCGAGAGAACAAGGTTGTACCGGTCCTTTGCGGGTCCTCCCTGAAGAGCAGCGGCATTTCCCAGCTCTTGGACTTGGTTTCCTGGGCTGCTCCCTCCCCGGTGGGCAAGAAGGAGATAGCCCTCGCAAATGACGGTACCGAGTCGGAGGTCGAAGTCTCCGGAGAGGCTCCCTTCAGCGGCTTCGCGTTCAAGACCAGCATCGATCAGTTCTCGGGAAAACTCTCCTTCGTCAAGGTCGTGACCGGTTCGCTCTCCTCTTCCACTGACCTCTTTAACGCGCGGGAAGGGAAGAAGGACAAGGTTTCCAAGATCTACACCACCCAGGGAAAGAAGCTCGAAGAGGTTCCCGAGTTAGTGGCGGGAGACATTGGGGTGCTCTCGAAGCTCGCCCTGGCGCATACGAACGATACCTTCTGCACCCCCGATTCAGTGGTCACCTACAAGCCTCTCCAACTCCCGATGCCGGTGCACTCGGTGGCGATAAGCGCCGGGGCCAAAAAGGATGAGGACAAGCTCTCAGACGCTTTGGTACGGTTCACCGAAGAAGACCGAACCTTCCAGGTGAACTATAACGCCGAAACGAAGGAGACCGTCGTCTCCGGCATGGGGGAACTGCACATTAACAATATCCTCGACCGAATCAAGGAGAACCAGAAGATCGAGGTCGAAACCCGGCCGCCCAAGGTCGCCTATCGGGAGACGATTACCAGCAACGCCGACGCTACCTATCGGCACAAAAAGCAGTCCGGCGGACACGGTCAGTTCGGTGAGGTATCCATTAAGATCAGACCGCTGCAGCGGGGAGAACAGTACGATTTCGCCAATGAGATCAAGGGGGGCTCGGTTTCCAAGGGCTACGTGCCTGGTATCGAAAAGGGCCTTCACGAAGCGATGGAAGATGGAATCGTCGCCGGCTATCCGGTGGTAGATGTGGGAATCACCCTAGTTGACGGTAAGGAGCATCCGGTCGACTCTTCGGAAATGGCCTTTAAGATGGCGGCCCGAGGCGCCCTCAAGGACGCTATGAAGAAGGCGAAGCCGACCCTCCTCGAGCCGGTTATGAGCCTCAAGGTGTTTATCGAGGAGCAGTACCTCGGAGACGTACTCTCCGACCTCAGCTCTCGGCGGGGACGGGTACAGGGCCAGCACCAGCTCGGAGGCGGCATCGTCGAAATCGATGCGCTCGTCCCCCAAGCGGAGCTACTGAAATACTCCATTGACCTTCGTTCCATTACCAGTGGAACAGGCGGATTCGAGATGGAGTTCGACCACTACGATCCGATCTCCGGGAAAATCGCGGACGACGTGATCAAGCAGGCCGAAGCGGAAGCGGTAGCGGCGGAATAGGCCGCCAGTTTGCCAGGCTTTTTCGAGGCCCCCATCGCCGAGCGGTGGGGGCTTTTCTTCGATCAGGAAGGAGCGCAGCGGTCGCGCATCCCGGACCGGAGGAGTCGTCACCGGGAGCGCAGAAAGAAGAGCTCCCGAATCGCGTGGCTCTTTGCCACCCCTTTCCGTTCAAAGGGCGTCTCCGGCCGCCACGGTTGTCGCGGGGCGTATCCGTCGTACTTGTTTTCGAGCTTCCCGGAGCGAGAGAGCGCCTCCAGCATCGCTTCGGCGTACTCCTCCCAGTCCGTGACCGCATAGAGATACCCCCCGGCATAGAGATGCTGCGCCAGCTCATCGGGGTACGCTCCCTGGATCAGGCGACGCTTATGGTGTCGCTTTTTCGGCCAAGGGTCGGGGAAGAAGATGTGAATCCCGTGGAACTTCGCATCCTCGAGGGGGCCCCGGAGGAGTTCCACGGCGTCGCCCTGGATCACCCGGAGATTCTCGAGACCGAGCCGGCGGATTTCGCTGAGCAACTTACCCACCCCCGGCCGATGCACCTCGATTCCTAGAAAGTCCGCTCCCCGCATCGCATCCGCCATAGCCGCCAGGGAGTAACCCATGCCGAAACCGATTTCCAGGTACCGCTGGCGCTCCGCCGGAGAACAGCCGAAGAGCTCATTCAGCTCTATCCGTTCCACCTTTGGATCGACACCGTAAACCGGGTAGAGCTCTCGGTACGCCTCCTTTTGATGATCGCTCATTCGACTCGTGCGAATGACGAAACTCCGCACACGCCTCTTTCGTTCCTCGTCCATTTCTCGCTCCTCCCTCAGGTCCGGCGAGCCTCACAGCAGCTGGGAGAGACGGCCCCGAATGAACTCCGACTTCTCCTTGAGCCCCACCGAGCCGGTTTCGAGCTTGAGCACGTTGGGGTTCTTGGAGTCGAGCTGCACCTTTCCGCCCCCCTGCTCGATTAGGGAGAGCACCTTGTCCACCGAAACTCCGGCCACCTTTCCGAACTCCACGTGGCATACCCCCCGGCGCTCCTTAATACTGGCGATATGGAGCCTTCGGCAGATAATTCGGATCTCCGCGAGGGAGAGCAGGCTCTGAACCTCCTCCGGGAGGGGCCCAAATCGGTCTTCCAGCTCCGAGTAGATCGCCCCGAGCTCATCCTCCGTGGAAATAGAGGCGATCTTCTTGTACACCTCCATCTTCTCTGCCGGTTCGGAGACGTAACTGTCCGGAACGAAGCCGGTATACTCGAGCTCAAGATAGACCTCTTCCTCTCCGGCGCTCCCATCCCCCTCGAGATCCCGAATCGCTTCGTCCAGAAGCTTGAGATAGAGGTCAAAGCCGACGGACATAATGTCGCCGCTCTGCTCCCGTCCTAGGAGATTCCCGGCGCCCCGCACCTCCAGGTCCTTGAGGGCGATTTTGAAGCCCGAACCGAGCTCGGTGTAGTCGCTGATAACCTGTAGCCGCTTCATGACGATCTCCGAGAGCGCTCGCTGCTCAGGGTAGAGCAAGTAGGCGTAGGCGAGCCTGTCCGATCGGCCGACGCGCCCCCTCAGTTGATAGAGCTGGCTAATTCCGTACATGTCCGCCCGATCGATAATGATCGTGTTCACGTTTGGTATGTCGATACCGTTTTCAATAATCGTTGTCGCCACTAGCACGTGGAACCCACCGTGAATGAAGCGGTGCATAATATCCTCGAGCTCCTGGGACTCCATTTGACCGTGGGCGGACTCGACGATAGCTTCGGGGACGATGGTCTGAACGAACTCCATAATGTTGTCCAGCGTCTCCACTCGGTTGTGCAGAAAGTAGACCTGCCCTCCCCGTTCGAGTTCCCGCCGGATCGCGCTCTGAATGAGCTCCTCCGAGAACTCCTGAATCACCGTCTCGATGGGCAGGCGGTTGTGCGGTGGAGTCCGCAACACCGACATATCCCGTATTTTGAGCAGGGACATGTGCAAAGTCCTCGGGATCGGTGTTGCGGTCAGGGTA
Organism: Spirochaetaceae bacterium; assembly: GCA_046540995.1. GTDB lineage: Bacteria > Spirochaetota > Spirochaetia > DSM-27196 > Alkalispirochaetaceae > CAYZHV01. The sequence continues at coordinate 4,512 of JBKHED010000024.1, read as the reverse complement.
AGGGAGTCCACCGATGTCTTGAGCTCCTTCAGTTTCTCCTTCGCCTTGACCCCAAAACGCTGCTCCTCGTCAATAACGATCAGCCCGAGGTCCTTGAACTTCACGTCCTTCTGCAGCAGCCGATGGGTACCTACCACAAGATCGACACTCCCCTCGGCAAGACCCTGCCGGATTTTCCTCGCTTCCCCCCGAGAGACAAAGCGGGAGAGCATACCGGTCACCACCGGAAACCCCTCGAGGCGCTCGTTGAAGTTCTCGAAATGCTGCTCTACCAGGATTGTGGTCGGAGCGAGAATGGCGACCTGTTTGCCCGAGGCCACCGCCTTAAAGGCAGCCCGCATAGCAATCTCGGTCTTTCCGTAGCCGACATCGCCGCAGACCAGCCGGTCCATCGGCAGCGGGCGTTCCATGTCACTCTTCACCTCGGCGATGCAACGGAGCTGGTCATCGGTCTCCTCGTAAGGAAACTTCGACTCGAAGTCGTACTGCCACTCCGTATCCCCGGGAAAGGCGAATCCGCGGGCCTTCTTGCGCCTCGAATAGAGCTTGATTAGCCGTTCGGCCAGATCCTCTACATTCTTTCGAACGTTGCTCTTTCGGTTCTCCCAGGACTTGCCACCGATCTTGTCCAGTTTCGGCGTCTGACCGCCGTGACCGATAAAGCGCTGGATCAGGTTGACCTGCTCGATCGGTATGTAAATGAACTCGCCCCCGGCGTACTCCAAGTGGATGTAATCTCGCTCATTTCCGGCGGCTTGGATTCGCTTTATCCCCTTGAAGAGTCCGATGCCGTAGTTGACGTGGACGACGTGATCCCCGGGGGAGAGCTCCACAAAGGTCTCGATCGCGCTGGACTGCGCCTTCTTTACCGAGTGGGGCACCCGCTTGCGGCGACCGAAAATTTCGTTCTCCTCGATCACTATCAGTTTTACATCCGGCAGGGCGAAGCCGGTGGAAATGCTCTCCGGAACTACCGTCACGTCGTACTCCGCGAGCATGTGAGCAATTCGATTCGCCTGCGCCTCGGTATCTCCGTAGATGAGTACCTCGTAGCCCGTGGAGAGGAGATTCGTGAGCTCCTCCTTGAGGAAATCGAGATTGCCGAAGAAGGAACGGGGCGGGTCATAAGCGAAGCGGCAGTCGCTTTCGTCCCGGTGCTCACCGAGGAGGTGAAAACGGACGGCCTTTGCCGCTTGCTGCTCCAGCGTGCTCACCTCGGAGAGGATTCTTGTGGGCTTAGGCAGGGGCTCCCGAAAGTGTCTATCCGCGAAAACCCCTTCGAACTCCTTACGAATCGCCCCGGTTCCTGCGAGGAGCCGTTCGTAGTCGCTAAAGACAAAGAGCGCTTCGCTTCCGGCAAAGCGCATGAGCGATTCCGGCTCCTCGAAGGCGAGGGAGTAGAGGTACTCTTCACCAGGAAGCGAGCGCCGCTCCCGCAGCTCCTCGAGAAACTCATCTCCGTGCCTGCGCAGCTCAGGAGCCTCCGCAACAGCTCTCTCGAACACCTCCAGTCGCCTATCGGACCAAAGCACCTCCTTTACCGGATAGACAACCACCGAGGAGACGTTCTCGATGGAGCTCTGAGTGCTCACGTCGAAAAAGGTGACCCGCTCGATCTCGTCGAACTCAAAAACCACCCGCAGGGGGTTCTCGAAACCCGGAATGTAGAGGTCCAACACCTCCCCTCGGAGAGCGTACTCACCTCGAACGGAAACCTGGGGCACTCGGGAGTAGCCGAATTCGTTCAGTTTTCGCGCAAGTTCTACCGGATCAAAGCTCCCGCCCTTCTCGAGCGCGATTCTCCTGGAGAGTATCTCATCCCGAGGCGGTAAGGGGGAGATTGCGCTTCGCAAGGGTACTATTACCACTCGTCGGCTGCCGCCGGCGATTTCGTTCAGGGCGCGCATTCGACGTCCGTGAACCGGCGAGGAGCCCGGGACCTCGCTGTAGGCGACCGTGCCCCACCAGGGGAGATGGAGCGCCTCGGTCCCGAACCGATAGAGGTCCTCATAGAGGGAGTTTGCCTCCTGTTCGGTTGGGACAACCACAATCAGAGGAGCTGAGTGACGCTCGAAAATTCGGGCAACGAGATAGGCAAAGAAGCTGTCCTTTGGGCCATGGACGTCGACAGGGAAGGAATTACCCTGTATTCTCTGGAAGAGGCGTTTGGCAGCTCCGTGACCACGCAGCTTTTCGGTAAGGCGCTCGTACAATAAGGTTTTCATCCAAGGAACCGACAATAAGTAAGGGGTTTACGCGTGAGTTTCAGCAGTCGTTCTCTCATGAAGTTCGCGGTAGCACTACTTCTGGTGCTCGTTGTGACCGGTTCGTTGTCGGCGCTCACGGTTTCGATCCGGTTCTACGACCGGGAGCTCTACTTTACCGACAGTCGCATCGAAGTCCACACCACCATTATGAATGAAACCGGCGAGACGATACGGTTTCGTCTCGCGGACGAGCGTCTCTTTTCAATGGACTTCGTCGTACAAACCACGACCAACAGACCGGTCGATGCGTCGCCGGAATTTACCACAGAGCGCTCGGCTAATCAAGTTTTCTACCGAGAGGTCGTCCTGGAGCCCGGAGAGGAGCTCTCCTTTGTCGAGCCGTTGAGCGACTACGTCGAAATCGAGGATCCCGGTTCCTACCTGGTCACGGCCCGATTCTATCCGAACCTCTTTACGAGGCCCGAAGAGGAGTTCGTCTCATCAAACACCCTAACCCTCTCGATTCGTCCCGGTGTCGCTACGCCCAAGGAAGTTCGGGAGGCGGAGTTGAGCGTTGCCACCGAAGAAACCCTCCGGCGCCAGGATGTTCCGCCGGATGATGTAATACGGTTCATGCTCGATGCACGGGTTCGAGAGAACTGGCCTCGCTTCTTCCTCTACGTCGATGTGGAGGAGCTCTATAGGCAGAACGCCGCGCGAGAACGGAGATACCTCGCACTCTCCGAACAGGAGCGCCTGAACGCTTTGGAACGCTTCAAGGGGCGGCTTCAGGAGGGAGAGCTCGACGAGGACATAATTACGCTGCCTTCCGAATACGAGATCCTCGAAACCACCTATACCGCGACGCAGGGCGAAGTGGTGGTGCGGCAGGTGTTTGATTACGAGACATTTACGGAAATCAAGCGATACATTTATGAATTGGAGCGCAGCGGTGGGTACTGGCGGGTAACGGGCTATACCGTCGTCAATGTCAGCACCGAATAGAGCATGAAAATACTGTTGGTCTCGGACCGCACGGAACAGAAACAAGCACTACAGAAACACTTCGCCACTCGGGGAACGGAGATTATTCATTATGTTCATCCGATCAAGGCGATGGATAATCTGGACGAAATCGACCCGGACGTGGTCCTCTTCAGCGCCGCCGATTTTCCGCGTCACTGGAAGCCTTTTGTCGTCTTCCTCCGAGATATTCGCAGTAGGGACTCGGCGGTCTTTGTTCTTCTCAAGGAGGGGGACTTCCCGGTAGAAGAGGCTTCAAAGGCTGAACACCTGGAGGTGAACGCTATACTCGGCTCCGACTTCACCGATGAACAGATCATGGAGCGTCTCGGCACTATCGTTAGCCGCTACCACGCCTTTTTGGAAACCCGCGGCGCCAAACGGTTTATCCCCGGAAGCAGCGACCGAGTGGAGTTTCTGTTCACCAATCCGTACACCTTGAGACTGGTTCGCGGAAGCGTCAGTGATATCTCCGTCTCCGGTCTGCGCTTTCTCCCCTCAGATCCGGAGGAACTGAAGACCCTCGAAGCGGGAGCCCACCTGCCTTCCGCATCCCTCCGCCTCGGGGGGGAGATCCTTGCGGTGGAAGCTCACATCGTGCGGGTCTCCAACAACGTCGGCGTTCAGTTTCTCCACATCAGCTCCCAAGTGGAGGAAGAGATAGCAAATTACTTGAAGCTGCGCTCTCGCCGGGATCTCGAAGAGACGGTAAAGGCGGAATAGTACAACAACTCGTTGACATCACCCTCTTCAATTGCAAGAATTGGAGGAGGAGCTACTGATGAGCGTACAGAAATACTTGTCGACACTTCCGGCTCTGGAGTTGGATTTCTACTATCCCGATGAGCATTTCCGTGACAACGCGGTCGCCTTTCGCGGAGCACCACGGCGACACCCCTACGACCCTGGAAAGTTGCTTCTCATTCCCTCCCCCACGGAGTCGCCGAGCTCTTTTTACGAGTTCAAAAGCGCCGATATCGTCCACGCCGAGGTGCTGCGGAGCATCACCACCGAGAACGGCCAGACGCTCCAGCTCTACGAGCTCTGGATCAAGAAGGGGAGCCTAGGGATGCTCATGCGTCCCTTTTCGGTAGGCGACGACCCAGTTCGGGACCGCCTCGACTAGCCGCTTCGGCGACCGGCACCTCCCCTCGTCCCCGCCGTTTTTGCCTCCCCGAGTGTTGACACAACTCCTAGGATTGGGTAATCTGCGACGACGTTTTACACTCCCCTGTAGCTCAGCTGGTAGAGCAGATGACTGTTAATCATCGGGTCGTTGGTT
>JBKHED010000023.1:0-34549 GCA_046540995.1 Spirochaetaceae bacterium | reverse complement strand
GGGACCACACCCCCCGAGGGGAGGGAGATGCTCCGTCTCCGGGAGATCCCGCCGAGGGCGGTCTCCGGTGCCCCGTGTATCAGCTCCAAGAGTACCGTCTCCACCTGGTCGTCTCGGTGATGCGCCGTAAGCAGCGCCTGGAGCTTCCTCTCCTCGCAGAGCTCGGCGAGGAGCCCGTACCGAAGCTCCCGGGCGGCGGCCTCGAGACTAATGCCGGCTCGAACCGCCCGCTCCTCCACCTCCCCAGCGGCGAGCTCACGCCTCGCAAGGGGCAGCGCCAAGGCGCCGGATAGCTCCGCAACCCTTGCCATTTCGAGAGCCGCGGCCTCCGGGCCCCGCAAGCGATGCTCGATGTGCAGCAGAACTACCTCTCGCTCACCTCGAGCCTCAGCGAGGAGAATCGCCAGAGCGAGACTGTCCGGCCCACCGGAGAAGCCGACACCTACCCCGCCCGCGGGTAACTCCGACAGACTCTCCGACACCTGGGCCGCGAGGGTTCTCACTCTCTCACTCTCTTCGGTTGAGCTCATGCATCGCCTGATCGAAACCGATTTGCGAGAGTCGCAGAAGTGTCTCCGACGCTCGGCCCACGGCTGAGTCGATCAACGTCCGCTCCTCCGGACCCGGACGGGAGAGAACGTGGCCCACTACCTCCTCGGCTCGGCCCGGATGGCCGATGCCGAGGTAGAGGCGCGGATAGGCGTCCGTTCCCAGTGCCCGGGAGATGGAGTTGAGACCGTTATGCGTTCCCGATCCCCCGCGCCGCTTCATGCGCGTCACCCCCGGAGGGAGGTCGAGGTTGTCCGTTACCACCAGGAGCCGCTCCCGTGGCACTCCGGAGCGCTCCAGGAGCTCCGGTAGGGCATCGCCGGAGCGATTCATGTACGTGAGCGGTTCAGCGACGTCCACGCCGAGGAGGCGGGCGTACCGGTACGGCCCTAGGAGACCAAACAAGTGAGGCCGTCGCAAGCGACGGCCTCCCAAGGAAGATACTCTCTCTGCGACGGCAAAACCGACATTGTGTCTCGTACCATCGAATCGCCGGCCCGGGTTGCCGAGACCAACGATGAGCCAGCGATCCACGCAGCTATTCTTCTTCGGACTCTTCGACGCCTTCTTCCTCGGCGCCCTCTTCGCCCTCGAGTTCTCCAGCCTCTTCGGCAGCTTCCGCCTCCTCGGCTTCGATCTCCGCTTCCATCGCTCTCGGAGAGGCACAGACCGCTATGGTCTGATCCCCGTTATTGAGGATCGTCACACCTTCCGGAGCGGTGACATCCGCGACGTGAATGGAATCTCCAATTTGGAGTTCGCTAATGTCGATATGAATCTCCGCCGGGAGATCCTTCGGCACACAGGAGATCTCGAGCTCGTAGATGCCGTGCTCGAGAACACCGCCCTCCCGAACGCCCACGGGGGACCCGTCGAGAACGATCGGAACGTTGGTGTGGAGCGCCTTGCCCATTTCGACCTCGTAAAAGTCGATATGGAGAAGATCTCCCTTAATTATATCCTCTTGATAGTCCTTGACGAGAACCTGTCGCTCTTTTCCATCCACGGCGAGCCTAATCAGCGTACTCTCCGAGATAGTGTGAAATTCTTTGCGAAACTCTCGCCCGCTGATGCTGATCGGAATCGGCTCGTCGTGCCCGTATACGATCCCGGGGATGCGCCCATCCCTGCGCAGTCGGCGGGCCGCTCCCTTTTTGAACTCTTTTCTCAGCTCAGCAGTGAGGTGCTTCTCCTCCATTTTCGGTGCTCCTTACTTCCTTTGGTCAACCAGTACTGGGACGGCAGGATTCGAACCTGCGAATGCCGGGACCAAAACCCGGTGACTTGGACCACTTGTCTACGTCCCAATGAGCTTAATGACTGGACGGAAAGGGTATACGGGATGGGGCCTACGCGTCAATAGCGGTCTCGGCATCTCCGGGTTCCTGAGGATTCTCAGCATCCCGGGCGAAGGCTTCGAGTATAAGCTCCTGCATGCGCTCCCGAAACTCCGGCTTTATTGGGTGCGCAATATCCTTATACTCGCCGTTCCGGGTCTTTCGACTCGGCATCGCAATGAAGGAGCCGCCGCGGCCCTCGATCACCTTCACGTTGTGCACCACAAAGCAGTCGTCAAAAGTCACTGTAACGTAGGCTTTTAGCTTGCCATCCGAGGCTACTCTGCGTATGCGGATATCGGTAATCTCCATGCCTCGCTCCTTGGTAATTCAATTATTGTTGAGCGGGGTATGGGTGTCAAACTCTGAGGGAAAAAAGAATCTCTCTCGAACCGTGTCGTTGCCCGGTTACTCCTCTTCCGGTTGTCGGTAGAGCACTTCCGCCTCGAACCAGAGCTTTTCCAAGTCGTAGAACTCCCGCATGCTCGGAGACATAACATGAATCACCAGGTCGTCACAGTCGAGAAGCGACCATCCGACCTCCTCCCCCCGCCTGTGAGACTGCCGCGGGTCGATGCCGAGCTCTCCGAGGTGGTCGTGGAGGCGACGAATCAGCCCCCGCTGGTGCGCCTCGGAACGGCTGGTGGTGAGTATAAAGTAGTCGGTAAACCCGGCTTGCGGTCGGAGGTCCAGGGCAACGGTCTTTCTTCCTTTCTCCTGGGCCAGGAAGGCTGCAACTTGCTTGACCTTCTCCGGATCAATCCTCGGATGACTTTCTAACGAATGTTCCATCAAAATCCCTTCCCAGTACGATCGTCACGTCCGCCTCGCTCTCCGCCGAAGCTACGTCGGTGACGATCCGCTCGGCCCTAATGATGTCGGCGACCCGTTTCGAGCGTTCCGGCCGACCACGACGGTCGATAATTACGGTGTTTCGTATTTGATCGCTCTCGGCGTTGGCAAAGGATACCACTTCATAACCGTACCCTTCGAACAGCTGTTTTGTTCGCCTCGCGAGCCCGCTGGTGGTAGTCCCGTTGAGAATCTCCAGGGCAACTCGCGTGTCCTCGTCCCGGAGCGCCTCTTGGGAACCGATAGACCGCTCGACCTGCCGCACCGTCTCCTTGAGCCACTGCCCCTCGAAATGAGGGAAAAGCAACGGCTCCTGGCCGTTTTCGGTTTCGACGACCCGCGTGGTACCCTGCACCCTCCGATGCACGAGGCGTCCCTCGTCGAGGTTGGAAAGCTCCCTCAGGTAGGAGCGCACCGCTCGCTCCTCGAGGTTGGTTTCGATGTAAGCGCGGAAGAGCGAAAAGACTTCCTCCTGCAAGAGAAACTCCACGTTCTCCGAGGTCGCCCCGAGAAAGCTCTCCATAAACTTCTGCCGTCTGGCTACCTGTTCGAGCTCAGACTCCCCCTCAACGGCGTAGGTAAGGTAGGTTGTCGCCTTCGCGCCGTGGAGTACCACGTTCCCCGCCGGTAAGAGCACCGCCTCACCACCGCTGTTCTGCTCGAAACTCTCCACTATAAAGAGCCGAAGCCCCCCCAGGAGATCTATGGTGTCCTCGAGACTCTCGGCGGTAAAGGTCATGTGGTAGGGAACGGGCCGATCGAGAAGCGCAGCTACCCGCTTCCGAAGCGCCTCGGCTCCGCCGGACTCGTAGAGCACGTCAATCCGATCGACTCTTTGAATGGAATCCATAATCGAGCCTAGGTTTCGAGGGATATCGATTAACGCTCCCCGATGGGTGCTCGTGTCGTGGATGTAGACGTAGATCTGCGCGGCGCCTCCTTCTTCGTCTTCAATGACCAGAAGCGTGCGCAGCGTATCACCGCGCAGTACGGCTTCCTCGATTTCGTCCGTCCGCAGTTGGAGATAGAGGAACGCTCCGGTCAGCAGAAGCACACCGACGATCAACACGGTAAGGATAATTGTCGGTAGGGAGCTGGAATCGCTCTTTCTACTCACCAGGGAGCTCCCGCGGTTGAGGTGACGGCGTTGTAAAAGGCGCGGGTCCGATCGCTGATCGGGCCGAATCGACGGGAAGCGTGAACAATTACCGCCGCTACGGTCTTATCGAGCTCGCCGAGAATGAGACCGTCCCGTTCGCCCTGCTCGAAGTAGGGGCGACCGGGCTCGGTGTAGTCGGCGACGTAGAGTATCTTTCCCACCTCATCGAGCTCCGGGGAGCCCAGGGTGTGGTGATAGACCGCGGAAAGAACACTCTCGTCCTCCACGCCGTACTCCTCCGCAAGCATTCCCGCGGCCACGGGACCGTGCAGCAGCAGCGGCTGCTCCCGAAGCGGATCGTCCTGGCCGACGGCGTACCGGTCCGCGAGTTTCACCAACCGCTCCGGTTGAAGCTCCCGGGCGATGTCGTGCCCCGCGGCGGCGACCTGCACCCGGAGCGGCTCCACCTCGTAGCGCTCCGCGAGCTCCCGAGAGTAACGGATCACCCGTTCCACGTGGTTGTAGCGCTTGACGCTCAAACTGTATCGGCACGCCCATTCGATCCGGGGCAGAAGCGACTCAAGTTCGGTATATTCCATTGGCCTCAATGAACTGATACACCGGATCCGGGACGAGGTAGCGAAACGCCCTTCCCCGCCTCGCCCGTTCCCTGATCTGTGAGGATGATACCGGAATCACCGCGTTGTCAACAACCTCATACTCCCCGAGGGAGTCGCCCTGAATCACCCCCTCTCGCTTGGCAACGATAAGCCGAACGACACGTCGGAGCTCCTCATACTCTTTCCACTGAGAGAAGCTCTCGGTGAGGTCGTCTCCGATGATCAGCCCCGGGTGCGCCCCGATCTCGCCGGCGACCTGGAGCTCACGAATCGTATCTATGGTGTAGGAAGGGCCCAACCGACGGAGCTCGACCTCGGAAACGGCGAACTCCTCCCGGCCGTTTATGGCGAGTTTGAGCATCTCCAGTCGTTGCTCTTTCGTCGCACCGGGGAGGTTCTCCTTCAGGGGAGAGTGTCGAGCAGGTATGAAAAGCACCCTGTCGAACCGAAGGGTAAGGCGAACCTCCTCGGCGATAAACAGGTGTCCGATGTGCACGGGATCGAAGGAACCTCCGAAGAGAGCCGTTCTCACCTACCACCCCTCATGCTGCTCCTCTTCTCCCGTGGCGAGCTGAAAGAGCCTTCCCTTGAGCTCCTCCAACCCTTCTCGCGTCGCTGCGGAAACCAGCTGAAACGCTCTTGCGGAGCCGCTCTTTCCAAACCGGGCGGAGAGCTCATCTCTGCCTTCCGGGTCGAGGAGATCGATCTTATTGAGAAGCAGGAGCCTCGGCCGTTCGATGAGCTCCCGGGCGTAGGAGCCGAGCTCCTTTTCGAGCACTTCGACGTCATACTCCGGCCGCTCCGCGGTCGCGTCGAGAACGTAGACGAGCGCGCGGGTGCGCTGCACATGCTTGAGAAACCGGTGTCCCAGGCCCGCCCCTCGAGCGGCCCCTTCGATGAGCCCCGGCAGGTCGGCGAGGACTATGTCCCGGTCGTAGTAGTGAATAACGCCGAGGTTGGGTATCACCGTGGTAAAAGGGTAGCTCGCTACTTTCGGATGCGCCGCGGTGAGCGCCTTGAGGAGGCTCGACTTCCCCACGCTCGGAAGGCCAACGAAGCCGATATCCGCGATGAGCCGCAGCTCCACCCGGAGCCGCCGCTCCTCCCCGGGAAGGCCCGGCTGAGCGTACCGCGGAGTCTGGTTCGTTGAGCTCTTGAAATGAACATTGCCCTGACCGCCCCGGCCGCCGCGGCAGATGACCGCGCTCTGCCCCTCCTCGGCGAGGTCGCACACCGCCTCGCCGGACTCGACGTCCGTGACGATCGTTCCCGGAGGCACCTCCACCACCGCGTCCTCACCACGGCTGCCGTGGCGCTGCCGACCGGAGCCGGGCATACCATTGCCTGCGCGGTAGTGCTGTTTCATTCTGAGGTGTCTGAGAGTTTTCAGGTTTTCTCTGACCGTGACGACCACGTCGCCGCCGTCGCCGCCGTCGCCGCCGTCCGGTCCGCCTCGGGGCACGTACTTTTCACGACGAAACGAGACGGAACCGGGGCCCCCTTTGCCGGAGCGAACCTCGATTACCGCCTCATCTACGAACTGTTGCACCTGTTGGGGCGCCCTCCCGGCTCTTATGCGTTCGCGGGATCTATGGAAACGACTTTCTTGCCCCGCCGCACGGAAAACACGACGGTTCCGTCCGCCTTGGCAAAGAGCGTATCGTCCTTACCGCGACCGACAAAAGCTCCCGGATGAAAGCGGGTTCCCCGCTGTCGAACGATAATTGAGCCGGCGCCGACCATCTGTCCGCCGGAGCACTTGAGCCCTAATCGTTGCGCCTCGGAATCTCTTCCGTTCTTCGAGCTACCGCCACCCTTCTTGTGAGCCATATAGCTATTCTCCCTTTTCCTCTATAATCAATTGGACCGCTCCGGGATACTCCTCGGCTACGTCACGGAGCCCCTGAACAAGAAGATCCGTTACTCCCCGAAGCCACCGCCTTCTCCAGGGAAGCACCCGAAGCACCCGGAGCTCCAGCTTACCCGGTTCCGGTGCGCTTCCGTCAACGTCGCACCCCCGAACACCGAGCAGCAATCGGCTCACGGACCCTATCAACGCGCTTACCGCGGCGCAGGGAACGCTTCCCTCATCGCCGGCAACGGCGTGACCCTCCGAACGCACTCTCAGAAGCCGACCGCGATCGAGTACCACCCGCAGGGCGATCACTAACCGGTGATCTCCTTCACCCGAACGAGCGAATACGACTGCCGATGACCCGTAAGTCGAGAGTAGTTCTTGCGTCGCTTGAACTTGAGAACTCGCACCTTGGGATCCCGTATGTGCTTCTCCACAACGGCCTTGACCGTCGCTCCCTTAACGAACGGTGAGCCAACTTTGACGCCCTTCTCCGAGCTCAGCAGAAGAACCTGCTCCAACTCCAGGGCAGCCCCTTCCTCCTGGCTGAGTCTATCAACTTTCAATAGGGCATCTTGCTCAGCCTTGTACTGCTTGCCCTGTATTTCTACCATCGCGTACATCTACGTCTATCCTCTGCAATGCTTTGTAAGGTGCTATAGTAAAACACCTTTGGCGATGAGCGTCAACCTAGAGACGCCGGAGCGGTTCAGGTGAGATTTGTTGTTCCCATGAGGAAGCGGTCCACCTCTCGGGCGGCGCCGCGCCCTTCCTTGATCGCCCAGACCACCAGGGACTGCCCCCGCCGAGCGTCGCCGGTGGCAAAGAGCTTGGGTACGGAGGTGGCAAACTCGCCGTACTCCGCCTTGAAGTTGCTCCGCTCGTCCCTATCGAAACCGAGTTCCTCGGCGACGTAGTCCTCCGGGCCCAGGAAACCGAGGGCGAGGAGCACGAGATCCGCCTCCCAATACTCTTCGGTGCCGGGGATTTCCTCCATTCGGGGGCGGGAGTCCGGCTCCTTCCGCCAGCGCACCCGCACCGTCTTAATGCCCTGTACCCGGCCCTTCTCGTCGCCGACGAACTCCTTAGTAAGGATGCTGAACTCCCTCGGGTCCGAGCCGAACTCGCTTTTCGCCTCCTCGTGCCCGTAATCGAGCTTTAGCAGTCGCGGATAGGTGGGCCAGGGAAACTCGTCGGTTCGATCCCCGGCAGGGCGGGAGAGGAGCTCGAAGTTCTTGAGGGTGGCGCAGCCGTGGCGCATGGAGGTTCCTATGCAGTCGTTGCCGGTGTCACCACCGCCGATGACGACGACCTTCTTTCCCTCGGCGGAGATGTAGTTGCCGTCCCGGAGGCGTGAGTCGAGCAGGCTCTTGGTGTTGGCCCGCAAGAACTCCATGGCGAAGTGAATCCCCTCGAGCTCCCGTCCGGGGACCGGGAGATCCCGGGGCTTGGTGGCGCCGCAGGCGAGCACTACCGCATCGTAGCGCTCCATGAGCTCCTTGGCGGGAAGATCCCTTCCCACGTCCACTCCCGGGCGGAACTCGATGCCCTCCTCGGCCATAATGCCGTTGCGCCGCTGTACGAGATTCTTGTCGAGCTTCATATTGGGAATGCCATACATGAGAAGCCCGCCGATCCGATCCTCCCGCTCGAAGACGGTGACCGAGTGACCCGCCTGGTTGAGCTGGTCCGCCGTGGCGAGGCCCGCGGGTCCCGAGCCGACGACGGCGACCCTCTTTCCGGTTCGCACCTTCGGAATACGGGGCTTCATGAGGCCGTTCTCGTAGGCGCGGTCTATAATGTGGCATTCGTTCTCCTTAATGGTGACCGCCGGCTCGTTAATGCCGAGCACGCAGGCGGACTCGCAAGGAGCGGGACAGACCCTGCCGGTGTACTCCGGGAAGTTGTTGGTCTTCATCAGACGCTTGAACGCCTCTTCCCACTTACCGTGGTAGACCAGGTCGTTCCACTCCGGAATCAGATTGTCCACGGGACAGCCGTAATTGGACTGGCAGAACGGGACCCCACAGTCCATGCAGCGCGCCCCCTGCTCCTGCCGTTCGACCTCATCTAAATGACGATGAAACTCCTCGAAATCCCTGGCCCGCACCTCCGGGGCGCGGTCGTCCGCTTGCTTGCGGGCGTATTCCATAAATCCGGTAGGCTTACCCATGAACAGCCTCCTTCTTTCTCTGCATTTCCATAATTCGCTGGAAGGCGGGAGAGATCACCTTTACGAAGGATCCGCGAATACGCTCCCACTCCCTGATTACCTTCCGACCGAGGTCGGAACCGGTAAAATCTATGTGGCGACTGACCATGCGGAGGACGTACTCCTCGTCCTCTTCGCTGAGCTCCTGCAGCTCCACGAGCCCTCTGTTCACCTTGCTCTCGAACATGCCGTCCCGGTCCCAGACATAGGCGATACCGCCGCTCATGCCCGCGGCGAAGTTGCGGCCGGTGCTGCCGAGGATAACCGCCCTGCCCCCGGTCATGTACTCACAGCCGTGGTCGCCGACACCTTCGACGACGACCTGGGCGCCGGAGTTTCGAACGCAGAAGCGCTCGGCGGCCATGCCTCGGAAGTACCCTTCCCCTCGGGTGGCGCCGTAGAGAGCAACGTTACCGATTATGATGTTCTCCTCCGGAGCGAAGTGGCTCCCCTTCGGCGGATAGACCACCAGGCGCCCGCCGGATAGCCCCTTGCCGACGTAGTCGTTCGCATCCCCCTCGAGCTCCAGAGTAACGCCGCTGCTCACCCAAGCACCGAAACTCTGGCCCGCGGAGCCGTGGAGCTTAATGTGAAGGGTCTCCTCCTTGAGGCCATCCATCCCCCACCGTTTTGTAAGCTCGTGGCTCAACATGCCGCCGACGGTACGGTCGGTGTTTCGCACGGGGACTTCGATCCGGGTCTTCGTCTTGTTTTCGAAAACCGGCTCGGCGAGCTGAATGAGGGTTCGGTCGAGGACCCGCTCGAGACCGTGATCCTGGGGCACGCAGCAGATAACGCCGGTATGGGTCGGGGCCACCTCGATCGGGGTGAGAAGTGCCGTGAGGTCGATGCCCTCGGCCTTCCAGTGGCGAACCGCCTCATCGGGCTCGAGCATGTCCACCCGCCCCACCATCTCGTCGAAGGTTCTGAAGCCGAGCTCCGCCATAATCTCCCGCACCTCCTCGGCGAGGTAGCTGAAAAAGGTGGTGACATCCTCAGCTCTTCCCGCGAACTTGGCTCGCAGCTTCGGGTCCTGGGTGGCGATACCCACGGGGCAGGTGTTCTTCTCACACTTGCGCATCATGATGCATCCCATGGCGATAAGCGCGGAGGTTGCAAAGCCGCACTCCTCGGCCCCCAGAAGTGCCGCGACTACAACATCCCGGCCGGTCTTGAGCTGCCCGTCGGTCTGGATGACAACGCGGCTTCGCAGATCGTTGAGCACCAGGGTCTGGTGCGTCTCGGCGAGGCCGAGCTCCCACGGGAGCCCGGCGTGCTTAATGCCGGTGAGCGGGGAAGCTCCGGTTCCGCCGTCATGGCCGGAAATGAGAATGTGGTCCGCGTGCGCCTTGGAGACACCCGCCGCGATGGTCCCTACTCCCACCTCCGAGACGAGCTTTACGCTCACCCGGGCGGCGGGGTTGGCGTTCTTGAGGTCGAAAATGAGCTGCGCCAGATCCTCGATGGAGTAGATGTCGTGGTGCGGCGGCGGGCTAATGAGCCCCACCCCCGGGGTGGAGTAACGAGTCTTGGCGATATGCTCGAAGACCTTTCTCCCCGGAAGCTCTCCTCCCTCTCCGGGCTTGGCGCCCTGAGCCATCTTGATCTGGAGCTCCTCGGCCTCACTGAGATACTCAATGGTCACCCCGAAGCGGCCGGAGGCGACCTGCTTAATCGCCGAGCGCTTGGAATCGCCGTTCGGAAGGGGCTTGTACCGCTCGGGCATCTCCCCGCCCTCACCGGTGTTGGATTTGCCGCCGAGACGGTTCATCGCGACGGCGAGAGTCTCATGGGCCTCCTGAGAGATGGAGCCGAAGCTCATCGCTCCGGTGGCGAACCGTTTGACGATGTTCGAGGCGGGCTCAACCTCCTCGAGAGGAATGGGATTTCCGGTTCTGAACTTGAGAAGGCCCCGCAAGGTAGCCTGGCTCGTGGATCGATCATTCTGCCGATCCGTAAACCGCTTAAACGCCTTCTTCTCCTTGAGCCGCACCGCCCGCTGAAAATCGGCGATCGACTCGGGGTCCCACATGTGTTTCTCCCCGCCGACTCGCCACTGGTAGTCCCCGGGGTTGTAGAACTCACTTCCGATGGGCTCATTACCCTTCGGATAGCCGAGATCGTGCCGCCGGAACGCCTCGTCGGCGATGTGCTCGAAGGTGACGCCCTGAATACGGCTCGCGGTTCCCGCAAAGGCGCGGTCCACCACCTCGTCGGCAACGCCGACGGCCTCGAAAATCTGGGCCCCCTTGTAGCTCTCGAGAGTGGAAATACCCATCTTGCCCATTACCTTTCGCATGCCGTAGCGAACCGCCTTCTGATAGGCACGAACCAGCTCCTCGTCGGTGAGCTCGGGGTTAATCTGACCCTCATCTCGGAGGTACCACATCGCCTCGTAGGCGAGATACGGGTTGATGGCGTCGGCGCCGTAGCCCACGAGGAGACAGAAGTGGTGAACCTCCCGGGGCTCACCGGACTCGACGATAATGCCGATCTGCGTCCGCTTCGCCTCGCGAACCAGGTTGTGGTGCACCGCCCCGGTGGCGAGAAGCGCGCTAATGGCGACCCGATCCGGCCCCATGGCCCGATCCGAGAGGACCACCAGGCTGTAGCCTTCGGCGATCGCCGCCTCGCTCTCCCGCTCGATTCTCTCCAGAGCGGCGAGGAGGCCGGGGCGACCTTCCGAGGCGGGATAGGTGATGTCGACGACCTTGCTCTTCCAGCCGCGATGGTCGAGCTCCTTGAACTGCGCCATCAGCCGGTTATCGATAACCGGCTCCGGAAGGAGCAACCGGTGGGCGTGCGTCTCCTCGCTTTTTAGGAGGTTGTGCTCCGGACCGATGTAGGCCCAGAGACTCATGACGATGTTCTCTCTAATCGAGTCAATAGGAGGGTTGGTAACCTGGGCGAAGAGCTGTTTGAAGTAGTCGTAGAGGAGCCTCGGCTTGTCCGAGAGCACCGCAAGGGGAGCGTCGTTGCCCATGGAACCGAGGGGCTCCTTGCCGTCCTCGCTCATCGGCTTGAGAATCATATTGAGATGCTCCACGGTGTAGCCGAAGGCGCGCAGACGCTCGAGAATATCCTCGGTTTCGAGCCCTTTTTCGTCCTTCGGGGCGGGAAACTGCTCGACGTGAAGGCGCTGCTTCTCCAGCCACTCCCCGTAGGGACGGCTCGCGGCGATACCGTTCTTGAGCTCCTCGTCACCGACGATCTTTCCCTTGTCGAAGTCCACCAGGAACATGCGCCCCGGCTGGAGCCGACCCTTCGCCCGTACCCGGTCCGGCGCCATCGGCAGAACTCCCGCCTCGCTCGCCATAATGACCACGTCATCCTCGGTAACGTAGTAGCGGCTGGGCCGCAGGCCGTTGCGGTCGAGAACCGCCCCGATAACGTGACCGTCGGTAAAGGCGATGGAAGCGGGACCGTCCCACGGCTCCATTTGCAGGCTCATGTACTCGTACATATCTTTGCCGACTTGCGGCATGTGTCGGTGGTTCTGCCACGCCTCGGGGACCATCATCATAATCGCCTCCGGAAGCAGCCGGCCGCTCATAAGCAGAAGCTCCAGAACGTTATCGAAGTTGCCGCTGTCCGAACAGTCGGGCTCGATAATCGGCATGAGCTTGGTGATGTCCTCACCGAAAAGCTCGCTCTCCAGCTGCCCCTCCCGGGCGCGCATCTTGTTTATGTTGCCCCGAAGCGTGTTGATCTCCCCGTTATGACTCATAAAGCGCAGGGGCTGCGCACGGTCCCAGCTCGGAAAGGTGTTGGTCGAGAATCGGCTATGGACCATGGCGAGGTGGCTCTCGTACTCCGGATCGGAGAGGTCCGGATAGTACTCAAAGAGCTGCTCCGGCATGAGCATTCCTTTGTAGACGATGTTCCGGGTGGAAAGACTGCAGACGTAGAAGAAGTGATCCGTGTCGTGCTCACTTCCTCGCAGCTCATTGGTTACGAGCTTGCGAATGACGTAGAGCTTTCGCTCGAACTCGTCGGGCGCGGTATGCTCCCCCGCGGCGATAACCGCCCACTCAATGACCGGCTCCGCCGCCAAAGCGGTCGGGCCGATGCTCTCGCTGTTTCTCGGTACCCGGCGCCAGCCGACGAACCGCTGCCCCTCCTGAGCGGTAACCGTTTCGAACCGCGCCTTGCACTCGGTGCGCTGTGACTCCTCCTGAGGCAGGAATATGAGCCCCGCGGAAAAGCGGCCCCCTTCGGGAAGCGTGGTCTTCAGCTCCTCCCGGGCCACCTTCTGAATGAACTTCTGAGGAAGGGTCGTAAGTATTCCGGCACCATCGCCGGTATTCTTCTCAGCTCCCACGGCGCCGCGGTGAGTCATATTGAGAAGTACTTCCTTCGCGTCCTCGATTATCTGGTGGCTCTGTTCTCCCTTGATATGGGCAACAAACCCTACGCCGCAGTTCTCATGCTCGAACATCGGATCGTAGAGCGCCTGTTGGACTGGTCGACGCTTACGTGCCATCTTCACTCTCCCCTGATTCGCTCAATAACCTTCTGTAACGAGTTATGTTGCAATTATCGTGCCACGAAATGCAATTGAGTAAGTTCTTACAGGAGAGAAGTATAGAAGACCGTGATTCGAGTCCTACGGAAACGTACTACCTTTCCGTAGGCTGACCTAAAATTCTACTACATTTCGGTAGGTCCATATCGGAACGAGCGATCTCACCCTGAACGGGCGCCGGAACGGAGAAACGGCGGGGCCGGGAACGACCAGATCACCCCCGCCGTCGGTTAGCTACATGACCGGAATATACGGAATATTGAGGAGCTCGAGTACGTTTCTCAGCACTCTGAGCACCTCTTTGGAGAGAATGAGCCGGGCGGCTCTAATCTCACGCTCTTCGTGCACCATAATCGGGTTGTCGTGGTAGTACCTGGAGTACTGGCGAGCGAGCTCGTAGGCGTAGGAGGTCAATAGCGCCGGATTGAACTGCTCCGCCGCCTGCACCACCGCATCGGGGAACTCGGCAATGTGCTTAACTAACTCCCACTCGCCGCTCTCCTCGAGAACCGAAAGGTCTACCTCACCAAACTCCGGCAGCTCTCCCGCCTTTCGCAGCATTGTGGAAATTCGCGCGCCGGTGTACTGAAGGTACGGCCCCGTGTTTCCATTGAAGGAGAGGGACTCCGCGGGGTTAAAGACCATATCCTTGTTAGGCTGCACCTGGAGCAGGTAGTAGTGCAGGGCCGCCAGGGCGATCTTCTCGCCGGTCGCGTCGATATCCTCGATCGTGCCGTCCCGCTCCTTCTCCTCGATCTCCTTTTTCGCCATGGAGGTGAGCTCCATGAGGAGATCGTCGGCGTCCACCACCGTTCCCTCCCGGCTCTTCATCTTGCCCTCCGGAAGGTTCACCATGCCGTAGCTCAGGTGGTAGAGATTCTTTGCCCAGTCGAAACCGAGCTTCTCGAGGAGATGGAAGAGCACCGTGAAATGATAGCGCTGCTCCGAAGCGACCACGTAGACGAGCTGGTCAAAGGGCCAGTCCCGGTGCCGGGCTATGGCGGTGCCGATATCCTGGGTGAGATAGAGCGAGGTGCCGTCCCCCCGCAGGAGCACCTTCCGGTCCAGGTCGATCTCCTCAAGGTCGGCCCACACCGTTCCCTCTTCGTCCTTGTAGAAGATGCCCCGCTCCAAACCTTTGAGCACCTCCTCTCGGCCCGCGGCGTAGGTCTCGCTCTCGTAGTAATACTCGTCGAAGCTAATGCCGGTGCGCCGGTAGGTCTCCTTGATTCCCTCGATCGCCCACCGGTTCATCAGTTTCCAGAGCTCGTGGACCTCTTCATCCCCGGCCTCCCACTGCTGGAGCATCTGCCGCGCTCGGGTCTCGGCGCTCTTCTCCTCGGCGGCCCACTGGTTGAACTTGACGTAGTAGTCTCCGACGAAGTGGTCCGACTTGCGCTTCTCACTCTCCGGGGTCTTCCCCTCCCCGAACTCGCGGTAGGCGAGCATGGACTTACAGATGTGGACTCCCCGGTCGTTGATTAGGTTGACCTTTCGCACCTCCGCCCCGGCGGCAGCGAGAATACGGGAGACGCTCTCCCCGAGGGCGTCGTTTCTCAGGTGTCCGAGATGAAGGGGCTTGTTCGTGTTGGGGCAGGAGAACTCCACCATCACCTTGCGTCCGGCAAACCGGTCGGAGCGGCCGTAGCGCTCCCCCTCCCGGTCCACCGCACCGAGTACCTCCTTCGCCACGGAGGAGCGAGAGAGCCACACATTGAGGTAGGGCCCCGCGCTCTCACACTCCCCGCCCTGCTCCTCGTTGAGCTTAGCTGCAACGGACTCGGCAATCTTCTGCGGAGCCATACGCAAGATTTTCGCGTAGGGGAACATCGGTACCGCCAGATCCCCGAGTTCCGGCTTAGGGGGACGCTCGACGATGAGCTCCGCCGCCAAGCTCTCCCGTCCAACTTCGAGCCCCTGCTCGGAGGCAAATGATAAAAGGGCGTCGAGAACGTACTCTTTCCACGCTTCACGTATCGCTTTCATGGCTTGCCGGGGATGTAGCACGTATGAACCCGCGTGGTCAACAAGGTTGTAGAGGCGAGCTACTCTTCGGACTCACTTCCCCGGGTGGTCTTTTCGATACTGAGAATCTCCACCGCCACGCGGCGCACCTCCTGGGATAGGTCAACGCATCGCTGCAGATCCTCCAAGAGGCGTCCGTTCTGGCTTCCGCCTATCTGGGAGCGGTTTGCCAGGGTATCGTAGGCGCTGCCGGCCCGGGCGTTGAGAATGCCGTTGAGCAGATTCTCGAGGATTCCGAGGTTGGTAATGGTTCCGTCGACAATCGAGTAGGCGTCCTCCTCGATTCGACGCAGCTGCTCGTTTGTCTTGCTTCGGCGAACCGAGGGGTTTTCTTCCTCTTCCTGCAGCTTGCTGAGGTGCTCATGAATCGACCCTCCCGGAGCGAGCCGGGAGGCGAGGAGCTCCGACCGCTCCCGGAGGCGGAGTAACTCGTTGTAAATGGAGTTGTACTGCTCCCTGTTGGACTGCTTGTAGAACTCACCGTCTATGTGGACCGTCCTTATCGGCCCTTCCATACGGCCCGGAAAGAGTTTCGTGTAGAAGTGACGAGTAAAGGCGAAGGCGAGACCGTAGAGCGCGGGTTCTCCGGTTTCTCGTTTCGGATAGTAAGGAGGGGGCTCGATTCGCGGCGCTTCGAGAAGCTCCGCCGCCTCCCTGACGATGGTTTGGAGCTTTCGGCGTGCGATAAAGCGGGCAACGAGCCTGTCGAGGCGGCTTCTCCAGAAGTGAAGGTAGAGCTGGTACCACTCCTCCCCGCCCCCCTCCGGCTTGATCACGTAGGTCCGCTTGCCGCGTATGAGTCGAACGATGTCACCTAAGGGAACCGAGCGATTGAAGGAGCGAATCCCGTCCGCCGCCCGAAGCGCCTTGTGGAGATGGCGACGCATCTGCTCCTCGCTATCCTCCCCCGTGTCATGCTCTCCCTGATAAGCGAAGAGAATTGCCGCCTCGATCACTCGCATACCGGGATACTCCGTGAGACCGGCCATTATCGAAGCGAGCCGCTCAACCTCCTCGGCGATCATGTCGAATCCGCAGAGACAGGTGCCGTCCGGGAACTCCTGGAACTGGTTGAGCATACGGTCGAAGGGAAAGGAGCTGAGGCGAAAGAGCAGTTCCAGGAGCTTGAGGGAGCTGGCTATTTGCTGCCGCATGATCTTCGGTATCGACTGGAGGGTCCCTTCGAGCTTTCCATTCAGTTTGCCCCGTATGTCCCGCTCCGCCACCTCGTCCTCGATGGTGTACTCGTTATTCGGGTTGGTGTCCTCGAGAAGACGGTGGTGGTGTTCCTCGATCTCCATGGCCGCATAGAAGACGACAAACGCCTGCTTCTCTCTGCCCAGAATGCGACTGAGCAGCGGGTTGAGGACGCGAGCGTGCTCCTGCAGCTCCCGAAGGAACTGGGCGAAGCGAGTTCGAAGCTGTCGATGACGAAAGTCGATAAGATCCGGGTCGTGCTGGTTGACCCTATGGGCGAGATCCTTCAAGAGTGTCCGCTCGATCGCCTCATTGCGATCGAGCCCACCGATCATCATCCGGAGCCAAATGACAAGCCTTCTGAGGAGGCCGAAGGATTCGAAGACCTCGTCGAGATCAATCGCCTCTTCCGCCTCAGGCTGCTTCAGGGGTTCCGGGCTGTCGGTAACCGACTCCTCGATACGGCGAAGCATCTCATCCCGCTCCCGGGGGTTGAGTTGCCGTGCCAACAGATCAAAGGTGGATGCTTGCTGTTCCTGCTGCTCTTCCGCTGCCATGCTACCTCTATTCTACGGGAGAACTGCTAAAATGTGGGCCCCGGCCTTGACAATTCGGGGAATGGCTACCATTCTAATGATCAATGAACGGTAGTACCATTCTGCTTTCCATCCTTCTCGGTCTCCTTATTATCGGTAAGCCCGTGACGGAAGGATAGCAGACTGTTGCTATAAGCAGGAGGCCGTCCTTCCACGAGGGACGGCCTTTTTTTGTATCCAAGTAGGAGGAGTAATATGGACCGAGTCTACATCTTCGACACAACGCTACGGGATGGAGAGCAGTCTCCCGGAGCCTCCATGGACGTGGAGCAGAAGTACGAGATCGCCCTGCAGCTCGAGCGCATGGGGGTTGATGTCATAGAGGCGGGGTTCCCAATTAGCTCTCCCCAGCAGTTCGAGGGGGTTAAGCGAATCTCCGAGGCTGTTCGGGGAAGCACAATCGCGGCTCTCGCCCGGGCGATGACCGCGGACATCGACGCGGCGGCGGATTCGATCGCCAATGCCGCGCACCCGAGAATCCACACCTTCATTTCGACTTCGCCGATTCACATGGAGTACAAGCTCAAAAAGAAGCCCGATGAAGTGCTCGAAATGACCAGGAACGCTGTCGCCTACGCCCGAAATCGGTGCGCGGAGGTCGAGTTCTCTCCGGAGGACGGTACCCGCACCGAGGTAGACTTTCTCTGCCAGGTTGTGGAGGCGGCAATCGACTCCGGCGCGACAATAATCAATATTCCGGACACCGTCGGCTATACAGTTCCGGCGGAGTACGCCGCGCTTATCGAGACCCTCCGAAATCGTGTGCCGAATATCGACAAGGCAATTCTCTCGGTCCACTGCCATGACGACCTCGGACTAGCGGTTGCGAACACCGTAAGCGCCCTTCGGGCCGGCGCGCGACAGGCGGAGGTGACGGTCAACGGAATCGGGGAGCGAGCCGGAAACGCCGCCCTCGAGGAGGTGGTCATGGCGATGAACGTCCGAAAGGACGTTTTCGGTCTGGAGACCGGAATCAATACGAAGCAGATCTACAACGCCTCCCGCATGGTATCCACCATTATCGGCTTTCCGATCGCCCGAAACAAAGCGGTGGTCGGGGAGAACGCCTTTAGCCATGAGGCGGGCATCCACCAGCACGGCGTGCTCTCCAATCGGCAGACCTACGAGATTATGACACCCGAAAGCGTGGGACGGGATGAGAGCAAGATCGTCCTCGGGCGCCATTCCGGCATTCACGGCTTCAGTCGACGCCTGGAAGAGCTCGGCATCACCCTGGAGAAGCAAGAGCTCAAGCACGCCTACGACGCCTTTCTCAATATCGCCGACCGGAAGAAGGAGGTCTTCGACGAGGATCTCTTTGCCATCGTGAGCGATCAGCTCGGCTCCAAGGCGGCGGCCTACGAGCTCGAGTACTTCAACATTCAGTCCGGAAACACCTCCATACCCACCGCCACGGTACGAATTCGCTACGGCGAGGAGCTTCTCGAAGAGGCTGCCACCGGGGATGGTCCGGTAAGCGCGATTTTTAAGGCGATCGAGCGAGCTACCGGGGTGGACTCCACCCTGGTGGAGTACAACGTCCACGCGGTAACGCCGGGTAAACAGGCGATGGGAGAGGTCTCGGTTATCGTCATGGTGGAGGAGAAGCGAGTCACCGGGCGAGGCGCTTCCACGGACATTCTCGAGGCGAGCGCCAAGGCGTACGTCAACGCTCTGAGCCGGAGCGTGACGGTTAAGCAACTGGTTATGGAAAAGGGAGAAGTAAACCCATGAGTAGCGACCGTACCAACGGCCGGAAGAGCGGCCACCAGGAGGGCCCGCGGCACCGCGGGTCCCAGCTGCCCCAGAAGGGGCGCGACGTTGTCATATACGATACGACGCTCCGGGACGGCATGCAGGGGATTCAGGTGAACTACACCCTGGATGATAAGATCCAGATCGCCCACAAGCTCGACGAGATGAAAATCGACTACATCGAGGGCGGGTTTCCGCTCTCCAACGAGAAGGAGCAGGCGTTCTTCCGGCAGTGCCGCAAGGAGAACTTCAAACACTCGAGAGTCGTCTCCTTCGGATCGACTCGCAAACCGAATATCGCCCCGGAAAAGGACACAAACCTCCGGGCGATCCTCGAGGCGGAGACGCCCACCTGCATCGTGGTGGGAAAGACCTGGAAGGCCCACGTGGAGAAGGTTCTCAAGACCGACCAGGAGGAGAACCTCCGGATGGTCTACGACTCCATCGCCTACCTGAAATCCCAGGGGAGAGAGGTCTTTTTCGACTTGGAGCACTTCTTCGACGGCTTTAACGACGATTCCGACTACGCTCTGCAGGTGCTCAAGGCGGGGACCGAAGCGGGGGCGGACACGCTTGTCCTCTGCGACACGAACGGAGGCACCCTTCCGGCGAGGGTCACCGAAATCATAGAGAGCCTGCCACAAGAGTCTCTCGGTCCCCTGGGAGGTCACTTCCACGACGACTGCGGAACCGCCGTGGCAAACAGTCTGGCCGCGGTTAACGCCGGGGCGGTACACATTCAGGGCACCGTGAACGGCTGGGGCGAGCGAACAGGAAACGCCAACCTCTGCGTCTTTATTCCGAATATCGTCCTGAAAACCGGTTACAAGGCGAATGTGGCCGAAAAGCTCGACCATCTCACCCTGCTCTCTCGCTTCGTCGCGGAGAAAGCGAACATCATTCCGGACCGCCGACAGCCCTACGTCGGTGAGGCCGCCTTCAGCCACAAGGCGGGGCAGCACGCGGATGTGGTAGCCAAAGCGGACTACCTGATGGAACATATCGACGCCGCCCTAGTGGGCAACGAGCGACACATCCTCCTCTCGGAGCTCGCCGGTAAATCAACGGTGGTGGCAAAACTGCGAAGGTACGGCGAGTTCGACAAAAACTCCGAGGCGGTAGAGAAGCTCACCCGGGCGCTCAAGGAGAAGGAGCGCCAAGGGTACGAGTACGAGGCGGCGGAAGCTTCCTTCGACCTTATGATCCGAAAGGAGCTCGGCAACTACCAGCCGGTCCTGGAGCTCAAGAACTACCATCTCGAGTCCTTTAAGACCTCCGACGCCCCGTCCAAGACCGTGGGACGGATCTTTATGAACGTGGAAAACCTGGAGACCATGGGCGCCGCGGTGGGGATTGGCCCGGTGGAAACCCTGGACCACGCGATCCGCGACGCCCTCCGTCCCCACTACCGATGGATCGACAAAATCACCCTCACGGACTACCGGGTGCGAGTGCTCAACCCCGAGAGCGCCGCGGCGGCGAAGGTTCGGGTCTTTATCACCTCCTCGGATCACGAGAAGAGCTGGGACACCGTGGGGGTTCACGAGAATATCGTCGAGGCTTCCTGGGAGGCGTTGGTGGAGAGTATCGAGTACTACTACAACAACTGCGTTCTACGGACCGAAAGCATTCCGGAGGAAGTCGCGGCAACCGGCTAAACAGCCGGCGCGGGTCGGCGGAAATGACGGACGGAGGCCCCATTGAGGGGCCTCCGACACAGTTGAGTTGATTCGCCTGTTAGCCTAAGCCTTACTGGAGCGGCTGCTCCTGTTGCTCCGGCTGTTCGGGCATCTCACCCTCTTCGACGGGCTCACAGCCGATAAAAAACGCTCCAAAAAGCAGGGGCAGAATGGCGAGTAACAGTAGCTTCTTCATACGATTCCTCCTCGTCTTGAATCTGTTTTCAATGTACGACCCGAATTCCAAGGAAGCGTCGAGATTCCGTTAAGCTTTGGTGAAGCTGCGACCCCCTCGCTTGGCTTCCCGAAAAGCGGATAGTACCCTTTCTTGAGAAGGAGCCCCCTAGGTGAGAGAAAGAGAGAGCAGACCCTACGCCCGCGCCCACGCCCTGCAGCTCACGGCGGCAGCTCTCTTTCTGGTCGTTTTCCTGGCCGGACGCCTCCAGCTGGCGGGTAATATGGTAGACCAGCAGGTCGAACCGGTGGCCCTTCTCTCGGAAGCGCTCTTCGCCCTCGGAGTCCTCGGGGTTTCGGAGTTGCTTCGAAGGGTGCACTGGATCCTCATGCCGCTCCTGCTCCTTATCGTCTCCCTGCTCTATCTGGCAAACCTGGAGATGGTTTTTGCCATGCAGACGGTGGTGAACCTCCGGGAACTCGGCTGGAGGGTCGACCGTACCTTCTTCGAGGGAAGCGGCGCCGCTCTCTCCTTTCCCGGCTACGGCCTCCTGCTCATTCTCTCCACTCTTCTGTTCTCCCTCAGCCGAGGGAGGGAGCAGCTGGTCCGCCTGCGATACAACCTCCCCCTCGCTCTTCTACCATTCCTCCTGCTCCTCCTGCTGAGAGCCCTCACTCTTTCTATCTCTGCCGGTGAGCCGTGGCAAACCTCGAGTCTCCTCTGGACCATGGCAGAAGCGTCGCTGGAGACCGACTCTCTCTCTTCCGGGGAGGAAGCCGACATCGAAGGCGATCATCTGGAGACTCCTTCGCCACCGGAGGAGAGCCCAAAGTTGGAACGGGAGTGGAACGTGCTGCTGCTCATTCTCGAAGGGATTCCCGGGGCGTACCTGCGACAGGTTCAGGAGCGGACGGGAGTCGACCACGACGTTGTGATGGAACGGTTGAGTGACGCCGCGGAGGAGTTTTTCGTCTTTCCCAACCTCGTCTCCCACAATCGGCAGACCCTTCGGGGGCTCTACACAATGCTTACCGGTGACTATTCCGCCTTTGAGCTCACGACCCCTCGGGCGTACCACTATATGGGGATCCCCTCGGATGAGCGCCCCGGAGCCCTACCGCAGTTGCTGACCGCCGGGGGGTACAGGACGGTCTACCTCCAGGCGGCGCCCCTCGGATACATGTCCAAGGACCAGGTAATGGAAGCTGTCGGGTATGAGCGCATTATCGGAAAGGAGCAGTTTCGGAAACAGTACGTCGAGTTCGGTTGGGGCCCTGACGATCGGGCGTTCCTCGAGGAGAGCGCCGCCATGGTCGACCGGTTGGAAGCGGAGGATCGCCCCTGGTTTCTCACCCTCCTCACCGTTGGGACCCACCACCCCTATGCAGTACCGGAAGAGTTCG
The DNA here is from genome assembly GCA_046540995.1 of Spirochaetaceae bacterium. Classification (GTDB taxonomy): domain Bacteria; phylum Spirochaetota; class Spirochaetia; order DSM-27196; family Alkalispirochaetaceae; genus CAYZHV01. The sequence goes on along the minus strand of JBKHED010000023.1, from coordinate 12,670 downwards.
CCCGGGAGTATCCGAACAAGAAGATCGCCGCGGTCCACTATTTGGACGAAGCGTTGGGAGAGTTTCTCGAGCATCTGCGAAGCAGCGGGCGATTCGAGGATACGCTACTGCTCGTTATCTCCGATGAGTCTCACGGTCTCGAGGGACACCCCTTCGGTCGGTTCTGGCCCCTCGGCATGATTCGAGTCCCCGGACGGGAGGGTCAACTCAGAGAGGAGCGATACGGTCTAGTGGACCTGCCCGAGACGGTTCTGCGGATCCTAGAGGCGGAGGAAGGATCGGTAGAGATGATTCGCCGGGAGAACATGCTCGGTGAGGCGGAATCCCCCAGAAGAAGGCCGCTCTTATTTGAGCGTTTTGCTTCTCCGGAGGACGGCGTGATCTATGAGCTGCTCCAGGGCGGAGATGTACGGGAGTACCGCCCCTCTTCGGGGAAACTCTTCGCCCCCACCTATGAGACCACGGTGCACTCCGGAGAAGAAGGCGCTCGCCTGCGGCGTCGGATAGAGGAGTGGCGGGAGGAGGAGTTGAGCCGGCTGCCCGAGGAGGGAGCGCGGCGGGAAATCCTCCTCATTCGCAACGGTAGCTACACCCTCCCGCCGGGGGAGCCCGAGACCCTGAGTACCGGACAGTATCTCGACATACCCGGCGAGACCTCCGCGGAAATCACCCTCTCCGTGGAAGCGGCAGCCGGGGCGGGCCCGGTCGCATTCTCCCTCCAACTGCTCCGGGAAGGAGAGAGGATGGAGCTACCGGACCTCGATATTCCCACCCTCTCCCCGGGGGAGGAGCTCGAGTTCGAGTACTCCTTCGAGAATGAGAAACCGACGGACCGCTTTTGGATGGTCCTCACCGCCGAGCATCTGGGAGAAGAGGAGGAAGCCTCCATAACGGTGCGCCGGTTCTCTCTGGAGCTCCTCCCTGAGGCGGAAGAGTAGCCGCGCAAGCTACCGTGCCGTGACGCTCAGTGAATGGTCGCACCGTCCGGCAGCCGCCGCGGAACGATCTCCTTTCGCCGCAGATAGTTGATCCCCTCCAGAGCAGCCTCGGCGGCGGAAGAGGTGGTGGTGTACGGTATGCGCCGCCGCACCGTCTCGATTCGCAGATAGTCGTCATCCCGCTGGGTGTACCGCCCCAGGGGCGTGTTTATGACCAAATCGATCCTTCCGGCGCGCATGTGGTCGATAACGTTCGGATGTCCCTCGTGTATCTTCAGAATCACCTCCGGGAAGAGCCCCTTGTCGAAGAGGTACTGCGCGGTTCCCCGGGTGGCGACGATGTCGAAGCCGAGCTGAGAGAGTTCCTTCACCACCGGGAAGATCGTCTCCTTGTCATCGTCATGCACGGAGACGAAAACTCTGCCCGAGATCGGCAAGGTTGCGTTGACCGCGTTCTGCGCCTTCGCGAACGCCTCGCCGAAGGTGGTGCCGATACCGATCGCCTCTCCGGTGGAGCGCATCTCCGGCCCCAGGAGCGGGTCGATTTCGCGGAAGCGGTCGAAGCTGAACATCGCCTCCTTGACGGCGTAGCCGGTGACGCACTGCCCCACGGCGACGCCGGGAAGCTTCGCCCCGGAGGGAGCGGCGCCCCCCTCGTGGGGAACGAGCCCCTGGGCGACGAGGTCCGTCCCGGACCACACCCGCACCGCCGCGTCCACCATGTCCACCCCGCTCGCCTTGGAGAGAAAGGGGACGGTGCGGGAGGCGCGAGGGTTTACCTCGATAACGTAGAGCTCTCCCTTCTTCACGGCGAACTGGATGTTAATGAAGCCCCGGACCGCGAGCTTTCGTGCCATGGTCGCGGTAGCCTGAACCATCTGGTCGAGAATGCGCTCCTCGCTCTTGTGCGGCGGAAAGACACAGGCTGAGTCGCCGGAGTGAATGCCCGCGGCCTCGATGTGCTGCATAATGCCGCCGACGTAGACGTTCTCCCCGTCGCTTACCGCGTCGAGGTCGTACTCGAAGGCGTCCTCGAGGAACTGATCCACCAGCACCGGCCGCTCGCCGCTGATATCGATGCCGCTTCGCTCGAGGAAGGAGCGCATCTCCTCCTCGGTGTAGACAATCGCCATGGATCGCCCTCCGAGTACGAAGGAGGGGCGCAGCAGTACGGGGTAGCCGATCTCCGCCGCGGCTTTTCCAACCTCCTCGAAGGTGGCGGCCATGCGGTTCTCCGGCTGTTTCAGCCCGACGCTCTCTACCAATCTGGTAAAAAGCCCCCGATCCTCGGCATCGTGGATGCTGTCCACGCTGGTCCCCACGATCTCGGCTCCCCAGCTCTCCAGCTCCTTCGCCATATTCAGGGGAGTCTGACCGCCGAGTTGCACGATCACCCGCTTGGTTCCCTCCTTGCGCAGAACATCCTTTACGTCCTCCGCGGTAAGGGGCTCGATGTAGAGCCGGTCCGAGACGTTGAAATCCGTGGAGACCGTCTCGGGGTTGCAGTTGACGATAATCGTCTTCGTCCCCAGTCGGCGATACGCCATGGAGGAGAGGGTGCAGCAGGTGTCGAACTCCAGCCCCTGGCCGATCCGATTGGGGCCGCTTGCGAGGATAACCACCCCTTCTTCACCGATAGGCTCGCCCTCATCGATCTCTCCGAAGCTCGAGTAGAAGTACGGCGTCTTCGCCTCGAACTCACCGGAACAGGTATCGACGAAGTGGTAGGTGCGCCGAAGTCCGATCTCCTGCCGCATCGCCTCGATAGCCTCGGCCGTGTCGTTGCGCAGGCGAGCGATGTGCAGGTCCGAGAGCCCCCTTCGCTTCGCCTCCCGCAGAAGCTCCCCCTCCATCGGATCTTGGCTCCCCGCGGCGATCTGCTTCTCCAGGTTGATCTGCTCGAGGAAGTAGTAGAGAAACCAGGGGTCGTAGCCGGTAACCGAGGAGAGCTCCTCCACGTAGCCCGGGCCCCGCCGCTTGAGCAGGGTGTAGGCGGCGAAGATCCGCTTCGGGTGCAAGGTGTGCACCATCGTCTCCAGCTCTCCGTCGCTGGTGCCGACGAGCTCCTCGATGCCTTGGACCCCGTACTCCGCCGCCCGAAACGCCTTGTTCAGTGCCTCCAGGTAGGTGCGCCCCAGGGCGAGGGACTCGCCGACTGACTTCATCTGGGTGCCGAGGCTCTTGTATCCGAGCGGAAACTTCTCCAGCTCGAAGCGAGGAACCTTCACCGCCACGTAGTCCAGGGAGGGCTCGAAGCAGGAGACGGTCTTGCCGGTTATATCGTTAATGATTTCGTCGAGGGTGAACCCCACCGATAATCGAGCGGAGCTTCGGGCGATAGGGAATCCCGTGGCCTTACTCGCCAAAGCCGAAGATCGGCTCACCCGGGGGTTCATCTCTATGACCACCATGCGGTCGCTCTTCGGGTCCGTGGCAAACTGCACGTTCGACCCGCCGCAGTCCACGCCCACCGCCCGTAGGATGTCGATCGCCGCGGTGCGCATACGCTGATACTCCCGGTCCGAGAGCGTCTGGATCGGCGCGACGGTTATGCTGTCGCCTGTGTGGACGCCCATCGGGTCGATATTCTCGATAGAGCAGATGATGACGGCGTTGTCCGCCTCGTCCCGCATCACCTCGAGCTCGAACTCCTTCCAGCCGATAAGAGACTCTTCCACCAGGGCGGTGTGAACCGGAGACTCCGAGAGGGCCCAGTCGATGAACTCCCTCGCCTCATCCATCGTGTTGGCAATGCTGCCCCCCTTGCCCCCGAGGGTGTAGCTCGGCCGAATGATCAGCGGCACCCCGGTCTCTTCGGCGAAGGCCATTCCCTCCTCCACCGAGGAGATGAGCTCCGACTTGGGGCTTTCGAGGCCGATGCGGTCGATAAGCTTCTTGAACTCCCCTCGATCCTCGGCGAGGCGTATGGAGTCGATGCTCGCGCCGATCACTTCTACCCCGTACTTTTCGAACACTCCCTCCTTGTCGAGCTCCATGGCGAGGTTGAGGGCGGTCTGTCCGCCCATGGTCGCCAGAACCGCGTCGGGCCGCTCGGCTCTGATAATCTCCTCCACGTACGGAACGTCGAGGGGGTCCATATAGACGCTGTCGGCGTTCCCCGGTGTGGTCATCACCGTAGCCGGGTTGGGATTGACGAGAATCACCTCGTACCCTTCCTCCTTCAGCGCCTTCACCGCCTGGTTTCCGGAGTAGTCGAACTCGCACGCCTGGCCGATAACAATCGGGCCGGAGCCGATAATGAGAATCTTATGAATATCTCTTCGTGCGGGCATGATCCTCCCCTTTAGATCGCTTCGAGAAAAGCTTTGAAGATCCAGCGTGAGTCCCGAGGGCCCGGAGCGGACTCGGGATGGAACTGGGTGGTGAGGACCTTCACTCTGTCGTTTCGCAAGCCCTCGATGGTTTGGTCATTGGCGTTTCGAAACCAGACCTCCGTACCCTTTGGCAGGCTCTCTTCCCGCACGGCGAAGCCGTGGTTTTGGGAGGTGACGAAGACCTTCTTCGTCCGCTCATCCCGGACCGGATGGTTCACGCCGTGGTGGCCGAACTTCATCTTGTAGGTCTCCCCGCCGAGCGCCTCCCCGAGGATCTGATGACCGAGGCAAATGCCGAAGAGCGGCACCTCGCCGATGAGCTCCTTGGCGGCTTTGACCTGCTCAGGGAGCACCGCGGGGTCTCCGGGTCCGTTGGATAGAAGCACTGCGTCCGGATGCACCGACAGAAGCTCCGCCGCGGTGGCCCGGCTCTGGAAGAGGGTTACATTCGCTCCCGCGGCGGTGAGCTCCCTGATAATGTTCGCCTTTGTGCCGCAATCGTAGAGGGCGATGTGCGGTCCCCCGGCGGCGGCGTTTATCCGCACCGGCTCGAGAGTTCCCACCTCTCCGACGAGTGACCGCCCCTCCATGGAGGGAAAGGCCGCGAGAAACTCCTCCACCGCTCTGCGTCCCTCTTCGCTCAAGGCGTTCCCCGAGTCCGGGGACACAATCACCCCTGTTTGGGCGCCGTTGTCCCGCAGGTGCAGAGTGAGTCCTCGGGTATCGATGTCCGAGATTCCGGGGATGTCGTGGCTGCTCAGAAACTCGTGGAGCGTTGTGCGTCCCGCCGGAACGGGGCCGCGATAGAGGCTCCGAACGATAAAGCCCGCGGCCTTGATCTTTGGCCGCGAGACTCCCTGTTCCGGAGCGATCTCCGACCATTCGGCGTCGATTCCGTAGTTTCCGATATGCGGATAGGTCATCGCCACCAGCTGCCCGGTATAGGAGGGATCGGTGAGGACCTCGGCGTATCCGGACATGGCGGTGTTAAAGACCACCTCTCCGACACAGCGAACTCCGCCGTTGAGAGCGGAGAGCTCCTGAGGCTTCGGCGCGCTCGCTCCGAAGCCCTCTCCGGCGAACTCGGTGCCGTCCTGCAGTATTAGGTAGACACGTTTCATAAACGGTTCCTCGTCTTCGAGTCGGTTCTCTCCGGCGTCCTGATCCGTCCGTCGCGATGCCGAACCGTAGGGCACCGGTACCCAAGGTATACAAAAAAGACCGGCTCGAGAAAGCCGGTCTTAAATAGCCCGTAGGGGAATCGAACCCCTGTTTCGGGAATGAGAGTCCCGCGTCCTAGCCCCTAGACGAACGGGCCATTTGGCTTCCCGGGGAGGACTTGAACCCCCACTGTCAGAGCCAGAATCTGATGTGCTACCAATTACACCACCGGGAATCACTGGCCCCGGATAGTAGCCAGATCGCCCAAAACTGTCAACCCCACGGAGGCTCCTCACCCTTCCTCGGAGGACTCGCTCCGGTAGGCGATAAGGTAGTGAACGGAGTACTTTCTCAGCGCTTCCTCAAAGGGAAGAAAGGGGAGCGCCACCACCGAAAAGATCTCCTCAACGGTCGCCCCGGCGTCCTCCACGAGCTCCGCCGCCGCCCGAATTGTACCACCGGTCGCGATGAGGTCGTCAACCAGCAGAACCTTCGCATTCGGCGGAACATCCTCCGGATGGAGCTCCACAACGTCCTGGCCGTACTCGAGGTCGAAAGAACGCTCGATCGTCTTGCCCGGGAGCTTCCCTTGCTTGCGTATGAGAATGAGCGGGACAGCGAGACGCACGGCCAAGGGGGCGGCGAAGATAAATCCCCGCGCCTCTACCGCTCCGATTGCGGTGATGCCCCGATCCCGGTAGCGTTCCTCCATCCGGTCGATGCAGTATCGGAACGCCTCCGGCTTCGCGAGAATCCCGGTTATGTCGTAGAAGAGAATCCCCGGTTTAGGAAAATCCGGTACTTTACGAATCGCCGGATCGAGAACATCGAAGTCACTCATGCCGTAACCTACCATAGCCCGTTGGCCGAACCGTGTCAATTTGCCGGCGGCGGTCTCGCCCTTGCAGATACCGGGGAGCGCGCCATCGAACCCCGGGGAAACCGCGACTTGCCCTCACCCAAGCGGTGCGCTATGGTCTAAGGAGCTATGGCTCACATAATCCCCTTCGCCAGCGGAAAGGGAGGGGTCGGAAAGACCCTCACCGTCGCAAATCTCGGCGTCGCCCTCGCGCAGGCCGGCAAGACAACAATCCTGGTGGACCTCGACCTTGGCGGTTCCAACCTCCACACCTGCCTCGGTGTGCGAAACCGGCACAGCGGCCTGGGCAACTTCATCTACAAACAGGAAGAGAGCATAGAGTCCCTGGTCGTCCAGACCGACGTTCCCCGGCTCTACCTGATTCCCGGTGACGCCCTGCTTCCCGGCACCGCTAATCTCCCTTACTTTCGAAAGCTGAAAATCCTCGAGGGAGTGGAGGGACTCGTGGCGGACTACGTCCTCCTCGACCTCGGCTCCGGATCGGCGTACAACACGCTCGACTTCTATCTCTCCTCGATGATGGGCATTATCGTTACCACCCCGGAGACCACGGCGATTCTCAACGCCTACATCTTTCTCAAATCCGCCCTGATTCGACTGGTGCAGCGAAGCTTTCACCATCGGAGCGCGGAGCGGCAGGTGGTAAACGACTTTATGCAGGGGAAGATCGAGGGCACCGACCTCACCGTCCAGGCGATCGTGGACCGCCTATCCCAGCTCTCCAAGGACTCCGCGGAGCTCGCGAAAGCACAGATCGAGAAGTTTCTACCGAGGGTGGTTCTCAATATGGGCCGCTCCCCTCAGGACATCGCCCTCGGTGGAAAGCTCCGGCAGATCGTGCAGAATAATCTCGCCGTGGACGTTGAGTATATCGGCTACCTCCCCCATAGCCCCAACATGAGCCGCTCGATCCTAGAGAGGCAGCCCGCCGCGCTCAAGTACCCCTCGGATGAGTTCGTTCAGGCGATTAGGACCCTGGCGAACCGGCTTATCGAAGCTCCCATGCCCCAGGCCCCCTCCCTCTATGGTGAGAACGAGGACCTCTTCGAAATAGCCGAAGAGGCCGAGGAGCTCGAGGCGCCGCAGTAGGTGGCGGCATCGGCCCCGGGAAAAGCCGAGCCCTTCGGGATCGTTTAGGGGTAACTGTGGCGGAACCGCGGCACTCGGGCCCGAACTCCCTCCTCGTAGGCCGACCGCTCGCCCCTAGCGAGGTAATGGTACCCGAGCCCCGCCACCATCGCCGCGTTGTCCGTGCAGAGCTTTAGGGGAGGAACATAGACTTCCAACTCCTTCTCCCGCCGCAGCCGCTCCCGAAGGTAGCTGTTTGCCGCCACGCCGCCGGCGGCAACCACCCTGCGGATGCCCGTATCCCTTACCGCTCGCAGGAGTCTGAGAAGAAGCATATCCACCGCGGCCTTTTCGAAGGAGGCTGCGATATCTTCCAGGGCGCTCCCCCTCCCCTCTACGTGAAACTGCTCGAGCTGGTGAAGCACCGCGGTCTTCAGGCCGGAGTAGGAGACGTCGTAGCGGTGGTCCCCTTTCGTTAGCTTCGGCTTCGGGAAGCGGTACGCCCCGGCGTCTCCCTTGCGGGCGAGCCGGTCTATCCGCACGCCTCCGGGATAGCCGACCCCGAGGTGGGTGGCGACTTTGTCAAACGCCTCGCCGCAGGCGTCGTCTATGGTGGTGCCGAGAACGGTGAACCGGTCGAACCCCTCCACCTTGCCGATGATCGAGTGCCCCCCGGAAACGAGAAGGGTCAAATGGGGATAGTCGATCCGCTCCGCGAGTTGAGGCGCGTAGATGTGGGAAAGAATGTGGTCCACCGCCACGTACGGCACCCCGAGAGAGAAGGCCACACCCTTTGCAAAGGTGAGCCCCACCACCAGGGAGCCGGTGAGGCCGGGACGACTGGTCACGGCGACCCCGTCGATCTCCTTCGCCCCCGCCGCCCCTACATTCGCCTCGGCGAGGGCAGCGCGGTAGACCGGAAGAATCGACTCGGTGTGCATTCGCGAGGCGATCTCCGGTACAACGCCTTGAAAGAGCGCGTGGCTCTCGACCTGGGAGAGAACAACGTTGGAGTGTATGGTTCTACCATCCTCGACGACCGCCACCGAGCACTCATCGCAGGAGGTTTCTATTCCTAATACAAGCATAGTTCGGCACGGTCAGAATAGCGCGGAAAGGGGATAAAAGGCGATCCCCCGATCCCGGTACGCCTCGTACCGCTCGGTAACGACCCGGGCAACCACCGGCGAGGTCACGTGGCCGATCACCACCGCGTACCCCTCCTTCTCGGCGAGTCTCGCCGCCTCGTCGAGCTGAACCGCCACGGCATCCCTACTCCGCTCATTGTCGAGAAAGACCGTTCGCTCCGCGTACGGCACGTCCCGAGCCTCGGCGGCGGCGGCGGCCACGCTCAGCGGAGTGGTGCGGCTGTCGAGGAAGAAGAGCCCCTCTTCCGCCAGGGTGGACATGACCACGTCCATCACCCGGGGGTCCGTCGTGGCGAGGGAGCCCATGTGGTTGTTTACCCCGATAACACCGGGAAGGCTCCTCAGGTGGCTTCGCAGCAGAGCGGCGATCTCCTCGTCCGTCTGAGAGGTGAGAAGCGCCCCGGCTCCCGGGTTCGCCACTCCCGTGGGCTCCATCGGAAGGTGCAGAATGCTCTCGACTCCGGCGAGGCGGGCCGCCTGCAGCGCCTCCTTCGAGGCGCGCCGGTCGGGAAGAATAGCCACGGTCAGGGGAACCGGGAGCGAGAGATAGGGCTCCAAGTCAGCAGGATCGTGTCCGGCGTCGTCCACCACGAGGTAGATGCGATATCGCTCCTCGGGGATAGCGGCGCCCGCTTCTTCTCCCGCTTCCGCTGTCTCTCCGGGCTCCTCCTCGACCCCCTCGGGGGCACGCGGTCCCGGCTCTTCGGCGTCCTCTTCGGCCGGCACCTCCGCGCTCTCCGGGGCGTCCTCGAGCGGTGCCTCTCCGGAGGGAGGCAGCAGAAAGAGGAGAACTCCGAGAAAGATAACTATCAGGGTGAGCAGTATTGAAAGTAGGAGCAGCGCCTTTAGGCGGTTAGTTGCAGACATACTCCTTTAGATCGTCGGCATACTGACGCAGTTTTTTCAATGCCCGCATCTCGATTTGCCGAACGGTCTCGGGAGAAATGCCCATCTTGTCGCTGATCGTCTTCAGCGTAGCTCGCTCGCCCCCCTCGAAAGCGTATCGATACTTGAGGACCATCTTCTCCTTCTCCTTGAGATGATCAAGAAAGTGGAGGGTGTCCTCCTTTAACGCCTTCTGCATGTAGACCGAATCGGGAGCGTAACTGTAATCCTCGAAGACGTCGTGAAAGGTGCTGTTGTCCTCATTGATCTCACTGTCCAGAGAGACCAGGGAGTTGGCCAGAGAGAGAATCTTGCCCACTTCCTCCGGATCAATACGAACGTCCTTCGCCACCTCCTCTATGGAGGGGCGGCGCATCAAGCTCTGGGAGAGTGTGTTGAAACTCCGCTGGATCCGCTTGAGGGCGTCCTCCTTGCGGTGAGGAAGCCGAATGGCCCGCCGCTTATTGCACATGGAACGGGTAATCGACTGCTTTATCCACCAGGAGGCGTAGGTGCTGAAGCGAACCTTCTTCCTGTAATCGTACTTGGAAGCGGCTTTGAGAAGGCCGAGGTTTCCCTCCTGAATAAGGTCGAGGAACGCAACGTCCGGAGTGAGATACGCCTTCGCAATCTTGACGACCAGCCGCAGGTTCGACTCGATCAGCTGCTGCCGGGCGCTGTTGTCGCCCTTCTGTACCCGCTTCGAGAGAGCGATCTCCTCCTCGAAGGTAAGGAGCGGCGTCTTGCGAATCTGGTCGAAATACGCCTTCAGGGCGTCTTCTTGTTCAAATGTCTCGATCCGTCGCTTCGCCATTGAAGCCTCCTATGCATTTATATGCAAGGGACATGCCAAGAACTCGGACAATGGGAGAGTATTTATAAGTACTTATATCAGGATGAGTTAGAAGAAAGGACAAAAAAGAAGCGTCCTCCGAGAGGACGCCTTGTGCACTTTATAATACACCATCCCAAAACGGTGTATACAAAAAGATACGTTAGCTCGGTGCGGAATCTCTGAACTGGTCGACAATGAGCTCGGCGATTCCAAAGGTACCACGCTTTGCCATAATTTTCGAGTATTCTTCATACAACATGTCTTCGAAGTACTCTCCCGCCATGCCGGTATCCACGAGCCTGTTCTCCTCGTTCAAGGTGTTACGCATGGAGTCGAGCATCTCTTTGAGAAAGAGGGACTCGAACTCCTCGGCCACCTCACGGAGCCGCGCCTGCCCCACCCCGGCGGTCCGCCGGCCCAGGGTTGCGGCATTCTCCGCGGTTCCCGCGGCCCGCTGTATTTGCGTTCTGTCGCCGAGAAAGCTCGAAGGCAGCTGCATCGCGTCACTCATCATTCACTCCCTTACCGTTTGAGGTTGTTTGCAATGCCGAGCATCGTGTCGGAGGTCTGCACCGCCTTTGAGTTGAGCTCATAGGAGCGCTGTGCGGTGATCATGCTCACCATCTCCCGGACCACTTCGACGTTGGAGTTCTCCAAGAACTTATGAAGCACTCTCCCCATGCCGTCGAAGCCGGGCTGCGACGCGATCGGGTCTCCGGAGGCGCTGGTGACCTTATAGAGGTTCTCTCCGATCGCGTTGAGGCCGGCGGGATTAACGAACCGGTAGAGCTCGAGCTGTCCCACCTCCACCGGATCATCGAGGCCGGGCATCTTCACGGTAATGCGGCCGTCCTGACTCACGGAGAGGGTATCCTGAATGAAACCGTCCGGTAGGACCACTTCCGGGAGGAGGCGGTAACCGTTACTGTCCACGAGCTGGCCGTTCGAGTCAATTTGAAAGCTCCCGTCTCGGGTGTAGGCGTAGCTGCCGTCGTAGAGGAGCACCCGAAACATCCCCTCTCCCTGAACGGCCAGGTCCGTCACGTTTCCGGTCTCCTGCAGTGAGCCCTGGGTGTGGAGCTTCTGAGTGCCGGAAACGCGGATACCGTGGCCTACCTGGACCCCCACGGGACGGAGGGTCTGTTCCGTGGCGGGGGTGCCTGCGGTTCGCTGGGTCTGGTAGATCAGGTCCTCGAAGTCCGCCCGGTTTCGCTTGAACCCGTTGGTGTTAACGTTCGAGAGGTTATTGGAAATGGTGTCTATGTTGAACTGCTGGCCGATCATCCCGCTCGCGGCGGTGTACAACGATCGCATCATGGTCGCTTAACTCCTTCAGCCTCGGGAAATGAGGTTGAGCAACTGACCCGTGGACTGATCCTGGGTCTGCACCACTTTCTGATTCGCCTCGTAGGCGCGGTTTACTTCAATCATCTCCACCATCTCTTTTACCGGGTTCACGTTGGACCCCTCGAGAAAACGTTGGAGAATCGTCGGCCTTTCCTCGCCCTCGGCGACCTCGGCTTCTCCGGACTCCCAGGTGGTCCGGTAGAGGCTGTCTCCCTCCTTCCGGAGGTAGCGCGGTTCGCGCACCTGGACCAGCGCAAGCTCATCGACGAGAACCCGGTCTTCCCACTCGTTCTCATCCACCGAGACAAGGCGGTTCGGATCATCCATGTAGCGAGGATTTGCAAAGATCCGTCCCTCCTTGTCGATTTGGAAGTTGTTCATCTTCATCTCGATCGGGCCGTTCTCACCGAGGACAGGGTATCCCTGCTTCGTCACCAAGAGTCCCTCGGGACCGATCATGAACTCGCCGTTCCGCGTGTAGCGCTCGCCCAAGGGGGTCTGAACGACGAAGAATCCCTTCCCTTCCAGGGCGAGGTCCAGGGGATTACCGGTCTCTTGAAACTCCCCCTGCTCGAAGACGGTAAAGACCTCGTTCTGCTCGACGCCGGTTCCGAGTTTACCCACCACCGGGGCGATGTCGTAGGAGCCCAAGGGCTCGCTTCGCAGGGGAAACCGCCGCACCCCGTCATCGGACATGCGCCGGATCAATAGCTCCGGAAACGCCTTGTGCACCGAAGTGTCCCGCTTGTACCCGCTGGTCTCGACGTTAGCGATATTGTTTGAAATGGCATCCAGACGATGCTCCTGCGCGAGCATGCCGCTGGTTGCGGTAAAGATGCCTCGAACCATCTCGCCTCCTTGATCTATGTATCGGCACGGCGGGCGATGAAATAAGAGCTCTTTGCACGCAGCGCCCATCGGGCCGACGGCGGGGGCGATCGCCTCCCTCGAGGGACTTCCCAAAATGGGTCCCATTGGGTATAGTGCAACTCTCATTTCGCCGGAATAGCTCAGGGGCTAGAGCAGCTCACTCGTAATGAGCAGGTCCTCGGTTCGAATCCGAGTTCCGGCTA
>JBKHED010000022.1:0-35442 GCA_046540995.1 Spirochaetaceae bacterium | reverse complement strand
GGTGTCAAGGTCGACGTCGGTTGCACGGGGTGATGCGCGGCACGGTTGCATCGGGGGGGCAAGTTGAGTAGGTTCTATGGCTATGGATACGAGCCTGTCAGTAGCTGATCTCACCTTTACAGCCTTTGACTTTGAAACTACCGGCCTAAATCCGGCGACGGACAGGATTGTCGAGCTCGGGGCGGTGAAATTCCGGAGGACGGAAATCGTTGGGGAGTATCAGACCCTGGTTGACCCGGAAATACCCCTGGAGCCCGGGGCGAGTGAGATTACCGGGATTACCCCCCGGATGCTCGCGGGGCAGCCCACGGTGAGCGCCGTGCTTCCGCGGTTTCTCGAGTTTCTCGGCGACACTGTCCTGGTTGCCCACAACGCCGGCTTCGATATCGCCTTTCTGAGGGCCGCGCTGCAGGGTACCGACCTCGAAGCGGTAAGGAACCCCCTTATCGACACGCAGATCCTCGCTCAAAAAGCGTACCCACGGCAGAAGAGCTACTCTTTGCAGAGTATGGTGGAGCTGCTCGGTTTTCCACCTAACAACGCCCATCGCGCCCTGGACGATGCGGCGATGTGTATGAAACTGTTCAACGCCTGCGTTCAGGAGCTGAGTTTTATGGGTGAGATCACCCTAGGAGAAGTGCTGACCTAGTACGCTCCTCTCTCGAAGGCGCCGAACGAGCCCGCTTCTAACGAACCTTTTCCAAAAGGGAGAGCATGTAGAGCTCCAAATAGTTGCGGAAGGCGCTCCTCTTTCGAATGAGGTCAAACGCCTCGTTCTCGGCGATTCGCTCCGAAAGCGCCTCGATGCGAGCTTTGTCCGGCGGGTGCTTACGATTCGTCACCTTCATGCGGCGCAGGGTATCCCGGCAGAGAGCGTTCACGTCCTCCACGAGATGCTGCCGGGCGGTCTCGTCGAGGAGGGGATTCCACTCTTCCCGTAACTCCTGAAGGCGCTCCTCCACGGAGCCGCCGTTTCGCAGGTACTCCTGCTGGAGAGCCACCACGGCCTTCTTGAAGTGGAGCCGCTCCTGCTTCTCCGTCTTGGACATGCCCTTGGTTGCTTCCGACTCTTCCCGTTGACGCGCCTGCTCGTCAGACTCGAGAGACTCGGCGGTATCGCTCTTTCTTCCTCCCTCTCCACTGGTAAACATCTTCTTGAGCAGCCGCACGATTCCCCGGAGGATCGGCACCGCCATCCAGAAGGGGAGCATCAACCGCGCCTCGTTGTAGAGCTGTTTTCGGTCCAGCTTGAAGATCACCGACCATGGCCGGAGACTCTTCTTTCGGGTGTCAATCACATCAGCCCGCAGTTCCTGGACGACACCTTCCGGCACGCCGGAGACCTCGGAGGCGAGAAAGAGGAGATCGAAGCTCGTCAGGGTGAAGGCGATAGGCGCCTTCTCCCGATACGCCTTCTTGACGTGAGCGTCAAAAGCGTCGTCGTCGGTCATCATTTCGAGCTTGCGGTCGTTCTTGAGGAGTTCCGCCCATCCGTTCCTGTAGAACCGGGCGAGATCGTTTCTCAATCGATCCCGCTCTTTGAGGACGTAGGGTATAATCCGGTGAGTCATAATGTAGACCCGGTCGCTTCCGTCCGGGGAGAATGGAAAGAGCTCCGGCAGGGAAGTCTCGTCCTGCGGCGTGGACATCTCGCTGACGAGGGCGTAGATCTCCTCCTTGGGACACCGTTTGGTGAGCGGAACACCCTTTTCGTCGCTGAACGCCTCGACCTCGGAGATTCGAAAGACGTACGGTTCCTCGTCGAGTTTCTGCCGAACCATCTTGAGAGCTTCTTCCTTCTGCTGTGTCCGCTGGCTCACCCCTTTGTTATAGACGCAGAGGTAACCGAGGATGTATGAGGCCTGGCAGATGGAGTGCTCATCGTCCATGAGCTCCTTCTTCTTTTCGTACTCGTTTACCACCAGGGAGGAGAGCTGAGTCCAGAAGTGAAAGGTGAACTCGTTCGGATTCTTGAGCTGCTCCACCAGAGATTCCGGATTGGTCAGCGCTCCGTGGATAAACTCGGTGACCATCATCTCCCGGCCGGTAAAAACCGCCTGCAGCTTCGCCCGGATGTAGCCTGAGTTGTTCCGGTTACGCAGATAGACGCGCATTTTCTGCATGCAGAGGCTCAGCATCCGCTCCTGCAAAATCCTCGGAGTGATGAGCATCGGCTTAATGATTCCGGGGAAGCGGATATTGAGAATCAGGTTGGGAGGATACTCCGGGGCACCGATCCACTCGATGATATCCTCGGTGACCGAGACCGTTTTGAGCTGGTGGGAGGGCGGTGCAAACGGGAGATCCTCTTCCTGCGGGAAGGGTCGTTCCGGTTCTTCGCCGACCCGGGAGTAGAATCGGTCGAGCTCCAATCGGAAGAAGGCGGGATAGTAGACCACCGAGGGGTTTCCCGTATCGTCCCGTTCCAGGACCACTACGTTCGACCGTTCCAGGCCTTCCAAGCTCTGGATCAG
Organism: Spirochaetaceae bacterium; assembly: GCA_046540995.1. GTDB lineage: Bacteria > Spirochaetota > Spirochaetia > DSM-27196 > Alkalispirochaetaceae > CAYZHV01. Next base: position 32,968 of record JBKHED010000022.1, on the reverse strand, counting down.
CACCCTCTGATCTTCCTCTATAAGCGAATCCAGCTCCGGCGTCTCGTACTGGTGCTTTCGGGCGTAGCGGTTCGCGAAGGTGGCTAATCCGTCAAACCGCAGTCTCGAGGAGCCGGTACGATTAGCAAAGAGGTGGAGAATTCGAGTAACACTTTTTGCCAGCGACATTGCCCTATACCTCGAGAATACTACTTCACCAGCGTGGAGTGAGCAACTTGTTTGACAACAGACATACCCTCTCAATAGAATTGATGGGAAATGAAGAAACCATTCTGGCTGTTGCTCCTATCTCTCCCTCTAATCATCGCCTGTGTTACCCCAACACCTGAACCCGAGGAGAGAGCGGAGTCGCCGGCGGAGGAGAGCCCTTCTGAGGAGCCTGAGCCTGCGGAAGAGCCTGAGCCTGCGGAAGAGCCGCAGGTTGAGCTTCCGGAGGAAGAGGAGGAGACCGAGGAGTTCGAGGTGAGTGAGGAGGTCTACGAACAGACCTTCGACGAGGTAGAGCAGACTATTGCGCGACTAAACACCGTTATCCAGGAACGAGACTTCGAGGCGTGGAAGAGCTATCTAACCGACGAATATGAAAAGGAGTACTCCGACCCCGAGACGCTCGCCGAGTGGTCTGAGTCCCCGCTGCTTCAGCGAAATGAGATAACTCTTCGCTCCCTGGAGGACTACTTCAACTATGTGGTTGTACCGAGCCGTTCAAACGCTCGTCTTGACGACCTGGAGTTCGTGGAAGAGAATACCGTCGAAGCGTATATGAACGTCCGCGGCCGGCGCGCCCTCCTCTACCTGCTGGAGAATGAGGATGGGGTATGGAAAATAGACACCTTTTGATGTAGACTGACAGCGCAACTATGAGGAGAAATGCCATGAAAGCCAATCGCGTTATCCTGATTCTCTTGGTTCTGACCCTGATCGGGGCGCCGGCCTGGGCGCAGGAGAACCAGGATGAGGAAGGGCCGGCGACCATTGAAGAGCTCTACCTGAGTCAGGATATCGAGCTCCAAGTACTGCGAAGCCAGGCTCTCGCGGCGGACCGGGAGTCCAAGCTCTTGGCCCTCCAGAGTATCCGAAACATGGTGGAAAGTGGCACAATCTCTCCTGAAGACGGCGGCGCCTTTCTTATCCTTCAGTCCCTCGCAGGGGAGGGGACCTTTCGGGAAGTTCGCTCCGGTGGCAGGGTAGTCAACAACTTTCCGGAGATCCGTCGGGAAGCAGCGGCGCTCATCGCCGAAATCGGCGGGGAGACGGCCAAGGATGTGTTGGTACGAATAGCCCAGGAGGATGACGAGCCGATGGTGCTTTCAGAAGCGGTCTACGGCCTCGGCACCATAGGGCTCAACGATAACAACGAAGTCTCCGCTCAGGTTGTTCGGGTTTTGCAGGTCGAAAACGCCTCGGAGACTCCGGACAATAACCTCGCCTTCGCGGCGATTCTCTCCCTGGAGAAGCTCGCGAGCCAGGCGGAGCCTCCAATCGATCCGGAGATCGTCTCAGTTCTTCTCGAGACCGCCTCGGCCCCCTACATTCGCACCGTTCGTCGTCGAGCCGTTGAAGCGATCGTAAATATTCGGGAGCAGCAAGGCAGGTAATGCCGCCCCGTCCATGGGCAAAATACTCTACGTTCTCTTTTTCTTCCTACGCCATGCGGCGTTGGGTAGTATCATTCTTATCTTCCTCTCCAACACCCTGGTGGTGCAGCAGAGCGAGGGCTCTATCTACAGGGACCTCGCCACGGTTCCACCCACTCGAGTCGCCCTGCTGCTCGGAACCAGCCGCTGGGTGCGCGGGGGACGAGCGAATCCCTTTTTCGACAATCGCGTCGCCGCAGCGGCCAGACTCTACGAAACCGACAAGGTGGAGTTTATTCTCGCCAGCGGCGACAACTCGCACCCGAGCTACAACGAGCCCGCCTACCTGCGTGCCGCTCTCCTGCGCTCAGGGGTTCCGAAAGAGCGGGTTTTTCTCGATTACGCCGGGTTCAGCACCCTTGACTCCGTAGTTCGGGCGCGGGAGGTCTTCGGCCTCGAATCGGTACTCGTGGTTTCTCAACCGTTTCATCTCCAGCGGGCACTCTTTATCGCCGACGCTTCGGGCCTCGACGCGGTGGGGTACGCCGCGGCGGACGTTGAGGAGTGGGCGGGGGTTTCGGTACGGCTCAGGGAGGCGTTGGCAAGGGTGAAAGCGGTTCTGGATGTCTACGTGTTTCACCGCTCCCCTCGCTATCTCGGGGAGTTGGAGCTCATCGAGTAGATCTCCGCGATCGCCGCGGTAAGGCGATCGTTGTCGCTCCTTCCACGCGTACCGATACGAAAGAAACCGGGAAGCCCGAAGGAGCTGCAATCCCGTATCTTCATGCCTCGTTTCCAGAGCTTTTCGGCGAGATCGAGCTCTAGGGGGCCTTCGAAGAGCTGGAAGTTGCATCCTACCGGATACCGCTTGAAGCCGATCTTCTCGATTGCCACTCCAAGGGACTCGGTGAGCTCGGCGGTCTTCTTCCAACTCCGGCGGTAGTAATCCAACTCTTGGAGGGCCATGAGCCCCGCTTCCTCCGCGGGGGTGTTGACGCTCCAGGGGGGCTGAACTCGGTCGATAATCTCGGCGATCCCCGCGGAGGCGGCGATGTAGCCGAGGCGGAGGGCGTTGAGATTGAAATCCTTGGTCATTGACCGCATCAGCAGGAGCGGATAGCGGCCGATCAGTTCCTCCGTGGAAAACCGCTTCGGGGAGAAGCTGGCGTACGCCTCGTCGAGGACCAACAGGGTATCCTGTTGCCGGCACGTTTCTAGTAGCGGCTCGAGCTCTTCCCGGGAGAGGTAGCTGCTCGTGGGATTGTTTGGATTACAGAGCCAGATGACGCGCACCGGTCGTTCTCGGATAAGCCGCGACGCGACTTCCAAGTCAGGAAGGAACTCATCTTCGCTCCTCGTGCGAAGCTCCGTGGTCCTCGCGCCCATTATCGTCGATACGGTCCGGTAATCGCCGTAGGTGGGAGGGAAGGTGAGTACCTCGTCTCCCGGGCGAAGAAATGCGAGGGCAATGAGCCAGAGCGCCTGGGAGGTTCCGTTTACCACCGAAATCTGCTTCGAGTCGAGGCCGAGCAGATCCGCGAGCGCTTCCTGGAGGCGCCGCGCCCGGCTGTCCGGATACGCTTCAATGGGGACCGACCGGGCCGCCTCCACCACCGAGCTCGGGGGCGGATAAGGATTGGTGCCAACGCTGAAGTCGAGCAGCTGATCTCGCCGCAGTCCGAGGCGCTCGAGGTCGTGCGCTTGTATTCCCCCGTGAAGCGTGGGGGTAAGATCGCGAACCGGCTCTCGCGGCAGAATCATCGGTGGTGACCTCCTCTCTGCTTATTGTATACTACCGCCAACAGGAAGGTGAAAACCCATGAACGTAGAACTCCCCCTCTCTCACGGACCCGGTAGCTACAGCGTGGCGCCGGGTAAGATCATCGCCCTGGGGCTCAACTATCACGCTCACATCCAGGAGAGCCTTTCGGTCAAGGTTCGGGGCTTCGACCCCGAAGTGCCCCCGGAGCCGGTGCTCTTCAACAAGCTCCCTTCGAGCCTTATCGGACCGGAGGAGACGATTCTACTGCCCTCTATCGTGGACAGCTACGAGTTTGACGAGCCGAGAACCGACCACGAGGCGGAGCTTGCGGTGATTGTCGGACTCGGAGGCAAGAGTATCCGGGAGGAACGCGCCTTTGAGCACATTTACGGCTTCACCTGCGCCAATGACGTCAGCCAGCGAAACATTCAGAATGGCGACCGCTCCGGCTGGTTCCGAGGCAAGTCCTTCGACACCTTCTGCCCCGTGGGGCCGGTGGTTGTTCCGACGGAACGGCTGCCGAAGGTAGAGAACCTGCAGGTGACCTGCCGCGTCAACGGCGAGGTGCGCCAGGAGGGACGAACGAGCCAGATGATCTTCACGATCCCGGAGATTATCGCCTTCGTCTCCCGTAACTTCACCCTTCAAGAGGGAGATCTCATTCTTACCGGGACTCCGAGCGGCGTTGCACCGTTGGCGGATGGGGACCTCGTGGAGGTCGAAATCGAAGGTATCGGGACCTTGCGAAACCCCGTCCGAAAGGAAGGGTAGAGCGACTCCCGGAGCGGGAAAAATCCTCAGACCGTGAGAAACGCCTCCATCAAGCCGCGGATGTCTCCGACGTTTTCCACGTAATAGTCCGCGGCGGACATCCCCACACCAACCTTTACGGTGACCCCTCGGCCGTGCAGCGCCTCGAACATATACTCGTCGGTATGGTCATCGCCGGCGGCGAGGACAAAATCCCACTCCTCCTGGGCGAGCCAGCGCAGCACGGCCCGTCCCTTGTCGAAGGAGCTCGGCTTGATCTCGATTACGTTGTTGCCTTCCATGAGGGTGAGGTCGAGATTGCTCGTCAGGCTGAGAATGGCGTCCTTGAGCTCCGAGAGGCGCACCGAGGCGAGCTCGGGCTCCGCGTTTCGGTAGTGCCAGGCGAGGGAGAATTGTTTCTCTTCCAGGACCGAGCCCGGTGTGCGGTCGACGAAGAACTCGATAACCGGTTGGATTGTCGCCTTCCAGTCGTCGTTCACCTCTTCCAGGAGGCTCCACTCCTGGCCTGGCCGGCGAATCCAGATGCCGTGGCCCGCGGCGATCGATACTTCCACGCCCCGGAGCCAGGTGTCGAGAATCTCTCTGTCCCGACCGCTAATAACGACCACTTCGTTTCGCTCCTCCGCGGCGAGGCGCCGGAGCATGCCGATCAGTTGCTCGTCCGGCTCCGCCTCCGAGGGGCGCCGGGCAAAGCGGCGAATGGTGCCATCGTAGTCGAGAAATATGAGTCGCCGCTTCGCCTCGCGGTACTGCGCAACGAGCTCCTTCTGTCGATCCTTCGAAAGGTAGCGGGCGAAATGCGCCTGCTGCATCTGGTGCACGTTCTGGAGCTTCGCGACGAAGTCCTTTGCCCAGTACTCCACGTTATACCGGGAGAGGCGGCGTCGGATTCGTTGATTCCGTTCCCGCTGCTCCTCGACCGGCATTTCCAGCCCTTCCCTAATGGCCGATGCGATACCCTCCTCGTCGAAGGGGTTGATAATAAGCGCCTCGCTCATCTCCCTGGCTGCGCCGGCGGTCTCGCTCAGGACTACGACGCCCGTCTCATCCCGTTTTGCGGCGACGTACTCCTTGGCGATGAGATTCATCCCGTCCCGCAGCGCCGTGACCAGAAGCAGGTTCGCCCGCTGATAGAGGGCGGTGAGCTCGTCGAAAGGACGGGTACGGTAGAAGTACCAGATCGGGGTCCAGCCCATCTGCTGGTAGCTGCCGTTGATCTCTCCGATGAGCTCGTCGATTTCCCGCTTCAGGTACTGATACTCGTCGACATTCTCCCGAGAAGGGGAAACGATGAGCACCATGGTGACCTGTTCGTGATAGTTAGGGTTCTCCTGTAGAAAGCGGCTAAAGCCGTGGAGTCGGGCGAGTATGCCCTTACTGTAGTCCAGACGGTCCACGGAGAGGATCATTTTCTGTCCCACGAGCTCATCGCTCACCTGCTGGTAGTGCTTCTTGACCTCCGGTTTGAGGGAGGAGTCGTTGTACTTATCGAAGTCAATTCCCATGGGAAAGACATCAACGCTCGCCACCCGGTCCTCCAGGGTGATGTTGCCCAGGCGGTGCTCGTAACCGAGGAGTCGGCGAGTACTCGAGAGAAAATGGCGGGCGTAATCATAGGTGTGAAACCCGATCAGGTCCGAGCCGAGCAGTCCGTTGAGTAGTTCGTTGCGCCAGGGGAGATGGCGGAAGATCTCAAAGGAGGGAAAGGGAATGTGCAGAAAGAACCCCACCGGGGAGTTCGGAAAGCGCTCCTTAATGAGGCGGGGCAGAAGCATGAGTTGGTAGTCGTGCACCCAAATCAGATCCCCGTCCTCGGCGTGGGCGGAGACTTTGTGAAAGAACTTCTCGTTTATCGCCTCGTAGGCGCGCCAGCTCCTCTCATCATAGTCGACGAAGGTGGTAAAGTAGTGAAAGAGCGGCCAAATGGTCCGGTTGCAGAAGCCCGCGTAGAAGAGATCGAGCTCCTCGGCGGAGATGTCGACGGCCACGCTCTTATACTCCTCGAGAAGGGAGTTGTGTATCTCGGAGTTCAGCTCATCGCTCACCTCATCCGAGGGAACCCCGCTCCAGCCGATCCAGAGACTCTCCTCCTGCTCGTGGATGCTGCTCAATCCCGTGGCGAGGCCGCCGACACTTCTGCTGAATGAAAGATCCCCCCGCGGGGAGAGCTTGGCCGTCGTTGCGAGTCGATTTGAAACGAAGATGGTCTTGGCCATGTTTCAAGTGTACTGGCGTGGCGGGGGTCCAGTCCACAGCTGGGGGTCCAGTCCACAGTTGGGGCAGCCGCACCGCGCTATCGGCGGGTTGCCTCGAGTCGGCGTTAGGCGGTATAACTCTTCCACCATGTCGGATCCCCTGAGCAACGGTGACGCCACGGCTTTCCTGAAGAGTCTCGGACTTCCCTCATTTCGCGTGCATCCTCCGGTAAACCATTTCGACTTCACTCGGAGCTCTCGGCGTATTCTCGTCATGGGACCGATGGGATCGGGGAAGACCGAGTACTCCTCTCGAGTCTGGAGAGACTCTCAAGTTGCCCTCAAGAAGTCCCGAGCTCTTGCCAAACGCGCCTCCACGGGGGAGGCGGACCGACGGAGAGTCTTTTTCGTGCGCTCCGCTCTCGACAGGGGACGGTTCAGAGAGTACCCGGAGGACGCTCTGGCGTACCGAGGCGGGTACGAACGTCTCGGAGAGTCCATCGCGGAGATCGACGACTCCTACGGTCTCGAGCGGCTCATAGACGAGCATCCCGACGTGGGAAGCTGGGTTATCGATGAGGCATCCTTCTACGACGAGCGCCTCGCCTACGTTATGCATCGAGCCAGCGAAAAACGGGGCTTGGTCTTTATCTGTCCCACGCTGATCCTCAATTTTCGGCGTTCTATATTCAACCAGACCGCCCAGCTTCTTCTGGAAGTGGCCACCGACATTTTCCCGCTCACCGCCTACTGCGAACACCACGACTGCCTCACCGACTCCCTTTACACCTACCGGTACTACACCGTGGACGGAGAGGAGTGTCCGGCGCTCTACTTCGACCCTCTCATTATCGTCGGAGGAGACACGGCAAAGCGCGACTCCCGGGAGCCGGACTACGCTACCCGCTGCGACGAGCACCACTATCTGCCGGGTAAGGAGTACACCTATCTCTATTTGAAGCCTCTCGGCGTGGAGGCTTCCCGGGGAAACCTCGATCCCCTGGCCGGGGAGCTCGCCGCAATGAATGAGGGCGTGGGCCGATCGATGCTGGAGCATCACATCGGGGAGCGCTATCAAACGGCGGATCACGTCTGCCGAAACGCCCTCAAGGTACCCTGTCTGGCTGAGCGCGCCCTCTGTTATCTTTTTGTAGAGCAGAACCTCCTTTCCGAGGGGCAGCTGCGGGAACTGGTGGCACGGCTCGACCTGGATAGGGAGTACTTGGAGAAGCGGCTCTCCGACAACGGAAGGCCCGTGGATTTCCGCGATGAGGCGGTACGCTTCCGCCACTGACTGCTTGACAGCGCTCACGGGGGCGTTTACCGTTAAGAAAATTTCTGCTATTGGATTCTTCAAAGGAGGAAGAACAGTATGAAGAGAATTACAATCCTTCTTCTTGTGCTTCTCGTCGCCACGGGAATGCTCTTTGCCGGTGGTCAGGGCGAGGACGGCGACGGCGAAGAGACGATTAACATCGCGATGGTTACCGACACCGGAGGCGTCAACGACCAGAGCTTCAACCAGTCCGCTTGGGAAGGTTTGCAGGAGCTCGATGAGGACTACGATCAGATCGAGGTTTCCTACCTCGAGTCAACTCAGGAGTCCGATTACGAGCCCAACCTGCAGTCCCTCTACGATGCGGGCAACGATCTCATCTGGGGTATCGGGTTCCTCATGGCTGATGCCATCCGGACCCAGGCGGAGCTCAATCCGGACCAGCGTTACGCCATTATCGACTTTGCCTGGGACGAGTATCCGGATAACTTGATCGGTGTCGTCTTCAAGGCCGAGCAGGCCTCTTTTCTCGTTGGATACATCGCGGGAAAGATGACGGAGACCGGCACCGTCGGATTCGTCGGCGGTATCGAGGGCTCGGTCATTGACGGCTTCGACTACGGTTATCACGCCGGCGTCAAGTACGCCGACCAGGATGTCGAGGTTCTCCGGCAGTACGCCGAGAGCTTCAACGACGCCGCCAAGGGAAAGAGTATCGCCTCCAACATGTATCGTCAGGATGCGGATATCGTCTTCCACGCCGCCGGTGGCGTCGGTGACGGCGTTATCGAGGCCGCCAAGGAACAGGACGCCTGGGCAATCGGTGTAGACCGAGACCAGAGCGACCTCGCTCCCGACCACGTGCTCACCTCCGCTATGAAGCGGGTTGGCCAGGCGATGTACAACGTCGGCGAACAGCTCGTCAACGAGAATTGGGATGGTGGCCGGACTGTAGTCTACGGCCTCGCAGAGGATGGTGTCGGAATCGCCCCCACCAGTGATCGGCACGTGCCCCAGGACCTCCTCGACGAGGTCGCCGAGGTGCGTCAGATGATTATCGATGGGGAGATCGAGGTACCGTTCAACGAGGAAACCTACAACGAGTTCATGGATACCATGTAGCGACCCGTTGAGATAACTCTCCGGCGGGCCGGCCGGTGCGGCTGAACTGTTTCCGCACGTAGGTGCCGGCTCGCCTTTTTTGTCTACGAGGAGTGGCTCGTGAGTCGACAGATCGAAATGGATAATCCGGTCGTCGAGATGCGCGGAATCACCAAGAGGTTTGGGGATTTCGTCGCGAACGATCGCATCGACTTGACCGTTCACAAGGGGGAGATTCACGCCCTCCTCGGAGAGAACGGCGCCGGCAAGACGACCCTTATGAAGGTTCTCTACGGGCTGCTGCAGCCAAACGAAGGCGAGATCTACGTCCGCGGCGAGAAGGTGGAAATGCACAACCCGAACGTGGCGATAAGCCACGGTATCGGCATGGTTCACCAGCACTTCATGCTTGTCCAACCCTTTACCGTTGCGGAAAACATAATTCTCGGAGAAGAGACGACGAAGGGCTTCGGTGTCCTAGATCGGCGGAAGGCGGTCAACGACGTCCAAGAGCTCTCCAACCGGTACGGGCTCATCGTGGACCCCAGACGGCAAATCCGGGACATCTCCGTAGGAATGCAGCAGCGCGTCGAGATCCTGAAAGCCCTCTATCGGGGCGCGGAGATCCTCATTCTCGACGAGCCCACCGCGGTCCTAACTCCGCAGGAGATCGACGAGCTGGTCAAGATTATGAGCAGCCTCACCGAAGTGGGCAAGACGGTTATCGTCATTACCCACAAGCTCAAAGAGATCAAGATGGTGGCGGACAACTGCACCATTATCCGTCGGGGCAAGTACATAGATACCGTCGGCGTCGAGGAGACTACCGAGTCCGAGCTGGCCCGGAAGATGGTCGGCCGGGAGATCGAGCTCAAGGTTCGGAAGGCAGAGGCGAGTCCCGGCGAGGTGGCGCTCTCGATTCAAGAGTTAGTGGTCAAGGATAGTCGCGGAATCAACGCCGTGGACGGGTTTACCCTCGACGTAAAGAAGGGTGAGATCCTCGCTCTCGCCGGTATCGACGGCAACGGCCAGACCGAGCTGATCGAGGCGCTCACCGGCATTCGAGAGATCGAGTCCGGGAAGGTGATCGTCCACGGCAAAGAGGTGCAGGGCGGCACTCCCCGGGACATATTCGAAGCGGGATTGGCGTCCATCCCTGAAGACCGGCAGCGCCGGGGGCTGGTCCTCGACTATACCGTGGCGGAGAACATGGTGCTCGAGAACTACGGAAAGGAGCCCTTTTCGCGGCGGGGTGTTCTGAATCGCGAAGAGATTTCGAAGTACGCAAAGAAGCTTATTAAGAACTTCGACGTCCGTCCCCCGGAGGAGAGGTATCTCGCCAAGGAGTTATCCGGCGGTAACCAGCAGAAGGTGATCATCGCCCGGGAAGTGAGTAACGATCCCGATGTCCTCGTCGCCTCTCAGCCGACCCGAGGGCTCGACGTGGGCGCCATCGAATACGTCCATCGAGCGCTGGTGGACCAGCGCGACAAGGGTCGGGCGGTCTTTCTGATCTCCCTGGACTTGGACGAGGTTCTAAACGTTGCCGACCGAATTGCCGTCATCTATGAGGGCAAAGTGGTCGGACTCGTCACGCCTGAAGAAACGGATGAGTACGAGCTAGGATTCATGATGGCGGGAGGAGCGACGAAGTATGGCTGAGAAGAAATCCTTTGCTCAGACTCAGCTCGGTCTGACCCTTGTTTCCGTTTTCCTCGGCTTAGTGGTGGGGGCGATTATTCTGGCTATCGCCGGGTACAATCCCGCCGAGGCGTACTGGAGTCTGCTCCAGGGGATATTCGGGCGACCCCGATACATGGTTCGGGTGGTAATTCAGGCGACACCGATTATCATAACCGGCTTTTCCGTAGCCTTTGCGTTTCGGACGGGCCTCTTTAACATCGGCGCCGAGGGACAGTTCATCCTCGGAGCCCTCATTGCGGCGCTAGCGGGCTACCATATCGTGCTACCCCCGGTGATTCACGTTATCGTGGTTTTCGCCTTCGCCATGGTTGTGGGCGGTATCTGGGGCGGCATCGCCGGATTCCTGAAGGCTAAGTTCGGGATTCACGAGGTAATCGTGACGATTATGCTCAATTGGATAGCGCTATATCTCAACAACTTCTTTACAAACCTTCCCTCCATCGTGCGACCGGAGAGCGAGTCGACACACAAGATCCACAACTCCGCCCGGATCGACTTTTTCGCCCGGCTCAAGCAGAACCCCGAGGAGTGGCGGGAGTTCTACGATGCGAGTCCGGGCCTGGCGGACATCTTCCGGGCGCCGGTAAACCTCGGCATCGTTATCGCTATTCTCCTCGGTATCATCATTTGGTTCATTCTCTACAGGAGTACGCTCGGTTACGAGCTCCGCGCGGTGGGCCATAGCAGGGATGCCGCTGAATTTGGTGGGATTAACGTTCCCGGCTCGATGCTCAAATCCATGGCTATCGCCGGAATGCTCGCCGGTCTCGCCGGGGCGATTCAGGTGACCGGTGTCTCCCAGGATGTATCTCGGCTCGCGGTAATGGAAGGATACGGCTTCGACGGCATCGCCGTTGCTCTAATTGGAGGCAGCACCTCTCTCGGCTGCATACTCGCGGGCCTCCTCTTCGGAGGCTTGCAGTACGGCGGGACCAGCATCCAGCGGGATCTCGGAGCGCCCACCGAGGTTATTAGCATTGTCATCGGTACGATTATCTTCTTCGTGGCCATGCCTAAGTTTATCAGGCTCCTGCTGGCCTTTCGAAACGTGAAGAGAGGAGGTGCGTCATGACCTTCGTTGACATCGCGTTCCTGCTTGGTACAACCGTTATGTACGCTACTCCCCTCATGTTCGCCTCCCTCGGCGGGACGATGACCGAAAACTCCGGGGTGATCAATATCGGCCTCGAGGGGATGATGACCTTCGGCGCCTTCGCGGGAGCAACCGCCGGGTACTTCTTCGGGAGCGCCTGGGTCGGTTTTCTCGCCGCGGGGATCGCCGGGGGGCTCCTCGCTCTGCTTCACGGCCTCGCTACCGTCACCTTTCAAGCGGACCACATCGTAAGCGGCATCGCCATCAACTTTCTCGGAGGCGGCCTGGCACTCTTCCTCAGTCGCCTCTTCTTCGACGGCGCCACCCAGACGGTTCCCCTGAACTTGGACGACAAGATGCCCCGGCCGCTTAACGGTCTCTTCCCTCGGAACTCTCCGGTGGATCTCATCTTCAATCAGTACGCCACGGTCTTTATCGCCTTCGCCATGGTTGCGGTTGTCTGGTTCATTCTCTACAAGACCCGCCTCGGCCTGCGCATTCGCTCCGTGGGCGAGCATCCCGAGGCCGCGGACAGCCTCGGCATTAACGTCTACCGCGTGCGCTACTTCGCGGTGATCTCCTCCGGTGTTCTCGCCGGATTCGGGGGCGCCTCCCTCAGTATCGCCGTGGTTTCCCGGTTCATGCCGACCCTCATCTCGGGACAGGGGTTTATCGCCCTGGCCGCGATGATCTTCGGAAAGTGGAAGCCCCAGGGTGCCATGGGAGCGTGTCTTCTCTTCGGTGCGGCCCAGGGACTGGTCGTCTATCTCGGCGGGACGGAGTTCGCGGTTCCCTCGGAGATTCTGGCGACCCTTCCCTATGTGGTCACCTTGATAGCCCTGGTCGCCTTCGTCGGCAATCAGAGTGCCCCCGCAGCGGACGGGCAGCCCTTTGAGAGTGGGCAAGGGTAGACGAGAGGTCAGGGTTGTCACGAACCCCGACAACTGGGAAAATCGGGTTCCATGGGTTTAGGACTAAGCAACGAGACCCTCTGGCTCGTTCTACTCGCGGCGAACTTTCTGAGCATAATCCTGCTCTACATCTTTTTCGGGCGAACGGGCCTCTACGTCTGGGTACCGATTGCGGCGATTATTGCAAATATGCAGGTGCTCAAGACGATCGAGCTCTTCGGTATCACCGCGACTCTGGGTAACATCGTCTACGCCGGGAGCTTCCTCGCCACGGATATTCTCTCGGAGAACTACGGGAAACGGGACGCCTCGAAGGCGGTAGCCTTCGGTTTTGTCGGTATCGTGGCGGTGACCCTCTTTATGAGTCTCGCCATTCTTTTCGAGCCGGCACCGTCGGACTCCGCTCATCCGGCAATGAGCGAGATTTTCTCGCTCTTGCCTCGCATTACCGGGGCGAGTCTCGCCGCATATGTGGTGAGCCAACTCCACGATGTCTGGGCTTACGCCCTTTGGAAGAAGAAGTATCCCTCCCAGCGGTTCATCTGGCTTCGAAACAATCTGAGCACCGCGGTGAGCCAGCTTATCGACTCGGTGGTGTTTACCCTGGCCGCGTTCTGGGGGGTGTTTTCCGGTACGGTTCTCATGGAGATCGTCATAACCACTTACGTGTTGAAACTAATAGTCGCCATTGCCGACACGCCCTTCGTCTATATCGCCCATTTTTTCCATCATCGCGGAGAGAAGAAACGGGATGCCGCGGCAGGAGGGGCGCCGGACGCGGGCAGCGGTGCGGATACCGCTCCGACTGATCAAGTGCAGGATACCCCTTCGCCGGAGGCGCAGCCTCAAGAAGAAAGAAAAGAGAAGAAAGAGACGTAGAATCCCATGAGCGCGCCATACAAGAACCGACACTTCACGTTGCTGCTTTGCTTTGTGCTCTGCTCCGCCCCGCTTTTCGGAGTGGAAGAGCGCCCTGGAGCCACTCTCCCGCGAATGCCGAGCTATCTCGCGAGGAGCACACCGTCTGACCTCAGCCCTCCGGAGACTCTGTCAGCCCGGAGCGCGGTCGTCTTGGACGTCGATTCCGACGCTCTGCTCTACGAGAAAGAGGCGGACCTCGTCCTACCTCCGGCTTCGCTTACCAAGCTAATGACGGTGCACCTCGCCCTGATCGCCGCGGAGGAGGGAGCGTTTCCCCTCGATGAACGGGTTCCGGTGCCGCCGGAGGCGTGGTCGCAAAACCAGCCTCTTGGTTCCTCCCTCATGTTTCTCGGGCCGGGACAACAGGTGAGCGGCGAGGAGCTTCTCTACGGGCTCGCGGTGAGCTCCGGGAACGATGCGGCGGTAGCCGTGGCGCTCCTTGTATCGGGCAGTGAAGAGGCGTTCGTGGAGGAGATGAATAGGGAGGCGAGGCGTCTCGGCTACCGAAGATTGAGCTTTCATGAGCCCGCGGGACTTAACGCTTCGAACAGGGCAACCGCACGGGAGCTCGCGGATTTCGCGGCGTTTCTCATCGAGCGACATCCGGGCATACTCGATTACTTCTCCCTTCCCTCCTTCACCTATCCGAAGCCCGAAAACTTGATTAACGGCAACCGGGAGCATTCGATTACGCAATGGAACCGAAACACCTTGCTGGAAAGCTATCCCGGAGCGGACGGTTTCAAGACCGGTTTTATCGAGGCGTCACAATACAACATGGTTGCTACCGCAAAGCGGGAGGGTAGACGCATCGTCACCGTGCTCTTAGGCGTGCCTGGAAGCACCCACGCCGAGGGGGGCTACAATCGGGCTCGTGAGGCTGCGATGCTGATGGATTACGGCTATGAAGCGTTCGAGGTTGTTACGCCCAGCCCGCCGGAACTCCCGCCTCTGAGGGTGTACGGTGGGGTCACGGAGGAGGCCGCCCTTCGTCTCGCTCCGACCGAGCCGATAGCGCTCCCACGAGGCAGTTCGCGGCGATTACGGGGCAGCTACACGGTCGAGGAGTACCGGTGGGCCCCCGTGGAGGCGGGCGTAAGCGTCGGAACCGTCGAGTACACTCTTTCAGGCGAGCCGGTGCTAATTCGAACCGTGGAAACCGCCGACGCCGTTGGTGAAGACGGCGTTCTCGGTCGCATCTATGACGGGCTGCTGCTGCTAACGTTGCCGCTCATTGGCGACCCTCTCCGTCCTTAGGCAGAGAAGCGACCCATACGCACACCGAACAACCGAGAGGCTTACCTCAGGAACGGCTCTCGAGCACCTTCTCCCGTTCCCAGCGGCTCAGGCGGCCCCGGGCCTCGTAGATAGAGGCGAAGGTGTGGGACTCCATCCAGCGCTGAATCGACCGCACCGTGGTGCCGAGCCCCTCCGGCCCAGCCTCTATGTCACCGTAGGCAACGGCGTGCGCCCCAGCGAGAATCGCCGCCGCCGCTTCCGGCCCGCTGCTCACGGCGTCCGCGGCGAGCTCTAGGCGGACGTTACGGTAGAGCTCCGCAAGCCAGTACTGTATTCCCTGCCTGTCACTCTCGCCGATGATAGTCTTGGAGCCCCGTTCCATTCGCTTCGGGTCAATCGGGAGCCGACGCAAATCGGGGCTCAAGAGGATGCTCCGGGCTCCTGCGTCTTTACAGGCGTGAACGAAGGCAGCGAGGGAGGTAAGAGCGTAGGGAATCTTTACGACAATCGGGAGGGAGACGGCACTCCGGACCGCGTCGACTACCCGCAGAGCGCGCCGTTCCCACTGCTCCGCCCGTACGGTGCCGTGATGATCTATTTCCGAAAGGTCGAGCTCTAGGGCATTGGCTCCGGCTCTCGCAGCCTGTCTAGCGTAGACTACCCACCACTTTCGCCTGATGCACCGAAGGGAGGCGAAAACCGGTATGTCCAACTCCTCTCTGAGCTCACTGATAAGGGCGGTGATACGCTCCGAGGCGAGACGAGTGCCGATTTCCCGAACGTAGTCGAGAGCTTCCGGATCCCGTTCTCCCGGGGAGCCCTCGCTCCGGGGGGCGGGGCCGGCGCTACCGTCTGAGATCGGTGCGAGGGTGATCGCTGCGGCGCCGGCAGCAGCATACGCGCGGGCCGTCTTAGCATCGCTAACCCCCGCGGAGGAGGAGAGAACGACCGGATTTCGAAGGGAGAGTTCGCAGTAAACGACGGTTAGGTCACTCATGGAGAGGCACTCCGGTACGTAAAGGTTAGTTGCAGGAGTATATTTTACCGTGCTACATTGGGCAAGGCTAAGGGTTCTTGGGGATGAACGACTACTACGACGCTGTAATTGTGGGCGCCGGTATCGCCGGTGTCTCTGCCGCACGCACGATTCGCGAGCTCAACGCGGACATGTCGATTCTGCTGGTCAATGGAGAGGACCGCCTTCCGTACAAGCGCACGAAAGTTTCTAAGCACATCCGTACCGGTTATCAGAAGGATGAGTTTGCTCTCTATCCCTCGGAATGGTATGAGCAGCAGGGAATCGAGCTGCTATCGGGAGAGCTTGCCACCGACATAGACCGGCAAGAACATACCGTCGCCTTCAAAGGCGGCGGCAGTGTGCGCTACGGCAAACTTCTCTTGAGCACGGGAAGCGAGCCACTATTTCCCAAGGTTGTACGTCCACACGAGTCGGACTCATTCTTCGTGGTGCGCCACGCCAAGGATGGTGAACGGCTGCTCAAGTCCGCTCAGCGGGCAAAGACGGTTCTCATCTCCGGGATGGGGGTCCTGAGCGTCGAGCTCGCTTCGGAGCTTTCGGCTATGGGAAAGGACGTTACCCTCATCGGCGCTACGGCGCAGCTCATTCCGAAGCAGCTCAACCTGCGCGCTTCCGAGATACTCGAGGATCTGCTCAGTCGCAAGAAAGTCAAGCTCTTCTTTCAGGAGGAAATACTCTCCTTCGAGCAGAACAAGAAGCGACGGATGAGCGTACAGATGATTCGTCGCTCGGGCAACTACGACATGGTGGTCATCTGTATCGGAGTTCAACCGAGACTGGAGCTGGCAACACGGGCGGGACTGGAGACGAACCGAGGGATCAGGGTCAATGAGTACCTCCAGACCAGCGATGCCGACATTTACTGCGCCGGGGACGCCGCGGAGCACCCTAACGGCTACGTCACGCACCTATGGCACGCCGCTGAGTATCAGGGTGTTCTTGCGGGTAAGAATATCGCGGGAGAGCCGGCGAAGCACGACTATCCTCCCTTTAGACTGAAGGCGGAGGTCTTCAACACCTATTTCTTCTCCGTTAACAAACCTTGGAACCCGCTGGATTATGAAATCGAGGAGTTCGAAGAGGGCGAACGGTACTGGGCGCTCTTCTACAAGAATGGTGTTCTGTCGGGTATGGTTATGGTCAACGACCGGGACCGTGCTCAGGAGTTTGAACGAGCCGTCCGGGAAGGGTGGTCGCGAGAGCAGGTTCATCACACCTTCGCGTTCGCCTAAAGCGTTCTCCGACGGAAAGGAGTATTACCGATGAAACGCCTCATCGCACTTACAGTGTTGGCCTCGTTGCTGGTCGGCGCTCTCTCAGCTACGGGAATTCGGGAAGAAGAACCGCCTACCTTTCCTCCCGAGGAAGTCACCTACTCGATCGTCGCATTGCGTGGCCCTACGGGGGTTGGTCTCGTGGATGCAATGCAGGAAGAGAAGATCGGGGAGGATATAGAGCTCGAATGGGAGCTCGCCGGCTCCCCGGATATAGCAGTCTCAAGGATCCTCTCCGGGGAAGCCGATCTGGTTACCCTACCCACGAACGTCGCGGCTCAACTCTACAACCGCGGAGGGGAGGTCGCAGTGGCGGGAACCACCCTCTGGGGGGTCCTCTATCTCGTCGGGCCCGAAGGAGGACCCGAAAGCTGGGAACAACTAAAAGGACGGACGGTCTACAGCCTCGCCCGAGGGGCGACACCGGACGTGCTCTTTCGCTATTTCCTCCAGGAGCAGGGGCTCGATCCCGAGAATGACCTCACCATCGACTATTCTTACGGGCAGGTAGAACTCGCCCAGCTAATGGCCTCCGGTGAAGTCGAGCTCGCCGTACTTCCGGAGCCATTTGTGACACAGGTAACCATGCGGAACCCGGATATGCGGGTACTCCTGGACTTTCAGGAGACGTGGAAGCGGGTGACAGGAAGCGATCGCTCCTACCCCCAGACGGTCTTTCTCGCGCGGCGAGAGGTCGCACGGCGGAGTCCGGAGCACTTCGAGCGCCTTATGGAGCGGATTCGCCGATCCCTTCAGTTCGCGCTGGAGGATCCCGCGGTAACCGCGGAGCTCACCGCTGACTCGGAGGTGGGATTGCCCGCGGCCGTTACCGAGTCCGCTCTTCCCCGTCTTAACATTCAGTATGAGAGCGCTCAAGAGGCACGGGTGCAGATCGAGGAGTATCTTCAGCTGCTCTACGATTTCAATCCGCGCTCCGTGGGTGGCTCCCTCCCGGGGGACGAGTTTTACCTCGATCTGGAGTAACCGCCGCCGGGCGTCTAGGGAAGCCGCCTGCAACCCGCCTGTAGCGGCCGGCGCGGCTTAATGTATGAGTGTGTAACTCAGGTTTTGCCATTCCTCCCTCACGTTGGTATCTTATGGTGTGAAGAATAACCTCACTTGTCTATGGAGGAGAAACCATGGCTTTTAAGACACCAGATCTTCCCTATCCCTACGATGCACTCGAACCTTATATCGACGAGCAGACGATGCGTATTCACCATGACAAACATCATGCGGGGTATGTGAGTAAGCTCAACGCCGCACTGGAGGGTAGCGAGTACGAGAACATGGAGATAACGGATCTGCTCAAGAAGATCAAGAGCGTTCCGGAGAACCTCCAGCCTGCGGTGCAGAAGTTCGGAGGCGGCCACGCCAATCACTCCCTCTTTTGGACCGTCATGAGTAAGAACGGCGGCGGTGAGCCGACAGGAGATCTTGCTCAGGAGATCAACAAGACCTTTGGCTCCTTCGAGGAGTTCAAGAAGCAGTTCAACGCCGCGGCTACCGGTCAATTCGGCAGCGGCTGGGCGTGGCTCGTGGTCGACGGTTCCGGAAGACTGCAGGTCACCAGCAGCGCGAATCAGGATAGTCCTTACATGGAGGGACTCACGCCGATCCTCGGCCTCGACGTCTGGGAGCACGCGTACTATCTCAAGTATCAGAACCGCCGAGCTGACTACGCTAGCGAGTGGTGGAACGTAGTGGACTGGGACGCGGTTGCGAAGAACTACGCCGGCGCCAAGTAGAACGCATCATTGCAGCTGACGGTAGGCGCCGAGAGTACGCTCTCGGCGCGTATCGGCGTACTCGAACTCAACGAGCCCCTCTGAACTGCCTGCGAGCGGATTGGAGGGGCTTTTTGCTGCTTCCTCATTACTACCGGCCCGGTCAACACATAGTCGTTGATACTTCCCGCGGCTATTGCTACTCTCTATTATTCGGGGGTTACCGATGAGCAACACAACCACAACCGAGTTGACCGCTTTCCGGAAGGAGTTTCCGGTCCTGGAACGCTCCATGCGAGGAAAGCCACTCATATACTTTGATAACGGCGCGACTTCCCTTAAACCGAGCCGTGTTATGCAGGAAGAGCTCCGCTACTACCAGGAGCTCAGCGCGAATATTCACCGGGGGCTCTATGAGCTCTCCGAGCTGGCGACGGTGGCATACGACCGCGCTCGTGAGGCGGTGAAGGAGCTGCTGAACGTAGACGAAGACGGTGAGGTCATCTTCACCCGCGGCGCAACCGAGGCGATCAATACCGTTGCCTACTCCTGGGGACGGACCTTTCTCGGCGAGGGGGACGAGATCGTAACCAGTGAGCTCGAGCACCATTCGAACCTCGTGCCGTGGCAGGAGGTGGCGAAGGCGACCGGGGCGACCTTGCGATTCATTCCGTTGACGGAGAAGGGAGAGATCGAAGTTGTCGCGGCCCGGGAAACCATCGGTGAGAAGACAAAGCTCGTCGCGATTACCGGAATGTCCAACGTCACCGGCTTCAAACCGCCCCTGCGGGAGATTATCGACGCCGCCCACGCGGTGGGTGCGAAGGTTCTAGTCGACGGGGCTCAGTTCGTCTCCCATTCCCCCGTGGACGTAGGGGAGCTCGGCTGCGACTTTCTCGCCTTTTCGGCCCACAAGATGTGCGGTCCTACGGGGGTGGGCGTCCTGTACGCCAGGAAGTCTCTTCTGGAGGAGATGCCTCCGTTTCTCTTCGGCGGGGACATGATTGATCGCGTCTACAAGGATCACTCCACCTACGCCCGCCTTCCCGAGAAGTTCGAGGCGGGGACGCCGAATATCGCCGGAGTTATGGCGTTCGGTAAGGCAGTCGAGTTCCTCCGAGAAGTGGGGCTCGAAAGGATCGAAGCCCACGAGGAGGCTCTTGTCGAGTACGCCGATCGTCGGGCGGCGGAGGTGCCCTATCTCAGGAGCTACGGTACTGGGAGTCACGGTCGGCGCGGGGGAATTCTCTCCTTCAATCTGGAGGGCATTCACGCACACGATGTGGGAAGCCTCTTAGACCAGCAGGGCATCGCCGTGCGCACCGGTTTTCACTGCGCTCAGCCGCTTATGGATTTCTTCGGTATTCCCGGTACGGTGCGGGCGTCGTTCTATCTCTACAACACCGCCGCGGAGATCGACCGGTTCTTTGACGCTCTCGAGCGGGTCTACCAGATCTTCGGCTAAGCGCTCGTGGACTCTCGACAGCTCCGTTTGATGGAGCTCGCCCGTGGCGGAGAGAGGCGGGTCGAGGAGGCGCCCGCGGCGGCGGGGTGGATTTCGGGAGATGCGTCCATCCGCTCCTGCGGAGATGAAATCGCCGTACATATCAAAGTCGAAAGAGGCGTGGTGACCGCGGCGTGCTACAGCGGTCTCGGTTGCGCCCTCGCTCTTGCCTCCGCGGAGGCGGTAACTCGTTTTCTATCAGGGAGAGGAAAGAGCGAGGCCGCGGAGCTTCTGACGGGCGCTCGGGATTTGCTTTCCGGTGGGGATCAGAGGAAGCTCGAGGGCGAGAGAGGGGAGGGGGCGCTTCCGAAGGAGCTCGAGGAGCTCGAGTTTGTGCGGGAGTTCCCCGCGCGAAAAGGGTGCGTTTTGCTTGCCTTCGACGCGGCTCTCGCCGCTCTCTCGGGGAGATGGAGCCGGGAGACGGCGGAGCGGGGGAGCACTCGTTGACCTCTACCCCCCTTTGGGCTACTCTGCGGCCATAACAAGGAGTTGGCAAGGTGTACAAAGTTGTACTGCTCAGGCACGGAGAGAGTGTCTGGAACAAGGAAAACCGTTTTACCGGCTGGACGGACGTCGATCTATCGGAAAAGGGTGTCGTGGAAGCGCGGGAAGCGGGAAAGATCCTCAAAGGTGAAGGTTTTAGCTTTGACCTCGCCTATACGTCGGTGCTCAAGCGGGCGATTAAGACGCTCAGTATAGCCCTGGAGGAGATGGACCTTCTCTGGATTCCGGTGATCAAGAACTGGCGCCTCAATGAGCGGCACTACGGGGCGCTGCAGGGACTAAACAAGGCGGAGACCGCCGAGCGCCACGGAGGCGATCAGGTCCATCTCTGGCGACGGAGCTACGATGTGCCGCCCCCGGCGCTGGACGAGGACGATGAGCGGTTTCCCGGCAGAGATCCGCGGTATCGGGATCTGGAGAGGAGCGAGCTTCCGCATACCGAGTGCCTCAAGGATACGGTGGACCGGTTCCTCCCCTACTGGCACGACGAGATCGGTCCCATGATCGAGTCGGGCAAACGAGTCATTATCGCCGCCCACGGCAACAGCCTTCGGGCTCTGGTGAAATACCTCGATGAAATAAGCGACGAGGAGATTCCCGGGCTGAACATTCCCACGGGAGTGCCTCTGGTCTATGAGCTCG
Source organism: Spirochaetaceae bacterium (assembly GCA_046540995.1). Classification (GTDB taxonomy): domain Bacteria; phylum Spirochaetota; class Spirochaetia; order DSM-27196; family Alkalispirochaetaceae; genus CAYZHV01. Next base: position 11,728 of record JBKHED010000022.1, on the reverse strand, counting down.
ATGATACGCTCAAACCGATCAAACACTACTACCTCGGGGATCCCGAGGCGGTTGAGAGAGCGGCGGAGGCCGTGGCGAACCAGGCAAAAGGGTAGTAGTGAGTTACGAAATCGAGGTGAAGGCGTGGGTCGCCGATCCGGCGACCCTGGAGGAGCGGCTCGAGGAGCGGGGAACCTTCGTTCGCCATTTCGAAAAGAACGACGTCTATTTCGAGGGGCGAGCGACCTACGGTGACCAGCCGATTACGGTGCGCATCCGGGAAGAGGGCGAAAAGAGTGTCTGTACCTTTAAGGAGCGCCGCACCCTAGATGGGGTGGAGCACAATCGGGAGTGGGAGTTCTCCATAGGGGATCCCTTTGCCCTGGAGACGCTTCTGCTGCGTCTGGGACTGCCGGAGTTTCTGCGAAAGCGCAAGACCGGCGTCGCCTATCGCCTCGACGACCTCCTGGTGGAGCTCTCTGAGGTGGAGGGGCTCGGTCACTTCGTGGAAGTTGAGATCCTCGTAGACTCCTCCGCGGACGAGGCGACGCAGAGCAGGTCGAAGCGACGAGTTCGTGAGGCCCTCGCCTCCCTGGGAGTTCCCGACTCCGCGATCGAGAGTAAGCCGTACACGCAGCTCCTAGTCGAGAGGCGGAGAGGCTAGTCAGCGGTGACTGGGAAGATCTTCAATCTTCCCCCGGTTGTCCGGGGAGTCCTCTTCGATATCGATAACACCCTCTACGACAACCGGGAGTTCGGGGAGTCGCAAATTCGCGTTCTCATCGAGCGCCTGGCGGCGGAACTCGGCCGTCCCGCGGAAGATGTCGTCAAAGAGGTGGAACAACTTCGACGGAAGGATGCCCGGGGGAACGAAGGGCGGCGTCCCTCTCTGGGTAACACCTTTCTCCATTACTACGACATACCGATCGCGACCAGTGTGGCGTGGCGGGCGGAACTGATCGAACCGGAGGCGTATCTCTCTGAGGACCCTGATCTCCGTAACCGGATCGAAGCGCTATCCCGGCGTGCAGCAATCTGCGCGGTGACGAACAATCCGGTTCAGATCGGTGAGCGCACGCTTCACGCCCTCGGCATCGGTGATCTCATTCCCGTGGTGAGTGGTCTCGACACCGTTGGTGTATCCAAACCCGATCCGCGTCCCTTTGAGCTGGCCTTGGAGTATCTCGCTCTTCCCCCTGGAGAGGTTCTCTCCGTGGGAGACCGATATGAGATCGATCTCGAGCCGATTATCGACCTCGGCGGGGGTGGCGTTCTCATAGAGGGTAGAGAGGAGCTCCTCTCGATCCTTGACTCGTTAATCCAAGGGGAGCTTCGGTGAGCTCCTGGGAGGAAACTCTCACCGGTACCATTGTTGACTGCGTTTCCCGGGGCATGAGCCTCTTCGCTTCCTCACAAGGGAGGTCGGCCGGACTCGCCCTTGCTCTCAATCCCGCGGCCGGTCGAGTAGCAACCGCTCGGGGACGGCGTGAGCTCGTTAGAGAGATGGAACCTGCCAGAAACCTTCGTCGGCGCCCCTTCACGCTGCTCTACTCACGCTATCCAGGACATCTCAGACGATCGGTGGATGAGCTGTGCAGGGACTCCTGGGAGCGAAATGAGCCTCTGGACATCGCGAGCTGCGGGGGGGACGGTACCCACGCGGAGGTGCTCGAGAGCGCCGAGCCCTGGGCGGAGCGCGGCCTGACGGTTCGGGTGGTTCGCTGGCCCATGGGGACGGGAAACGACGCCGCGGACGCCGGGACAGTCCGCGAGCTGCTCCACCGGCTCGAACGGCGGGAGTTCTGCGAGGGCGTGGAGGCCCTGGTCGTTACTACCCGCCGGAGCGCAGTGCGGCGGGCGTATAACATTGCCTCCATTGGTGTGGACGCCTTTATCACCGACTTGACCCATCGCCTCCGGCACATGGTTCCGGGCAACATTTACAAGCATGTGGCCGATGTCTCCGTGCTCTTCTACGAGCAACTCATCGGCGTAGGTCCCATGGAGATCGAGTTCAGCGGTCCGTCGGGAAGCGGCACGCTCATCGGGAGGTATATGCTCCTGGCGGTTGGCGCCGGAGCGCCGCGGACCTACGGAAACCACATGCGGGTGCTCCCGGATGAGCGAAACCTCTGCGCGATCGAGCGCGGGCATATCGGCAGAAAAGTCGTGATGAAGCGCCGATTCTACGCCGGGCGGCACGTGCGGGATCCGAAAACCAAGATGGCTCGGATGCGAAGCGCCTCGGTGCACTACGGGAAACGGGTGCCGATGCAACTCGACGGCGAGGCAATCTGGCTCGCCAAGGAGGATTTTCCGCTCTCCCTGCGGGTGGAGGCGGGACTTGTACGGGTGCTTCCTCGCTAGAAGCGGTAGAGCTTGCCCGGCTCCGCGAACCCCCGGAATCCGGCTTCGGCGACTTCCTTTCGTCGCTCTTCGTAGCTGTCGTTGTAGTGGTAGAGGCGCATCTTCTCCCGGATCTCCCGGGGAAGTTTCGTAATCTCTTCCAGGCTCGCGTGAATGCCGCCGGTAAAGAACTGCACGTCGTGAAAGATCTCTTCAATCGGAAACTGGGCTCCATACTCTTCGAGGAGGGCCGGATCGTACTGGGTATCTCCGCTTATGAGGATCCTGTCGTCGATAACGAGTCCGGTGCTGTACATCGCATCCTTCCAGCTCTTAGCCTGTTCGGGATAGTGCCGGGTCCGAAAGGTGCGAATCGTAAGGTCGCCTAGCTGGTATCGCTCGGTCTCCCGGCCGAGCTTATGCTCCTTCTTCGGTCTTATCTTGACCCAGTAATCGTCGAAGCTCAGGCCCTTCCCGTTGTGGCGCTCGTTCATCTCGCAGCCACCCCGGAGACTCTGAGACCAGAGCACCTTTTCGTACTTTTCGTTAATGAGAATGGTCGGCCGTCGTCCCTTTACGTACCGATTCGTGAGCATAAGCTCTTCCAAGCCGCCAATATGGTCGGCGTGGGAGTGGGTTATGAGGACGTTGTCGATATCGATGATGGAGAGGCCGAGATCATCGAGGGCCCTGCCGGCGTGGGTGCCGCAGTCAACGAGAAGGTGCGTCTCTCCCTTTATGACCAGAACGTTGCTCTGGTAGTTCTTCTTTGAGAAGGCGCTACCGACGCCGACAAAACAGATCGCCAGGGTTCCATCGGTTGTTAGGGGCATCGGGCCTCTTCTGCCACTTCTTTTTGTCATTACCTTTACACCATCGGCACAACCGAAAGTCGCTTCACCTTTCACCGGGCGTGCCGGTAGCGTAAAGCCGCCTTAGAGGTGCAACCTACGTCAAAATATACCAAGGCGCTCCCGGAACTTCAGGTTTTCGGCAAACCAAAGTAACACACCCCCCTGAAACAGTAGTTCTCCCGCTCCGCCTTGCCCCGGAGAGCGGGGAAGGGGAGAGAGTCCCAGGCTGGTGGCTCCGGCGCCTTTACGAGATAGAGTTCTCCGGCGCTGAACCGGGCCGCAAGATTGTAGAAGTCCGACTGAAACGCCTGGGCAAGGGAGAGCTCCTCGTACTCCTCGTCGAGGAGCATGCGGTAGCGAAGGAGCGCCATTTCGGCGAGGGAGGCCGCCGCGGGAACGGGGGAATCGAAGACCTCCGAAGGCATATGAACGAAATCATCGGCCTTCGAGGCGTGCCAGTTTTCGCCCTCCTTGAATCGAAGCAGCTCCTTCTCGCTCTCCCCGAGCCGCTCTTCCGAGAGCAGCCCATCCTCGTAGAGGTACGTTTCGAGGAGAAGCACCGCGGCGGCGTCTTCGAGAAACCCCTCCTCCTGCGCCCCTTTTCCGGAGATGGAGGAGTGGGAGAATCCCTCTTCCCGCCGATTTCTCTCGACCAGCTCCGCATAGAGCGCTTCGGCTCGTTCCAAATATCGGGTTTCTCCGGTGGCGCGCCACGCCTCGGCGAGCCCGACCCCGGCGAGGGCGTTCCAGCTGGTCACGATCTTTTCGTCCCGCTCCGGCTGGGGTCGGCTGCGCCGCTCCCGCAGTAGTTTGTCGAGAACACCCCGAGCGGCCTCTTCCTCCCCGGGGTCACGCATAGCCACAAGGTGGAGCTTCCCTTCGAAGTTGCCGCTCTTTGCCGACTCGAAGAGGCTTTCCACTATTTCGAGCTCCTCATTCGTCAGGAGGCCCTCGAGCTCTCCTCGACTCCAGAGGTAGCTCTTCCCCTCCTGATGGTCAGTGTCCGCATCCAGGCCGGCGGCGTAGACCCCGTCGATAGCGAAGGTCTCCTCTAAAGCGGTGAAGATCCCCTCAATCGCCCGGCGGTACCGTTGCTTCTTCAGAACCCGGTACCCCCAACTGAAGCTCCAGAGCAGGAGCGCCTGATCGTACAGCATCTTTTCGAAGTGCGGGATCGTCCACTCTCGATCGACGCAGTATCGAAAGAAGCCCCCCTGCAGGTGGTCGTGAAGCCCCCTCAGGTAAATTGTATCGAGGGTGTGCTCGGCAAGACGATGACTCTCACTCATCCCCGAAACCGCCCCATCCTGGAGAAGGTAGAGCAGCTGAGCGTGAGGGGGGAATTTCTGACTGCCCTCGAAGCCCGCCCATTCGTTGTCGTACCGGCGATAGAGGTCGGACCTGATGCGCTCCACCGCCTCGTCGTAACCGCCGCCTTGGAGGGTGCGGCCTCGGGTTGTCTCGTATGGGTCCGGTTCGTATCGCTGGAGCTCACCCTTCTTCTCGTCGTAGAAGCTGCGGACCCGTTTGAGGATCTCCAGAAACCCGAGCATATTGAAACGCGGCTTGACCGGCGCGTAGGTGAGGGCGAAAAAGGGAGCTCCTTGGGGGGAGAGAAAGGCGTTCATCGGCCAGCCGCCGTTTCCCGTGGTAGCTATGAGGAACTTCATTAGGTACTGGTCGATATCGGGTCGTTCCTCCCGGTCCACCTTAATTGAGACAAAGTTCTCATTGAGGTACTCGGCGATCTCCGGGTCGGAAAACGCCTCCCGGGCCATTACGTGGCACCAGTGGCAGGTCGAGTAGCCTACGGAGACGAAGAGGGGACGATCCTCCCGCTTCGCGAACTCAAGTACCCCCCGGCTCCACTCCTGCCAGTGCACCGGGTTATCCCGGTGCTGCCGCAGATAGGGAGACCTTGCCCTGTCTAAGTTGTTTCTCCCGATTCGTTGCATATGCAGGAGAAAAGCTACCGGTACGTTGGCCGGAACGTCAACTTCGGGCTATACTTTCGCCATGAGACCGTCGCTGTTTCGGCGTTTTCTTCTCTTCTTTGGTGTGGTACTTCTCGCCGGCGCACCGCTCTACAGCCGGGACTGGTACGAGCCCCTGGAGGTGGTCAACCCGCTGCTGCTGCGCACGTACGAGAAACCCCTTCTCCTGCCCGGGGGATTCGCGGAGACGATGTACGCCAACCAGGCGTTTAGCGACGGCACCTACGATTCGTTTCAGATCAATGCCCGAACGGGACACACGATTATCGGCGCTCCGAGGTTTGCCCTTTCCGCCACCTACGGCGCGTTCCTTATGAACGGGCCGGTAATCGAAGGGGGTACGCCGGGCTCCCGCCTGCAGTGGCTTATGAACGCGGTGCAGTTCGAGTACGGCTTTCATTTCGCCTGGGATCTCGGCCCGCTCTATCTTCTCTGGGAGTACTCGAGGACGAGCCAGCACCCCATTCGCGACAACTTTAGCGAGGTTTCCAGTGATCTCGTCAAGGTTGGAGCGGCGGCTCCGCGCATCGATATCGGGCCGGTGCAGTTCTACGGCTTTATCCGGGTCGGATACTCGGAGATTTTCGACTTTTGGGAGAGCCGGCTGGAAGACCCTCGGACCATGTGGCTCGCGCAGCCCTCCCTTCGTGTATTCTGGCCCGGCGTTGAGCTCCTGGAGTTGGCGAAATTAGGACTCTTTCTCGAAACGGATGCGGAGCTCGCAATCGCCCGCTCCGCGAGGTTCCACGAACGGGGAGAGCTCGTGGGAAACGGCGCGATAAAGGCGGGCGTGCGGATTTACGGTACTCGAAAGCAAGAGCCGGGCCTCTCCAGCGGCTCGCTGGACCTCTACCTCGACTACTTCGGCTCGGACAACAGTGAAATCAGGGATGACGAGAAGACTCCGGTTCAGCTGTTAGGATACGCGATCCGGTTTCGGCTCTTCTACTGAGGATGCACGCCGCTCCGCAATTGCGCTGTTTGCTCTGCTCTTCCAGGTGCGACTGGGCGAGAGGTAGAGTAGAGGAGGATCATCTATCCTTGCAGACCTAGCCGGTTCCGCTTAGAGTCTAATTGCGATTAATCGTTCTAAAGGAATGTAAGCTCGATTCTGTGAGGAGGGACTCTATGCCGTCAGCCGGTTGGGACGCCCGTCTCGTTTTCTTCGCGTCGCTTCTGCTCTTTATCGTTCTGGCCGGTTGTGCCACCGGCGACCCTGCTCTGGAGAAAGCCTCGGCTGAACTTCGGGAAGGCCGTACGGCCCTCTCCCCGGGCCAAGAGGCATCGCTGATCCGGGCTCCGCACCCCGGTCTCCTTCGCTTCTGGGACGACTTCGAAGAGAGAGTCGCGGTTGGTCGGAGTTTCGTGGTCTCCGATCCCGGGGAGGATAACCGCTATCTAAGGTTGAGCGAAAAGGGCCAGAGTTACATTCCCCTCATTCCCCCGTATCCCAACGAGAGGCCAGGCGGAGGTGAGTCGCGGCTGCGGGACTTTCGCCTCGTCTTCGACCTCCGGCTACCCGAGACGGGAGAGAAGACTCTCTTTGTGGCCGGTCGCCGGAAAGAGGGATCGGAGGTGAGTGTCACTTTCGCACTCTCCGCCGACTCACTGCGACTGCTCGAGGGAGTGCCGGGCCGAGAGCGGCTCGTTAGTGTGGAAGAGAGAACGGCAGCGTTGCAGAGAGGGTGGAGAGAAGTAGAGCTTCGACTCCTCGGGAGGGAGGCGGAACTCTTGGTCGACGGAGAGACTCTCTTGTACTCTTCCGGTCTCGAATGGCTCCAACGAGGTGGGATCTCGCTATTTTGCGAGGGGAGCGTAGAAATAGACGATCTCCGGCTCTACGCTATGGAGGGGCTGCAGGAACCCGACGGATCCGCGCTCTTCGTCCGGGAGCTGCGCGATGATTTCGGAGGGGAAGAACTGCCTCCCTGGTGGAAACGTGAAGGCAACGGTGCGGTGAAAGTCGGATTGCCCGGGGGAGGGGTACGGCTATTCGGCAGCGAGAGGTACGAGACTGTTTCGGGGCTCTCCACGACATCGCTCCTTCCGGTAGAGGGGAGCGCCCGGGTGGAGTTCTTCGATCCCCCGGAGCGCACCTACTTCGGTGTAGGCATAGCCAAACCCACGGTGGCCGACGCCCTCATTATCGGGGTTCAGGAGCGCTTCGTTACGCTGGTCCAGTATACCGGCGGCGCCGGAAAACGGCTGGTTCGGCGGAGACTCCCTCCCGCCGCGTGGTCCTCCGCAGGGAGGCAGGAACTGGAGCTCATCGTCGCGGAGGGCGTGATTCAGGGTAGACTCAACGGTATTCCGGTTCTCTCCTACCGGGATCGACCGGAGGTGTTTCGGGGCTTTCTTTTTGTAGGGTATCTCGGCCACTACTCTCGGAGCGAGGGGAGAACAATTCGCTCCGTGGAGATGAGCTCGGGGCTCCCCTCGGGGCTCGACCCGAGCGCCTATCCCTCCGGGGTGGAGGTCGGTTCAACCGTAGAAGAGGCGCTGCCGAGTTTCGACAAAGCCCCGGCTCTTTTTGCCGATTTTGACCATTCCGGTGCGCCTCACTTTGAGGTCGGTGCCAACGAACGCAGTGACGCCCGGGCGGAGGTTGTTGTCGACGAGGCTTCGGGGGAGGGATATCTCTCCCTCGACTTCACCATGAAGGAAGGAAGCGGCCTCCACGCCCTCGTCGGTTTCGGCCTGGATAAGGACCTATCCGACTATGGTGGTATCGCCTTTCGCGCCCGGGGAGAGGAGATAAGCAGGGCGCATGTCTCCATGAATGAGATAGCCGTCGGGGTTGTGGGAGACCGGATCGACGCGTTTTTTCCCGTCGGTCCCGAGTGGCGGGAGTACAGGCTCCCGTTTACCCCGGAATACTTCGCTCCGAACGGTGACCACCTCCTGAGGGGTGCCGACGGGATTTTCGACTTTGCCCATACCGGATGGATGCTTTTCGAGGTCTATGGATACGAAGGGCGCGGGGCCCTCCATATCGACGAGATTCGGTTCCTTCCTGGCGGGGCGAAGAGACAATTCACCGACCGTATTACCGTTGACAACTTTGAGCCCGACGACCGCCGCACCCCCTTCGGTCTCGAGACGCACACCGACATCCACGGAGAGGCAGTGGCGGAGTACGGTGTGACTTCCGGACGCGGTGCTCGGGGGAGCGACGGCTTTGCTGCATGGCGGGTCGATAAAGGAGCTCGGGATCACGTGAGACTCGAATTCCGGGGAGGCATTCCCGCCGCTGAGTACAAAGGAGTCGGCCTTGCGGCCCGGGGCAGCGGGGTCACAACCGCGGTAGTTAGCCTCCACGAATTGGAGGAGGCGAGTGCTGATCTATCGGGTCTTTGGGAATCACACAGCTGCACAATTCCGCTCTCTCAGGAATGGGTGGAGTGGCGGTTTCCATTTTTGCCCGGTGCGTTGCGTCCCTCTCGGTACATTCCGCTAACCGACGGAGCGTTGGGAGGATGGTTCGTAGAAGGGCTTTCCTTCAGCTTTCCGCAGGAGTCTCAGGGGCAGGGGATGGAGCTGCACCTGGACGAGTTCTTTCTCTTCGAAACGGGAAGTGAGAGGAGTGCTCGAGTTGGCCTCTTTGGGGCTTACGGGAAGAGCGGGGATGACCGGAGGATTTCGGGCGTAATCGACTCGGTACTTCTGCTTAACCTCGATCGCCTACAGGGGTACGAGCTTCGCGGCGGCCTCCAAGCGGAGAGTCGGGAGTCCGCCTTCAACGTTGCTTCCGAGAAGGAGCTCGATTTCTTTGTCCGGCCGGTCTATCACATTGACGGAGACACCTTGTCTCTCTCATTAGAGCTCTGTAACGTCCCGGCGGGAACCGTAAGCAAGGTGATCGAGGAAGAGACCGTTGTTGGTCTCGATGTCTTTTACGACCTCGACCTCCTATCTACGGAGGTCATTAATAACCTGGCCGACACCAACCTCGCCTTCGAGGACCATCTGACCCGAACCGAGAAGGGCGGTTCTACGGTCTGGCAGGACTCCCTGGAGAGGATCGAACCGTACTGGCTCGAGTTCGACGGTGTGGAGGCTCAAGTTGCGGATGGTCTGAGGCTTTCTCAGGTTCTAACCGCGCCTGAGTCCGATGGGGCCGGCGGCCGGGCAAACGGCTTCCTCTTCGAGGCTCCCATGCTTTTGAGCGACGCCTATCTCTCCGGCTTGGAGGCGATATCCGTCGAGATTACCGAGGGGGCGGCGGTTCTCTGGAATTACCGGGGCCGGGACGCGCTAAACCTCCTGGAGCTCGCCGACGGAGAGGTGCGAGTCGGCATAAACGGCACCGACTCGGTTTTCGGTCTGCCTACCGGGGCGGCAACGGAGCAGTGGAGGCGTCTCTCCCTGGAAGTTGTGGACTCCGGCTATCGTGTTCTCCTGGACAACCAAGCGCTCGGCACTGCGAATGGGTACGACGTCCCCTATGGACGCCTCGGCCTTGCGGTAGCGGAGGGCGTTCCGGGCTTTAGGAATCTCCAGGTGAGGTTTACGGAGTAGTCTCCACCCGGCAAGAGTCTTTTTCGCACCTTTCTAACTTGACAGAGTTACCCTCTTCTCCGCACACTATAGATATACGTGAACGTACAGGTGTATTAATTACGAACCTTTGCGTAGGAGATATACTATGCAGAAACGAGCGCTCCTCACTGCCGGGGAGCTCTCCGAGCGAACCGGAGTTGGACCGGAGACCCTCAAAGAGTGGGTCGACCGGGGCTTGTTGCAGCCTGAGGGGAAGGGCTCTTCCGGTGCCCCGTTCTTTACCGACGGGATGGTCGATCGGATCGTCCAGATCAAGAGCCTTCTCGAAATGGGCTACGACGAGGAAGGGGTGAGCAAGATCCTCCGGAAGGTGGGCCCCCCGGCGCGAGGAGGCGCAAAAAAGCGGCCGGACGATGGTTCAGAGAGCCTGCTCACCGTCGGGGCGCTTGCGGAGAGCGTCGGTGTGAGCCCTCGTACGATTAAGCACTGGGAAGAGAAGGGGATTATCGAGGCGGACACCCGGAGCGAAGGGGGGTTTCGCCTCTACAAGGAGCACTACGCCTATCTCTGTCATCTCATTCAGGACCTCCAGCTGTTCGGTTACTCCCTCGATGAGATAAAGCGAGTCTCCGACTACTTCCGGGACTTCGTTGTAATGCGCGACGACGTGACCCGCTACCAGCCGGAGGAAGCGGATACGAAGCTCGCGGAGATGCTTTCGGAGATCGATACGCTCTTTGCGACAACCAAGAAGCTCCGGGACGGGATAGAGCGGTGGGAAAAGCTCTTGAACAAGCATCGACGGCTCATCGCGGACATAAAACGAGCTAACGAGAAACGGCTAGGGGAGAAGCAAACGTGAGTAAGCTTGCGCTACACCACACCTACCAGACACTTCAGGAGCAGCTCTCGCCTTGTTTCAACCAGAGGGAGGCGCGAATCGACCTCGAGACCGTGACGGGGAGGCCCGTAGAAGTGCGTAACTATTCGTTCGTGTCGGCTAACGCGGATGTCCATCCGAAGGAGGACTACGCACAGACCGATCCCACCGCACGGGCTCTCATCACCTACTACCTGAAGCAAAACCCCTACTCGGCACAGTACATCTTCGGCTCTCTGCAGTCCGCTGACAGGAATGTTGAAGAGAACCGCCGCTTCCCGTACTCGGTGTTCGCTCCTCGAAGCGATAGCGAAGCGCCGTCGTTCAAGCGGGGAACTCTGCTTCTTCACGGATTGAACGAGAAGTCCTGGCAGAAGTACCTCCCCTGGGCGTTCCGCCTCGTGGAGCTTACCGCACGGCCGGTCATTCTCTTTCCTATCGCTTTCCACATGAATCGCGCACCCGCTTCCTGGGCGAGCCCGCGAGAAATGATTCAAGTGGCCCGAGAACGGCAGCGCCTCTTCGGGGAGCTTTCGGCGAGCTCCTTTGCGAATGCCGCCTTGAGTCACCGCCTGCAGTTTGCGCCGCACCGCTTTCTAACCTCCGGACTGCAGAGCTACTACGACCTTTCCGATCTTGCCGGCGTTTTCGCCTCCGGGGAGCACGAGCTCTTCGAGGAGGGGAGTGAGCTCGACCTCTTTGGCTACTCCGCCGGGGCGACCCTGGCGGAGATGCTGCTCATGGGTAACCCCAAGGGTCGGTTCGCTCGGAGCAGGGGATTCCTCCTCTGCGGCGGCGCGGTGATGGACCAGGTGAATCCGGTCTCGAAGGCGATTATGGACGGTGAGGCGCACCGGGAGCTCTCGAGTTTTCTACAGCGGCTCGCCGAGCGTCCCGAGACGGTTCGCGAGTCCGGAATAGCACCGGAGATCGAGGATCGCCCGGAGCTGGGGCTCCTTCGTTCGCTACTCCTGACGGATCGGCTGCGTGCGTTGCGGGAGCGGGTGGCAGCGGGCCTGAAAAGCCGTCTGCGAATCGTTTCTATGGTGAAGGACCGTGTCTTTTCACCTGAGGGCGTGCGCCGCTCCTGGCAGAACCGTGAGGGCGCGCCGATTCTCGAGGTGGAAACCGTTGATCCCGACTACGAGTACTCCCACGAGCAACCATTCCCTCTG
>JBKHED010000021.1:0-36475 GCA_046540995.1 Spirochaetaceae bacterium | reverse complement strand
GGGGAGCTCTTGGGGACGGAGGAAGCGCTTGACGGTGTTTCATCTATAGAGGACGAAATCGATGAGAAGAACAACATTCAGAACAGCGACCGACGTCAGTTCCTTGTCTCTTCTACTGTTTCTTGTGGCGCTGCCTCTCACCGCAATGGGGAACGGGGAATCGGAGCTTCTCGCCAGGGAGGAGTTTCGCGGTATCGCCGCGCTACAAATAGAAAGCGAGAGTTTCGACGTAAGTATCGTTGGTACCGGCACGGCAAAGACAACGGCGCAGGTGGTTGGAAGCCCTTCAGTCTCTGCTACCATCAGGCGACGGGGGGACACGATAGTCATCGAGGCAAAGGATAGACGGGCTCTGTTTTCGCGATCCAGAGTTCCCGGAATGATCGAGGTGCAGACCTTCGAAGGAGCAAACATAGAGGTGGAGTCCGGCTCCGGAGACGTCGATGTACGGGGTCTCCAGGGAGCGGCTCTTGACGTACGAACCGGCTCGGGAGACGTGGTAGTCCGGGCGGTCTTCGGTGAAGTGCGGCTGCGCAGCGGTTCCGGCGAGCTCGAGATGGAGCGGGTCGGCGGCTCAGTCGAGGCGGGGTCCGGATCAGGAGAGATAAGATTCAGTGACGGTGAGGGGCGAGTCAGAGTGGGTTCGAGCTCGGGGAAGATCGAGATCCGCGGCGTGCGCGGAAACTTGGAGGCGACAAGCAGTAGCGGCGACGTTTCCGTCACGGAGGCCGAGGGGGTTTTCGCTATTTCGAGCAGCAGCGGGTCCCTCTTCTGTGAGGAAGTTGAGCCCCGAAGCGCCTCGAGCTTCAGGAGCGTCTCGGGGGACATCAGCCTGCACCTGCGAGACGATTCGGACACCTACGCCTACGAGCTGCGAACGGTGAGCGGTTCGATACGGGTTGGCGGTACCAAGGCGGGAAACCGTTTCGAGAGGGACGGAGGAACAGTGCTGATCGAGGCGAACACGACCTCCGGCTCGATTAGCATCGACGGCGTCTGACCGCCGGCGTCGCCAAGGGTATCCCGGCGCCCACGCTGGATATCGAGATACCCACGATTGCCATTGCATTTTTGCCTCATTGCCGTACCTTGGGTATATTCCCGTACATCCTGGGTCAACACATAGGCTCGAAGCAGAGGAATAACCGTGAGTACCGCAAAGAAGATATCCGTAGCTCGGGGAGATGGTATAGGACCCGAGATCATGGATGCGACATTGAAGATACTGGAGGCCGCCGCGGCTCCGGTCGAGCCAGAGTTCATCGAAATCGGCCGGGAGGTTTTCCTTCAAGGGTATTCTGCGGGGATAAGGCCGGACGCCTGGGAATCGATCCGACGAACCAAGACCCTCCTCAAAGCTCCCGTGACCACGCCGCAAGGTGCAGGGTACAAGAGCTTGAACGTTACGATACGAAAGACGCTCGGCCTTTTCGCCAACGTGCGTCCGTGCCAATCACTCAATCCCTACGTGGAGACGCATCATCCCACCCTGGATATCATCATCGTTAGAGAGAATGAAGAAGACCTCTACGCCGGCATCGAGCACGCACAAACCGAAGATGTGACTCAGTGTTTGAAACTCATCAGCAGGCCGGGGAGCGAGAGGGTTATCAGGTACGCCTTCGAGTATGCACAGCAGTATGGCCGAAGGAAGGTCACCTGCATGATAAAAGACAACATCATGAAGGTGACCGATGGCCTCTTTCATCGGGTGTTCGATGAGGTCGCTGCTGAGTACCCGGAGATCGAGACAGATCAACAGATCATCGATATTGGAACGGCCCGTCTCGCCACTGAACCTGAACGATACGACGTAATCGTTACGCCGAATCTCTACGGTGACATCATCTCCGACGTCGTTGCGGAAGTCTCCGGCTCAGTCGGCATGGCTGGCTCCGCCAATGTGGGAACGGAGATGGCGATGTTCGAGGCGATACACGGGTCAGCACCGGATATTGCTGGCCGCAACATCGCCAATCCCTCGGGGCTCATTAACGCCGCGGTGATGATGCTCGTTCACCTCGGCGAACCGGACCACGCCGACACTATTCACAATGCGTGGCTCAAGGCAATTGAAGATGGCCAGCACACCGCGGAGATCTACCGAGAGGGACGGAGCGAACACATGTTGGGGACGGAGGAGTTCGCTCGAGCCGTGATCGACCGGCTCGGAGAGAAGCCGCGAACCTTGCGGAGCTGGCACATTGACGCCCGTCGCGGTGGCCCGGTTAGAATCCCTCCTTACCAGCGCAAAGTGCGCAAGAAAGAGCTCGTCGGCTCTGATCTTTTCATAGACTGGCAGCGGGACGACCCGGAAGCCATCGGCAAAGAGCTGGACCGGCTTAGCGGCGACGCCCTGAAGCTGAAGATGATTACGAACAGAGGCGTAAAGGTGTACCCTAATGGCTTTCCCGAGACCTTCTGTACTGATCACTGGCGTTGTCGCTTCGTCGGAAGGGGGACGGAGGTAGCCGGTGAGAACACATCTTACGAGGTAATTGACCACAAGGCACTAACCCAGCTGATCGACAGACTGAACTACGCGGGATACGAGGTCATAAAGACGGAGAACCTCTATCTGTTTGATGGCGAGCGGGGTTTCTCTCTGGGGCAGGGAGAGTAGGCAGCCCGAAACTGGCTTGGGAAAGGCCTGTTTTTGGACGGCAAGATCTCTTGACTGAAGCAGCAGGTGGCGTACTTGCGTATAGATGGGTATGAGACTACCAAGAAGATTGGTGCCCGGAGCCACCTATCACGTCATTGCCCGAATAAACCGGCATGAGTTTCTCCTTTCAGCCCCTCCCATAAAGGAACTGCTCCTGCAAGTTCTACAATCGGCGAAACAGCGCTTTACGTTTGAACTCTCGAACCTATGCATAATGGATAATCATATCCATCTCATGGTGCGGCCCACGCATGGATCATCGCTCTCTCGCATTATGCAGTGGATTTTGAGCGTCTTCGCTCTTCGGTATAATCGTTTGTTCGGCCTGCAAGGGCACGTTTGGTATGACCGGTTCAAGAGCATAGTGATAGGCAGCCTTCGACAGTTCATTGCGACCTTCCATTATATTCTCGACAATCCGGTGCAAGCAGGGCTCGCCACTACTCGAAGAGAGTATCGATACGGGCCTCTGGGGATAATACGATACGGCCCAAAAGGTCTGATCGATACGTCGTCTGCCCTCGTGAGCGCCCTGCTTTCGGACGCATAGGGAAGCCAAGATATAAGCCAAGATAAGCCAAGGCAAGCCGTGGGCAGCTTGTCGCTGCTCTTCATTTTCGCCCCGCTCGTAGGTACGTCCTCCGAGGGGAGGGGCGGCGTACCCCTCAACGGTCCCATTGGCGTGTGCCGAATGCTCGGTCACGCTGCTGTTCGCGCTTGCTACGCTCTTGCCTACTCATTGCTCTTGCCTACTCATTGCCCGTTCCGTTCTTTTCCTCCGTCCCCGGAGTGCCCGGAGTGCCGGGGACGCTAGGAACGTGCCCGGAACGCTCCAAAGCCTGCGACTCGCCTCGAGATACACCTTTTCGCAGCATGGGAATAAGAAGGAGGCTTGCGATCATAAGGAACCCAAAGGCGGAGAACCCGAAACCGGTTCGTCCGGTGTTGCTGAGAGCCCCCATTACTGAAGGGAAGAGCCCCCCGGAGGTGAGGTTCGCTACGGGTATAATCAGCGAAACACCGACGTTTCGGATTTCCGGTGGACCGAGATATGCGAAGGAGGAAATTGCGGCGGGGAAAAAAGCGCTAATCACCACGGGCTGAAGAAAGACGATGGCAAGCAGTGTTGTACCTTTGGCTACACCGATGAGTGACGTAAGGATTCCTGTCACGAGCATCACCACGGCAATAAGGCGGACCGTCCCGAGACGGTCGATGAGCCACCCTGACAAAAAGACCATCACAACCCCGGAAATACGAGACGCTCCTATCACCCCGCTGACGAGTTCAATGGAAAAGCCCGCTTCGTCCACGAGGTATGTCGGCATAATCGAGAACACTCCATATGTCGAGGATGCTGCAAGGGTAATGAATCCGGCGACTGCCCAGAGAAGCGGGTTTTTCAAGAGTCCTCGTACGTGCGTAAGGTGGGGAGGGGCACCGGCAAAGTTCCCCGCAGGAGAGAGAAAGAAAAACGCCAGGGCGAGAAGCAACGCTCCGATTGCGCTTCCGATCACCACGCCCCGCCACGTTGTCACTTGAAGCGCCAGCGAAGCGATCACCGGCGCCAGCACAAAGGCCACACTCGGTCCAACTTCATGCAGGGCCACCGCCCTGCCTCGAATATTGTCGGCAACGAGGCTCGTTGCGGTGCTCACCCCGGAGGGGGGATAGAGGCCAGCCCCGAATCCAAGAATCAGAAGCCCCACTATGACGAAAGAAAGCGTAGCGGAGAACCCCACGACGAAAAGTCCAACGGATAGAAGAAGCGCCGAGAGCGCGATAGTTCGCCGATGCAGAATACTTTTCGCGAGATATCCGGAAAGGAGGATACTGCAGGTATACCCGATCGACATCCAGAGAAAGAACCGTGCCGCTTGAGCCGTGGTAATTCCGAGCTCCGCGCGAATCGGTATGAGAAGCGGAGCAAATATCAGCCTGCCGTACATAACAAAGAATACGGTAACCATCATGAAAACCAGCGATGGTAGAGCTTTGCGGATAGTACTGTGAGGTTCGTCCATGTCGTTCCTGCAATACGAATTCGGGCCGTCAGACGGTACGAAAGCCAAGAAGAGACCCGCGAGAGTCGCTCCCAAGCCTATCAGGCCTTGGCCGGATTCGACCAGCCGCCGATCATGACATCTTACTCCAAGCTCTTCGGGAAACCAACCGTTTCGCCAAGCAGTGGCCCCCCGCTCGCCGCCAACTATCGGCCCTCTATGATAGCCCCCGAGCGGTATCTCTCAGGAGCTTCCATCCTGCCTCGACATGCTGAAAGTCGGTATAGGTCTGTCCGACAACAAAACGGATGGTGAAACGGCCGTCGAGCTTCGTGTGTGTGAAATACGCCTTGCCGGTTCCGTTCACGGTCTCGAGAACCGCCTCGTTGAGGTCGTTGATCTTTTCGAGCGGGGCGGCGCGCTCCGGCAGGTACCGGAGGCAGACTGTGTTGAGGGGAACCGGGGCAAGTAACTCGAAGTCCGGCTCCTTCTCCACCTGATCTTTCACCCACTGAGTGAGCTCGAGGTGTCGCCTAATCACCTTACGAATGCCCTCGACGCCGTAGCTTCGAATGACGAACCAGAGCTTCAGAGAGCGAAACCTGCGGCCGAGCTGAATGCCCCAGTCTCGGTAGTTATTAACCTTCTTGCCCTCCTTGGTTCTCAGATACTCAGGGTGAATCTCGAAGGTCCGTGTGAGAGCGTCGGGATCACGAACGAAGTAGGCCGAGCAATCGAAGTTGGTAAACATCCATTTGTGCGGATTGAAGGTGAACGAATCCGCCCGCGCAACTCCCCTACCCATCCAGCGGAGTTCCGGCAGTACCATGGCACTCCCGGCGAGGGCGGCGTCTACGTGAAGCCAAATGCTCCGCTCCGCACAGATGCGGGAAATCTCATCCAGTGGATCGATCGCCGTGGAGCCGGTGGTGCCGATCGTTGCGACCACGCAGGTTGGATTGAACCCGTGGCTACGGTCCTCCTCTATCCTCCGTTCAAGCTCCGCGGGTCGCATCGCGTAGTTTTGATCGACCGGTATCTCCCGGAGCCCAACTCGGCCAAAGCCCGCAATCTTTGCTCCCTTCTCAATAGAAGAATGGGTCTGAGAGGAGGCGTATATCGTCAGCCGCTCATCGACGGCGAGACCCTCTTCGTTGATTCTGTACCCGGTAGCCCGCTCACGAGCAGTAAGCAGAGCGCAGAGGGTTGACGTGGAGGCTGTGTCCTGGATGACCCCCTGAAACTGAGGCGGCAGACCGATCATCTCCCGAAGCCAACTCATTACCCGTTCCTCCATCTCCGTGGCGGCCGGAGAGGTCTGCCAGATCATCCCCTGGGCGCCGAGGGTGGCGGTCAGCATCTCCGCCAAGACCGACGGATAGCTGGAGTTCGCCGGGAAATAGGCGAAAAAGGAGGGGTGTTGCCAGTGCGTTATACCGGGGATCACGATTCTCCGAAAGTCCTCCATAATGCACTCAAACGGTTCCGGATCATCCGGCGGTGAATCGGGAAGCTGGGAGAGAATTTCCCCGGGTTCAACGTGCGATCGTACGGGCAGTTCTTCAATGGAACCAAGGAAGTCAGCCATCCAGTCAACGAGCTCGTGTCCATACGTGCGAAACTCTTCCAGACTCATGGGGGTGTATGCGGCCATAGGGAGAAGTATAGCAGAGAGCTGCCCCGAGCAAAGCACGGTACTTGTGAGAGTCTCCTTGCACGGGCATTATGGAGAAGTGCCGACCGTTGAAGGTAGACCGTTGAGAGGGACGGAGGAACAATATGAATGAGCTCGAAGAAGGAGCGGAGGTCGCGCTGCAGTTCGAAAAGCGGGGCGGTCTCCTTCCGGTGGTAGTGCAGCACGCGCAAAGCGGGGCTATCCTCATGCTTGCCTATACAAACCGCGAAGCCTTCGACCTAACCGTGAAAAGCGGCTTTGCTCACTTCTACAGTACCTCACGCCGGAAGCTCTGGAAGAAAGGGGAGAGCTCCGGCGATCTCCTTCAGATTGAAGAGGTTCTGGTCGACTGTGATCAGGACGCTCTGGTGTATAAGGTCACAATGCTCGGCGACGGCGTCTGCCATACGGTCGGAAGCGACGGTCGCCACCGGCTTAGCTGCTTCTACCGGCGCCTCTCGGGTGGCACCCTGGAGAATCTCATTCCGTGAAGTGGGGCCAGCCGGGTAAAACGGGGACGGAGGAGGAGCTTCTACTCGATAAGCACCTGGAATCCCATCATCAGGGCGATGGCGACGGTAGCAACCGTGGCGACTTGCTCCTTCGGTGCGTCCTCAATGGCGTCGGGAATGAGCTCGGACATTACCATCCAGATCATCGCCCCCGCGGCGAGGCCGAACCCTACCGGCAGAACGGGGCGGAAGAGCCAGACGAAGAGAAACGCCGGGACCGCGATGAGGGGCTGAGGGAGGCTGGAGAAGATGCTCCAGAGCATGGCGTTTATCGGTTTCACTCCTTTCGGCACGAGAACGAGGCTTATGGCGAGCCCTTCGGGGATGTTGTGGACCGCGATGGCGACGGAGATGAAGGCCCCGAAGGTTTCCCCACCGCCGAAGGAGACGCCGACACCCACACCTTCAGCAAAGGAGTGCATGGTCATAACGCCCACGATGAGAAGCGCCTTTTTCGCATCCGCCCCTTTCAGGCTCCCCACTTCCACATCACCTTTGTCGGAGAGTCGGGTCTGGCTCACATAGATAAAGAGAAGCCCAAGAATAATGCCCAGGAGAGTTCGGGGAGCACTGTACGAGAATCCCTCGTAGATGAGATTGAAGCTCGCCGCTCCCATAATGCCGGAGGCGAGCCCTCCTGACCAGCCGAGAACCCGACGCGGGATGTGCCGAGTCGCGAAGAATGGGATCGCTCCGAGACCGGTGGAAAGAGCGGTAATCATGGCGTAGATGAAGACGAGCAAGACGGTTGACATAGTATAGAGGGTACTGCTTCTTCAGCTGGCAGAAAAGCTCGGCCAGTCCGGCCCGACGGGTCCTGCCTCGCCTCGAACTGGATCACTTTCCGGCAGGGGGACGGAGGATATATTGGCGAGGGCGAGTTCCAGCTCCCCCGGAACGCCCCGCAGAAGGTCCCACTGCTGGCCCGGAGGATAGGCCCCGACGCAGGCAAAGCTGCTGGAAGAGCCGAGGTCGCAGTGCGCGACACCCGCCGGAATTACCACCACCATCCCCGGCCGCATGTGCACTGTTCTGCTCCCGGGACCCCCGAACTGGATCTCCGCCTCCCCAGCGTAGCAGCCGAGGGCCTCGTGAGCGGTGCTGTGGTAGTGGTGATAGGGAAAGACGCCGTACCGCCACGCCGGATCCCAGCGGTTCGAGGAGAAAAGCTCCTCTATCGCCCGAGCTCCGGTAATCTCGGGGGGAAGCTCATAGAGTACCAGAGATAGCTCCTCGTTGTTCGGAAAGGGGTCGTTTCTGAAGAGATGGAGCAGCTGGTATTCCGCTTCGGCCATGTCTTGAAGCTACGAACGTTCGCCGGCTGGCGTCCAGGTCGACTGAACGAAGGGTCGCCTTAGGTACGGTTAGAAGTACATCTTTGGGTTTGTTCGGCTGCTCTCGGTGGCCGATGACGCCATCCCTCTCATAATTGCCTTTTTCGTGGCAAAATCGCTTCCGAGGAGGAGTAGAAACGACTTCTCAAGTGAGGCGCCATCATCCTATCCCTGTCTATCGCCGTTCTGATTCTCGCTCGAATCGGAATCCTTCTCTGTACCGAGCTCGGCTGGTTCAGCAGTCTCGGAGCGAGCGACCGTTTCTGGTCGGAGTTCGATACCAGGCTCATCCTCGGCGGACTCGGACACGGTTGTCTGGGCCCCAACCTTTGACGAGGGTGTACGGGAGCTCGTTGGCCTGGAGCCTCGGGATGTGGAAGTAGCGGTCGAGGCGGGCCGCCCCGGCGCGGGACTCGCTACGATCCGAAGCGCAGGAGAAAGAGTGTCCGGGGTGGACCGCTTTCCACCTCTAACGTGGCGCCGAGATCCTCAACGAGGCGTCCTGCGAAGGATGAAGAGCGCAGCGTATGGGGCTCCGCGTGGGTCACGACGAAGCACAACTGAACCCCTTCCTCTCCCCGTCGTTCCAGGGTTACCAGAATGTGAGCTTCTTCTTCTCGGTTGACCTGGTCGAGAATATTGCTTAGTAACTCCCCCGCGAGCTGACAAATCGGAATCACGCTGGTTGTCGCCATGGTGATCGGTTCCATTCGACGCACTACCGCGACCCGCGACTGGCCGCCGTAACCGGCAAGCTCGGACACAACCTGGCCGAGTTGCTCCGTAAGAGAGGCGAAAGCGAGGCGTTCTCCGGTTATTGAGCTGTCATAGAGGTGCGAAAGGGTAGTGAGTCGCTGTATGCTCCGTTCCAACCGAGGCCTGCCAACCTCCGGGAGCTCCTCGAGCTCCCTCGTTAGCGTCGAAATCACTGACTGAATCGTATTCTTTACCTGGTGGTCGAGCTTGTGCGTCAGGAGCTCCCTGTCGACCTCCGCCTCCTGAAGTGCCTCCTCCTGGCGACGGAGCACCGTTGTCTCCACCGACACTACCAGTACTCCTGCCGCCTGACCCTCCCGGGAACCGGGAATAGGAGTAAAGACGTACTGAAAGGTCCTCTCCCTCGAACGAGGGGCAGTAACCGCGGTTTCTACGGTTATCGTTTCGCCGGCGAGAGCGCGCTCGTAGAGTACCCGAGCTTCGTCTCGGTGGCTCGATTCTCCCACGAGCTCCAGCACGGGCCACCCTCTCCGGGGACGGGTGCCCCAGAACTGCTCCATCTGTCGCCGATGGGTCTCGTTGAAATAGAGGTAGCGAATCTCCGCGTCCACCGCCCAAAAACTGAACTGCTCCGTCGCATGAAGCAGGGTTTCGAGGATGGTACCATGGAGTCCCCGAGTGCCTTTGGCTCTCCGGTGGCGAAAGGTGTAACTCTTGCCGACTCCGCTGGTCGGCTGTAGCTTCCCGCGGCGCTTCATACTCTCCTATCCTATCTCACAATCTGCGGGTATTTCATTCGAAATAGCAATGGACAGGAAACGACGGCGCCGGTACCCTGTGAACCATGGCGGAACCGTTTACCCCGGAACACGTTCAAGAGGTGCTCGATAGCTTTGACATGGGTCTCAAGGTGGACCACTACGAAGAGAACACCTTCACCAGCGAGGACGCTGCGAAAGCTATTGGCTGCGAGCTCGGCCAAATCGCCAAGAGCATGTGCCTTACTGTGGGCGGTAAGCCCGTCCTGGTGGTAGCCAGTGGTGACAAGCGGCTCTCGGACGCCAAGCTTGCCAAGCAGTTCGGAATCGGCAGGAAGAAGGTGAAAATCGCCACCCCCGAAGAGTGCGTGGAGATCTTCGGCTATCCTCCGGGAGGAGTCGCCCCAGTCGGCCATCGCACCCCGGGAATCACGGTTATCCTCGACGAGACTCTGGGCCGGTGGGAGGAGATCCACGCCGCCGCGGGCACGCACCATCATAACTTTACCCTCACCTTCGAGCAGCTCCAGGAGATCACCGGAGGCACGGTACTGGACTGCGTGAAATAGACCCGGCCGGTCTCAGTTACCGGAGCCGGGCGGTGCCGGTGAGGTCGAAACTGAACTCCTTAGGGCCGAGGAGCTCCCACTCCGGCGCGATAACCGCTGATCCTTCCAGCTGATAGGGAAACTCCGTCTCTCCCAGGAGGAGCCTCCGTGCGGAGCGTCCGAGGGCGACAAAATCGACGTAGATCGGGATCTCGAGCTCCGTGGTCGATCGAGGCGCGACCTCGTAGCCTCCGGTAAGCTCACCGGTGGTCCAGGGGGAGTTGTCCACGAGAAAGGAAAACCTGACCTCTCTCAGCTGACCGCCAAAGCTGTTCGGATTCTCGACCCAGGCGGTGAGGAGCATGCTCGCCCCGGAGAAGTCCGCCGCCTCCATCCGCAAGGACCCGAGCCTCAGGGAGGGTAGCTCCACCACCGGGATCGTGCCCTCCCGATCCGCGGCGACCCGGACATTTCCGAGCCCCGGAACTTCGAAAGTAAATCCGACTTCCACGGCGTAGGGGGTCTCCCGATCCTCGGGGACGGAGGTGAGAAGCTCGAACACTTCCTGATAGACGAGAGTCACCGGCAGCTCGATAGTGGCAGAGCCCCCGGCAGAGAGAGTGAGCCCCTCCTCGTTGCTCCCGTTGAGAAAGGGGCGTTCGCTCAGCTGCAAATCGTAGTCGAAACCGGCGAGACTCACCTCGATCTCGTTCGGGTTGCTTACCTCCAAATCAAAGACCATATCAACCTCAGAGAAGCTGATCGCCTCGACCCGGGCGCCGGTGATTCGAGCCGTCGGCTTCTCGGGAGGTTCCCCTCGGAGAAACTGCTCGAGGAGCGCGCATCCGCCGGTACCCGAGAGAACAACAATTGCAGTGAGGAGTATCGCCCAGTGGAGAGAGGGCCGCTCTTTCATCGATTACCTCCTGTTACCGGTTGGAGGGAAGGATTTCGATTTCCACCCGCCGGTTGGCCGCCCGACCTTCCTCTGTATCATTCGATGCCACGGGCTCCGTCCCGCCTCGGCCGTCGTAGAGGAGCCGCCCCGCCTCGATGCCTCGGGCCACCATCTCATCCACAATCTTCTTGGCTCGCTCGAAGGAGAGCTCGATTTGGCTTATCTGAGTCCCCACGTCGGCGGTGTGCCCGACGATCAGAATGTTCCGGTCCGGGACGCTCCGGAGCGCCTCGGCAACCTCGTCGAGCCGGGGACGTTCGCCGGGGAGGAGAACCGCCTGGTCCGCAACAAATTGAAGGTTACGAAGGGAAAGGGAGACCCGGTTGTCCTCCGTAGCCGTGACCTCCACATCCTTGATACCGCTGCGCTCGATCCGCTCGGCAATCTGACCCGCCTCGTCCTGGACGTCAAAGTCCCCGGTGGAGCGATACCAGGTGAGCAGAAACCCCGAGCGCTCCTCTATGGAGCCCGAAGGGAGGCGGAGTTGCTCCTTGAGCATCGTGCGCTGCAGGATAGGGGGTCCCCCACCCAGGGGGAGAAGAACCGTCATGTCGTGGGTGCCGTGGAGCACGTACTCCCGGGGTAGGGTGGGAAGCCCGGCGATGAGATCCGCCGCGGGGTGGCTTCCGAGCTCCCCCCGGGAAAGAGGAGCCCTGAGGGCGTATTTGCCGCTGACCTGGTGCACCCGGGCTCCCTGATAGTCGGTGACACCGTCGTACCGGTACGCAACGAGCACCGGTACGGCCACGGCCCGGTCCCCCTCGATGTAGAGCTGGGCCACTCCCGGAGCGAGCCACTCCTCGCCCGGGGCGACAGGTTCCTCCGGGAACCGGGGCACCGAGCGAAAGAGCGGTGCTCGCTGCCCTTCCGGCGCGGTGGTCCCCCCGGTTCGGGAGAAGGAGACCGAGGCGGCCTTTCGCTCCGCCATTCGTTGCGCCACGGTTCTGCTGTCCCGCTGGGTGTTCTCGCTAACCATGAGCTCCCCGGCGTAAGCGCCATCGGTAACGGTGCCGGCGGAGAGCGCGGAAGCTTCCGGACGGGAGAGGAGCAGGAGGGTTTCTCGGTTCGTGTGGCCCTGGTAGCGTCCGTCGAGGCGCACGGTGTAGTTCCAACGTCTCAGGATCTCCACGTCCGAGCCGAGATCCAGAGTGAGAAGCGCCTCCTGTGCCGGTGATGCGATGGCAGGCAGGAGGAGAAGAAGGAGTGCCGCCCCGAGAGGAATGCGTTTCACTGACCAAGAGTATACGGGTCGCTCTCCCGGCGCCGCAAGCTTGCGTGGCGTTCGATCATCTCATATCATGGCTCAGTAGACTTGCGGGTCTTCCGAATACCAACACATTGGAGCCACCCTATGCCAAACGATCAACAAACCCCTTGGGAATTCCTCGATGAGTTTCGAGGAAAGCTCTTCGGCGGAGAATGGCCTACCCTGCCGGAGCTTTTCGAGATTACGACGCAGCGCTATCCCAATCGGCCGGCCTTCACCGTCTACGAGCCCGGGCGAGTGAGCCTGACCTATCAGGAGGCGCTGGAGCGGATCGTTCAGGTGGCGGGCTTTCTCCATCAGCAGGGGGTGCTCCACGGCGATCGGGTGGCGGTCACCGGCAAGAACAGCCCGGAATGGGCGATCGCATATCTCGCTATTCTCTACGCCGGGGCTATCGTGGTTCCCATCGACTATCAGCTCACCGACCGGGAGGTGGAGAATCTTCTCCGGGCCTCGGACTCCAAACTCCTCTTCGTCGATGAGGAGAAGTACGACCACTTCTCGGAAGGGAAGGGGGAGTATAACGTCCCGGTGCAGAGTCTCTCGCCGAAGAAGGAGGGCTACATCTACGATCTCTCGGGCGCCCTCGACGAGACGTGGCAACCTGCAAAGGTGGATGAACTCGCGGCGATTCTCTTTACCTCAGGTACCACCGGCCGGCCGAAAGGGGTAATGCTAACGCACAAGAACTTCGTGGCGGACTGTTTTCTCGCCCAGTACAACCTCAACATCTTTCACACCGACGTTTTCTACGCCCTGCTGCCGATTCATCACTCCTACTGCATGTTGGCGGTATTCATCGAGAGCTTTTCCGTTGGAGCGGAGACGGTTTTCGGTAAGCGGTTGGCGATCACCCAGGTGCTCTCGGATCTAAAGGAGGCGAAGGTCTCCATGTTCCTCGGGGTGCCGATGCTCTTCAACAAGCTCATAAACGGGATTATGCACGGGATCAGGGAGAAGGGAGCGTTCGTCTACGGGATCATTCGAGGGCTCATGGGTATCTCCGGAACCATTAAGAAGCTCACCGGAAAGAATCCGGGGAAGAGGCTCTTCCATTCGGTCCTCGAAAAGGCGTCCCTTGCCACCGTGCGCATCTGCATTTCCGGTGGCGGCCCGCTGGCACCCACGGTCTTTCGGCAGTATAACCAGCTCGGCATAGACTTCGTCCAGGGCTACGGCCTTACTGAGACGGCACCGATTCTCACCCTCAATCCCGTGGAACACTACAAGGAGGAGAGCGTCGGTCGGGTTCTTCCGGAAGTGGATATGCAAATCCTCGACCCCGATGAGCGGGGAGCGGGAGAGATTATCGTGAAGGGTCCGATGGTAATGGAGGGGTACTACAACATGCCCGAGGAGACCGCGGAGGTCTTTACCGATAACGGCTACTTTCGCACCGGGGACGTGGGCTATTTGGATAACGACAACTATCTGTATATAACCGGCCGAGCCAAAAACCTCATCGTCAGTGAGGGAGGCAAGAACGTCTATCCCGAGGAGATCGAGAACGAGTTCCAGACCTACAGTGAGATCGAGCAGATCATGGTACGGGGATACGAAGAAGACGCGACGAGCCGGGCGGAAAAGATAGAGGCACTGGTCTATCCGAACGAGGAGTTTTTCAAGACCGCCGGAGAAGAGGGTGCTCCCGCATCGAAGGAAGCTGTGACCCATCGGGTACGGGAAATCGTCTCAGAGGTCAACCAGCGGCTTCTTCCGTACCAGCGGATCAGCAGAACCACATTTCTCGAGGAGCCTCTGGAGATGACCACCACCAAGAAGATCAAACGGCACGCCGTGGACCAGTAGCCTCGGCCTCTCGGGAGAGTGCCTCTCTTTTCCGCCGGCCGGAGCGGCTCTACTCCTTCTCCTGGAGCCTTCTGACGACCGCGGCCACCAGCCGCCGGGGGGCGAAACGAATAACGAATAGCTGGAGACGGTTGCCCGCGCCGTGTACCGCAATCCGCTTTCCCCGCAGCATCGCTTTGTAGCCGTACTGCGCCACCTCTTTGGAGGTGGGAAGGCGCTTCCCCTTCACCAGCCGCGACTCCTCGATCTCCGCCCCCGTCTGAAAACCCGAGGCGGTAGGTCCGGGACAGAGAGCGGTGGCGGTTACTCCGGTGTGGGAGAGCTCGTTGGCTATCGCCTCGGTGAAGGAGAGGACGTAGTGCTTGGTGGCGTAGTAGACCGCCATCAGCGGGCCGGGAACAAAGGCTGCGGTCGAAGCAACGTTCATAATCCGCCCGCGACCTCGAACGATCATCGCCGGCAGGAAGAGCTTGGTGAGATGCGTGAGGGTTCGGACGTTGAGGTCGATCATACGCGCCTCCTTGTCCCAGTGGGTTTCGTGGAAGAAGCCGAATCCTCCGAATCCGGCGTTGTTGATGAGAAGATCAACCTCCGTCCCCATTTCGATGAGGTGGCGGTAGATATCCTCCGCGACTTCGGGTCGGCTGAGGTCTTTGGCAAAGATGAGAGCCTCCACGCCGTATTCGCTTCTAACTTCTTCCTTTAAGAGCAAGAGCTTCTCCTCGCTTCGAGCGACGAGAATGAGATCTCCGCCGCTCCGGGCGTGAGCGAGAGCGAGCTCTCGGCCGATGCCTCCGGAAGCGCCGGTTACGAGGGCGATGTTCTGCACGCTGTTTCTCCTTTTCGATTCTGTTCTAGAACGAAGGTCGGAATGCAGTAGAGGAAGCCGAACAGAAAGGTCCGAATCGCCGCGGCCACTGGGGCGTATCCGTTTCGGCAAGCGAAATAGAGTGCCAAGGGGAGCTCCACGGTGTGAATTACGAGCATTAGTGCCAGCACGATTGGGGCGATCTGAAGGTCCAAGAGCAACCCACCGATTAGACCGAAGAGCCAGCTGAGAATGGCAATAAACCGCAAGAAACTCCACATCCGCCCACAAGGATAGTAGCCGGAAGAAAAAAAGGCGAGCCGAATCGGCTGAAACAAGAAGGGCTGCCTCAGTTCACTGAGACAGCCCGTTATTCACTTGCGTTTCGTGTTCGCTGGCGCCGGCGGTTACCGGTTCGCCGGAATAAGAAATCGGGAGAACCAGCGGCCGAGGCCCTTGCCGTAGTGCGTAGCGAAGCTCCGTGCAGCCTCCTCGGGCGTAGCGCTCGGATCCTTCTCCTTTAGGTAGTGCCAATGGTCCGAAACGGCGAGATAGAGGTCCCCGAGAGGCTGCCGGGGAAAGGCTTGCCGAAACTCCCAGCTTCCCACAACCCGCTTCAAGGGATTGAGGACGTTCTCATACCAGGAGTAGACGGCGTCGTCCCAGCCTACCTGCGTGTTGAGCTGCTGTCCGAGGTGGTACTGATGAACCTCGACGTGCTCCTCGAGCTCTTCCCATCCCGCTTCGCGGGAAAACTGTATTCCCTCCTTAAGAAACATCGCCTTAAGGTCATCCGTCCGTGTTCGCGTTCTTGTCTCTCTCATCTCTTTCTTCTCCTCTCTTGATCTCCGTAGAACGTACAACATGTAATCGATTACTTCAAGGTTTTTCTTGACAAATTTCGAGTTTCCCCCTTGTGTATCATAATGATACAGCCGTTCGCTCCAGGGATTGACATTTCTTTTCACTCCGCGTACCAACTAAAAGATGAACCTCTCCGTCAACTCTCGACTCTCCGAGCGGTACGCCTCCGCCGGCCGGGTCAACCAACTCAAGGCGGGCATACTCTTTTCCGTTAACCTCTTTCTGGCGGCGGCGGTGCTCCTGCTGGTGCTGCTCTACGTGATACAGGGGCAATCCCCGCTCCGTATCACCGCCCTGTCGGCCCTGATCGTGGTCTTCCTGGTCTCAGACCTTTTCGTCTACCGGGGGGCCCTGAGAGTGGCCGGGGCGTTGCACGTCTACTTTCTTCTCCTCCTTCTTACGGCGCTGCGCTTTGCGGTGGGCGACTCCCTCTACGAGTTGCAGTCGCACACGGCGATTATGGGTATCGTGATATTCGACGCCGCCATGGTCCATGTCAGTCGCCGATCGCTCCTGATTACCGGAATACTAGCTATCGCCTCGGTAGTGCTCCTCTTCTTTCTCTCTCCGCTCCTGCGTCCACAGCTCTTCAGCTTCGCCGAAATCATCGGCCCGGGAGTTCTGGCTACGGTTCTGAGCGCCATCGCCTTCTTCATAGCTCTCGCGCTCTTCAATCTCTCCGCCGGAGTGGTCCGGGACCTGGAACAGACGCACCGCCGCCTCGCCGGTCAGTACGACTCCCTCAAGGAGCTCTTTGACGGCTTTCGCCAAGGTTTGGAGATCGGTGAGAGGCTGAAGCGAGCGGGAGAGGAGGCGTCGGCGGCCGTCGGCTCCCTCAAAGAGCAGCGCAAGGAGAACGGAGAGGTCATTTCAGAGTTTCAGCAATCCCTCGGAAGCCTCTCGGAGCAGAGCAGGATTCTCTCGGAGCAGTCATCTTCCCTGGAGCAGCAGATGTCGAGCCAGAGCGCCTTCGTGGAGGAGGCGACCGCCGCCGTGGAGGAGATGAACGGCTCCATTCAGAACATGAGCTCCATTTCCCGGGACCGAAGCGGTCAGGTGGCGCAGCTGGTGGAAACCGCGGAAGAGGGAGCGAGTCAAATGGGACGGTCAGAGGAGGCGATGCGGGCGATTGCCGAGTCCTCCAGGAAGATGCTCGACTTTGTGCAGATGATAAGCAAGATCGCCGCGCAGTCCAACATGCTCGCCATGAACGCCGCCATCGAGGCGGCTCACGCCGGCACCCACGGAGCAGGATTTGCGGTTGTCGCCGACGAAATCAGGCAACTATCGGAAACCTCCTCAAACTACGCAAGGCAGATCGCCGAGGCCCTGCGAGGCACCGCCTCGGACGTGGAAGAGGCGGGAGCGATCAACTCCCAGGCGGCGGCGCTCTTCTCCCGGATTCACGATGAGATCGGAAAGATGAATGACACCTTCCAGGAGCTCATTTCCGGACTCTCGGAGCTCGCCCAGGGCTCCAGGGAGATTCTCGATTCGGTCACCCAGCTGAGGGAAACGACGACGCTGGTTACCGAGGCGTCCAAGGAGGGAAAAAAGCTCTCCGAAGGGGGGCGGGAGTCCGCCCAGCGCCTGGAAGAGATCGCCGAGCGGCTAACCAAGCTTATGGAGAACAACGGAGAAACCGCCGAGCGTCTCTCGGGAGTGATCGAGTCGATCGAGCGGATTACCGAGGAGAATCAGAACCAGCTCACGCAGCTCGACAGAGAGACGCATCAGATTTACGACGCCTGAGGCGTTGGCTTTGGGGCGGGTTACGCCTAATCTATGTGGACGCCCTGGGAGGCGCTCTCTCCCTCGGTCCAGCTCAGCTCCACCTCGAGCTTCTGCTTCGTCGACTGACCCTTCGGTTTCTCGGTCACCTTCATCTTCAGCTCTACCCGTTCCGGTAACGTGAGGGTAACTTGCTCGTTCCCCTGCCCGAGGGCTACCTTGTTTTCCTCCAGGCGGTCGGCAAGTTTTCGGAGAGCCTGAGCTACTTCACTTCGGCTCTGCTGTTCCTTTGAGCGTAGACGTACGTTTTTCATTGCCATGTGAGTACCTCCGCGGAGGATCATACCAACGGAACGAGTAGCTGTCGACTAGGTTGTGCCTTTCGGTGAGAGAAGGGGAATCGTGTATCCCGACCGGTAGTGTTGAATAAAGGTTCCTACCGGAGTTGGGCGGCCGATGAAGTAGCCCTGGAGATAGTCCGCTCCGAGCTCTCGGAGAAAAGTGAGCTGCTCGGCGGTTTCCACGCCCTCGATGGTCACTTCGAGGCCCATACCGTGGGCGAGCTCCACGAAGCCTCTCACCAGAGAGCACGCCCGAGGAGAGTCGGGGACCTCCCTCAAGAAGGAGCGGTCGAGCTTGACCGCGTCGAAACCAAACTCTCGAAGATAGCGTAGGGAGGCGTAGCCCTCGCCAAAGTCATCGAGATGAACCGGAATTCCTGCAGCCCTCAGTCCGGTGAGGACTTCTTTGGCGGTCTCGATATCGTGTATAGCCGCGCTTTCGGTGATCTCCACGTGGATCCGGCCAGCGGACTCCTCTTGCTCGCCGAGGTTCTCGACGAGGCGCTCCACGAAGCGGTTCACCACAATCTCCGAGGGGGCGACATTGATGGAGACCGAGAAATCGGTGGGAAGCTGGGAATGGAGGGCGCTCACGCTACGGGCGGTGGTGCGGGCGACCCACTGCCCGAGCTCTCCGGCGATTGGGGAGTTCTCCACCAACGGCAGAAAATCCCCGGGTTCGACGAGGGTGCCTTCTCGGTTCCACCGCAGGAGTGCCTCCGCCCGAACTAGTTCCAGCGAGCCCGCTGCGACTATCGGCTGCCAGTAGAGCTCGAACTCTCCGGTGTGAAGAGCTCGGCGGACGTCGTCCAGTAGGGCGAGGCGGGAGCGGGCGATCTGGTTCATCTCGGGGTCATGAAACCGGTAGGTGGCGCGGCCGCTGCGCTTCGCCTCGTACATTGCCGCGTCGGCGTTTTGCAGAAGCTCACCGGGCTCTTCGCCGTTATCCGGATAGATCGCCACGCCTATGGAGGCCGCGGGGCGGAGGGAGCGGTTCTCGATTCTCAGGGGGCGTCGGATCGTGGTCATGAGGCGTCGGACGACATCCACCACCTGCATTTCGTCCTCGATAAAGGGGAGAACCATGACGAACTCGTCTCCACCGAAACGGGCCACTAGATCCTCTCCCCGGAGCCCTTCCTTGAGCGTCGCCGCAACCTGCCTGAGAAGGCCGTCACCTACGGGATGGCCGTAGCTGTCGTTGATGTCCTTAAAGTTGTCTATGTCGAGAAAGAGCACCGCCGCCCGTAAGCCCCGTCGGCGGCACGCCTGCACCGTCTGGTTGAGGCTGTCGCCGAGGGAGGCGCGGTTCGGAAGTCCCGTGAGGGCGTCATGGCTCGCCATGTAGGCGAGGCGGTTCTGCGCCTCCGCCCGCTGCTGCCGCTCGTACTCGAGGCGCACGGAGGTTCGCAGGAGGCGGAGGACGAGATGCGTGAGATCATCGGTACCGGAGACCTCGCCAACCGCCTCTTTCTCGGTTTGCGAGACGAAACGGGCGGTGATTCGCTTGATCGGGGCGGTAACCATCTCCGCCATGAGCTTGCTGAGGAAGAGCAGGAGGAGCAGGGACGCAGCGATCGACGCGGCGAGATAGGGGAGGTAGATTGCGAACGCCTGGGTAAGATGATCTCCGGAGTATACTATCGCCGCCGAGGCGTCATAGCCCGGTAACGGGTGCCAGGCGAGATAGGTGAGGCTCCGGCCCGGCTCATGGTGAAGAAGAGCGACGCCCGGCTCCCCGGGGGTCACCTGTCGGGCGGCGATTCGAGACCATCGGTTGCCGCGAAAGGAGTCGAACAGGAGCGCCCCGTTGCCGCCGAAGACGTAGGCAGCCCCGCCGCTGCTCAGCTCATAGCTGTCGAGCAGTTTTTCGATCCCTTCGGAGGGGACCCTGTTGAGTAGTCCCTCTTCGTAATCCGTGGCGGTTATGATCCAGTCCCAGGATGGAAAGTAAGCCATGTAGGCGAGCTTCTTTCGGGGCTCCGAATCCCCCGCATTATCCCAGGAGTAGGTGAAGAACCCGTTCTTTCGAACCGTTTGCCGACGGACAAACTCGTACTCTTGCTGATTTGTGCCGATGAGGTCGGAGGAGGGGTGGTATATCACGTCGCCCTCGCTATTAACGACGTAGAAATACCCCTCATTTCCAATCGTGGTCTCTCGCAGGTAATCGATCGCCCGGCGCTTAGCTTCGCCGCTTTCGAGTTCCCCGGCTCTCAGGGAGCGATGGATCTGCTGGGCAACCCGAGCCGCGGACTCGGCGTGGCTTCGAAGCGTCGACCTGCTTTCGTCCCGCCCCTCTTCTATCAGGGCGCTGGAGAGTGTAACTGCAGCGCGCTCGCTCTGTTCGGCGGCGATGACGCGGACTCTCTTTAGCACGATAACTCCGTAGGAGAGGGAAAAGATCATCGCCAGGGCTGCGAGGACAGCGGCGTAGGAGAAGAACAGTTTGCTGGTAAGGGACCACCGAAACCAGACTACTCGGCGGCGTCGATTACTAAACACGAAAACCCCACTAGCTACGCCGTCGTCGGGGCAGCCCGAGAAGTATTTCACGGAGGCTGCACGATAGGCAAGAGCAAGACGGCGCTGCTGATCGATAGTTTCCTGCCGGGGTTACTCGGCGAACGCGCCTACGTACTCCACCCACGCTTCGGCGTAGCCGCCGGTGTTGTCGGAGTCACTCATGACCGCGATAAACGCCTCGGCCGGGGGGTCCGTTCCCATCGCCCGGCGGTAGTCTTCGACTACGTTAACTCGGTGCTCCTGCCAGGAGCCCATTCGCTCCTCTCCGGAGTTCTTGACGATGAATTGAATTCTTCGGGACCACATGCTCTTGAACGGCTCATCTCCGTGGTCCCGGGTTGACCAGACGTAGTTGAGAGCGCTGGTCGGGGGGAGCTCACCGTGCTTTTCGAGCTGGCGGCGGGCCCAGGCGCGGAGCCACCAGGGGAGGTTCTCCAACTCATCCCGAAAGGTGACGAGAATACGGATCGGCGTATCCTCGCTAAAGATGCTCATAAGGTTGGCGTCTTCCAAGGGATCTATGAGCTTCCACTTCCAGGAAACGTAGGGAGTTTCGTAGACGTTGATGGGA
This sequence comes from Spirochaetaceae bacterium, assembly GCA_046540995.1. GTDB lineage: Bacteria > Spirochaetota > Spirochaetia > DSM-27196 > Alkalispirochaetaceae > CAYZHV01. The sequence continues at coordinate 15,388 of JBKHED010000021.1, read as the reverse complement.
TTCTCCCGGATGATCATAGAGGCGCTGCCGTCAGAAACGACTCGGAGGAGCTGCCGTCCATCGATCTCCGCGGGTTCGAAGAGAGTCGGATCCATTTCTTCCTCGAAATTGACCAGGCGCCATCCTTCCAGGGAGTGAAACCGACTGGCAAATCCCCCCTCGGCAAGGAGAAGGCCGGGTATCGAGAGAAGCAGCGCGATAATGAGAACTATCTTCATAACTACCGAAACTACTACCGGATGAGGGCCCTCTGCGCAAGGGGACCTTCTTTCGTGCCTCGCCGGTTCTAGGTATACTCCGAGCTCCCATGGACGAACGATTTAAGCTTGCAGGTTTTACCGCGTTAGGCATGCTGGTGCTGGCGAGTGTCATGACCGGCCTGAGCGCCTCTCTTCTGGAGGTCGCTTCGGACTTCGGCATCCCGCCGAGCCGGGCAGGGATACTTTACACACTGCACTTCGGGGGCTTTCTCGGTCTGATTGTGCTTTCTCTTCTGCTCCGTGGATTGCGGGCCCGTCTTCGGTTGGTAACTCTGGCGGCGGCTCTCTATACCATAGCCCTTGCCGCGGCGGGAGGCTCGGGGAGCTTTCTGCTTCTGGCGGTGGCGCTCTTCGTCGCCGGGGGCTCCGGCGGCCTCATCGAGAGTCACACCGCTACCCTGCAGGTGATGACCTCCCGGAACGAGTCGGAGGCAGGAAGGCTCGTTGCTCTGACCCAAGTCTTCTTCGCCGTGGGTGCCCTCCTTACTCCGGTCTATCTCGCCATGGAGGAACAGCTCGGCGCCGAGTGGCGAAGGCTCTTCTTCTTCCTCGCGGCGGTCGCTCTGGTGGCGCTCCTGTTTGGTCTCAGAATGAGAGCGGATCGATTCGCCCACGTCCATGGGGAGGGAGGAGCCTTTCTCTGGCGCCCTCTTTTCAGGGTTTCCGTCGCCATGGCGCTGTACGTCGGCGCGGAAGTGACGATCTTCGGCTGGGCGCCAACGGTGATGGAGCTCTACCACGGTATCCCCCTCGGACGGGCGAGGCTCGCGCCGACGCTCTTCTGGCTCGGCATGCTCGCCGGTAGAATCGTCACCGCCCGTATCACCGGCCGCTTCTCGCCCACCACACTCCTCCGGTTTACCTCGCTCCTCGGGGTGATCTCGGCGGTCATGCTCGCCACGGTGAGCGGTGAGTGGCTCCTCTGGCTTGCCCTGGTCCTTGCCGCCGCCGCCTGCGCGGGCATCTGGCCGCTGATCGTTGCCACCAGCGGCGTCTCGGGCCACGAAACCGGGACGACCATCGTCGTTGCCGCCGGGGGACTCGGCGCCGCGATATTCCCCTATCTCGCCGGGATCACCTCGGAGCTCCTTCCGGGACGGTACATTCTCGCCATGGCCGCGCCGCTGCTCCTGGGGGTCTTCTTTCTCAGCCGGCGCTCGGAAGCGCCTGCTTGAGTGCTCCCGGTTTCCTCGGCGCGGTTCCGAAGCGGCTCGGATCGCGTACCCTCACGGCTCGGGAAATTGCGTCACGCTCGGAAACCGGCGTCTAATCCGTAGCAACCGAGAAAATCGCGCCTTGGAGATAGAAGACAGGAATTTCGCTGTAGCCAACTGGCCAGACGAGATAGGCGCGCAGGTCGAAGTGGACCGACTCCCCGGCGCTTACGGTGACCGCCGCCCCGGGGCCGGTGCCGAGATACCCGGAAACCTCCGACTCCAACTCCGGCTCCTCCTGAGCTACCAGGGCGTCCACCGCAAGGAGCGCTTTGAAGTTGTGGATCCGCACCTTTACGGTCTCATCCTCTTCTCCCACCACCGGAGAGTCGAGGGCGGCTTCCTTCTCCGGTAACGCTCGCCAGGTCACCGTGTTTCGGGCGAGAAAACCTCGGGTCTCCGTCACGTTGCCGCTGTCGAAGCCCCGGAGAGAGTCGAATCCTCCGAGACTGAGCGGCTCAAAGAGCTCCCGGTCGTAGATGTAGAGCGGAGTCGTCGCCGAGAGCTGATGCTCTACGTTGATGCGCGGCAGCGGATCGAGGCTCAGGAGCGTCGCCACCCCGCCGGAAAGAACCACGGGCTTCGAAAACCGATCGATGTGTCGTTGGGAGAGGGTGAACCGAAGATAGCTTCCCTGGATATCCGCCGACCTGCCGGGAGTGGGGATGCGCAGCGAACGAAGCTCCATCGAGATGGACGGGATGAGCTCGAACTGGGACTCTCGGATCTCTTCTCCATCCGGCGGCTCCGAGAGCAGTGTCTCAATAGATTCGGTCAGTTCGAGGGCGCCGTTACCGACAAGATCCTCCCGGACGAACCAGTTCAGGTCGCCCACCACGCCGCGCTCCCGCTCAAGATACCGCTCATCCGGTAAGAGGCGTACCTCGTCGCCGGCTATGCGAGGCTGAGCTATTCCTTCGGTGTTGGAACGCTGGTAGCCTCGCAGACCGGGCTCCCAGTTCCCGAATCGGCGGCTGAGACCGACTTCGCCGGCCACGGCGGAGGCGGCGAGATCGAAATCCGCCTTGGTTGAGACCACGGACTGACCGATGGGAATGTCCGCGCTCTGGGAGATTACGCCGTAGGGAATGACGAACTCGAGTTGCGGCTGAACCCGGACACCCACCGCGTCCACGTCTAGGGTAGGCTCCAGAGCTCGGGTATCCTCCGTCCGCGGTTCCGCCGGAAGCTCTTCCTCGCCGGTCCCCTCTTCTTCCGAGGAGGCAGTGAACGGAGCCGTCGCGGTTATTAGAATACAGAAGAAGAGTAGAAATCGGAAACGGGTGAACACTTTTATAATCTAATCGACCAGTGCCGTCTAAACAAAGTCCCTTACCCTTCCAGCCGTCTAACCGCCCACTCGGCGTGCTCGGCTATGACCCCGTTCATATCGGTGGTCAGTCGCCGGAGCTCCGGCAGCAGCGCCCGGGCTCCGTTGTTTGCCGCCACGATGCAGGCGTTTCGAATGAGGCCGATCCGGCCGGCGCGCATGAGGGGACTACCGGCGAAGCGCTCTTTGAAGCTCTCCTCGTCGGGTATAGAGAGAATCTCCCGGAGCTCCACGGCGGCGCCGGCGTTGATTCGCAGAAAGTCGCTCTCTCCGGTCACCTGCCGGCGCACGTTCAGGGGGCACACCTCCTGGCAGAGATCGCAGCCGAAGAGCCAGTTTCCGATGCGGGGACGGAGCTCCTCGGGTATGGAGCCCTTGTGCTCGATTGTGAGGTAGGAAATGCAGCGGGAGGCGTCGATACGGTGGGGTGCGTAGAGAGCGCCGGTGGGACAGACGTCGATGCACTTTCGGCAAGAGCTCGGGCACGCCCCGTGGCGTCCTTCCTCTGGGGAGCTCGCCGGAAAGTGGCGGGTTGAGAGAATTTCCCCGATGAGAAACCAGGAGCCGTACTGGCTCGAGATGAGTAACGTGTTTCGTCCCTGGAATCCGATGCCCGCCCGCTCCGCGTAGTACCGCTCCGCCAAGGGGGTGGCGTCGGTGAAGTTCCGAAACCGCTCGCCCGGGTACGCCTCCTCGAGGCGTCGGCGGATCCGTTTGAGCCGGTTACCGAGCACCTTGTGATAGTCCCGCCCCCAGGCGTACCGCGCGACACGCCCGCCGCCCTCCGGTGTATCCGGGGCCTCCTGGTAGTAGTTGAGCCCCACCACAAGAATGGACCGGCATCCGGAGAGGAGCTCGCCCGGTCGAAATTTTGCCGCCGCGTGTCGCTCCATGTAGCTCATCGAGCCGTGGAAATTTCGCCGCAGCCACTCCCGGTACTCCGCCTCGCCGGCCTCGTTGAGTACCGGATCGGCCACACCCATCAGAGAGAGCCCCTCCGCCTCGAAGAGCTCCCGCAGCTCTTCCTGCCGTTCCGGGTAGAGCTTGTCGCACCCCTTGATGTGACCGGTTATCCAGTCGCGCAAGAATTCCATCACCTCCACGGCCACCATCGTCTTCCCGCCTCCAGATCGCCCCGGAGCTCCTTCGCCCCGCCGAGCTGAGGTCTCGTAGAGCACTGTTCACGAATCAGACCTCCGGAGACACCCCGCATCATAGAGGCCGGGAAGCGCTAGGTGCAAGAGCGATGCTCCCGGAATCAATCCGGGGGAAGCTCTACGGCCCTCAGTTCGAAGAGGATGATCTCCTCCCGGCCGTAACCGCCGAAGATCGTAAGCGTGCTCTCCAAGGGGCGCTCGCCGGTGATATAGTAGCCCTGGACGAGCTCCAGATTGCTCACCATGAGATCCTCGTATCGGATATGGGGCCCGCTCCGTCGAGTTCTGGCGATTTCGGAAAGGGATAGCGTCCCTTCCTCGTAGTTGGGATCCCCGCTCTTCTTCTCCCTGACGGCGTAGCCGTAGTCAGCGACCATCCGATTGACCGGTCCCTCTACCTGCAGGAGTTGCTCACCATCCTCGGTAAAGCGGAGGCGAACCGTTCCTCGGGGAGGGGACGCAATCTCCTCACTTGCGTACTGATGGGTGAGCTCCCAGAGGGTTCCCACCAGGGGTGCGGTCCCTCGCGGCTCCGGAGCAGGAGGTTCGGGCTCGGGCTTCGGAGCTGGTGCCGGCGGTGGGGACGGAGGTTCCGGCTCCGGTTCCTGCGGAGGGGTTGCGCACCCAAAGAGAAGAGAGCTCAGGAGGATAAGGATGAGAAAGGACCGTAGTGCCGACTGGAAACGCTTCATCTCTTTGGAGTATCGGCATCCTCCCCGGCCCGTTGAAGGACTCTTCGACGGGAGGAAACAGTATAGCTACTGGACATTTTCAGCTCCAAAACAGAGAATTGGAGTTGCCGTACTGCTGGGGGTGATCGATTGTTCGGAGCGAACTCGACGGAGATACTCATTCTCGCCTCGATGCTTATTCTCGTTCTCATACTGCTGGCGACTTTCCGCGGAAGGAAGAAGAAACCGACCCCCCCGCCGGCACGGCCGCTGAAACCGCGAAAGCCGAGACTCGATCCCCTTGGAGCTCCGGGGCTCTCCGCTTACGACCGGGACGTCCTCGGGCGCCTCGCCTGGCTTTTTCGAACTCCCGGAAACGCTCATAAGATTACCTCCGACGAGGACGCCTTTCTCAGAGCGGCCCGCCGCGCCCTCGCCGAAGGCATTGCAACCCTCGATGAACTGCGAACTCTCGCCAGGCACCTCGGTTTCGAGGCGCATAAGCTCGGAGAGGGCGGCTTGAGCACCCTCAAGCTCGGGGCGGGTATCGAGATCTCCGTGGCGGACGCCACTATGAACAGCGGCGCCGGGGAGATCACGACCAATCTCCCCTCGGCTTTGAAGGTTCGCCTCAGGAGCGGGCAGACGAGTTTTAAGCCCGGCAGAAAGGTTGATGTGATTTGCAAGGGGAAGGAGGGGCTCTACCGGTTTGAGACAACCGTCCAGGCCCAGGAGGGAAGGCGTCTTCTTCTCGATCACACTTCGGATTTGGAGCGGGTTCAACGGAGGAAGCATCGGCGCCGGCAGATGCGGATGCCCGTGGAGCTCCGGGTGGGGAGTGTTTCAGCGGCCTCCCGAACCGAGGACATTAGTATCGGCGGATCGGCGGTTAGAAACCCACGGAAACGGTTCGGCCCGGGTCAGCGACTGAGCTGTTCCTTCAGCTTCGGCGGAGACGAGAAGATCAGCATACCCGCGACGGTGGTTCGTACCTCCCGGGGCAACAGCCTTCTTCACCTTCGATTCAACAATGTGGAAGACGGGACCCGGCACCGGCTCTTTCGTGCGATTATGAAGGCCTCTGCAAAGTGAGACGGCCGTAGCTCTCCGCCACCAACGGCCCAGGTCGATTCAACAGCAACGAACGATACGGTTTGCGTGGACCGGTGCGGCGAGTTGTCATACTCTCTAGGTGTACCCAGAGGTCTCACGCGATGAATCCGACGGCCTCCGGAGGGGAGCGAAAAGATGAACAACCCCATTGAGGACTTCGCCACCGCCTTTTCGAGCACTCCGGTCGAGGTCGCCATGGCCGTCGCCTTCATTCTCCTCTTCGTCTTCTTTTTCGCTCTGCTCTTTGTCAGACAGCGAAAGGCCGAAAAGGAGCGTCAGGCACTGGAGGCGCAGAGGAAGTACAGAGAGTATCTCGACTCTACATCCATGAGCCCCCTGGACCGGGTAGCCTTAGAGGAGCTCGCTTCGCGGATTCGGGTTCCCGGGTATCGGCTCTTCGAGGAACAGGGGCTCTTTAACCGCGCCGCCAAGGCCGCGAGAGAGGCGGGCACCTTGGAACGGGCTCAGATCGCCGCCCTCCGGGTCAAGCTCGGATTCGCCGGGAGTATGGTTGGAAGCAAACCGAGCTCGAGTACCGAGATTCCCATGGACTCACAGGTGCTTCTAACCGATCGGCGAAACCGCAGGTTTGCGGCTCGAGTGCTTCCGCCGACTACCGGCGCCTTTCGAGTTGAGCCGAAACAGCGGGTGCAGCTGCCTCCAACCGGCTCTCCGGTTAAGGTTGTCTATGAGGGCGACGGAGGGGTCTTCAGCTTCGAGTCCCATGTGCTCAGGAACGAAGGGGAGATCGTGGAACTGCAGCACAGCGAGGACCTCGAGGGAAGTCAACGGCGGGAGCACGCCCGGCGGCTCGCGGAGGTTCCCGTGGAGCTCGAGCCTCTCGACGGCAACGGCGACCGGTTTTCCTCGGTGACCGTCGATATCGGTGGCGGAGGCGCGACTATCGTGAATCCGGAGCGGCGATTCCGGCGGAACGAAGAGCTTCAGGTAACACTCTACTTTGCCAAGGAGGAGGAGCTGGAGGTGACGGCGAAGGTAATCCGGGTCTCCGAGAACGGAGAGCACCTCCATCTCAAGTGGGTCGCCATCCCCGAGGGGAAGCGGGACCGAATCTACGGGTTTCTCTTTCGTCAGGGGGCTCATCGCCACTCATGAGAAGCATCCTCCGTCCCCGATCCCGACCCCGCCAAGTCGGCGCTTGCCGACCCCCTGTCGGCCTCCTATCGGCTGCACTCCTTTTGACTCTTCTAACCGGGGTTGCCGCTCAGGAGGGGCGGGGGGAGGTGGGCGCGGAGATACACTGCCACAGCGGGAGCCCGCTTCTTCTCGAGATTGCGGTGGAGGACCCGAAGCGGCAGCTCAGGGAGCTGAGGTTTGATAGCGATGCGGGAAAACACCGTTTTCTTCTCCCCTCGGAGCGACCGGAAGGGCAAATGAAGCTACGCCTCTCTCCCTTTCTGACCCCCGGCGTCCGGCAGGCGACGGTAGATCTCCGTTTAGAAGGAGATGTGGCATCCCGGGAGTACGAGATCGGCTTCGTAGACTTCGTCTTCGGCCGGGATAACTTTCGTTTCGGCAACAACGCCGACTACGAGAGTATCATCGGCACCTATTCCGAAATCCTCGCGGACTGGCTGGAGGAGCGTTTCGGCGAGGCGGCGGAGGCGGAGCTCGTCCTGCTCACCGACTACATGTACAGTCTCTTCGGCGAAAATCCCGGGCGCTGCTACGCCTTTTCCGGAAGCTCCCTCCGGTACTGGCGCGATCCGGAGCTCCTGCCGAGCTACTACGACTCCGCCTATGAGATCCGTCAGCGGGTTCGTCGATATCAGCGTGAGATGAACTACCTGCAGCTAGACATTGTCTACAACCAGTTTCTCCTTCGGCCTGCTGCCGCGGGTGAACCGATGGAAGTAGACCCCGGGGAGCCCCAGAGCAGGGGTGCGCTCCTCGGTGAGGTGAAACGGATCGTTGAACGGATCGGCGATGGAGAGCCCGGGGCGGTGGGCTTTATCGGGCCGGAGCTTCACCATTCCATGCTGGTCTACGGCTACATTCACGACTACCGCGGCGAGTATATCGATCTTCTCGTGGCGAACAACTGGAAGTCCGAGGAGGATCTCAACCTCCGAAGCCTGGACGCCGAGAGGGTTCGCGTCTTTCTCGAGGAAGAGCGGGAGGAGTCTCTCATCGAGTGGAGTAATAGCGACGGACCCCGGAAGCGGCAGCCGAACCGGCTCTTTCTCGTGGAAGTGAATGAGGAGTACGACCATCCCGAAGAGCCGTTGCGCCGGTTTCTGACCGCCCGGCGGGAGGAGCTAGACGAGGAAGGCCGGGCACTCCTGGTGGTGGAGAACTTCCGAGAGGCGTGGCTCACCGACGGAGACGAAGCGGTCGGCGGGTACAAGGATCGGAGAATCCGGGAAGAGCTGCCGGGGGTCTTGGTCGACCGGGTAAAACGGACCGTACGCTTCGAGTATCCCAGGGACCGGGAGCTCTGGCTGGAGCTCACCGATGACGAGGGCGGGCAAATCCTTCACCTTGTCGGAGGAGAAGCCACCGTCCTCGCAATCGGCGTGCCCGAGGAAGAGGAGCCGCAGGTGCAGCGGCGGTTTCTGCTGCGGCCGGGGGGGCCGATTTCGGAGGCCCCCAGGAGGGAGGATGAGTAGCCTCTTCCCGGCCGCCCACTCCTCTGCCCGCCGGGTCCCGGAGCTCAGAGAAGCTCCAGGGTCCGGGCGGCCTTTTCGAAGGCAGTAACAGCGCGGTCGATTTGTTCCTCGCTGTGGGCCGCGGAGAGTTGGACTCGGATGCGCGCCTTCCTCTTCGGTACCACGGGATAGGTGAAGCCGATAACGTAGATCCCCTCCTCCAGGAGCATCTCCGCCATTTTGACCGCCGTCGGCTCGTCGTAGAGCATCACCGGAACAATAGCCGTAGGGCCCTGGAGGACGTCGAGGCCGATCCGGGTCACCCCCTCTCGGAATCGGCGCACGTTTGCCTCGAGCTTTTCCTTCAAACTCCGGTCGGTCTCAATGAGCTCGAGGGCCTTGAGGGTCCCCCCGACGATAGCCGGCGCGAGGGTGTTGGAAAAGAGGTAGGGTCGGGAGCGCTGCCGAAGCATCTCGATAATCTCTTTGCGGCCGCTGGTGCACCCCCCGGAGGCGCCGCCAAGAGCCTTCCCGAAGGTGGTGGTGATTATGTCTATTTTGCCCTGGAGCCCGAAGTGCTCCCAGGTTCCGCGGCCGGTCTCTCCGATGTAGCCGGTGGCGTGGCAGTCGTCCACCATGGTGAGGGCGTCGTACTCCTCGGCGAGCTCGACGATCCGGGGCAGCGGGGCCATGTCGCCATCCATGGAAAAGACGCCATCCGTGGCGATGAGGCGGTATCGGGCGTCCTTCGCCGCCTCGAGCTGCTCCCGCAAGGAGTCCATGTCCGCGTGTTTGTACCGGTACCGGGCCGCCTTGCAGAGGCGGACGCCGTCGATAATCGAGGCGTGGTTGAGCTCGTCGGAGATAATCGCGTCTTCCTTCCCAAGCAGAGGCTCGAAGACGCCGCCGTTGGCATCGAAGGCCGCGGCGTAGAGAATCGTATCCTCCGTCCCCAAAAACCGGGAAATCGCCGCCTCGAGCTCCTTGTGGGTGTCCTGGGTTCCGCAAATGAAGCGAACCGAGGAGAGGCCGTACCCGCGTCGTTCCATCATTTCCGAGGCGGCCTTGACGATCTTCGGGTGATTACTGAGGCCGAGGTAGTTGTTGGCGCAGAAGTTTACCACCTCCCGGGGTTCCGACCCGGAGGTGCGTACACTGATCTCCGCGGATTGGGGGGAGGCTATAATCCGCTCCTGCTTGTAGAGCCCCTGGCTTTCCAGTTCCCCAAGAGTCCTGGTGATATGCTCAAGCATCTTTCGTGACATTTTCTCGCTCCCCTATTCTTTCGAGCATTTCCGCGGTCATCTCTAGCGTACCGTAATCGGGTTTCCAGCCCCACTCAACCCGGGCCGCGTAATCCTCCATGTTATTGGGCCAGGAGTTGGCGATCGCCTGCCGAAGGGGATCGATGGCGTAGTCGATCTCGAAACTCGGAATGTGCGCCCGAATGTAGCCGGCAAGATCCTCCGGACAGAGGCTCATGGCCGTAACGTTAAAGGCGTTGCGGTGCCTGAGACGATCAGGGTCCGCCTCCATGATATCGATCGCCGCCTTTACCGCGTCGGGCATGTACATCATGTCGAGGTAGGTGTCTCCTTTGAGAAAGCAGGTGTACCTCCCCTCCCGAACGGCGGCGTAGAAGATCTCCACGGCGTAGTCGGTAGTGCCGCCGCCGGGCTTGGTCTTGTAAGAAATGAGGCCGGGATAGCGAACCCCTCGGGTGTCCACGCCGAACTTGTGAAAGTAATAGTCGCAGAGGAGCTCGCCGGCAACCTTGGTGACGCCGTACATGGAGGTGGGGCGCTGCAGGGTGTCCTGAGCGGTCCAGTCCTTTGGGGTTGAGGGACCGAAGGAGCCTATGGAGCTCGGGGTGAATACCGCGCACCCCTCCTCCCGGGCGACTTCGAGCACCGCGATAAGGCTGCTCATGTTGAGCTCCCACGCCAGCTGCGGTCTCTGTTCGGCGGTGGCGGAGAGGAGCGCCGCTAAATGGTAGACCGTGTCTATCTTGTGGCGCCGAACAACCTCTCGAATCGCCTCGCCCTTCTGGGCGTCGAGAATCTCGAAAGGGCCTTGCGCCACGAGGTCCCTGTTTACGTCATCCCGAATGTCGGTAGCCACGACGTTCTCCACGCCGTATCGTTCTCGAAGCGCCGCCGACAGCTCGCTTCCGAGCTGACCGAGGGCTCCGGTAATCAGTATTCGCTTCATAATCTTTGACAAGACCTCACCGGTGATATAGCATTATAGTGAACCCGAGTTAAATATATTATACAGCGTAGGCAGTGTCGTTCCATATGTCAAACCTTTTTGACTCTGCCTTCGGAGGATCACTGATGGAGAACACCTCACAACCACCGCTCATAGGCGCCAACATAAAGAGTCGAAGACAGGAAAAGGGGTACACCCTCAACGTACTATCAGAACGAAGCGGCGTCTCCAAGGCGATGCTCTCGCAAATCGAGTCGGAAAAGGTGAACCCAACGGTGGCCACGGTCTGGAAGATCGCCCGGGGCTTGGACGTGGATATCAACGAACTCCTGGAGGGCTCCAGCGGGCCTGTTCGCCGCTTTCATTTAACCCGGGAGAACGACATAACCGTTCTGGATACCGATGAAGAGGGGCTCCACATGAAGGTGCTCACCCCTTTGAGCATGGCCGAGGACCTGGAGATGTATCTGCTCACCTTCTCCCCCGGCGGGGCGTTGCGGAGTAACCCCCACTTTCCGCGAACCGAGGAGTTTCTCACCGTCTTCGAGGGCAGGATCCGCGTCTCCGTCGGGGAGAGGAGCGAAGAGCTTGGTGAAGGTGACTTCATTCGCTACCAGTGCGACGTGGACCACGATATCGAGAACATCGGTGATCAGGAGGCGGTAATCCACATGGTCGTTCGCTTTCACAAAACCGGCATGGCGTGAACCGGCGCGAGCGTTTTGACCGGCTCGAGGAGGCGGCGATCGACGCCTCTTCCATAATCTACATGCTGAAAGCGGGGTTTCTCGGGCTTCTCGGCAGCACTATTACGCTCAAGTCCGTTCCGGAAGTGGTGGGCGAGACCGGCTGGCCGAGCCTGCCGATAACTGTGGTCTCCACGGAGGGAAGCACCCGCTCGGAGCCCCGGATTCGGAGTCCGGAAGGGACGCCGGCTCCGGGAGTTGACGAGATCACCGGCGCCCCGGGAGAACCCATACAGTCCAACGACCAGCGGCTTCTGGCGTTTGCCGAGGAAGCCGCCCTCCCGGTGATCTCCGAGGATCGGGCGATACTGAGAGCCGCCGAAGAGGCGGGGCTCGACTACTACAACAGCCTCATGATGCTCGCCTTTCTGCGTTATCGCGGGCGGCTGAACCTGCAGTGGTACGAAGAAGCGAAGGATCGACTCCTAGAGGTCGCCCGGTACGGAAGAGATGTGCTACAGCTCTTCGAGGAGATCGAAGCGGAGCTATCTCGCCCGAGCTAGGAACTCCAACTCCAAATCTACCCGGTCCTCCACGCTTGCGACGATCGAATCGCCACCGACGTAGGGGATGGTGATGTCGAAATCCTCCCAGAGAATCGTCGTCGAGGCGGAGCCGTTTATCTCCTCTTCCGATTGAAGATCGACACGCATATCGAAGGTCACCGAGCTTGTGACATCTCGAACCGTAAGATCTCCGGTGACTTCGAAGGAAAATCGGTCTCCCACCTCGATCGACTCAGGAAGGCCGCTGATCTGGGTGGGTCTGAAGGTGGAAAACTCGAATTCCTCCTTATTGGACTCCAGGATAAGAGTACGAATGCTGCGATCGCGCACCTCGTCGTCGGTCTCAATTGTCCGCACGTTGATTGCGAACTCCCCGATCTCGACGTCGTTTGACCGGAACTCAACGGCCACTGAGCCATCGATCCCGCTGGTTGTGCCGACGACGGTGTTCGGTTCGCCGCGGAGCACTTCCTCGATGACAAATCGCGCCTCGGACTCCCCATCAACAACTTCGTAGACAATCGATTCCGGCTGCTCGGGTTCCAGCTCCGCCGCCTCGGTCTCTCGGGAGGGCTCGCCGGTACCGGCGGAGAACCACACGTAGCCGAAGAAACCCGCACCGGCGAGGACAAGCAGCGCGACAAGGGCGAGGACTACCTTAAAGACACCTTTCTTACTCATGAATTGAAGGTATGGGTCTCGTGTCCGGGAGACAAGGTAAAAGGAGTTGCCCGTTCCCTCAAATTGCCACGTCCCGGAGACATCTTCTTCCGCTCCCTCTGACCATCGCCGCCTACCGGAGCTCCGCAATGGATGCGGTTCGTTCGACGAGTCGTGCTCCCCGAAAGATGGAGAGCCGTCTTGCGATTTCTTCTGCCTCCGCGAGCAGCGATCCCGCGGTGTGTGAGGCCCAGGCGGTCAACGGCTCGAGAGAGAGCCCGCCCAGCGTGGCGCGCCGGTTCTGATTCTCCCTGAGGATCCGGCGGGCCACCTCCTCTTTTCCCTCCCGTGCGAGATAGGTGAGCAGCAGTCCGAGCTCCCAGGGAGGGAGATCGACCCCGTTTGTTTCCCGGGCGAGGCGGGCGGTGTCCTCGGCGTCATCCTTTAGTTGAAAGGCTCTGCCGAGAAGGAGGCCGATCTCCTCGAGCATTGGCAGGTCCGCTTCGGTTAGGTTGCCTGCGTCCCTCTCGCCCCGGGCGGCTAGAGCCCCGATAATCAAGGGCGCGACGAAGGAGTAGTAACCGGTCTTGAGATCGTAGAGCCGGAAAAGAGCGTCCACGTCCGGAAGGGAAGCGGAGTCTCCGAAGCGCGAAAGCTCGAGTGCCTGTCCCGCTATGGTTCTCACCGAGACCGTCCTGACCCAGCCTGGAATGGCCGGGGAGAGGTTCCAAGATTTCACGGCATCGTGAATCATTTCGACTGCGATCGTGTGGAGGAGGTCACCGGCGAGGACGAGGAAGGGTAGCTTCCCGGGCGTCTCCGCAGCGGGAACCCCGGGACGGCCGGAGGCGTCGATCCGGTCGTCGTGCATGAGGGCAAAGACGTGGAGGAGCTCGGTGGCCGCGGCGAGCTCGTAGAGCGGCTCCGTCGATATCGGCGTCTCGGTCGCGTAGGCGGACGCGGCCTCCAGCAGCAGCATCGGCCGCAAGAGCTTCGCTCCTCTCCGGAGATAGCTCTCCACGACCCCCTGGAGACTCGGCACCTGAGAGAGGAGCTCCTCCTTCCGAAGCTCCCGCTCCAGGCGGCTGACAATCTCGCGCTCCAACTCCTCGGAGCCGATCATAGGAGCCTTCCCAGAAGAAGGGCTCCAACGTAGAGGAGGGTAAAGAGCAGGTGGAGCTGAGCGGTTTGCTTCGGAAGAAGCATGATGTCCTCCCTCCGATGGACGATCCTGCTGAGCCTGATAGCGGGGATCAGTGCCGGGAGCGGCAAGAGGAGGGTTATCGGGGCGATCCTCGTCAGAATCAGCAGCGGGAGCAGGAGAAAAGGGAGAAAGAGCAGGAGGTCGAAAAGGAGGCGGGCTCTCTTTTCGCCCAACAGGGTAGCGACGGTTCGTATCCCCGCCTCACTGTCATTCTCGATGTTCCGGAGGTTGTTTCCGTGGAGAATGGCGGTCACGAGGAGCGCCATGGGCACGGCGTGATAGATCGCTGCCGGAGTCGCGCCGCCGGTGAGCGCCCAGACACCCATTACCACGAGGGCCGGTCCCATGAGCAGAAAGACCAGGAGATCTCCCAAGGCGACGTACTTAAAGCTAAACCGAGCGTTGGTGTAGAAGTAAGCGCCCAGGGCGCCGCCGATACCCGATAGGAGAAACCAGGCCCCCCGTTCCAGGGCGATTGGCGCTCCGACGAGAACCCCTAAGAGGAAGTATAGGTGTCCGGAGATCAGCATAAACCGGGGCGAGACTGTTCCCTGGGTTATGGCGTGCGTCGGGTCTTCATCGTCGGGACCGTCGACCCCGTGGCGGTAGTCGTAGTAGTCGTTGAGGACGTTGGTCCCGGCGTGAAAGAGAAGCGCCGAGAGTGCGAAGAAGGGTACGGTCCACCAGAGGATCGGGTCACTTCCGGACAACGAGAGGGCTACCGCCACGGCCACCGGCATGAGGGAAGCGGTAAAGGAGTAAGGGCGGAGGGAGAGAAACCAGCGCTTCAGGGGCGTGCCGACCACGCTGCTGCTCATCCGGTCAACTCCATGATCCCGGGGCTACGGCTCAGGTGGAGGGCGGTCTTGTGAAACTCCCACGCCTGGGAGGCGCCGAAGTGGCGGAAGCCGCACATAAAGTAGTGGAGCCGCAGCCCCAAGGAGCCCGCCACGGGGATTGTGTTGAGTATCTTCCCGGTGCTGATTTCGCTCAGGGGAATGACCCACCCCAGATCGGCGGGCTTAAACGGCCGGACCGCTCCCCCGGTAATCCGGGCGGCGACGTTCTTCCCTGCTCGCCGACCGGAGTAAACGGAGAAGTTCACCGCTCGCCGAAGGGTATCCCCACCCTTGTTGAGGGCCGCCGCGTCTCCAGCGGCGAACACCTCGGGGTGGGCCGGCAGGGCGAGGGTCTCGTCGGTAACGAAGCGCCCGTCTCGCGTCCGGTCCACGGTGCCTTCAACCTCCTCCAGAGCGGCCTTCATCCCCGCGGACCAGCAGACAAGAGCGTCCTCGATCTCTTCTCCGTTGGAGAGCTCCGCCCGCTCTCCTATCAGCGCCTTCAGTGAGGTGCCCGTGCGGACCTCGACATCCCGGCTCTCCAGGTACGCGCGAATCTTGCTTCTCGTCTTCTCCGGCATAACGGGCACCACCTCCTGCGCGAGCTCCACCACGAGGATCCGGGGATGGAGGCCGGAGCTCTCTGTTCCGAAGCGGAGGGAGGCGGCCACCTCCACTCCCGTGTAGCCGCCGCCGACTACGACCGTCGTCGGTGCCCTTCCCTCTCGGGAGCGGCGAGAAAACTCCTCCCTGAACGCTACCGCCCGGGGGTAGGAGTGCACGGAGTGCAGCTGCCCACCCTCCTGAGGCTGAAAACCGAAGTAGTTGGGCTTCGAGCCGTTGGCGATTACCAGATAGTCGTAGCGGT
>JBKHED010000020.1:0-37647 GCA_046540995.1 Spirochaetaceae bacterium | reverse complement strand
GAGCAGCCGACCACCGCGGAGCGTGAGGATGCGGAAGAGACCGCGGACTCTGAGTCCTCCACGGAGGATGAAAACGGGCAGGAGCTCGATATATTCTAGGGTATGCGAATTGATCTGCTCGGGACCTCATTTACCATAGAAACCGATGAGAGCCCCGAGTATCTCGAACGGATCGTCGCATATTATCGAGACCGTCTCCGGGAGATAGAGTCATCAGTTTCCACCACCGATCCTCTCAAGAAAGCGATTCTCGCGGCAATTCTCTCAATCGACGAGCTCTTTAAGCTAAGAGAGGAGCAACTCCCCGCTCGAGAGGTGGAGGAGTTCTCTCAAATAGCGGATCGCCTTATCAAGGCTCTTGATGAGACGTTGCAGGAGTCCTCGGAATCTCTCTCAGGACGGATAGTAGATTCTCCTGAGGAATAAGGGAGTAATCGCAACCGTTCACTTGGACTACCGCCGCGGCGAGCTTGTTCGCGGCGCGGCACGCCTCGGTCAGAGGTGCCCCGAGAAGCCGCGCAAAGAGAAATCCTCCGGCGAAGGCGTCCCCCGCCCCGGTGGTATCCTTCGCCTCCACCGGAAATCCCGGAACATGGACGATCCCTTCCGCCTCGCTCGCCACGTAGCACCCTTCCCTGCCAACTTTCATTACCACTACCGGGGCAAAGCGCATCGCCTCCACGAGGATCGTCTCAGGCTCCTCCTCGAGTCCCACCATGGCAATTAGCTCATCCCTATTCGCAAAGAGGCAGTCGATCCGACCCGGGAGATAGCTTACCAACTTCTCTCGAAAGCGGTGCACAACAAAGGGATCGGCCACGTCAAAGGAGACGAGCTTTCCCCGCTCCCGGGCGTACTCTATGCCGCGCCTAGCCGCAGCCTCCTCGTTTTCCGTGTCCCACATATAGCCGGTGGTGTGGAAGACGGTGCACTTCTCTAGAAGGGACTCATTTAGATCGGAGAGCTCGTACTCCCGGCAGGCGCCGAGAAAGGTAAACATGGTACGCTCGTGGTCCGGAGTGACGATAATCGCCGAGGTTCCGGTGGGTGTCGTCTTGCTCGCCAGGGAGAGCTCGACCCCCTCGGCGGCGAGGCAGCCGCTAAAGGCCGCACCGTTCTCGTCGCTCCCCACCGCGCCGGTATAGGCGGGCTCCGGCGGGAGAGGAAGTCCCGGCTCCTTGCTCCTTGCTAAGGTACGACGGAGCCAGGCGATGCCACGGATAGTGTTCGCGCAGCTCCCGCCGGCGGTTCTGTACGGCTCCGTCCCCCGACGAATCACCTCCTGCTGTCCCGAATGATCTACGAGATTCATGGAGCCCGCCACCACTCCCAGGGCTGTCAGATCCTCCTGAGAGCCGGTCAGAAGAATGTCGAGGAGCGGGTTGCCGAGACCGAAAACTGAGACCATAAAAACTCCAAAAAGACCGAAGTAACGGAGCCGATTAATTGACAGCCACCGGCGATTAGCATACTATCAACGCGCCGGTATGTCAGTATCCACCAGTCAGCAAATCGCCCGCTATTTCAATGAGTTCAGCACCAACGAGGTCACCTTCACCAAGGATGTGATTCGGGCGACGATGCTCCATCCGAAGCAGGTGTTTCTAAAGATACTGGGGTATCAGTTCCCCTGCATTGTCTACTCCGCCTCCCTCGTGGGGGCAAAGGTGATAGTCAATTTTCACGAGGGGCTCAAAGAGGTTCTAAAGAAGTCCAACAACGCCTGCTCCCTCCGCTTTAGCTTCCTCCAGCGGGACAAGCCGGACCCTCTCTCCTTCTTCGTATCCGGAAAGATCACCGGCGTGACTCCCTACGGTGAGCAGAAGCCGGATCTTCAGTTTGTGAACATCCAGTACACCCAGCGCCCACCGGACGATCTCATCGAGATCATCGGCGGTCTCCTGGAAGCGAACGTCAACGCCAAGCGACGCAAGGAGGAGCGTATCATCATTACCAACGACTCCCTCAATAAGCTCGGCATTGGCGGCAAGGGGGCGGTAGTGGTGGTCGACGGCATTCCCCGCAAGTGTATTCTACGGGACCTCTCGTTCTCGGGAGCCAAAGTGATCATCCTCGGGGTCGCCAAGTTCATCGTAAATAAGAACGCGACCCTGAGGCTCGACCTCCTCGATCCGGTGGAGACGGTGCAACTCCCCGGGAAGATCCTCCGATTCGAGGAGGTCGAGGGCAGAAGCGACATCGCCGCATACGCCGTGAAGTTCGAGGAGGACCAGATCCCGATGGAGTACAAAATGCGGCTGAACAACTACCTCCGGGGCATGCGAAAGCCCCCGATTAGCAAAGGGGGCGCCGGAGGCTCCCAGGAATCGGGTGGCATGCGCCGCCGCCGCTTCCGCCGATAGACAGCTCCTCACCTTCTGCACTACCCTACTCCCATGACGGATGATCCCCTGAAGAACGTTATCTACATTTCCGTACCCGAAGAGCTCGCCACGGAGATCGGCGATTTTCGCGTCGACCCTTCAATCCTCCTTCCCGTGGAAACGACCGCCGGTCCGGAACGATGGGAGGCCGAGGAGCTGACCTGGGAGGAAATAATCTCCGGCATGCTCAAAATCCTCGCCTACGATCCCGAGAACGAGAACGTGCACTATTACAGAGAGTTCGTAAAGGCCGTACGTCCGGAGGTAGTAAACGAGCTCACCGAGACGGCGATCCTCAAGGCTCGGAATCGGAACTTTGACCTGGCGGAAGAGATATTCCTCGCCCTCCGGGGTCTCACACCGGAGGAACCGAAGACCCATCTCAACCTCGCGCTCCTCTTCGAGGAGCGGGCGGAGGCGTACGAGAAAATGGGGAACGAGGAACTCAAGCAGCGCTACCTGGACCGTGCGTTTGAGACATACACCCTGCTTCTGCGCTCGGAGGAGCTTCCGGCGGACACCTTTTTCAATGCGGGTCACTTCTTTCTCAAGGTTCGGAACTTTGCTAGGGCGAAGGAGCTCTTCGAGCGCTTCATCGAGGAGAGCGACGAACAGGAAAAGGTCGGCGAAGCGCGGCGCATTCTGGAAAAGCTCGAAGGGCAGAATCTCCTGGACACGCTCTTCAAGGAAGCGTATGACTTCATACGCCTCGGGGAGGAAGAAAAGGGAATCGAGCGGGCCAAGCGATTCCTCGAGGAGCATCCGGGCGTCTGGAACGCCTGGTTTCTGCTCGGCTGGGCTCATCGACGCCTCCGGAACTACGAGCAAGGTCGAGAGGCATTTCTGAAAGCCCTGGAACTGGAAGAGAACGAGCCGGACCTCTACAACGAGCTCGCCATCTGCGAAATGGAACTCGGCATGCTCGCCGAGAGCCGACGTCGCCTGGAAAAGGCGCTCCGCCTGGAGCCTGAGAACACCAAAATCATGTCCAACCTCGGAATTCTATCCCTGAAAGAGGGAAAGGAGGAAGAGGCGAAGGGCTTCTTTGCCAGTGTCCTCGACCTCGCTCCGGAGGACGAGATCGCCAGGAAGTATCTCGAGCACCTCGGCTGACCAAAACTTACGCTAAAGATTTACCCTGAACCCGCCGATGAAGTGAATAGGGGAAGGTCTCGTCTAGGTACCATGGGCCTCGAGGAGGTTCTCTCCCCTATTCTGAGTATCGGCGAATGGCGCTAACGGTTTAGCGCAAATTCGTCGATTCTCGCGGTGCGTTGCACCGCGTAACAACGACTCGGGGCATGGAAGCCCCGATAAAGCACTTCACGGAGGATGTGACATGATCATTAATCACAACATGAGCGCCGAGTTCGCCTCGCGGCAGAACAACCAGAATGTTCGCGGCGTGCAGGGGAACGTCGAGAAGCTCTCCTCGGGCATGCGGATCAACCGCGCCGGGGACGACGCGTCGGGACTCGCGGTATCCGAAAAGCTCCGAAGCCAGGTTCGGGGTCTGCAGCAAGCCTCGCGAAACGCGGCGGACGGGGTCTCCTTCATTCAGACCTCTGAAGGGTACCTGCAGGAGACCACGGACGTTCTGCAGCGTCTGCGAGAGCTTGCGGTTCAGTCCGCCAACGGCATTTACACCGCCGAGGATCGGATGCAGATTCAGGTCGAGGTATCTCAGCTGGTTGACGAGCTCGACCGTGTCGCCTCTCACGCCCAGTTCAACGGTATGAACATGCTCACCGGTCGTTTCGCTCGCGAGGACGCGGAGAACGTGGTCACCGGCTCCATGTACTTTCACATCGGTGCAAACATGGACCAGCGGGAGCGGGTCTACATCGGGACCATGACCGCTATAGCACTCGGCGTTCGGGACGGGAACAACGACGTCATGAGTATCTCTACGCCCAACTCCGCCAACAGTTCCATCGGAACGATCGACGCCGCCCTGCGAGTTGTTAATAAGCAGCGAGCGGATCTCGGCGCCTACCAGAACCGTCTGGAAATGGCGATTACCGGTATCGACGTCGGTGCGGAGAACCTGGCCGCCGCGGAGTCCCGAATACGGGACACCAACATGGCCGAAGAGGTTGTTGACTTCACCAAGAACCAGATTCTGGTTCAGTCGAGCACGGCGATGCTCGCCCAGGCGAACCAGCAGCCGCAATCAGTGTTGCAATTGCTCGGCTAGCGTAGTATCCTCAAGGTCGAGGGTAAAGCTGATCTTTGACAACAATCCTTCTTGACTGTTGATCGCGATGGGAGTGCCCGGCTCACGGATGAGCCGGGCATGCCTGTCGATACCGAGGGTGCAGGGTAGCGCGAACTAGTCCTGCCCTTCTGGTCGACAGAATATCGATTCCGGCCAAGGAGGCCGGTCTAACTGATCAAGGAGGATACCATGATCATTAACCACAACATGAGCGCCCAGTTTTCCAGCAGGCAGCTCAATCAGAACGTAGGTTCCGTTCAGGGCAACGTGGAGAAGCTCTCCTCAGGTATGCGTATTAACCGCGCCGGGGACGATGCTTCGGGGCTAGCGGTCTCCGAAAAGCTTCGGAGTCAGGTTCGGGGTCTGAACCAGGCGGAGCGCAATATTCAAAATGCGGTCTCCTTCATCCAGACCTCCGAAGGCTACATGCAGGAAACGCAGGACATCCTGCACCGACTGCGTGAGCTCGCCGTCCAGTCAGCGAACGGTGTCTACACCGCCGAGGATCGTATGCAGATTCAGGTTGAAGTCTCCCAGATGGTGGACGAGATCAACCGAATCGCTTCCCACGCTCAGTTCAACGGAATGAACATGCTGACCGGCGCTTTCGCCCAGGACAGTGCATCCGACAGAGTGATGCAGTTCCAGGTCGGCGCGAACATGGATCAGAACGAGCGAATCTTCATCGGTACGATGACTGCTCAGGCGCTGGGGCTCCAGAATGCGCAGGGTGAGGAAGGGATGGTTTCCATCTCCACTCCCGACGCTGCTAACCAGGCTATCGGAATGGTGGACGCTGCCCTTCAGCAGGTCTCCCAGGAGCGTGCTAACCTTGGTGCCTATCAGAACCGTTTTGAGATGGCCCAGGAAGGCGTGGCAGTCGCCTCCGAGAATCTTGCCGCCGCGGAGAGCCGCATTCGTGATTCCGACATGGCTGAGGAGACGGTCGACTTCGTCAAGAACCAGATCCTCGTTCAGTCATCCACGGCTATGCTGGCCCAGGCAAACACGCAGCCCCAGTCGGTACTGCAGTTGCTTGGCTGATCAGCAACCCTATTTCCGTCACCGAGAGGTTTCTGGACGTCATCTCTCGGGTCTTCGTGGTTGGGGGGAGTTCGCGCTCTCCCTCCACCACTTGTTACATGGAGGTAACACATGGCACTTGAAGTCAATGGCGTCTTCCCGGGGGCTAACCCACCGGATTCGTCCCATTATTCAAGGAGCCGGCAGCACAGTGACGTGGTCCGACAACAGCTTCAGGCATCCAGAAACGAGCAGCCGACTTCGGAACAGATTCAACAGTATCTCAGGGAACTCCAGACGATAAGTTCCGCTCTTAACCGCCGCCTTCGCTTCGATTACAACGAAAAGCTGGAGCAGATGGTCGTTAAGGTGATCGACGCTAACACCGACAAGGTAATTAAGGAGCTTCCGCCGGAAGAGCTGCAGCGTGTTCACATACGGATTAGAGAAGCTATCGGACTACTTATCGACGAAACTCGCTAACCGTAAAGGCAGCGCTTCTGGGAGGGGTGCGCCATGTCCGATATAAGTATTCCCGGCGTCTCTAGCAATAGCCGCGTCAACACCGATAAGATGGTCGAAGAGATCATGAAGGCCGAGCGGGCCCCGGTGCGGCGGCTGGAGAACCGCGTCGACTCCATGGAAACCGAGCGTACCGTCTGGCGTGATATGAGCCGCCGGTTGGGCGAGCTGCGAGACGCGTCTCGTACGCTCTACGGTTTCGAGAGTCCCTTTTCAGAACGAACCACCAACTCCTCAGACCCGGGGAGCGTTACCGCCACCGCAGGCAGGCGCGCCAAGGAGCTCACTTCCGAGATCGAAGTGCTCCAGGTCGCCGGTAGAGACCGCTTTACCTCGGATAACCTGCCCCGGGACTATGAGGTGTCTCAGGGCGCCTATGAGTTCACCGTGGGAGAACAATCGATCACCGTGCGGTTTCGGGGAGGCTCGTTGTCCGAGTTCGCCGACCGTATCAACGCCACCGCCGGGGAGCTCGTGGAAGCCCGGGTGGTCAACAACACCGCAACGACCCAGGTCTTTGTCCTGGAATCCCAGAAGACCGGCGCCGAGAACACACTCTCCTTCTCCGGACCCTCCGAGGAGTTTGCCCTGGAGGCGGGATTGATCGAGCGCACCCGCACCGGAATGCGCGAGCCCTCCCTCGGTGAGGAAAACGTCCGAATGCTCCGGCCGTCGCCGGTGGAGGGTCAAGAGGTTCGCTTCTCCGAGGAAGGGGTCGCCGTTCCTCCCCAGAGTCAGGCGGAAATCGGCATCAGCGAACCTGTAACGGAGACGCGAGGGATGGTGCTCGAGCTCTCCGCCGATCTCCGAGAGCTCCCCGAGGAGGAGGCCCCACCTCCCCCGCCGGGTCCCTCGGTGCCGGAGACCGGTGGTGTCTCTCTCGAGGAGATTACCGTCCAGAGTGAGCGTTCCCAGGTGGAGCTGCCCGAACTGGAAGAGGAGGAACCCCGGGAGCCGGTCCGGGACAACCGGGTGCTCCAAATCGTCGCCGGGGACCGAACCATAGATCTCCCCGCCATTGAGGATGGAAGCAGCGAAATTCAGATTCCCCTCGAGGATGTGGCGGGTCGCGTGGATGCGATTCGGCTCGTAAACCGAAACACCAATAGGGAACTCTCGATATCCGACCTGCGCATTTACGACCCCACCGCTCGGGGGGACGCGGTGCCGAAACAGCCCATAGAGACCGCCTCCGACGCGGTCATACGGGTGGACGGCGTGCGAACGGTGCGGCCATCCAACGAAATCGACGACATTATCCCCGGGGTGACGCTAAACATCCACGGTCAGAGCGCCGGCCCGGTAAGCGTGGAGGTTGCTCCGGACCGGGAGGCCGCGAAGGAGTCGATTATTCAGTTCGTCGGCCTCTACAATCAGGTTATACGGGACATAAACATCTACACCAGGAACCAGGAAGAGATCGTCGACGAAATCGAATACTTCAGCGACGAGGAGCGGGAGCAAGCGCTCGAACGTCTCGGCATCCTCCAGGGAGACTCCCTGCTGAACCAGATGCAGAGTCGAATGCAGCGGATTATGATGGACCCCCACCCTACCGAGGCAAACGAGCAGATTAGGCTCCTCGCGCAGATCGGCATTTCCACCAACGCCGGCGCCGTAGGTTCGAGAGAGATCAATCCGAGCCGTATGAGAGGTTATTTGGAGATAAACGAAGAGGAGCTGGACAACGCGTTGCAGACCGATTTTGAGGCGGTCCGGGAGCTCTTCGGGTTCGACTCCGATGGTGACCTCGCCGCCGACAGTGGCGCGGCGGTGGAGATGGGGCAGTACCTGCAGCCCTACGTCCGGACCGGCGGTATTGTCGCAAACCGCACCCAGACCTTGGACGGACAGGTAGACCGCGCCGAAGAACGAATCAACCGATACGACGAACGCCTCGAAGAGTACGAGCGGGAGCTGCGAACCGACTTCGCGCGCATGGAAGGGGCGATGCAGCAGCTTGAGGAAAATCAGCAAGCCCTAGATCGCCTTCAGCAGAGTAGCGGCGGAAACAACCGGTAGACCGGGAGATTACCAGTGAGAATTCTAGTAAATGATGAGGCCATAGATTTCACCCTTCAGGGCGAAAAGAGACTCGGCGAGATTATCCCTCCGTTGCGGGAGTGGCTCTCAGCTTCGGACTTTGCAATGGCCGGCCTCACTGTTGACGGAAAGCCCGTTGACTTGGAAAAGCGAGAGGAGTGGGAGGAGCTGGAGCTAAAAGGCATAGGCACCCTCACGGTCTCCGCCAGCTCTCTGGTGCAGGAACAGCTCGACGGCATCGAAACGGCCATGGAGTTTCTCGTTCTCCTTCGTCGAATCGTCCAGGCCGCAGACGCGGAGCGCCTAGCGGAAGCGCTCATGGAGTACAACTATCTGCGAGAGGTGCTCCCCGCCTTTTTGTCCTCCCGGTACGAGGAGGGCACGCAGATGCGCGACTACTTCGATGAGCTCCTCGATCGCACAGGGGCGGCTGACGGCGCTCTTCCCTCGGAGGGTGAGCAACGGCGTGAGCTCCTGCAGGGCGTGGACTCCCTCATAGCTCTCTTAGAAACACGCGCCCGGGAAATTGTGCAGCCCGGGGAGGAGTTCTTAGCCGTTGCACGGGCGGTGGCGGGCTCCCTGGAGTCAATCGAGGAGGTTCCGGTACTCCTGCAGACCGGTGAGGGAGCCAACGCGATGCGGCGCCTCGCCGGTTTCACCGGGCTCGTAGAACGGCTGGTACGCCTCTACCCCCTCTGGGCCGAGGAGCATGAAGCCGGGGAGGCGGACTTCGAGGAGCTAAACGACGTTCTCGCGGAGCTTATCCAAGCCCTCGGAGACGAGGACTCGGTACTCGTAGGAGACCTGGTCGAATACGAGGTCGTCCCGAAAATCGAGACGTTCCTCGAAGGCGCCGGCGTCAAGCGGCCAACCTCTGCTTGACCGCGCCCAGAGGCTCCCGTATTCTCACACTATTATGAAAGTGCTTTCAATCGACGACATCGAACGCAAACCTCTCGCCGTAAGCTACCGTCGCGCCTATGAGGGGACTGCGATTCTCAAGATCGGCGAGGTACCGAAAAACAGGAAGCGAATCGAGTTCAGCCTCGAGCAGTCGCCGATGGGAAAGCACGAGGTTCATGTCTCCTTTCTCGAAGAGGCCGATTTCCCCCTGGTTCCGGCGATTCGCGCCCTGCGAGTCTACATCGAAAAGCTGCACGGCGAGGGCAATCTCCCCTGACCGTGAGACGTCATAGTACCAAATCTCCGGAGGAAACCGCGGAACTCGCAACGGGCGTTGCCCGGAGCCTTCCTCCGGGCTCCATCGTGGCTCTCACCGGTGATCTCGGCGCCGGCAAGACCGCTTTCGTAAAGGCCGCCGCCGCGGCTCTCGGGGTAACCGAGGAGATCACCAGTCCCACCTACACGATTATCGCGGAGTACCCCGGCTTGGTACACATGGATCTCTACCGGCTGCAGGACGCGGATGAGTTCGAGCTGTTGGGTGTAGATGAGTATCTCCAGGGAAACAGGATTGCCATGATCGAGTGGGCGGAGCGGGCAAAAGAGGCGCTCCCGCGGGACCGCACCGTGTGGGTAGAAATCACCTTCGAGGAGGGAGATCGCCGGACGATCGAGATCAGGGAGCCCGAAAATGGGTGAACGACGCGAACCGACCGCCGCCGGCTACCTCATGGCGGTGGACACGAGCAGCGAACTCCTCGGGGTCGGGCTCCTGCCGCGCTATAGCGAGGGAGATAAGCCGATTACCGATACGGAGAGCGATAAGATCGCTACTATCGAAGTCGACGCCGGCCTCCATCACGTAGAGCGGGTGATGCCGGCGGTGGAAGAGCTTCTGACGGTCCATGAGGTGAACGTCACGGATCTTCTCGGCCTCCTAGCGGCGAGGGGGCCCGGCTCCTTCACCGGCCTCAGGATAGGCGTCTCCCTCCTCAAAGGCATCAGCGCCGTCACTGGCGCTCCGATTCTCCTCGTTCCCACGCTGGAAGCGTTCGCGGAGCCCTTCGCTCGAGAAGAGGGGCTCCTCCTCTCCGCCCTGGACGCGAGAAAAGGGAGATTCTACGTGCAGTTCTACCGTCGGGGAACGTACCTCACGCCCGCTCTGGACCTCACTGTCCCCGAGACGGCGGAGCGAGCTTCCTCACTCCTAGAACCCGGGGAGCCGATCATTCTCGTCGGTCCTGATAGCGGCAAGCTTCGAGAGCAGATAGGTCTCTCCTGCACGCTTCCCGCTCTTCGGCGGCGATCGGCGGTGCGGGGACTTCTTATTGCGGGAGACCGAAGGCTTCGGGCTGGAGAGCGGCTCCCCGATGAGGGGGGTCCCCTCTATTTGCGCGGGAGTGAGGCGGTGTTCCCGAGAAGGAGGAGAGAATGAAGAGGTGCCCCCTACTCCTCTTCCTCTTCCACAAAGGGTCCGAGGTCCGGTAACTCCGTTGCTGAGCTCGCGGCGGCGCGGTTCTGTTGCTGAATCGCTTCGAATACCTCGTACCGGTACACCTTGACCGTCGTGGGAGCCTCGATGCCGATCTTCACCTGATCGCCTTTGATGTCCACTACCGAGACATGGACATCCTCACCGATAACGATTCGCTCGTTGACCTTCCTCGCCAGGATTAGCATGAGCCGGACCTCGCGGACCGCATCTCCTCGAGGATCGGATGCCTCGTGTGGTACGCCTCATGCAGAGAGATCGATTGGTGACCGAGCCGCTCCCTTCGATTAATGAGGAGCGGGCCCTGGAGGTTGCAGGTGATCTCACCTCCGCTATTCGGAATCGTCACAATGGAGAAGACGAGGATGCTTTCCGGCTCGGGAGAGCCGATCTTCTCCAGGTCGTCGTCAGGGATCTCCAGGACGTAGTCCGGCCGGACGATATAGGGGTTTATCAGAACGAAGGCGACCTCGGGCTCTTCCAGGCTCTGGAGCCAGAAGAAAGGAGGTCTCGTGGAGTCGAGGAGCGCGAATTCCCGCAGCTGCTCGAATCCGTAGAGCCCCCGTGGAAAGGTGAGCAGCTGCCGTTCGTCAATGTCGATGGTGCCGAAAGGCTTGGAAGTAATGGTCATGCTCTTTCTTACCGGAGAAAATCGAGAAGGGTCGGCGTGATGATGCGAGCGGTCGCTCCAAGAGCCGCCTGGTGGGTCTGCTCCATGCGCCGGAGGTCACTAATTGCCTTCGCCAAGTCCACGTCCTGCTCCATGGAGACCCGTTTCATCTGCTCCGGGATTTCTTGCTCCGTTCGGCTGTATGCGCTCTCGAGGCGTGCGGTCCGAGCTCCCACCTTACCGAGATTGGATAACACATTGTCCAAGGCGCTGTCGATACCCCGGAGGGCGGAGCCACCGACGTTCTCCTGATCCCCCGCCATGAGCCGGTCCCTCAACTGGATGAGCATATCAAAGGTAGAGCCCCCGAATCTTCTCGCACCCGGAGCGATGTTCTGCGGAGGCGGCGCGTCGCTGGAGGTAATGAGGCCGAGATCGGAAAGCACCGTGGAGTCCTCTCCGTCCCGCAGCCATATCTGATGGGGCGTGGTTGTCTCTATTACCACCCCATTCTGAACCGGATCGAGGCGAGCGCGGACCGGCGCGGGAGAATCGTTGATCTTGGCGATGATCGCCTCTACCGTGTCTCCAGGGCTCAGCCTGATCTCCTCCCCGTCAACAAAGATGGAGGACTCTTCGGATACCTGGTATCCGCCGGCGTCCACTTCGGCAAAAATCGACTGCGGCTCCGCCCAGAATACGGCGTTTCCCGGAATATTCGCCTCGATAAACGCCTGCTCCCCGATTTCCGCCTCCCGGGTGTCAATGCTGCCTACGTAGTCCACGTTGGTTATCACCCGCTTTTCGCCGTCGACGACGCCGGTTACAGCCCTAAAGGGAGGAGCGGAGCCCCTGGTTCCGGAGAAGATTGTTCGCCCCGTTCCATCCTGGGCGTTGGCGATCTCGACCATCTCGTTGAGGATCTGGTCTACCTCCATCGCCATTTTGCGCATGTCCTCATCGGTGTAGGTACCGTTGGCGCCCTGCACTGCGAGCTCGCGAGCGCGCTGGAGGTTGTCCACCGCCTGTTGCATGTACCCTTCGGAGATCTGGTACTCGCTCTTCACCCGCTCAATATTCGTGGAAAATCGCTGGAGTCGGGAGAGAAAGGAGTTGTGCCGCGTGGCGTGGGCGGCGGCGATCGGATCATCCCGCAGCTCTTGAATCCGGGACTGCGAGGCGATCTGCCCCTGCATGTTGAGCATCTCGTCCTGACGCTGCCGGAGATAGTACATCATGTTATCGTTTGGCAGACTCGTACTTACTCGATCCATTCTCTACTACGCTCCCATTCGGTTAATGATCGTGTCGAGCATTTGGTCGACGTTGGAAATGAAGCGCGCCGCCGCCTGGTAACCGTGCTGGTACTTCATCATTTGGGCGATCTCCTCATCAATACTGACACCGCTAATCGAGGCACGCGTATCTCGGAGATCCTTCATTAAGAGTTCCTGAGAGTCCAAGGAGGTCTGCGCCTCCTCTCCCTTGAGTCCGATCGTCGCCACCTGCTGGGCGAAAAAGTCGTCCAGCGTTGCGGTCTGTCCGAGCATCACCGTGGTGTTTCGGATCGAAGCGATTTCCAGAGCCGCCTCACCGTCACCACTCTCCCCGGGACGGGCACCTTCGGAAAAGGAGGCTGCGATACTCGCGGGCTCCCGGACCAGCTCCTCGTTAATGGCGATATACCCTGAGGGGTGGCGCATCGGAGCGACCTGCCACCGGGCACCGTTCTCGGTCTCCGCGCCCTGCAGATCGAGGACCGCGTCCGCCTGCTGCCAGTTGTACGCGCCGTCGGGACCGCTTTCCGAGAGAATCCCGGCGTACCCTACGAGAAACTGCCCCGAGTCCTCCAGGGAGCGTATGACAAAATCCGGGTTATCCATTCGCTCCGCCGGCGTCGCCTTGATTGTAAGCTCTCCCTCCCGGTTGAGCCGGGCCACCACTTCCGCGCTGCTCTGATTTATTCGGGTAATAATGTCGTTCACCGTATCCGTCGGGTTATAGGAAACATCTATGGTGCCCTCTGGCCCCGGGAGAGTCATGGTTCCCGCAAGGCCCACCTGTTCGTTCGCCTCCAAAGCGTTGGTTCCGGTGAAGCGGAAGAGCCGGGACTCCTCAAAGGTGCCGTCGCCGTTGGCGTCAAAGTTCCCGAGACTGTTGAGCACAAAGGGACGCTCGACGAAGAAGTCGTTTCCCGTACGCTGATTGAGACCGTATCCGTCGCTGTGTACCTCATTGACCAGGTCCGCGACGTTTATGGTCATGTTGTCCAGCGCCTGAATCTCCTCTCGCAGATCGACGTCCCGGAGCTCTATAATCGCCGCAAGCTTGCCGCTGCCGAATTCAACCTGTTCGCCGCTGTGTTCCCAGGTAACCATGGAAAAGCCTTCGTTGTTCGGGTTCGCCTCCAGGGAGAACTCACGGTTTATCCTTCCCTGTACAATGTGAAATCCGGCGGTATGAATGGAGTACTCATCCGGATCCCGCTCGTCCACCCGGATGTCGATAAGCGTCCCCAGCTCCTCCACCAGCATATCCCGTCGGTCGAGGAGGTCGTTCGGGTTGTCTCCGGCGGCCTGAACATTGACAATTCGCTCGTTGAGAGAGGAGATCTCGCCGGTCAGCTCGTTTACCCGAGTCACGGTGGCTTGGATATCGTCGTCGAGCATGCTTCGAATCTTCTCGAAGCCGTCGTACCTGAGCTTAATCGCATCCACCAGAGACTCTCCACGCTCCAGGACGGAGTGTCGCGCTGCCATCTGTTCCGGATAGAGCGAGAGTTCCTGCCAGCCCTCCCAGAACTTGTCCATCAGGCCCCGGACGGAGGTTTCTCCGGGCTCCTGATAGACCTGTTCGAGCATGGTGACGTATTTGTCCCGGGCGTTCCAGTACCCTTCGCCGCTCGTGTTGGCCACGATCCGTCGCTCCAGGAGCCCGTCCCGGATTCGCTCCACCCGGGCAATCTGCACGCCCTGTCCGATCTGACCCGGAGTCTCTGCTCGGTTCAACTGGGGCCGATAGATCGCCGGCATAGCCGACATTTCCACCCGTTGGCGGCTGTACCCTTCCCGGGAGGCGTTACTCATATTGTGCCCGATGGTCGTCAAGCCCCGGGTGTGGGCGAAGAGGCTACGCTTTCCGATCTCTATTCCCGCGAAGGTTGATTCCATGGTGTTCCGCCTTAGAGGTGGTGGTTTAGCACGAGGGCTTCGCCGCCCTGGGCAGCGTGGGCTCCGTCACGGCCATAGCTGGCGCCGCTGCGGTCCGGGTACGCCTCCTGAATGATCTCCCTGGTGGTCGCCATCATCGTCCGCACGTACCGATCCACTCCTCCCGCAAGCGACTGAAGACGAATGACCGCGAGCTTGAGCTGCCGATAGAGCTCCGCCAGGCGCCGGCGATCCTCATCATTCAGCGCCGCCAGGACCTCCGCGAAACCTGAGCCATCATTGAGGCCGAGATGAAGTCGAAGACGACAGTAGGCGTCGTGCCGCCGATTCTCTGCCTCCACCACGGCGTCGCTCATCTCGCTCATGGTCTCTATGAGCGGCGTGACCTCTTCCCATTCCCGCTCCAGCATCCGCCGATGAAGCTCAGCCTCCTGCTCCGCCAAGCTATTCATTAACGTCAGCTGAGCACTGAGGGTTTGCACAACTGTCTCGACTAGTTTCATGACATATCTCCTCCCTGTTAATATCGGCGCCTGAGCTCGCCTGTTAAGCAGTTGCTCCCATTTGTTTTCCTGCCGACCAAAGCCCTCCGACGGCCATGATCTCCCTATATACTATTGACTATATATAGTTTTTCTCGGTACTATTCGCTCAAACGGTATCGAAAGATCAATGTCCACAGCGAGGAGAACGAAATGAGAAACGTAGACTACGATCTGGTAATAGTCGGCGGCGGAGCGGCGGGGCTTACCGCGGCTCAGTATGGCGCGCGAGCCGCCTTGAATACACTGGTCATCGAGCAGGCCGCCACCGGCGGGCAGTGCCTTCTCATCGAGGGTTTGGAGAATTATCCGGGATTTCCGGAGCCGATCAACGGAACCGACTTCACCGAGCGGTTCGAAGAGCAGGCCCGTCATTTCGGCGCGAGCTTCAAGATTGCCACGGTGCGAAAAATTGAAAAGGAAGGACACACCTTCACCCTCACCACGGAGGGCGAAAAGATCACCGCTTCCGCGGTAATCCTCGCCACCGGAGCCAAACACCGCACCCTCGATGTACCCGGGGAAGCGGAGTTTCAGGGGAAGGGGGTTAGCTACTGCGCCACCTGCGACGGGCCTTTCTTCAAGGGGCAGAAGATACTGGTCGTGGGCGGAGGCGACGCCGCCTTCGACGAGGCGAACTTTCTCTCGAAGCTGAGCGATCAGGTGGTGCTGGTGCACCGGCGGGAGAGCTTCCGGGCACAGAAGTCCCTGGTAAAACGGGTTATGGAAAACCCGAATATCGAGGTCCGCACCAACACGGTGGTCAAAGAGGTGACCGGTGCGCCGAACATGTTCGGCATCGAGGCCGTGGACTCCGTTACCTTGCAGAACAGAGTGACCGGCGAGGAGCAGAGTGAGCCCTTTAAGGCGATGTTCGTTTTTGTTGGCTCGATCCCTCAGACGAACCTCGCCGAGGAGGCGGAGAAGGACGAGGCGGGCTACATCGTCACCGACGAACGGATGCGCACCAGCGTGGAGGGACTCTACGCCGTGGGAGATGTACGCACTACCCCGTTCCGACAGCTGGTAGTCGCCGCCAGTGACGGGGCAATCGCCGCCCACGACGCTTCGGCCTATATCGACCGCGTGGAGGAAGAGCTTGCCCGCGCCGCGGAGCCCGCTCTGGTATAATTCGTTACTCTCCCCTGTTCCGGGCGCCGACGGAGTCGGCGCCCTTCTCTTCTCTACCGTCCACAACCCTGAGATCGACCCGCGGCTTGCGGGAGGCAAAAAAGTGTGCTATGTACGAAGAACGTGACGAGGACTCTGAGTCGGGCCACCGCGCTTCTTCTACTGTTCACAACTCCCCTGGTAGCCCAGAGTACGAGAGCCCCTTCCTCCCCGGAGAGAACCGGTTTTTGGGCCGACGAGCCCGAGGAGACGGTTATCGATACCCTCATGCGCACGATGAGCGATGAGGAAATCCTCGGCCAGATCTTTCTCGTCGGCTGGCCCACCACTGAGCCAACGCCGGAGCTCATGCGCTGGATCAGGGAGCGCAACATCGGCGGCATCAAGATCTTCGGCTGGAACGGCACGAGTCTCCCCGCCCTTGCAAGCTCCGTAAGTGAGATGCAGGCGGCCGCCCTGGCCACGAGCAGCGGCATTCCCCTCTTCACGGCCACCGATCAGGAAGGGGGCTGGGTGCGCCACGTAAAGGACGGCACCTCCCTCACCCCCGGCAACCTCGCCATCGGAGCCTCGGGGCTCCCCTACGACGCCTACCGCACCGCGAGCATTATCGGTCGGGAACTCCGCGCTCTCGGCATCAATATGAACTTCGCACCCACCGTTGATGTCTACTCCAACCCCGAGGCGCACGTTATCGGTCCGAGGGCCTTTTCCTCGGACCCCGTTGAGACCGCTCTACTCGGCGTAGCCTACTACCGTGGTCTGGAGGAGCAGCGCGTTATCGCTACGGCCAAACACTTTCCCGGCCACGGAAACGCCACCGGGGACAGTCACGGCATGCTTCCGATCATTTCGGACCGCTGGGAAGATCTCTGGGAGCGAGATCTCATTCCGTACCGGTTTCTTATTCGCGAGGGAGTGCCGGCGGTCTTGAGCGGGCATTTGAGCTTCCCCGCGGTGAGCGGCGAGGCAACACCCGCCTCCATTTCCTCCTTCTTTAAGACCGAAGTACTCCGGGAGCGTCTCGGCTTCGAGGGGATCGTCATTACCGATGACCTGTACATGGGAGGCGCCCTCGTCTATGGTCGGCAGCGAGGCTGGAGCTTCGCGGAGATCTGCCTACGGGCGATCGAGGCGGGAAACGACATGATTATGCTCTCCCGCACGCCCGGTTTCAACGACGAAATATGGAAGACCCTCTATGAGGCGTACCAGAGCGATCCTCTCATTCGCGAGCGCGTCCGGGAGAGCGTGCGAAGAATCCTGCGCATTAAGCTCCGGTATCTGAAGGATGAGGAGGCGGTTCCCCTCGACCCCAGTCCTCGGGAGATCCGGAGCAAGGTACCGGATCCCCAAGCGGCGGAGTTCTTTCTCGACCACGCTTCTCGAAGCGTCACGGTAGTGAGGGGGGAGGGCTTGCCCTTTGAGCCCGCACCGGGAGAGCGAATTCTCCTCGTCGGCAATGACCGGGACTTTCTCGGTGAGGGCAGATCGAGATTCCCGGAAGCGGACACGTTCTCCTTTGAGACGTCGAACTTCTACTACTCCTCCCCGGCGGATCGCGCCGCCTTTAGACGGGTCGCCGACCAGTACGACACGATAATCTACTGTCTGGCGGATCCCAACTCCTTGCAGGTACTCCAGGCCGCGGCTCCCCTCTCCTCGCGGGTCATCGTCTTCAGCATCCTCACACCGGTCTATCTCGCTGAGCTTCCTTGGGTGGAGAACGCGGTGGCGGTCTACGGCTGGGGACGCGAGAGCTTCGAGGCGGGTTACGCCGCCATTCTCGGAGATTACGCCCCGGGAGGTCGTATGCCCGTCGGTTTCCTGGACGGGCCGAAGCGGAACCTCTTCGAGGAAGAATGAGCTGGCGTCTTGCGGACGCTAAGGACCGCGTCAGGCTGAGGCGGTTTGTAGAGAGCAGGGAACCGGGGACCGTGGTCTTCTCGGAGCACCTTCAGAGAAACGGCGCCAAGCCGAGCAGATTTCAGAGGGTTCACCTCTACGAGCGGCGGGATCGAATAGAGAGCGCTCTCCTCCAAACCGGGGCGGGCTTCTTTGTTCCCACGGCGGCTGGGGAGAGTTTTCCGGAGCCCCGGAAGCTCCGGGATCTCATCGATCCGGAGGGCAACCGCATTCACTCCATTATGGGAGAGTTGCCTTCGGTCCACTCTCTCGCCGAAACAATCGGAGTTCCGCTCAGCTTTACCGTGGACTACCATCTTATGCACCGCCCCCGAGAGCAACGCCTCCCGTTTGTGGAACCGCCGCTTCCTGGGCTCAACTACGCCTGGGCGACCGTTCGGGACGCCAAGCAGCTGCGGGAGGTGCAGGAGGCGTATGAGCGGGAAGAGGTGCTCCTACCGGGGCACGGCTTCAATCCAAGAGTGAGCATGGAAAACCTTCGATATCACCTGAGAAACCAGCTCGTCCTCTACGCCACCTATCAGGGGGAGGTTATCGCCAAAGCCGCGACGAACGCTCGGGGCTTTGGCTGCGACCAGCTCGGTGGCGTCTACACCAAGCCGGAGTTTCGACGGCGCGGCATCGCGCGCTGGCTGGTGGCGATACTGATCCGAAGAATTCGAAAGGAGATGAAGAGCTCCTCCCTCTTCGTAAAACCGGCGAACCTGCCGGCGGTGGAGCTCTACCGGGATCTCGGTTTTTCCATTGTTGGCCCCTTTCGCATCAGCTATTATTGAACGGGTGAACACCCCAAAACGAGTCCTGATGGTGTCGAGCGAGTACGCCCCCCTGGCTAAGTCGGGAGGCCTCGCCGATGCCGTAGCATCCTTGGCCACGGCCCTCAGACGAAACGGGGTAGACCTCCGGGTTCTCATTCCACGATACGGCTTTATCCCGAAGGGAAAGCTCGAGCTTCTCCCTGGATCCCTGGGTGTTCCCATCGGCGTACGGGAGGAGTGGGTCGCGGTCTACCGGTGGGAGAGTCAGTCGGGAGTTCCGGTATATCTTATCGATCATGAGGAACTCTACGGCAGAACGGGGATATACAACGAGGAAGGGCTCGATTACGCCGACAACCCTCGCCGTTTCGCCCTGCTCTCCTACTCCGCCTTCCAGCTCTCGAGGATGCTCCACTGGATTCCCGAGGTGATCCACGCTCACGACTGGCCCACGGGGCTGGTACCGGTCTTTCTCGAGAGTCGCGAACGCCAGGGGGAGTTTGAAAAGACGGCGAGCCTCTTCACGATTCATAATATCGGGTATCAGGGAATCTTCGCTCCGGAGCAATTCATTCATACCAAGCTCCCCTGGGAGGACTACGAGCGCCTCGGTCTCTCCTTCGAAGGCTCGCTAAACATGCTCAACGGAGCCCTTAGGAACGCCGACGTGATTACGACCGTCTCCGAGCGATACGCCGAGGAGATTCGTACGCCTGAGTTTTCCTTCGGCCTGCACGAAACGCTGCGCCGCCGGGACGGGCCTATCTACGGAGTGTTGAACGGCATCGATCTGGAGGAGTGGAATCCCGAGGAGGATGAGTATCTCCCAACCCCCTTCTCGTCGGAGGATCTGGCGGGCAAGAAGGACGCAAAGCTCGAGCTTCAGCGTCAGATGGGGTTACCCGAAGATCCCGATACGCCGTTAGTCGGATTCGTCGCCCGGCTGGCCGAGCAGAAGGGTATCAAGTATCTCTTCATGGAGGGTGGCGGCGCCATGGATCGTCTCTGCCGGGAGGAGCGGATCCAGTGCGTCGTGCTGGCAAGCGGCGATCCGAACTACGAGGAGCTTATTCGGCGCAGCTCCTTGGAGCTCCCGAATCTCAGCGCCCACCTCGGCTACGACAACCAGCTTGCCCATCTCATCGAAGGCGGAGCGGACTTTCTTCTCATGCCGTCGGAGTACGAACCGTGCGGTCTCAATCAGATGTACTCCATGCGGTACGGGACGATTCCCATCGTTTCCGATACGGGGGGACTGGCAGACACGGTGGCGGACGAATCCGAAGGATCCCGGGCAACGGGATTTATAATAGAGGGCCTCACCACCGACTCCGTGGTGGCCGCGGTGCAGAGAGCAGTGAAGATCTACCGGAGTCAGCCGGAGCGAATAGAGGAGCTTAGAGCCACCGGTATGTGTCGTGACTTTTCCTGGAAGCGGAGCGCTCTGCGGTATCAGGAACTCTACGAGGAGGCGCTGCGCCGACGCAGCCGCTCCTGACGGTGGAGGAGGGCATCCGTTAATCGAGGCGAGCTCTCCGGTTTGGCGAGGAGCTCCTCAACGAGGGAGAGAGCTTTTTCGTACTCCCTGAACTCATGTTCCAGCATCTTCGCTGCCATAATTCCCGCCGCTACGCTGCCGCGGAGCCGGAAGGCGCGAATCCACACCTCATAGGCCGTCGCAGGGTCTCCGCTCCGACGCAGGTAGCGTCCGAAGTAGAGCGCCCCTCGCTCGCTTTTACCCTCTAAGGCCAGCTCCCGAAGTATCCCTTCTCCCCGCTTCCTCCCCTCCGGAAGCGGCTCCCGCTCGATAAGCAGCTTAGCAAGCTCAAACTGGTCCGGCCCCCGCCCCGGCAGCCCCGGCGCCCCACGGAGGATCAGCTCAATCCGGCAGAGGAGCAGATAGAGGCTCACGACGTCCTGTCGATGGTGCGCCACCACCTCCAATAGGGGCTCCGGACGGCCGGAGCGAAGGTAGTCGAAGTAGCGCAGCGGCACGTAGGCGCCGGGAATGTCGAGCTCCCGTTCCACCGCCAGTACCCGCTCCTCCACGCTTCCGAGGGAGCAGTTCTCCAGCTCACCCCGCCAGAACCGCCGGGAGATCGGCAGGAGGTCGAGTTCCCTCGGCGGCTCAAAGGGGATACCGTTCATCAGCATCCGGGTCTGAAGAAGCGGCGTATCGAAGGAGCGTCCATTGTAGGAGACCAGGGTTACCGGCCCGAGCCGCTCCTCCAGTTGGTGGAGCTCCGCGGTAACCGAGGCGAGAAGCTCCGGTTCATAGGGATAGTCCGGCAGGAGCCACTGCACGAGTTCGAGACCGTCTCGGGAGAGATGGCCGAGACCGAGGAGGAACGCCACGTTTCCCGCCCCCGTAGAAAGCCCCGTCGCCTCTAAGTCGAAAAAGAGATGGCTCCCGAGAGGAAGCGCCACTTCGGCCTCCTCCCGCCGGACGCCGGGAGCCAGCCGCGGAGGGATGTGAACCGGCTCCTCGGCCCCGAGGAGCTGTTCCCGGGGAGCGAGCTCCTCAAAGCGAACCGTCTGCCGCCGGAGGTACACCCCGTCGCTGAGGGTGAAGCCCGCTGGAGCACGACGCTCCCGGGGCAGAGGCGGCTCCTCCCGGCGCCGAACCCTCCAATCCGCGCCGTCGCTGTTCTGCCCGAAGGGGCGCTGGCGCCTGCCTCCAGGGCTCGAGCCCTCCCTTGGTGCCTCACCGCGCTCCTTCGCAGCCTTGAGGCGCCGATAGAGATCACTCATCGACGCTACTCCTCGGTCCGGGCCACCCAGCTACCGAGAAAGCTCGCGACCCGGGCCTTCGGGTTCTCATCAATCTCCTCATTCGGGTCCCGGGGACCGATGCAGGAGGGACATCCCTCCTCGCAGGGACACTCGGTCACGAGCTCTAGGGCAGCCGTGAGGATCTCCCGAGCCCGGCCGCCGAACGCTTCGGCCATGCCGCTTCCGCCGGGAGCCGCGTCGTGAACGTAGAGCGCCGGAACGCCGTAGTGCGGATCCCGAAGTCGAGCGGTAACGCCGACGTCACTGCGCTCACAGAGAAGAAAGACCGGGCTCACCGTCTGAATGAGCGAGCCGATACGCGCCATCACCGCCCCTCGGGTCGCCGGAGGCAGCTCATCCATAAGCGCGCCCGCCCCTTCATCCTTCGGATCGAACAGGAGGGCTATTGCCCGGGTGTGCATCTCCTCCTCCGGAAGGTCTATCTCCCCGTAGCCGACGTTCTCATGGCTCCGGTACCGGATCTTTTTGAACTTAGCGGCCAGGGAACGAATGAGTACGTCTCCGAGAACCGCGCGGACGCCGACCACCGAGTGCAGCTCATCCTCCGTGAGGACCTTGATATCCCGCTTGACCAGGGCGTCGGTGAAGTAGTTCACCGCGGTCTCCTCCACGCGGGCGCGCCGATTCTCCAGGTCGAGCTCGGTGACGACGAACTGTCGCCCTCGGTGGAGGTAGATGGCGTTCTTGAAGAGCATCTCCTTCGCCGAGGGGCGATCCATTTCGCCGATCACCTCGTGCCTGCCGTCGGTAGTGTCGACGATGACGACGTTGTCCGCCGTGGCGCTCCGCAAGGAGATTCCTTCCGCGGGATAGGCGCGATCGGACCAGTAGTAGGTGCCGCGGCTGTTGCGCACCACCCCATCCTCCTCGAGGATCCTGAGGTACTCCGAGACATCCCCCGGAAACCCTTCGCCCTCCTTGAAGGGAAGCTCGAAGAGCGCGCACTTGAGGTGGTCGAGAAGGACGTACATGTTGTCCGGGTCGAGAAAGGCGGACTCCGGACTCCGGCCGAAGAAGTAGCCGGGATGCTTTACCATGTACTGATCCATGGGAGAAGCGGTGGCGACGAGCACGGCGATGGAACGGGTCGCCTTTCTTCCCGCCCGTCCCGCTTGCTGCCAGGCGGAGGCGATGGAGCCGGGAAAGCCCGCCATCACCGCAGCGTCGAGTCCCCCGATGTCTATGCCGAGCTCCAGGGCGTTGGTGGAGACCACGCCGTTAATCGAACCGTCTCGAAGACCCCGCTCGATGGCGCGCCGTTCGTTAGGGAGGTAGCCACCGCGGTAGGACTCGATTGTAATGCGCCCGTTCTCGGTGTAGACGTTGGCGAGGCTCTTTCGCATATAGTCGGCGATGAGCTCAGTCCGTACCCTGCTTCGGGCAAAGACGATCGTCTTTACCCCGGCCTTGAGAAAACGTACACCCAGCTCCTGGGCGGTGTTGGTCACACCCTTTCGAATACCCTGAACCCGGTCAACGAGAGGCGGATTGTAGAGGACGAAGTGTTTCTCTCCCGAGGGAGCGCCGTTCTCATCGATGAGATGGACCGCTTCTTCGAGAACCGCCTCCGCTAACGATTTCGGATTGCCGATGGTGGCGGAGCAGAGTACAAAGATCGGCTCGTTCCCGTAGAACCGTGCGATACGCTTGAGCCGACGCATCAGATTGGTCATGTGAGCGCCAAAGACCCCACGGTAGGTGTGCACCTCATCGATAACTACGAACTTGAGCCGTTTGAAGAAACGAATCCACTTCGGATGGTTCGGCAGGATACCGGCGTGGAGCATATCCGGATTAGAGATGATTATTTGCCCCGTTTCCCGGGCGGAGACGCGAAGGGAGCTCGGGGTGTCGCCATCGAAGGTGGCTACCTTTACTTTCAGCTCCCCGGAAAGGACCGTATCATTGAGCTCGGATTGCTGATCCTGGCTCAGCGCCTTAGTGGGAAAGAGATAGAGCGCCCGGGTCTCCGGATCCTCGTGGATCGCCTGGAGCACCGGTAGATTGTAGCTCAAGGTCTTGCCCGAGGCGGTCGGCGTGACGATTACCACGTTCCTGCCGAGCCGAATCTGCCGGTACGCCTCCGCCTGGTGGGAGTAGAGTCGAGTTATGCCTCGAGCCGCGAGACTCTCTCGAATACCCGGGTCGAGATCCTCCGGAAGGGAGTCATACTTCCCTTCGGTCGGCTCGATATGCTCCCAGGAGGTGACGTTTTTCATGAAATCCGGATCATCTCTCAGAAGCGCTATGATATCCTGACTAGAGGAGGTCACTTCCATGACGGGGCAATGGTAGCACAATTCCCGCTCCGGTGACATCGGCTTTCTTGACCCCGCTGTCACCCGAGATCTACACTTAGGCTGAGTCAGCCGCAGGAGCAGAGCATGAGCCAAGAAGTACTTTCAATCATTATGGGTGGAGGAAAGGGTACGCGCCTCTACCCGCTGACCATGGAGCGCGCCAAGCCGGCGGTCCCCTTCGGCACGAAGTACCGTCTGGTAGACATACCGATTTCCAACAGCATTAACAGCGGCTTCAAGAAGATGTATGTGCTCACGCAGTTCAACTCGGCGAGCCTTCATCTACACCTTGCCAACACCTACATCTTCGACTCCTTCACTAACGGCTTCGTGGAAATCCTCGCCGCGGAGCAGACCTTTGACCACACCGGCTGGTATGAGGGCACTGCCGACGCGGTGAGAAAGAACATGATCCACTTTCGCACCCAGGAGCCGGAGCACTACCTTATTCTCTCCGGGGATCAGCTCTACCGAATGGATCTTTCGGAGCTCTACCGACACCATCTCGACTCGGACGCCGACGTCACCGTGGCGTGCACGCCTGTTACCCGGGAGGCGGCTACGGGCTTCGGGATCCTCACCCCCGACGGCAACGGCTGGATCACCGAGTTCACCGAGAAGCCCGCCATGGAGGTCAATATCGAACACATGAGCATCCCCGAAGCGCTCTATCCGAACCCGGAGGTCAAGAGCGCCGGCAAGCACTTCCTCGGCTCCATGGGCATTTACTTCTTCAAGGCTCAGGCTCTGGAGGACGCCCTGGACAATGAGTACACCGACTTTGGCCATGAGGTCATTCCACGGCTTATCGCCACCAAGCGGGTACAGGCGTTTGTCTTTCCAGGATTCTGGGAGGACATCGGTACGATACGCTCCTTCTACGAGACCAACCTCAACCTGGCGAGCCCGGTGCCGGACTTCAACTTCTACGACGAGAAGATGCCGATCTACACGCACAAGCGCGATCTTCCGGCCTCCAAGTTCAACCGGTGCACCATCGAGAACTCTCTGGCGGCGGATGGGTGCATTATCAACGACTCCCTAATACGCAACAGCATTATCGGTATTCGCACGGTCATCGAATCGGGTTGCGAACTGGAAGGGGTCGTCTGCATGGGTGCGGATTACTACGAAGCGGCAAAACGAAAACAGGAGCGGGAGGACGCGGGCATTCCGAAGATGGGGGTAGGAGAAGGGACCAAGGTTCGGGGCGCGATCCTCGACAAGAATACCCGCATCGGCGCGGGCTGCTCAATCGGCATGGGGGACCATCCCCGCGAGGATGGTGACTACGATAACTACTACATTCGGGACGGGATTATCATCGTTCCAAAGAACGGCGTAATAGCTCCCGGAACCGTGATTTGAACCGGTTGTAGAGAAGACGATCGGAGTCCGCCAAATCTAACGCGATCATCTCCCCTTCGGTGAACCAGCCGTAACGCTCGTGCACGTGAAGAGCCCGGGGATCGGAGTCCATTCGCACTTCGAGGGCGACCAAGTCGAAGTCGGTCCCCTGGTGGCTAAACGGGACCGATCCGATGCGATCACCGACGGTGATCGAGACTTCCAATTCTTCCTCGAACTCCCGTTCAAGACACGCGGCGAGATCCTCAGCGTCTTGACACTTGCCCCCCGGAAACTCCCACCGGAGGGAGAGAGCGCCCCCTGCCTGCCGCTTAGCCAAAAAGAGCCGCCCATTTCGGGCGGCTACTCCCGCGGTTGTGACTCGCCTATTCAGAGGAACAGTACCCTGTGCAGGAAGAAGTGGAGAATCGCTACAATAATCCCCAGGGTACCGATTATGGCGCTGTTGTTGCCGAAGATCCGGTCCAGGGAGGTGAGGGAACTGCTCTCAACGGTAGTTCGGTCCTTGTAGTACTGGAGGAAGAGCGTGAATCCCATAACCATACCCGCCAAGGCGGGGAGGAGATCTCCCACCACCGGCACGTCCCCGGGGCTCACGGAGAGGAGCTTTAGAAACCCGACGACAAAGGTGAATATCGCCATAGTGAGCCGAAAACCCGCGTGCTGGAACAGCTCCGGATTAAAGAGACTCCGCAGCTGCAGTCGCTCATCCATGCGATCGAATGAGAGGGTAATCCCGGCAAGGAGATTAACTAAAATCGAAAGAAAGTAGATTTGGTACATCTAACTGCTCCACGTGTTGGGCTTATCTAAAGAGTATTCCGAAGATACCTGCACGGTCAACTCGAATAGCGATCAGTCAGGTTCCGAGGATAGTTCCTCGAGCACCACGGTCACTTCCCCAGATTCCTCATCCCGACCAACCTCGAGGGTGAGCTCCCCTCCTTCTACTTGCCCCGGGAGAAGGAGCCGGACCGTTCGTTCCCCATCCGTTGGCAGAAGATCGAAGACCTTTTCCCCCTCGAGAAGCCGCCGAACATCCGTTGGAGTCTCCCCCCCGCCTTCGAGAAGCCCCCGCGCTCGCTCAGGCGGCGGCTCCGAGAGACGGAGGTAAAACGGCTCCCCCGGCGCCGCATCCCCATCTTCCGAGAGCACCGTCAAGGACACGAGCACTCCCTCATCAAACCTTCGCCCTTCCAAGCTGAAGCGGTACCCGTCGACGACCGTTTCCGAAGGGTCTCCGCGGAGAACGTAGAAGTAGAATCCCGCGAGGAGAAGAACGACGAGCACGTCTATTGCGAGAATGAGAAGGGAGCGGTTTCCTCGAAACGGGTTGCTGCCGCTGTGGTCTTCGAGGGGATAGCGACGAAGCGCCTCCCGCTGCGACCGGTCGTAGTAAAAAGTGAGCTCTCGGTCTAGGTCGAGAGAGTGTGTTGCGCTCTCCTGATCCTCCGGGCAATCCCGGCATCCGTGTCTCGCCACGAGAAGAGTATAGAATCTGCGATGGGAGAGAGCAACAGCCTGCCGCGGTGCAGGCAGGTCGGGCTCAGAGCTCCCCGGCCACCTTTCCTATCGCCTCGGGCAGGGCGGAGGCGGCAAACCAGCCGGACTCCCCGAAGAGCCGCGCGCCCGCCTCCTGGTGGAGCAGCGCTCCCGCCACCGCCGCCTCCGTCGCCTCGGCTCCTCTGGCGAGGAGCCCGCCGATCACCCCGGCGAGGACGTCGCCACTCCCGGCGGTGGCGAGGGCGGGATTCATTCCCTCGACAAACCACTCTTTCCCCTCCGGGGAGGAAACCACGCTGACCGCCCCCTTTAACAGCACCGTGGCCTCGAAGGCTCCGGCGATTTCGGCGGCCGCCCCGGCGGGATCGGCGAGCACATCCTTCACGCCCCGGCGGAGGAGCCGGGCCGCCTCCCCCGGGTGGGGGGTAAGAACCCAGCCGGAAAGGTGCCCGAGTTCCCCGGCGTCACCGGCCTCGGAGTGATCGGCCCCGGGGCGGGAGGCGAGGTTGTTAAGGCCGTCGGCGTCGAGGACTCCTGGGAGGCCCGTAGTCGCGAGGGCCGCGAGAAGACGGTAGCGGCCGGGTGAGACACCCCACCCCGGCCCGACGGCGAGGGCGGAGTAGCGAGAGACGAGGTCGGGCACGTTCAGCTCGTCGAGGCGGGCGAGATCGAGCCCGTC
The DNA here is from genome assembly GCA_046540995.1 of Spirochaetaceae bacterium. Lineage (GTDB taxonomy): Bacteria > Spirochaetota > Spirochaetia > DSM-27196 > Alkalispirochaetaceae > CAYZHV01. The sequence continues at coordinate 10,282 of JBKHED010000020.1, read as the reverse complement.
AACCATGAGGGCGGGGTCCCCGGCGGCGATCTCCGCTCGGGAGCCCGGGTCGGTGTGTATGCGCGCGAGGCCGCAGCCGGCGTGTAGCGCCCCGCGCCCCGCGAGAACCGCGGCTCCGGAGGTCCCTTCACTTCCGGCAAAGAGGCCGAGAAAGCCGCGCGTGCCCTTGTGAGCGGAGGCCTCGAGGGCGGGATAGAACGAGGGGAGGTCCGAGGAGCCGACGAGAAAGCTTCCACTCTCGGGAGAGAGAAGGGCCCTTGGAAAGCCGGGGTCCCCCACTTCGATGGTTCCGGCGAGCTCCCGGGCTCCCGGGTGGTAGAGACACCGCTTCTTGAGCCCCATGGTAACCGTGACGACCGCCTCGACGGCGGCAAAGCCCGGGCGGTACTCATCACCGGTGCCGGAAGGCAGATCTACCGCCAGTACCGAGCCGTTGCTCCGGTTCATCGCCTCCACCAGCTCTCGAGAGGTACCACGCAGTTCTCCCCGAATGCCGGTGCCGGCGACGCCGTCAAAGATCCACCGCGCCTCGGCGATCACCCGTCGCGCCTCAGAATCATCCCAGGTGAGAAGCGGAACGCCCATGGACTCGAGTATCCGGCGCTGCTGCTCCACGGAGCCTTTGAGCTCCCCCTTGCTCAGGACCGCGGTAACCGGTATGCCGAGGTTGCTGCACTCCCGGGCCATGACGAGGGCGTCTCCTCCGTTGTTCCCGGACCCGGCGACGGCTACCACCGCCCCGAGTTCCCGTAGAGCGTCCTGAGACCAGGCGTCGGAGAGGGCGAATCGGAGCCAGATCCGCAGCGCGTGGCGGCCGGCGTTCTCCATTAGCACCATTCCCGGAATGCCTTGATCCTGAGCGACCCGGTCAATCTTCGCCATTTGTGCCGCAGTCACCAGTGTTTCCATAGACCCTTCTCCTCCGGCTACTCCCGATCCCCGTTTCGGTTGCCGATGAGACGATCAGCTCGCCACCAGAGAACCTCCGCAGACTCCTCTCGTCCCACCAGGGAGGTTATTATGCCCTGCGGCGAGACCCGGGTGCTGCGGAAAACCTGCTGCGCCTCCTCCATTTCGAGGGTTCTTCGCCGAACCGCCTGACCCTCGGTTGTGAGAATGAGAAGCCTCCGCTCCGCTCTGTTCTCCCGGCGAAGCAGAAAGAGGTGGCCGCCCCGAGCCACCCCGACGAGCTCGTAGAGCGCCCCGGCCGTAGGCTCCTCCCTCCCCTCCTGCCGGAAGATCCCACCGGACTCCGAAGGAATCACCACGTAGTCCTCGTAACGGCCGGAGGCAAGATCGAGCCAGTAGACCCGGGACTGATCCCGCTGAATTCCGTAACTCGCCCCGGTCTGCTCATCCACCCGTTCTCGGTAGTAATCGAGCTTGAGGAAGAGCCGCTCCCCGGAGGGGTCCGGGACGATGTTTTCCAGGATGGGAATCACCGACTCTCCATCGGGTACCGGAAGGCGGTTGAGGGAGATATCTATTCGATAGAGGAGCTCCCCGCGGTCGGAGTAGCCGAAGACGGTCCACCTTTCCATGGTTCGGGTTATCACGATCAGATCGTCTCCCTCGCTCACGAAGAGACGGTCTATGTAGGGAAAGGGTGTTCCGCCGATTCCCTCCTGCCCGAGGTAGTCAATGAGCTCGCCGTTCGAGTCAAAGCGGAGCACAATTCGGTTGAGCCGCACACCGAGCTCCTCGTCAACGAGGGAGCGCTCGTCGCTGATAAGCTCTTCAACCATGATCCGTTTATCCGAGGTCACGGCGATTTCCCCGAGCTGGTTGAAGGAGTACTCCGTGGCACTCCTGGTGCTTACCCGTTCTCCGGACTCGCTTCTCCGCTGCAGAACCACCGGAACGGGGTTTTCTTCGGGATCATAAATGAGGGAAATGAGGTCCCCGAAGGAGGTGAACTCCATTACTTTGTTGGCGTTTCCGTTAGCCACGAAGATAGAGCCGTCGACCATGTCGACCACGTTCTTCTTCGGTTGCGCAACACCACCAACTTCGAAGATATCTATCTGGTCTTCCATCTTGCCGAGCTCTATTCGAAAGAGCTCCTCCTTCTCGAGGACCACCGGTTGATCGGCTTCGCAGGAGAAGAGGAGCAGCGAGAGGAGCAGCGTGAGCCCCAGGAGGGGAAGTGCGCGATGGGTTACCATGTGCGACTGGATGGTAGCCGCCGTAAAGCGCTCTGTCAACGTTGCTTGACCCATGTTTGGCTCAACAGTAGAGTGAACCCATGATTCAGAATGTAATCGATGCCCTTTTCGGCTCGAAACACGAGGCGGATCTCAAGAAGCTGCTTCCTATACTTCATGAAGTTAACGAGTTGGAGAGCTGGGCAGTCGGTTTGACCGAGACTGATATCAAGCAGAAGAGCGCCGAGTTCCGCGGCCGCCTCGCCAAGGGAGAGTCCACCACGGATGAGCTCCTTCCCCAGGCGTACGCAATCGTCCGGGAAGCGGCTCGCCGCGTGCTCGGTGAGCGCCTCTACGACGTTCAGATTCTCGGCGGCATCGTCCTCCATCAGGGACGGATTATGGAAATGAAGACCGGCGAGGGAAAGACCGTATCCTCGGTGACCGCGGCCTATCTCAACGCCCTCACCGGAAGGGGCGTCCACGTCATAACCGTCAACGACTACCTCGCATCCCGGGACGCCGCATGGATGGGACCGGTCTATGAGTATCTCGGGGTCTCCGTAGGAGCCATAACAGCCGGCATGGAGAACGCCGAGCGGGCGGAAGCGTACAGACAGGACATTACCTACGGCACAAACAACGAGTTCGGCTTCGACTACCTTCGGGATAACATGCGCTTTGACGCCTCCCAGAAAGTGCAACGGGGTCACAACTACTGCATTATCGACGAGATCGACAGCATCCTCATCGACGAGGCTCGGACACCGCTGATCATATCGGGAGTGGCCCAGGATGACGTACAGAAGTACAAGGATGTAAACTCCCTGATTCGGGAACTCCGGGAGTGCGCAAAAGACCCGGAGAGTAACGACTACCCCGAGGAGCCCGAGGGGGACTACAAACTCGACGAAAAGGGAAGGAAGGTTAGTTTTACCGACGAGGGACTCAATCATATCGAGTCGATCCTGCAGAAGCAAAAGCTCATTTCCGGCTCTCTCTTCGAGCCGGAGAACTTCGAGTACATCCACCACTTCACCCAGGCGCTCAAGGCGCACAAACTCTTTCACCGGGATACGCATTACGTCGTCGCCGATGGCCAGGTCCAGATCGTCGACGAGTTCACCGGGCGTATTCTGCACGGTCGCCGCTATTCGGACGGCCTTCATCAGGCGATAGAGGCGAAAGAGGGGATCAAGGTCGCCCAGCGCAACCGCACCCTGGCGACGATAACCTTTCAGAACTTCTTCCGAATGTACGAAAAGATCTCCGGAATGACCGGTACCGCGGCTACCGAGGAGAAGGAGTTCGGCAAGATCTACGGCCTCGACGTGGTGGTGATTCCCACGAACCGGCCGCTGGCCCGAGTGGACCAGGACGATGTGATCTACATTAATGAGAAAGAGAAGCTCGAGGCGATCGCGGAGGAGTTACAGAGACTCCATGAGAAGGGTCAGCCGGTTCTGGTAGGCACCATCTCCATTGAGAAATCCGAGGAACTCTCGGAGATTCTCACCCGTCGGGGTATTCGCCACGAGGTGCTCAACGCCAAGAACCACGCCCGGGAGGCGCTCATTATTGCCGAGGCGGGTGCGAAGGGTTCGGTTACGATCGCCACCAACATGGCTGGTCGCGGTACGGACATTAAGCTCGGCGGAAATCCCGAGTTCCGCGCCCGAAGACGTCTGGCCGATGAGGCGACCGACGAGGAGTACTACGCAGCCCTCAAGGAGGAGCGCCCGAAGTGGCGGGAGCAGTACGAGGAGGTCAAGGAGCGCGGAGGGCTCTTTGTCCTCGGAACGGAGCGGCACGAATCCCGCCGAATCGACAACCAGCTTCGCGGCCGATCGGGCCGGCAGGGCGATCCCGGAGAGTCCCGGTTTTTTATCTCCATGGATGACGATCTTATGCGGCTCTTCGGTAAGGGAGGCTCCAATCTCAAGGCGATCATGGAGCGGGGGCTGCCGCCGGGAGAACCGCTCAACCATCCGCTCATAAACAAGAGCATAGAGCGCGCCCAAACAAAGGTAGAGGAGCGCAACTTCGATATACGAAAACATCTGCTGGAGTTTGACGACGTTCTCAACGAGCAGCGTAAGCTCATTTACTCCCAGCGGGACGAAATCCTCAAAGACCAGCAGCTTACCGAACGGGTTCTCAATACCGCCCGGGGGACGATGGAGCAGATCCTCGAGGAGGCACCACCGGAGCGAGCGGCCCAGGGCAACCGGTACGCCCATTTCGCTGAGGCTCTCAAGGAGCGCCTCTTCTATGCGCCGGAAATGCCGCCGGAAGAGATGGAGTCGCTGGAGCCCGAGACGCTCATCGACGCCCTCGTCCAGGAAATGCGGGAGGATCTGGAAAAGAAGAAGCGAATCGCCACTCCCGAGCGGTTCAACCTCGCGATTCGAATCGAGTACCTGCGCAACATCGACGCTAAGTGGCAGGACCACCTCGAAGACCTCGAAGCGCTTCGAGAGGCGGTCTACCTACGAAGTTACGCCCAGAAGAATCCCCTCTTGGAGTACAAGCTCGAAGGCTTTCAGATCTTCGATCAGCTCATTGAGCAGATTCGAGGCGCCGTGGCGAAAAAGGTACTCGCGGTAAAGGCGGAGAGCTTGGAGGCGCAGCAGGAGGAGATCGCCCGCCGTTCGCGGGCGGCTCATGCCGTCGCACAGCATGGCCGCTTCGCTCTCTTCCAGGGCGGCCCGGAAGCGGCGGAGCCGGCGGCGGCTACGCCGGGACCGCAGGGGCAGGAGGGCGTATCGGGTAAGGGAAAGAGAAGTACCGCTCCGACCCTCAATCGGAATCAGCGAAAGCGGTTGGCGAAGAAAATGCGAAAGTAGAAGGCGGTCGGTGACCGAGAACGGTGCGGCCTCTTCCGGAGAGGCCCCGAGAGCTCTCCTTACTGAGCCTCGGTCGTTTCGATCTCCGTACTCACTGCGGGCTGATCGCCGCTGAAGGCGTTGATTAATGTAAAGAGCCCGAAGAGACAGACTACTATGATTGCCAGTCGGCGCATGGTGTGTATCCTCGTTTCGTGTCTCGCCACGTTTGTATCACACTAGGGCAGATAGTTCAACGGATCGACGAAGCGTCCGTTCCGAATGACCGAGAAATGCAAGTGCGGGCCGGTGCTTCGGCCGGTGTTACCCATTCGCCCGATGACATCCCCCTGATAGACAAACTGCCCTACCCTGACGTCGAAAGAGTCGAGGTGAGCGTAGAGCGTCTGAAAACCGCTGTCATGCCGAAGAATGATAAACCGTCCGTAATTGCCGATCTGACTCTCGATGTGTGCCACTCGACCGCTGCCGGCGGCCCGGATAGGGGTCCCCGGGGCGTTGGCTAAGTCAATACCGTTGTGAAATCGAGGGAGCCCGGTAAAGGGATCCGCCCGCATGCCGAAACCGGAGGTAAAACGGCCCATTGTCGGGTTCCTGAACAGCTCCCCGAGAATGAGCTTGAGCTCGGTGCTGTTCATCCGCGCCTCAGGGACAAAGACCACCTCTCCGGTGCTGATCTCCCTGGAACGCATATCGTTAGCGTCGAGGATCGCGTTTACCGAGGTGCCGTACTTGGAAGCTATGGCCGCGAGGCTATCCCCGGAGCGCACCTCGTAGAGAAGTCCGTCCCTGTTTGGAATGCGGTAGGTGTCGCCGATCTGCATCCGGCGGGCGTCCTTGATCTGGTTGAAGCTGATCAGGGTGTCCAGGGTCAGATCGTTTTTGGAGGCCAAGTCCGAGAGGGTGTCTCCCGGCTGAATGGTATAGCTCTCCACCTCCAGGGCGAGAAACTTCTCGGTATCCACGGTAATCGAGGCATCGATGACGTCAAAATCCGGCTCATCCGCGCTTACCCGGTTCCAGAGAACCCTGCTCGACTCATCCAGGAGAGGGAGCGCAAAACCGCTTCGTTCCCGGGCGAGAACGGTGTCCGAAATGGCACGCTCCATGGTAAGGTTGACCGTGAGGATGGTGAGGAGCGCAGCAACGTAGAGCGGCAGGTCACGGTGGCGATAGCCGCGAAAGAGCCATCGACTGAGCTCCCTGAGAGGCGCGATAGGAAGTCGCACGGCTGGAGGACGAATCGCCGCGATAGACCTCGAAAGGTGGGTGCGGCGCCGAGTCGGCTGGTTGTCGATAAGCCTCAGTGCACGGTTTTTGAGCCCCTTGCGGGGGCCGCGATAGCTAGACCCCGGCGCTTTGCGCCGATCGAGTCGCTTCACTGCTGAGCGTCGTCGCACATGCTGATTCTTGACAAAACTCACCATACCCTCTAACTATCGACAGATGGAGCCCTGATTTTAACGTGTCCATGAGAGACTCCCGGCTACGTTTCACCATCGTATTCGTACTGCTTGGCGCAGGGCTCCTGCTGCTCGTTGTCCAGTTCGGTACAATTATGCTCTCTTCCTCCCCGGAACGCCAGGAGGCAGCGTCCAGAACCTTCGGGGAGCGGGGAGCGATTCTGGATCGAAACGGCAATATCCTCGCCATTCAAACCGAGCGGAACACCGTTACCGCTTGGAGACCCTCCATCAGCAATCCCGGAGAAGTGGGAGAGCGCCTCGGGCCGGCCCTTTCCATGGAACCACGGTACGTCGAGGAACTCATCCGGGGGAGTAGCGGGTTCGTTGTGATTAAGCGAACGGTTAGCGAGGAGGAGTCCGCCCGGGTGCGGGAGCTAATCGACTCGGGGCGGATTCCCGGAGTCCGCCTGGAGCCCGATTCCGCGAGGGTCTACCCCGAGGGGCGTCTCGCCTCCCACGTCCTCGGCTACGTGGGAAGGGAGAATGTCGGCCTCGACGGTGTGGAGTACATGTTTAACGGCGAGCTCCTTCCGACGAATCCGCTGGAGCAGGAGGCAGTAGGAAACCAGATCGTCCTCACTCTCGACGCGGCGATCCAGAGCATTCTTCGCGAGATCAGTCTCGACACCCTGGAGGAGCATCAAGCGGACTCGGTAACCTCGATCCTTATGGACTCCCGAACCGGCGAGCTTCTCGCCTACGTCTCTATCCCGGACTACGACCCGAACGAGTACAACAGCTTCGGCCCGGAGGAACGTCGAAACCGTCCGATCACCATGGTCTACGAGCCCGGGTCGGTCTTTAAGATCTACTCCCTCGGTTCTCTCCTCCACCTCGGTGGGCTCTCGATGAACGACCGCTTCAATACGACCGGGGGCTATCAGCGTTCGAACGAGGAGTTCCTCATTACCGATCTGAACGACTACGGCATCGTGGACGTAGAAGAGATCGTTAAGTACTCGAGCAACGTTGGGGCGGCGATGGCAGCGGAGACGGCCAGTGCGGAGAGCTTCTACCGAATGCTGCGCCTCTTCGGCTTCGGCGAGCGAACCGGCGTAGGGCTGAACGGCGAGGAGCGGGGGCTTCTCGCTGAGCCCGACGCGTGGTCGAGGCGGACGCAGCAGACTATCGCCATAGGGCAGGAAATCGGTGTCACCGCCCTGCAGCTCGTCGCGGCGGCGACGGTCTTTGCGAACGACGGCGTTCTCCTGCGCCCACAAATCGTTCAGCGGGTGGTATCTCCGGAAGGCAGGACCCTGCGCCGCTTCAGTCGAGAACCGGTCCGGGAGGTTGTATCCCCTGAGGTGGCGCGTCAAATGCTCAACATGATGGAGGCAGCGACCGGGCCTGATTCAACGGCCCGGCGCATCAACGTGGAGGGAGTGTCGGTCGCGGCGAAGACCGGTACCGCCGAGGTCTACGACTCGACCCTGGGCGCTTACTCTGAGGAGCACTTCATCGCCTCCACCCTGGCGATTTATCCTTCCGACGAGCCGCAGTACATTCTCTACGTCATGATCGATCATCCCCGAGGAGGGAGCTTCTACGGTGGCCGCATCGCAGCCCCGGTGGTGGACCGGACTATCGAGTCCCTCATGCCGTATGTCGACATACCCCGGGCGGGAGATCAGGTGGTACAGCATCCCGGCAGAGTGCGAGTAACGGTGCCCCGCCTCCCGGAAATGAACGGAGTGATTCCGAACTTCGAGGGACTGCCCAAGCGGGCGCTCCTTCCGCTCCTCGAGCGGGAGGACATGGAGGTCTCTTTCGAAGGCTCGGGCTGGGTGGTGGACCAGCAACCTCCGGCGGGGACGCGCTTCGAGGCCGGGATGCGTCTCAAGCTTATTCTCGAATAGCCGAAACCTCTACTGAGATGGAACGTCTCCCACCGTCTGACGAGCTCTACCGGCGCAATCTCGCCATCCTCGAGGAGCGGGCCCCGCGATTCGTCAGTGAGATTCTAGAAGCAGCCGCTCCGAGCTCGGAAATCGAGGTCTTTCTCTCGCGCTCCGGAGCACCGACGATGAGCACTCGCGGCGTCCTCCTGCACAGTCGCTTCGACCCGGTGCGAGAGGCGCAACGGGTCGCCGAGCGCTCGAGGCACTCCGACGCCCAGGAGCTCCGGGACGCCACGGTGCTCTTCGGTTTCGGTCTCGGTTATCATCTCGAGGCGCTCCTCCGGGAAGGTGAGGAGACGGTGATCGTCGTGGAACCGGAAGTCTCATCTTTTCTGACGGCCCTCCGATTCCGGGATATTACTACGGCGCTGGCAAGCCCCCGGACGACCCTCCTCCTTGGAAAGCCGGTTATGGCGGTTATCGAGCTCCTCAATTCCCTCCGCCTCCGCTACCCCGTCTCCGTCTCTCCCCCCGCCCTCCGAGAGCGAAGCAGTGGTTACTTCGATGAGCTCGAACAAGCTCTGCGGAGCTATCGGCAGCGCAACGAAATAAACGCGAACACCCTCAACCGCTTCGGAAAGCTCTGGGTGAGAAATCTGCTCATAAACCTGCCGCTCTTGGCCCGATCCCCCGGTCTCAAACGGTTGGAAGGCGCCTTCGACGGCGTCCCGGCGATCCTTATCGCCGCGGGGCCGACTCTCGATGAGCTGCTCGACGATCTGCCGCGACTGCGCGATCGCGCACTGCTGGTTGCCGTGGATACCGCCCTTCCCATCCTGCAGCGAGCGGGAATTGAACCGGACATCGCCATCGTCGTTGACCCGCAGTACTGGAACACTCGCCATCTCGACGGCGTAGAACTCCGGGAGCCCCTTCTGGTGGCGGAACCCTCCACCCATCCCCGGGTGTTCCGACTGCTGAGGCGGCCAACCTTCTTCGGCGGCTCGCTCTTTCCCCTGGGGCGCTACATCGAGGCGCGGCTTCCGGAGCGGGCAAAGCTCGGCGCCGGGGGCTCGGTCTCCACTTCCGCCTGGGACTTGGCCCGAACTCTCGGAGCCCGGGAGATTTACACCGTCGGTCTCGACCTCGGCTTCCCGGACCTCGAGACCCACGCCCGGGGGAGCTTTTTCGAGGAGCGGGGGCACACTCTCGCAACCCGCCTTGGAGGCATCGAGGAGTACAGCTTTCGGTATCTCCGCGGGGGACAGCCCTTCCTCACCAAGGACACCGGTGGTAACTCCCTACTCTCCGACCGACGCATGCAAATGTACGCCTGGTGGTTCGAAAGCCAGCACCGACTCAACCCGGGAATCGATACCTTTACCCTGAGCTCCCGCTCCCTCGCCATCGAGGGGCGAGAGTACCGTAGCTCGGAGGCGCTCCTGACCCATCCAAAGTGTCGGGAAGAGATCGAGAGGCGGCTGAAGGCGCTCGAGGCCACCGCGGAGGAGTGGGGAGCCACGGCGGAGGAGCGTCTCTCCGACGTTCGGGAGGCCACACAGGCGTTGCGGCGAGAGATCGACACCATCGTATCCGTCGCCCGGCGGGGCGAGGCGGCCGCCGGCGAGCTCCGAGAGCTTCTCGAGCAACGAGGAGATCTCGCTCCCGAGGATCTCACCCGTCTGGATACCGTTGACGGCGAGATTACCTCCGCTCCGAACCGCGACGTGCTCGGCTTCCTCATGCAGGACGTGGATCAGGAAGCACGAAAACCTTCGCAGGCAAGAGAACGAATCGATCGACTTCGAGAGAATCTCCGTCGGAGCTCGGCGATCTATCGGCAGCTAAGGGAGGCGGGAGTCTACCACCAACAGCTCTTTGCTAAACTCCTGGACGGAGGTGCCGATAATTGAAATGTGGAGTGATCATTGTATTCTCCCTGGGGGCGGTGTGCTGTTAATGACGTCCAGGCGCACCGTCCCCTTTTT
>JBKHED010000019.1:0-38535 GCA_046540995.1 Spirochaetaceae bacterium | reverse complement strand
CTGCTCCGGACGCTGCTCCGACGGCTGCTCCGGCGCCGCGGGGGAGGACTCAGGTTGTGGCGGCTCCTCCTCGGGAGGCTGCCCCTCCTCGCCGCCGCTTTGCCCCTCGGAACCGGTAAGGAGCTCGGATATATCCTCATCCGCCCCGCCGACTACCGCGATCGGGTCGAGAACCGGCACGTCGTCCCCTTCCGAGACGAGCTGCTTCCGCAACAGGCCGGAAGCGGTCGACTCCACTTCGAAGGTAGCCTTATCGGTCTCCACCTCGCAGATCACCTCGCCTTCGGCGACCTGCTCCCCTTCCTGCTTTTTCCACTCCAGGATTATGCAGCTTTCGACCGTATTCCCCTGCCGTGGTAACAGTACCGTTTCAGCCATAACTTCTCCTCTTCACCTATTTCCGTTCATTGACAATTGTTACCGTGACTCCCGCCTCCCGAAGGTGTGTGACCGCCTCCGGCGGGAGGGATGCGTCGGTAATCAGCTCTGATACTTCGTCGAGGGCGAGGACGTGGGCAAACCCGGTCCTTCCAAACTTGGTCGAATCCGCCACCACTACCGTGCGTTGAGCTCTCGTGGCCATTGCGCGAACGATCTCGGCGCCTTCTACCAGATGCGTGGTAAACCCGTGTTCCAGGGAAAACCCATCGGTACCCACGAAAGCGGTCTCAACATGAAACCGGGAGAGAGCGAGGAGCGCTACCGGTCCGACGACGGATTCCGTTGGCGCACGGAACTCACCTCCAATAAGAGAGAGGGTAAGTCCCGGGTTGATACGGGCGTAGGGAAGCACGAGCATGTTGTTCGTGACGACTTTCAGGTCCCTCCGTCCAATAAGAAACCGGGCAATTAGCGCCGTCGTTGTACCGGCTTCTATCATGATCGTCTCACCGTCTGAGACTCGGGAGGCGGCAAACCGAGCCAGGGCCTCTTTTGTTTCCCGGTATGACTGCTGCCGCTCGAGTATGCTCGGGTGAAACGCAGGCACTCCGCCCCCGTGGGTACGAAGAAGGTAGCCTTTCTCGGCAAGAGCGTTCAGCTGAGAGCGAACGGTGACCTGGGAAACCCCGAGCTGTCCGGCAATCTCGGCGACGGGCATGCCCGGTTCCTCGGATATGAGAGCGAGAATCTGTTGCTCCCTCTCCGAAAGGGATGAAAACATTCTGTGCATCCTCAGTGAAAGTAATACGTAAGAATAGTATAAGTGGTTCGAAACTATTCTGCAAGACATTTGCACGAACCTTCCTGGCTCTATGAGAAGGTGAGTAGTGAGGGAGGAAAAGAGAAGGCGAGCCCTCTTTGGGGAGGAGACTCGCCTTCAACGGGAGGAGTAGGGAGGATCTGGTTTGGAGAAGAGGTTACTCGATTACGCCCTTTTTCAGAATGATGTTCGCGTAGAGGGCGCTCTCCGCGGTGGCGACGACCGCGTACGCCTTCTTCGTCCGCTCGTAGAAGGCGAAACGTTCAACCTGCTCGAAGTCGGTGAAGATTTTCGGCTCGTACTGCTTTATGATCTTTCGATACTCATCCCAGATCACCGGCTTGGTGCTCTCTCCCGGGACCACCTGCATTATCGCCGCAGGCTTCTCGACGAATCGATCGAGGGGGAACAGAGGCATAATCGCCTCGAGGATCGGCGGCACCATGTGCCCGTCGAGGCGAACGAGCCGCTGCGCCAGAGCCGCCGCGGGGAAGTTGCCGTCACCAATGACCAACTCGTCACCGTGACCCATCTCGTTGAGAATCTTCAGAAGCTCAGGGGAAACAATCGGGGAAATACCTTTAAGCACCGTTCTCTCCTTTCGATTATCTGGCGCGCTGCGAACGAAGGCGGCCGATCGTCGCGAACGATCGACCACCCTGTTCAAGGGTACGCTATCCCTAGGATGATTTGTAGAGAGGGCCGAAGTTATCGCACGCTCTGAAGTCGGATCCCTCCAAGTCCATTCCGAAATTGGTCCAGGCGCTCGGACGATACACCTTCTCCTCCGGAATGTTGTGCATGTAGACCGGTATGCGCAGCATCGATGCAAGGGTGATCAGATCCGCCCCGTAGTGGCCGTAGCCGATAGCCCCGTGATTGGCGCCCCAGTTCGCCATAACGGAATAGACGTCCCGGAAGCGGGGATTGTCGGCGAGGCGCGGGACGAACCAGGTGGTCGGCCAGGTCGGATCGGTCCGTTTGTCCAAGATGTCATGGACCTCCTCGGGAATATCCACCGCCCAGCCTTCGGCGATTTGGAGTGTGGGGCCTATCCCGGCCACGATGTTAACGCGGCACATTGTTACCGGCATCTCGCCCCGGGTGAGATAGTCCGTCGACCAGCCACCGCCTCGGAAGTACTCCACGTTAGCAGGATGCCATATCGTAGCGTCCAGACAGTTGCCCGCTTCCTCCGGAGTGATCTCCCAGAACGGCTTCATCGCCGGTTTGCCATCTTTCTCCATCCGGCCGGTACCGTCGAGGGTCGCCGGGCCGGAGTTGATGAGGTGAATAATGCCGTCCTTCGCCTTGCCGCCGAGGCTCTTTCCGGTGACCCGCGTAATGGCCTCGGGGCTCCAGAAGGTTCGCACGTCCGCAAAGATCTGAGCGGAGTAGGTAAGGAGGTGACCGAAGAGCATAGAGGTTGCGTTCAGATTGTCGTTTTCCGTGGCAACCATAAAGGGCTCGCGAATTCCGTTCCAGTCGAAGGAAGAGGTGAGAATCGCCTCCATGAAGTCCCCGTTCGTCATGAAGTCCGTCCACTGCCGCTGTCCCTGAAAGCCCGCTGCGATCGCGTTGTGACCGAGGGACTCCTCACCCCATCCTATCTCCTGGAGCTTCGGGTTTCCGATCATCAGATCTCGGGCGATTAGGGTCATCTTAATGCTTCGATCCCAGTCTTCGTCCTTCTGTTCCCGAGTTCGCTGCTTCTCCTCGGCGTTCGGATCATGCCCCTCCACGCAATTGGCCTTGACCCACTCCTTTGCCCGGGCAAACTCATCCTTGTCGTAGATCTCGTTCTCCATACGCCGAATGAACTCGCTCATGTCCACATACTCGTTTCGCATGCCGAGGTACTCCTTGTAGAAGCTCTCGGTGACGTAACAGCCTGCTATACCCATGGAAATGCTACCCATGGAGAGGTAGCTCTTGCCGCGCATAAACGCTACCGCCAAGCCGGCTCGCCCGAATCGGAGGAGTTTTTCCCGTACGTCTTCGGGGATAGAGGTGTCCCCGGCATCCTGAACGTCTCGACCGTAAATGCCGAAAGCGGGGATACCCTTTTGGTTATGGCCCGCCAGCGCCGCGGCGAGGTAGACAGCCCCGGGACGCTCAGTTCCGTTGAAACCCCAGATCGCCTTCGGAATGAGCGGCGTGGTGTCGATCGTCTCGGAGCCGTAGCACCAGCACGGGGTTACCGTCAGGGAGAGGCCTACGCCCTGGCGCTCAAACTTTTCCGCGCATGCGGCGGCCTCCGCAACCCTGCCGATCGTGGAATCCGCCACCACGCACTCCACCGGCAAACCGTTGGGGTAGCGAAGATTCTCCTCGAAGAGCTTCTTCGCGGAAAGCGCCATATTCATCGTCTGATCTTCGAGACTCTCTCGCACGCCCCCGAGCCGACCGTCAATCACCGGCCGAATACCGATTTTCGGGAGAGTGCCCTGGAGCCGTTTGGTCGGCTCGTTGACCTTCATCATAGATAGATCTGCCATTGGAACCTCCTGCACTGTGTAATCGATTACACGACGCTAGTATACACCGTGATCCGGAGGGGGGCAACGAGAAATGCTCGGTCTCCCCCGGCTACTCTTTCCAGGGAAAGATCATGCCCTTGAAGGTACGCTTTCCAACGCTGTCGCGCTCTTCCATGAGAAGCGCCTGCCAGGGAATCCGCTTCCGGGACGCCTCAGGGTTTTCCTCGAGGTAATCGTATTTGTAGAGGCGCAGTTTGAGACCAACCTGGTGCCAGAGTAGAAGTCCCCCGATCCCGGGAAGCAGAAAGGCGGTAAAGACCGAAAGAGCGAGAATGACCAGAGAACCGAGGGCGAGACCGACGGTAAATCCGGGGTTGTCGAAAAGAATGAGAAAGCTCTTGGTAACGGACTTCTTCAGCCCGTTGCCCAGCTGGGCGTGTACGGGAAAAAGGTACTGGAGGGCGAGAACCACGAGGATCGTGAGCCAGAAGACAAGGGCAAAGCCGATGAGGCCGAAAAGGTTTCCCATGGCGCCGTAGACGGGAAAGGCCACGAAGAGCAAAACGCCCATAAGAGAGATAAGAAGCGCCACGGCGGCGGAGAACTTCCAGGTTTCCTTCAAATAGGGGATGAATGAGACGAACTCCGGCCGTTTGTAGTTTGCCATGTCTCGGGCGTACCGGGAGGCGACGCCGATTCCGAGGAAGAAGAGCACCATTCCCAGCAGAAAGAGGAGCAGTCCGCCCACGGGAGAGGTTTCCGCGACGGATGGAGCGGCGACGAGAGGAAAAATCATCAGGAGGATAAGCCCGAGATTAATGAGAGCTAGGGCGATCAGGTTATCCCAGAGGTCGAAGAAGCTTTTCTTAATAGTGAAGCCGAACATATGGCGCCCAGTATAGCAAAGGCGACTCTTCGAGGCCACGGGCCTGGACTCTTGGCGGCCGGCGACCCGGTGCAGTATCCTAGGACCATAATAGACAGGAGGAACTATGAACTATAGACGACTCGGAAAGACGGGGATGAAGATCTCCGAAGTCTCTCTCGGCACCTGGCAAGTCGGTGGCGGCTGGGGCGGAGCCTTCGACGATAAGACCGCTGAGGCGATCCTCAATCACGCTATCGATCAGGGTATCAACTTTATCGACACCGCCGACGTCTACGACGCCCAGAAGAGTGAAGCGGCGGTGGGTCGCGTCGTACGCAGCCGAGGCGAGGAAGTCTTCGTGGCTACGAAATGCGGTCGGCAGATTAGCCCCCACGTGAACGAGGGGTACACGCCGGAGGTCTTGCGGAAGTTCGTGGAGGATAGCCTCCGAAACACGGGGTTGGAGACGCTGGATCTCATTCAACTCCACTGTCCGCCCACGCAGGTTTACTATCGTCCGGAGATTTTCGAGCTCTTTGATCGCCTGAAGGAAGAGGGAAAGATTCGTAATCTCGGTGTCTCCGTGGAGAAGGTCGAAGAGGCGCTCAAAGCGATCGAGTACGAGAACGTGACAACGGTGCAGATCATCTTCAACATGTTCCGCCATAGGCCACGGGAGCGTTTTTTTCCGGAAGCGGTGGCAAAGGACGTGGGCGTTATCGTCCGAGTTCCTCTCGCCAGTGGCCTGCTAACCGGAAAGTTCGACAAGTCGACTACGTTCGACGAGGGCGACCACCGGAACTTCAACCGGGAAGGGGCGGCCTTTGACAAGGGAGAGACCTTTAGCGGAGTGGAGTACGAGGAGGCGCTGGAGGCGGTAGATGAGCTGAAGAGCTTCCTTCCTCGGGAAAACAGCCTTGTTCACAGCGCCCTTCGCTGGGTCCTCGATCACTCCGCGGTAAGTACGGTGATTCCCGGGGCGTCAAAGGTGGAACAGCTAACGCAGAACGTGAAAGCTTCCGATCTCCCGCCATTGACAGCGGAGGCCCACGCAAGCGTAAACCGGATCTACCGGAACCGTATTCGACCTGCGGTACACCACCGCTGGTAAACCGAAGCCGGGGCCGTCGCGAGGCTGCCCCGGTTGACGCTCTTAGGTTCCGAGAAACCGAAGGGTTTCCCGGGCGACTCGCTCCGCTTCCACGTCTCGGGTAACCACGTGTCCGCTCTCGGAGAGCCGAATCGTTTCGTGTCGGCCGTCCCGCAGCCGCCGTTCCACCACGCCTACCACGGAAAGGGGAACCGTTTCGTCCTCCTCGGAGACTACCGTCAGGACCCGACCCCGAATCTTTTTCAGCTGCTTCCTCCCGAGCCGCATGAGCCGGAAAAGGCCCCAGCTCTGAGAGGGCCAGAGGTAGCTCCAGTACTCCCTGGAAATGTACGCCTTCTCCGGATCCTCGTACTCTTCCTGCGAGCCTGTGGGGACTCGCCGGCGAAAGAGTCCAATTACTCCTGAGAGGGGAAGCAACCTGTTTTTCACCTGGAAGGCGGGCGCGTAGAGCAGAACCTTCTCCACGGGGTAGCGAGAGGCGATAATCGCCGCTAGGAGGCCACCCATGGAGAGTCCCCCGACGTAGACTCTGTCGTATCTCGAAGCGAGCTCGAGATACTCGTCCACGGCTCGTCGGAGCCAGTCTTTCCAGTCGGAGGAAAGAAAATCACCACCGTCGGTTCCGTGTCCCGGCAACCGCGGAACCCGGACCGAGTACCCCTGGGCGTGCAGCTGACCGGCGAGATAGCGCATGTCCTCCGGATATCCGGTGAAACCGTGGATCAGGAGTACAGCCTCTCTTCCTGCCTCCAGCAGAAAGGGGAGGGCGGAGTTAACAACGCGGGTCTGAGGATTCGCCTGAGAGAAATTCATGGCTCAAGAATCACCGCTCCGGATGTCTCTGTCAATCGCCTCTGGTTAGCTCTGGGCGTGTGTCCATCTCCGCTCTGAGATGATTGCGACAACTGTCGGAAGGTCCAATACTTCCAGCACTGATGAACGATGTACAGGAGCTCTTTGCTGAAAATCTCAAGCGGGTGAGGGCACGGCTTGGTCTAAGTCAAATCGAGCTCGCGAACATGTCGGGTATTTCGAATAGCTATCTCGGGGACATCGAAACCGCAAAGAAGTTTCCCTCCGGGAGGACTATTCAGCTTCTAGTGGACACCCTCGGGATCACCCCGGACGAGTTGTTTAAGGATGTCTCACTGGTCGCAGCGGAATCCGCGCAGATTAACACGGTCAGCAGGGCGGAGCTTCTGCAGCTGAAGAACCGCATTGCGGAGGTAATCGACGAGGCGATTGGGCGCCTTGCTGAGCGATAGGCGAGGAACACGCTCTCGAACGGTGTCTCAACGTCCGGTGAAAAATGGTCGATAGGTAGAGAGTGAAAGTCGCCTTTGTCTTTCAGAAGACCGATCGGCACCGAATCACTGAGCTGCTACGGGAAGCGAGAAAACGTTCGCTGCCGGCGGTGGCGTATCGTTTCTCCGACCACTGGCAGGAACAGGAGTTTCACCGTTTCAGGCAGCGCTTCCAGGATCTTACCCACCTGGTGTTAACCGGAGAGGCGACGGAACTGAGGGAGCGGTGGAGCTCCTTTATTGCCGGCATGGGCCTGCGCCGAGAGCTGGCGCTGCTCTGCGACGGAGGTGAATTGCCGGGTCTATTCATCTCGGTACCGGTGTTCCGCGAAGCGCGGCAGCTGTTCGACTATCTCGAGGAACAGCAGCGATATCACGATCGGATTGGCTCCATTGAGCAGGCTAGGCAGGAACTGATCGACGAAGGGCTGGCGATTACGGAGCAGGCGATGTCCGAGTCGGCCGCGGAGGGAAGGGAAGAGGATCTATTTCGGTTTATGCGCATCGGCTTCGATGCCAATACTCGTGACGATCGCGGAGTCCCTCTTCTCGTAACCGCCGTCAAGAATCGACGGGAGTCGGTGGTGGAGCTGCTGCTCAAGCACGGGGCGGACGTCAACCTGATTAGCCAGGATCGGCTCACCTCTCCCCTGATGGAGGCAGCGGTCCTCGGAGAGGATGGTATTGCCAGTACCCTCATAGATGCCGGGGCGGACTTGAACCTGCAGAGCCACAACGGCCAGACCGCACTAATGATGGCGATTAGCGAGGGGCACACCGACTTGGTTAAGCGGCTCCTCGCAGAAGGGTGCGAGACCGATCAGGTCGACAATCTCGGTATGACCGCCCGAAAGTACGCGGAGCTTTTCAAGAAGGAGCCCATCCTGCGGCTTCTCGACGAGCGAGGGGCGTGAGTCCCGGATTGATTCTTGGTTGACACTCCGAGAGGCGGCGGATACCTTCACCCTGATATGCCGGCGTCGGGAGAACTGAGCCTTTACCATCTTACCCGAGGGAACGGGGATCCACTCTTCGTTCACCCGTTTACCCAAAGCGGTTCCACCTTTAAGCTTCTCGACGCCGCAAAAGTCCTGGGAGAGTACGGCCAGGAGCCCCGAGTTGAGTCACTGACGATGTTTCGAAACCAGATGTACCGACGCATCGAGGAAGACGTCCGTGCGTGGATCGCCGAGAAGCGCTTCCTCCCTCGTTTTCTTGCCGCGGCCGGAGTCTTTCTAATAACCTACCTACTCTTCTCCCTGGTGGTGCGGGACCCGATACCGATGGTCGATGAGCTTCTGCTCGCCCTTGCTGCGAGTCTGGGAACCTATGTTCTTCTCGGCCGTAGGGACCTTCGCTCGGAGGAAGCTTCCAAGCGGAGAATCGCTCTTCGCAACAAGGTGGACGGCGCGGTGTTTACCGAGAGCGAGTTCTTGAAGGAGATCGAGGAAACGGTGCAACGCTACGACAACGCCCCCCGGGAGGAGCTTGTCGAGCGGCTGAACAGCGCGAAAGCCGAGCCGTTCTGGTCGGAGCATGGGGAGGAAGCGAACCGCTTTTTCGAGGTTCTCCAGCCCTTTATTCGCAATAAGAGGGTAGAGCAACTCGAAAAGAGAGTATCGAAGGGAAAAGGGCTCGGCTCGCTCGCTGACCCGAGGCGCTTCTCCGAACTCGATTTGCCTCTCTTTCTTCTCTACATCGAGCTGAAACAGGAACTCGCCTCGGTCTGAGCTACTCCCCGCCTTCCCGCGGTTCCTCCGGTTCCTCCGGTTCCTCCGGAGTGTCGACCTCCGGGCCGAGTTCCTGGGTTCCCAGCTGAATTTGCTCCATCTCCTCCTGCAGCGCTTTTGAGCGGAGGGCGGTTTCCAAGGTCTCCTCGGCGGGCTCGAAATCGGGGTCGATCTCCACGGCCTCCCTGGTCAGCTCGATCGTCCGTTCGAGATCTCCCGCGGCGTAAGCGACGAGGGACTCGAGATAGAGCTCCTCGACGCGCTTCGCCTGTTCCGCTCGCCCCCGGTCGCCGAAATTGAATTTCGCTTGCAAGCTGAAGCGATCGAAGCTCCCGATCTGAGTGGTCATATCGAGGGTGTAGTTGATGCTCAGGGTGATATCCTGGACATCCACGATGCCACCGAGGGTGATTCGTGGATTTCCCCCGCGAATGAGCAGACCCGT
This sequence comes from Spirochaetaceae bacterium, assembly GCA_046540995.1. GTDB lineage: Bacteria > Spirochaetota > Spirochaetia > DSM-27196 > Alkalispirochaetaceae > CAYZHV01. Next base: position 29,396 of record JBKHED010000019.1, on the reverse strand, counting down.
GTGGGCGGAGAAGAAGTCGGTGACGGTTACCGAGGCGCCGTTGGCAAGACCGATCGGTTCCGCGGGATCGTCGGTTCCGACGATGAAGGGGAAAATGAGCTCCGAGGAGAGCACGAGGGGGCGCAGGGGGGAGTAGGAGAGTCCGAGATGGGCCGCCGAGGGGAGGGGCTCGCCCTCAACAGGTGGCCCGAGGTTCTTGACGGTCACGCCCACCGAGGCGTTTCGATCCCGGGAGGCGTACGGCTTGAGTGCGTTAAAGCGGGTGAGGGCACCGATATCCGCCATAAACCCAGCCTGGTTCTGGTCCGGGCGAATCGGGTTGTTCCGATAGGCGACTTTTAGGGTCGTTCCGAGGGCGATTCCGTAGAAGTAGAAGCCGCTCAAGAAGTTGTAGGAGGCGTTTGCCCCGACGATGGTCTCCGTAAAGCGAATCGACTTCTCCTGCTCTCCGTAGGCATCGTACTCCGTAAACGGTACGTGAAGAAACTTGCCTCCCACGCCGAGTCCGAAATCCTCGTCCCGAATGGTATAGACCGCTCCTTCCATGTTGGCGTCCGCAATCAGGTTCGTATGAAAGAGGGCGAGCTCGGTGTACGTAAGGGTGGAACTAGCCGCGGGATTCGCCTCGAAGTAACTCGAGTCCCGTGCGACGGCGGAATAGGCCGTTCCCATCCCTTCATACTCACCGCCCATGGGTATGTTCAAGGTTGGAAAGGTCGTCAACCCAGTGTTTTTTACTTCAAATGTGTCAAACAGACTGCTCCACCAGACGAGAGTCTCCGCGCTCTGCGAGTGGAGCGGTAGGAGCGCGACGGCACTCATCAAGAGCAGAACGGCAGCGCGGCGCATTTCTGTAGTGAATAATACCTCAGTGTACTACCTTTATCTACGGGCCGATGCTTCAACGGTTGACCTAGAGCAGCCGATTATTGAATAGTGAAGCCGGGTCGGCAGGAAAAACGTATAGAAATAATGAGAAGGCGCCTTCTCTCCGGTGCGGCTGTATTTCTCACCCTCATTCTACTCTTTCTACCCGGCACGCTCCACGCAATGGGTCAGCAGGAAGATCCGATTAGGCGAGCGGAGGTGTTGATCGAGGAGAACAGGCTCAACGAGGCGATTAGGCTCCTCGAACGAACGATTCGAGAAGAGCCGGAGCGCATACACGAGGCGGAAGATCTCCTCCGGGAAATACGGCGGCGTCGGGGAAGCTACAACGAACTATTCCAGCAACTCATTGCACATCTTCTGGAGAACCCGGAAGAGCTGGAGACCACTCTCGATATTATCGACAGGATGGAAGCACTTGACCCGGAGCCTAACCAGCGTACCCGACAGCAGGTCGCTCAGGCGCGAGTGATAGCGCAGATCGCCTACGACCGCGCTCGTGCGGAGCGCGCCATGAACGAGGCGCTCCTTGCATTGCAGGAAGACCGGTATGAGGAGGCGATTTCGATATACCTCACGCTCCAGGAGTTCCAACGCGAGGAGTTCGAGGCGCGCGGCTATAGCGACATCTTCCGAACCACGGTGTTCAGCGCGGTGGAGCAGGTGTATCAGGGTACCGACAGCTTTCTCGCCATTTCGGAGGCGGTCAGCGAGAGATCATCGGCGCTGATCGACAACCTCGAAGAGCCCGAAGATCCTGAGGATCCCGGCCCCTTCGCCGTGGAGGAACTACTTGAACAGCTAACGGAGGTGAGCGAGGTTCGGGATCTCCTGGAAGAAGGGGCGGAAACAATCGAAACGCAGCGGCAGCGGGTGCGCCTCGAGTTTCCCGACAATCCGGTGGAGTGGTACCTCGTCTTGCAGGACCAGATAGTCGGTGGGAGAAGCGAGCATCGCGGTGAGGAGGGACTCCTGCCGGCGATTCGCCGCTTCGCGGAGTACCAGATCGAGCGCTCACTGGAGGTGGCGACAAGAGAGGCGGATGCGCGGCGAGAGGCTGCTCTAACGGCCTTCGAAGCGGAGGATTACGCCGCAGCGGAGGATCTCTTTCCCGATATGTCTCCCTACTACCGTGTGGTAGAGCGACTCGTTGCGGCGGAGCAGGAGACCTACGTCGCCGATATCACGCCATCAATGGCGGAGAATCGGTTCGAGGAAGATGCTCTCGATCGCTTTCTCACCGCCTCGTTTCGAGCGCGCTCGGGGGAGTACTCCGCCGATCTTTCCGGCCGCATCCAGGAGCTCGGCTTTGACACGGAAGTGCTTCCTCAGGAGCTCGTCGCTCTGGAAGAGCTCAAGGAGCGGACAGGTGAAAATGTGACCGCCGTTCAGGAGTTGCTTACGGAGTGGGAAGGGGAGAGCTCCGGTGTCCTCGCCGAGCTCGAAAGGGACGCGCTCCCGCCCCGCTCCCGTGCGGTGACCGAGGAGGTGGAGGAGCGCATTAGGCGTGTTCTGCAAACCGGGCCCCAGCGGCTGGAAGCGACTATCGCCGCCCGGATTATTCAGCTGACTCGCGGCGAGGTCGCCCCGACGGAGGAATCCGTCTCTCGGGAGTTACCGGAGGTGGCCTCTCTTGTGGAAGGCACGGAGGAACAGCTTGCGCGGGTCGAAGAGGGGGAGGATGTTCAAATATCCCGATTCCCCGATCGTGCTCTCGATCGGTACGAGAACTTGGAGGTGCAGATTACCGATGCACGTTCCCAGCTTTCGGGCCTCTTGGGTCGTTTCAGTGAGGAACCGACGTACGTTCGGGAGGACCGGCGAGTCGAGGGCGAGTTAGAGGCTACGGAGGAGCTCCTGACGGAGGTGCAGGAGTTAGAGGAGACCGTGGCGACCCGGATAGCTGAAATGGAATCTCAGATTGCCGAGGCGGAGGAGCTTCGGGATCAGGGTGACGAGCTAGTGACTGAGACGAGAGCCGCCCTATCCGCCTTACAGGTCAACACCGCGCGCGATCTCTGGGAGCAGGCGAGGGAGGCGTACTACGACTCCCTCTCGATTCAGGAGGACGAGGCGTTTCGGGAGAGCGTGGATGAGTTGGTTCTCGCCCTGGGTAACGAGATTCAGGAGGCTCAGAACCGCCTGATCGTCGAGGAAGTCCGGGAGCTGATCGATGAGGCTGATGAGCTCTACGATGAGGATCAGTTCGGCGAGTCCCGGGAACTGCTGGTGCGGGCGCGAGAGCTTTGGAGCGAGGTCTACGTGGACCCCAACCCGGAAATCGAGCGTCTTCTACGACTGGCCAACGCCGCCCTGAGCATCGAAGAAGGACGGGAGATCACCGAGACGGATCCCCTCTTTCCGGTCCTCGGAAACTACCTCAACCTTGCTCAGCAGGACTACCGGGAGGGGCGCGAGCTTTTCACCTCCGGTCGGGAACAGCAGGGGGAGCGGCTCCTGGAACGTGCGATCGAGAACTTGCGCAACGTCCGGGAGGTACGTCCCCTAAACTGGAACGCGCGGATTCTCGAGCTTCGAATTCTACAGATCACCGAGCAGGAGAACTTTCCGGAGGTTTTCGAGGCTCGCTACGAGGACGCGGTTGATCGCATCGACGATGGAGAGTTGCTGGCGGTCTACGGTGAACTCGAGGCGCTGGCGGAGATCAACCCGGATTACCCGGGAATTCAAGAGCGCATTCGCGAGCTCGAAATCGAGCTCAACCTCCGAGAGGATCCTGTAGACCAGGCAAGAGAAGCCGAGTCGAATCAGCTTTACTCGCGAGCGCAGCAACTCGCCGAAGCGGGAAGCCGGGATCAGACGGTGGTGGCGGTGAACCTCCTGGAAGAGGCGGTGGACCTCAATCCGAACAACCAGGAGGCTAAGTTTCTCATGGACTCGTTGCGAATACGGCTCGGAGGCCAGGCGACAGTCGCCCTCAGTAGCGCCGATGAGCAGCAGTACAGACTTGCTGAGACGCTCTTTTCCCAGGGGCAGGTCGCCCGGGCATTTTCCATCGTGGAACGGCTCCTTGCGGACTCGGATAACCAGGGGTATCCTCCGCTGATTGAGCTGAGAAGGAGAATCGCTTTACGACTCGGTATTTGATGCCCCCAACCAATCAGAGCCTTCTCGTCTCGTTTCTGCTTTTGCTTCTGCTCGTTCCGATTACGGCAATATCTGCTCAGGAGCCGTACTTCGAGGAACCGAGGAACGCCGTACCGGCGGACGCCCGGTTCCCGGAGCTTATCTCCGACGGAGAGCGGCTCATGGTGCTCTACCAGGAAGTTCGGGGAGAAGGTGAGAATCGCGAGATCCTCATTCGCGGAAGAACGACCGAGCGGGGGAGAGAGTTTTCCGATCCCTTTGACGTCGCCGGGCCCTTCTCCGTAGAAACCGAGCGGACACCGGTCATCTACAACGCCCTCGCGAGAAGCAACGGGGAGCTCTTCGTAAGTGTCGTCGCCTCACCGCAACGAACGGAGATATACCGGGCAGCTCCGGGGTCTACCGAGTTCCAGCGAACCGCCCGTCTCGAGACGGAGGTTACCAACGTGGCCCCACGTATCTACGAGACCAGCGAGAACTCCCTCATTCTCTTCGTAAATCAGAACGTGGGGATCACCCAGGCGATTCTCTACAGCCTCTCGACCGATGGTGAGTCTTGGAGTTCTCTGGAGCGTCTCGAGGAAGATGAGGATGTGGGACTCACCTTCCTTCCGAGCCACGCCCGTCTCGGAGGGCGTGATTTCGTGGTCTTTCAGGGGTTGAATCTCGACCTTCGAGGAACCTACCAGCTCTACATGAAGTGGAGCGACGATGGAGGCCGCAGCTGGTCCGAGGCGCAACGTCTCACAACCTTTACCGATATTACTCAGACCGACAATCCCGACTCCTACGACAATCAACGTCCGCACCTGCGGCCCGTGGGATCGGAGACTCTCGGTCTAACCTGGGAGCGGCGCTACCAGGGCGGAAACCGGCAAATATACTACGCCGAGTACGACCGGGAGGGAGAGGCGGGCAACGCTCGGGACGAGGTGACCTCCCGTATCGAGAGTGCCAACTTTCCAAGAGTACACAGTTACGACGGTGAGACCTACCTCCTCTGGTTTACCAATCCCGGCGGTCGGAGCCGGGTCATTCTCGCCCGCCGGGAAGGAATACAGTGGGAGCGGCAAACACTCTCGAGAGAGGGCGCGGAGGCGACCTTCCCGGTTGCGGAGCTCCACCGCGAGCGGCTCCACCTGCTCTGGCAGGAGGGCGCGCAACAGGGAAGCAGCCTGACCTACCTCGAGCCGGATCAGCGGGCCGATCCCCCCCGGCTGGCCGGAGTTAATTTTGTCGCCGGACGACGGAATTCCGAGCCTCGGGCGGTCGTGCGTATCACGGATCCCGTGGATGCGTCCGGCATACTCGGTTACAGCTACACTTGGAGTCGTGACCCAGAGGCGCCGGTGGACCGAGAGGTGGACCAGCTGGTGCCGGAGCGGGAGGTCACCGTTACCGCCGATGAAGACGGTGCTTGGTACCTTCGGGTCCGGGCGAGGGACTTCGCCGGAAACTGGTCCGAACCGAATACGATTGAGTATTTTCTCGACAACACCCCGCCATCACCCGTCTCCTTTCCCCGTCCTCCGGTTGATGAGGACGGCTACCTCGTTTCGAACAGCTTCGAGCTCCGGTGGGAGCCACCTCCGGAGGAGGACGTGGCCGGTTACTCCACGCAGATTAGCTACGTCGCGGAGCCGAGAGCGGATGTCGACGAGGCAGAGGTGGAAGTGCCCGCGATGGAGGCGACCATTGATACCTCCGTCCCCGTTGTAAGCCGTCGCAACCTAGACAACGGAGTGTGGGCGCTTACGGTGGCGCCGGTAGACACCGTGGGTAACGTAGGGGAGCCGGAAACCCTGCTGTTCAGGCTGAACAAGTACGTCCCGGAGACCCTGGTCTTTTCGGTGAACGTCTCTCAGGATCGGTTGGGGCGGTACGGGCTGGAGATTCTCGGTCGGGGGTTTACGGCCAACGGTACGATTAACGAAATCGTTCTCGATGAAGACGGGGAGGAACCGTACGATTACCGCTTCTCCAGAGGCGAGGAAGGATTTGAAGTACTCGGCAACCGGAGCATCCAGGGACCGGTAATAGAGCGAATTCTAACCGGCGAGTACCGCCTGGGCCTGCGACACCCGGAACGGGGGCTCTACTTCGCTCCCGAACGACTCGCCTTCCAGGCTACCGGAGTGATCAAGTTCGGGGACTATACGGTGCGATACGCCCCGAGCTACGAAGTTGCCGAGCGTGGAAGATACTTCCTAACGGGCAATGATCTCGCCTTCTGGAGCATCGTAATAACCGCGCTCGCGGCGATTATCTTCTCCTCACTACGCATCGCCGCCATCACCAGAGAAGGCATTGTCTTACGAAAAGAAGCCCAGGCGCTCATAACGGGGGAAACCGTGGATAAGAAGAAAGAAGAACGGGCGCGACAGTTGCGAGTCCGCGGCTTGAGCCTTCGGGTCAAGTTCGCCTTCTTTGTCGTGCTGCTCGTCATTAGCGTGGTCGTCCTCGTGGCCGTCTTCCTGGGAAGATCGGTGCTCCAGAGACAGGAGCGAATTCTCACCTCGGGTCTGCGAGAACGGGTAGAGGTGCTGGTGCAGGGTGTTTCTACCAGCGCCCGGCAATTCCTGGAGAATCCCCAGGATAATATCGGCGAGCTCCAGGCGCTTCCTAATCAGAGCGAGGCGATGCCTGAGGCGCGCTACGTTACCATAACCGGCCTCGGGCCGAACGGTGAGGATCTCAACGTTGTCTACGGAACCAATGATCCGGCCCTGCGCGGGGACTCTCCTGGGGAGGAACGGAGCATCGACACGGAGGAGTTTATCGGCGGTATCTCCCGCCTGAGGGATCCGCTAACCGACGACGTAGCGGCCCTCCGGGAAGATCTCAACGCGGAAGCGGCGGAGCGGGCAGGTGAGATCCCCGCTCAAATCGAAGAGATCAACCTCCAGACGCAGCAGCTCGTTCAACAGGCGGTTGCCGCTGGGGAGGAGGTGGACTCGGAGGCGACGGAACAACTCGATCAGATCCGGACGGAGCTCGATAACCGGGCACGACGTATACTCGAAGAGATCGCCGGAGAGACCAGAAGCTTCCCTCGCTTCGAAACGGAGGAGCTCGACACCGTTAACACAGACTATATCTTTTACCGGCCGATTCTTTTTATCCCTCCCGGCGCGGAGGCGGGTTTTGAGGAGTTCTATCGCGGAACGGTGCGGATCGGCATCTCCACGCAGCTCATACTGGAGGAGATAGCGAACACCCGCAGGGAGTTGATTATAACCACGAGCATTATCGCGGTACTGGCGGTAGTGGCAGGCGTCCTGGGAGCGTTAATTCTGGCGACGATCGTCGTCAACCCGATTCAACGCCTCGTGGCGGGGGTAGAGACGATTCGAGACACCGAAGACAAGGCGGCACTAAAGGGGCATTCCATAGAGCTCAGGTCTCGGGACGAGCTCTATGTGCTCGCGGACGCCGTCAATAGCATGACCGAGGGGCTGGTAAAAGCCGCGGAGGCGAACAAGGACCTCATCGTCGGTAAAGACACGCAGAAGATGTTCATACCTCTGGCGAAGGGGAGCGACGGTCGAAAACTCACCACCGGCAGTGTTGAAAACGAGCACGTCGAAATATACGGCTACTACGAGGGAGCGAAGGGTGTTTCGGGGGATTACTTCGCCTACGAGCCCCTGCAGGGTGGCCGATACTACGCGGTAATCAAATGCGATGTCGCCGGAAAAGGAGTCCCCGCGGCGCTCATTATGGTGCAGGTGGCGACGCTTTTCCTCGACTATTTCAAGGGATGGACTATGGAACGCTCAGGGCTCAAGCTAGAGAAGCTGGTCAGTCGAATTAACGACCTCATCTCCGAGCGGGAGTTCCGGGGCCGCTTCGCCGCCTTCACTCTCGGCATCCTCGACATTCAAAAAGGGGCGTTCTATCTCTCAAACGCCGGGGACAATCAGATTCACATTTTCGAGCGGGAGAAGCAGGCGGTAGGCCAGTACTCCCTCACCGAGACCCCCGCGGCCGGTGTCTTTCCGAGCGACATGGTACCGAGCGGCTTTCCTCAGGAACTCCGGGTGCTCAAACGGGGAGACATCTTTCTTCTGTTCACCGACGGTGTGGAAGAGGCGCAGAGAATCCTCAGAGATGAGAACTTCAGCGTGTACACCGTCACGGAGGAAGACGTGGAGAGCGGCCGCGTGAGCAAGGCGTTGCAGGCGAACGTGAGCAATGAGGAGTTCAGTATCGCCAGGATCCACGCCATAACCGAGGCAGTACAGCGGGGGGGAACCTACCGGCTGGTCAAGGAACTCAACCCGGTTGAAGAGGAGCTCCTGTTCGACTTTTCTAGCTGTGAGCCGACCTCGGAGAATACGGTTCTCGCCCTCACCTCGGTGGAGAAGATGTTCCGCATTTACCCCGATCCGGGCGCCGGTCCTGACGACCGGGTAGAGGTTGATAAGAAGATCGACGAGTTTCTCCGAGCGCACTTCAAAGGGTATGAGCGGTACTTTCACCATCCGCTGCCGGAGGACCCGCAGTCGGAGTATCGTGTTTTCACTCACCTAAGAGAGGATGAGCAGTATGATGACCTCACTATTCTCGCGATCAGAAAGAAGTAGCGCCCGCCGAGGAGAGCGCTGGTATGAAGAGTCTCCGATTACCCGGATCGATATAACCGAGCTCTCTAACTGATGCAACGGCGCCGCTTCTACTGCGAAAACTGTGGTGAAGAGGTCAAACCGACCGCAAAGGTGTGTCCTCGGTGCGGCGCCTTTTTCACTAACGTTCGCTGCCCCCGGTGCAACTACACCGGCAAGGCGCACGAGTTCACCAGAGGTTGCCCGGTCTGCGGCTATCTCGGTGCAATTCACTCCCCGCCGAAGAATGCCGCCACGACCCGACAGTTCCAGGTGGCGTCGAAAGGCCCGGATCGATACGGCAAGAAGCACGATCGCCCCTGGTGGCTCTTTCCGATGATTATGATAGCGCTGATTCTCTCCTTCATTATTCTCAGCGTTATCTACATGCGCCTCTAGAAGAGAATGCCCGCTCCAACACCCCCCTTGAGCCTCAAGAGCTCCCTTTCCGGATAGAGGTCCCCGGCGAGGAGGAGTGAGAGGTAGAGCGGTGAGGCGGGAAGGCGAAAGTGCGCCTCCCCGCCTACTGCTACCGGTGGGTCCCACTCCACCGCATTCCCGAGAAGGGTGCTCCGGAAGGCGCCGGAAACGGCGAGGGAGACCCACGCTCCATCGTAGCCTAAACCCGCTCTCAGGTAGCTCCAGAGTCCCCCGCCCTGCGCGGGCTCCTCGGAGTAGCTGACCCGATCCGGACCGAAGTAGAGCTCCGGGGCGCCCGTGAGATAGATCGGACCGAGGTAGAGGGTGACCGGATGCTGCAGTGAGACGCCGGTGGGGTTGGTCCGCTCGTCTCGGCCACCGTAGCTTCCTCCAACCGGGGATGCAATGGTGCCTTTCGCCACGGTGCCGAGAGAAAGCCGGCGGGGCAGTTGGAAGTAGCGCCACTCTAGGGCGGCAGAGACGCTTATCCGCGAGTCGCCACCGTCTGAGCTTATGAGAGGTGCAGCGGTGAGGGTTAGGGCGGTGGGCACACCGAGACCGAAGCGACCCCCCAGGACCACCGGAACGTACCAATTCTCACGCCCCTCGGCGTAGGCGAGAGCCTGAGTCGCAATCTGTGTGGTTCCCGGTCCCACCGGCTCGGCCAGGGGAGCGTAGAGGAGTCCGGAGTTTCCGCAAAAAAGCGATCGAAAGCGGGAACGAATACGGCGATCGAGGATAAGGGTGCCCGCGAGGCGGCTAACCGTACGCCCCTCGCTGCCGAGCGCGCGTCCGTGAGCAGTCAGTTCAAACTGGTACTCCCCGTCGGGCAACGGCTCTCCCGCCATGTCGGTACCGTCCCAGAGTACCGCCTGTTCCCAGGTGGTGAACGGGGTAAGCTCCTCGGTGTAGACCACCGCGCCCGCTCGGCGAACCAAGAAGCGCCCCTCCCCGTAACTACTCACCCGAAAGGAGACTCGAGTCGTTCCAATCTCTCCGGGATTGGCGGGGTTGAATCGCCCTCTCGAGAGTTCGAGCTCTCTCATCTCGAAAGGCGCCGGCTCGAGGTCAAAAGAGACTCTGGTGACGGCGCCCTCGCTAACGATCACCCGCTTCCGCTCCGGGGTATAGCCGAACCGCTTCGCTTCCAGAAGGTGCGTTCCTACCGGGAGCTCAGTGGGCGTCTGGTCGAGCTCCTCGTCGTCGATGAGAAGCGTGGCGTCCTCCGGAGAGAGATCCACGTCGAGAAATCCGACGACCGCCTCGAGAACTAACTCGAGTTCCACTTCCTCTCCCGCGTTCAAGGTGAGGAAGCGAGTCTCGCTGTAGTAGCCCCGGAGCCTGGCAGTGACTTTGTAGGAGCCGGGCTTCAAGCCGGTGAGGGTGACCTCGCCGTTTCCGACCGGCTCGTTGTCCAGAAGAATTTCCGCCTCCTCGGGCTCAACGGAGAGTTCGATACTCCCGCCGGGTTCGGCAAAGGAGAGGCTTTGAGCGGGAAGCCCAGAGGTGGTGAGAAAGAGCAGCAGGAGTAGCGTCCCCAGAACTCTAGCGCCCCGGCTCTTTTCTCCTTCGCCGTTCCCGCCGATACTAAAAGCGATGAAAGGACGGATCACGTTCATTATCATACCACTCCTCGCCGTTCTCGCCACAGCGCAGCTTATCGGGCAGGAGCCTCTGCCTAGGGGCTTCGGAGATCTCGAGCTCGGTCTCTCCTTGGAGGAGCTGCGGGAGAGGCTCGAGGGAAACAGCAACTTCATCTACCGAGGAGGACCGGACGTCTCCCTGCGACCCTCGGACCAGGAGCGTTCGATCGAAACCGAGGGACGCGGCTATATGGAGCGGGGAGCCTTTCACTTCGACGAGGGAATCCTCTACATTATCACGCTCTTTCTGAACCGGGAGCGTCTCGACTACTTTACCCTCTATCGAACCTTGGAGGGAAAGTACGGCTCACCGGAGGCGCTCACCCCGGAGCGGGCACTGTGGGAAAACGAGGAGACCAGAATAACCCTCGAGCGGCCGCTTACGGTGAAATACCTGGATATACCTCGCTTCCAAGCGCGCATCGAGGAGGGGACAATGGAAGAGTCTCTGAGGATCCAGGCGCGCAACATCTTTTTGGATCAGTTCTGAGGTGAGAAGAGTGAAGCTTTCTACGGCCGCGCTCATCGTTCTGCTCCTCGCGTTTCTCGGCTGCAACGATGGAGCGGCCCAAACCTACGAGCTGCGCCTTCGGGACGTTACCCTCGAAGTCGAGGTAGCGGACACCCCTGAAGGCAGGACTCGCGGGCTTATGTTTCGCGAGAATCTTCCCGAAAACCGGGGTATGCTCTTTGTCTTTCCCGAGAGGAGCCGTCGGAGCTTCTGGATGAAGAACACCCTAATACCACTTTCAATAGCGTATATTCGAGACGACTGGGTGATTCTCGAGATCTACGAGATGGAACCGGAGAGTGTGGAGGCGGTGCGGTCCCGCAACCCGGTCCGCTACGCCCTGGAAGTCAATCAGGGGTTCTTCGCGGAGCACGGTATCGAGCCTGGGAGCAGGCTCTTTCCCTCCGAGGAGCTACTCTCCCGAATCGAGTAGGCTTACTCCTCGGACTCCTCTCCTTCGCCGACGACGCCGCGAACCTCCGGAAAGAGCTCGAGCACGGGCTTCTCTCCCTCCTCGTCGGGCTCGTTTACGAGAATTTCTACCCGCTTTTCCACCCGGGAGAGTTCCTTCTCGAGCCCCTTTGCGAGCTTGACACCCTCCTCGAAGTAACTCGTCGCCTCCTCGAGGGTACACTCCTCGCTGCGTATTTTCTCGCTCAAGCTCTCGAGCCGCTCGAGCCTCTCTTCGAAACTCTTCATGGTTGCTCCTCCGTAACCCGCGCATCGACGGAGCCGTCCCTCATCTGTATCGTGAGCTCCTCCGCCCGTCGAACCGCCCCGGTCTCGGGAAGCACCCTCCCCTCCGCTCGAGAACGAACGATGGCGTAGCCCCGGCGGAGAATGTCGTACGGGTTTGCCCCCGCTATCCGAGCCTCCGCGAGCTCGAGACGGCGTCTTCCCTCGGCAAGCCGCTCATCCATGGTGCGGAGAAGCTCCTCCTTCGCGTCGTCGAGCCGCTGGTAGGCGGGCTGAATAATGGCACGAAAGGCGTATCCGAGCTCCCTGCTGCTAAACCGATCCAAGAGCGTCCGCACCTGGCGGTACTTTGCCGTAAAGGCGTGAACGATCGCTCGCCCGTGGCTCAATACCCGTCGGCGGAGCTCTTCGATATTCGCGGTTACCAGCTCCGCCGCCGCCGAGGGAGTAGGGGCGCGACGATCCGCCGCAAGGTCGGTGAGCGCCTGATCCACCTCGTGGCCCACGGCGGAGATTATCGGGGTCTTGCATTCCGCTACCGCCCGGACTACCTCCTCCTCTGAGAAGGCGAGGAGATCCTCCAAGGACCCTCCTCCGCGTCCGAGGATGAGCACATCGACCAAACCGAGCCGATCCGCCCGACGTACCTGCGCCGCAAGTTCTCGGGGAGCCTCCCTTCCCTGAACGGCGGCAGGAAAGAGAATAACCCGAATACCGGCGTTCCTCCGGTGCAGGACGTTGAGAATATCCCGAATCGCCGCCCCAGTGGGCGAGGTAATCACCCCGACGGTTCGGGGCAAGGAGGGAATGGGCACCTTTCGCTCCTCCTCGAAGAGACCCTCCGCGGCGAGCCGCCGCTTGCGCTCCTCCAGCCGCGCGAGGAGGGCGCCGAGCCCCGCGGAGCGCATCGAGCGGCAGAGGATCTGATAGCGCCCCTGCCTCGGATAAACCGTCACCGGTCCGATCACCTCAACCTTGTCCCCGTCTCGGGGGGCAAACTCCACGCCTCGGTTGTCGCCCCGAAACATTACCCCCTGAATGATGGCGCTCTCGTCCCGCAGAGAGAAGTACCAGTGGCCGCTGCCGGCGATTTTGAAATTCGAAAGCTCCCCTTCGAGGCGGACGAGAGGAAAGGATTCCTCCAAGGTCGCCTTGAGCAGGCTCGTTAGCTCGGTAACGGTGTAGAGGGTGGGTTCTCCTTCCATGTTGCCCTTTGAGGGTACTACGCCATTCATGGTAAGCTCAAGTTCTGTCGATCTTAAGAACAATGGCAACGGTTCTGGTTTGTGACGCCACACGCGTAAATGAGTACTCGACGATACTGCTTCCCGGGGGAGAAAGCGCCCTCGATCGAGTTTTTCGCTACGCTAATGATCTACCGGTGGACCGACGGGTGGTACTGAAGAGCCCGGAGCTCGCGGTCTCGCTCCCTGAGGGATGGAACCTTCGGGAGGAGACCGACTGGGATAGCGCTGCCCTCCTCCGGGCGATGCAGGCTGAGAGCGAGGAAGGGGACCGGGTTCTCGTAGTCGCCGGTGACGAACCCTTTCTCCAGCGAACGATCACCGAGCGAATACTCGCGCTTCAGAGCCGATACAAAACGGAGTACACCTTTGCGGATGGATACCCCGAAGGGGTTGCTCCGGAGCTCTTGGAGGCGGCGATCCTGCCGGTTCTGCGCAAGCTCAACGAAGAACATCCTGAAGAAGCGGGAAGGGATTTCCTCTTCAGAATTATTCAGCATGATATTAACGCCTTTGATCTGGAAACGGAGATCGCCTCCGTGGATCTGCGCCTTCTACGGGCGTCTCTTACCTGCGACAGCCGGCGAAACCACCTGCTCTGCCGGCGACTCCTGGAGTCGGGAGTGATGGAGGAGGAGGCGATTCTCCGAAAACTCCAGGAGGATCGGAGTCTTTTGAGGACGCTTCCCGCCTATTTCAACGTTCAGGTGACGAATCGGTACGCCCAGAAGGTGAGCTATGAGCCCTTCCATGAGCTGCAAGAGGGGGAGGAGCCCGTGGAAATGGAGCTCCCTCGCTTCGAGGCGCTTCTGCGGGAAATCGAAGCGTTCGCTCCGGAGAGCGTGGTGAGTATCGGATATCGCGGGGAGCCGGGCCTCCACTCGGCGGTTTTGGAGATGATTCGGTCCGTGGAAGCGAGCCGGTCGCTTTCACTCTACCTCGAAACCTCCGGAGTCGGCTGGGATGAAACGGCCCTGGAGGCTCTGGAGGGGCTCTCCCTGAGACGGACGACGATTATCGTACTCCTCGACGCCGCCTCAGAGAGTGTTTATCGAGAGCTGCGGGGGGAGGGATTCACCGAGGCGATCCGGTTTGCGAACAGAATGCGCAAGGCGCACCCGGAGCGTTGTTACGTCCAGGCGACGCGGTTGGTTGAGTACCAGGAGAGCCTGGAGGAGTTCTACAAGGCGTGGAAAGAGGATAATCCGATCATTCAGAAGTACAATCACTTCTGTGGGGAGCTTCCTGATCGCCGGGTGACTGATCTCTCGCCCCTGGAGCGCTTTCCCTGCTGGCACCTGCAGCGAGATGTTACGGTGCTGCTTGACGGAACCGTCCCCCGCTGTCAGGAGGACATTCACCGAAACCACACTCTGGGAAACCTCTTCGAAGAGGGGTTGGAAGCGGTCTGGGAGCGGGGAAGGGGAGTGTTCGACGCACACACTCGGGGGGAATACCCGGACATCTGCGGCAACTGCGATGAGTACTATACCTACAACGCCTGATCCGCCCTACACGGTGGTGGGCGGTACCGCTCAGAGCCCTTCTCCGAGAAGCGTCACTCTGGTGCTTCTCAATCGAGGCGGCAAATACCTGCGGGAGGAGACCCTCCGTCGGGTGGAACAGCTCGGGTTCGCCGAAGTAATCTCCGTGGAGGGGAAGGAGCGCGCGTACAACGTGGAGGCGTTGTCCGGAAGCTTCCCGGAGGCGAGGTTCCTTCTCCTAAAGAGCGAGCTTCCGCCGGGGGTGCAGATTAACCTCGCGGCGAAGGAGTGCCGAAGCGACTATCTATACGTGGCGTGGCACGACATGGATCTCCAATCCGTTCCGAGCAGAACCCTCTCTCGGCTTCAGGACGGGGGGCCGCTCTGCCTCGTCCCGACCTTGCGGAGCGAGCGCGGGGAGGTGATGCCCACCCTGGTCACCCCGAGCTTTCACCGATCCGGTCTGCGGGTGATAACGCTGCCCCCCCAGCGGGACGGAATGAAGACCCTCTACCCCTACGATTTCGTCGGGATTTATGACCTCCGTCGGTTTCGCGCCTTGGGAGGATACTCCCACGAGATTCCGAGCCGTTTCTGGCAGCTCATGGATTTCGGCTTTCGAAGTCACATGTGGGGCGAGGAGATTCTCGGAAGTACGCTCGTGCGAGCCTCCTATAGCAGCAAGACCGCTCCGGAGGATCAGACCGCGGACGCCATCAGCTATCCTCGGTTTTTTCTTCGCAATCTCCTTCCGCGGGTGGAAACCGACGGCGCCCGACTGCCGAAGCACAAATTCCTCTCCTTTGTTCTCCGTACCGGCGTCGGAATCAGCTCCGGAAGACGGCTATTCAAGGAAGCGCAACGTTGGGTCGATAAGAACTCTGAGCGCTTCAATCAGGACGCCCGAAGCCTCGTAAACCAGTGGAATCCGGAAGGGGATCGTTCATGAGTCATCTGGCCATTGGCCTGCAGGTTCGCCTCGATTCGATACGATTACCGAGAAAGGCGCTGTTTCCCCTTGGGGGACGCTCGGTCGTAGAGCACGCCATGGAAGCGCTATCCGAACTGCCCGGGACAGAGCGGTTCATTCTTACCGACCAGGCAAGCGTCGAGGTTCTCGAGCCCGTTGGCGCCCGGTACGGCTTCGAGGTGATTCCGGGCCCGGAGGAGGACGTGCTGCGGCGCTACGCGATGATGGCCGAGCGCAGCGGCGCGGATATCATCGTAAGGGCCACCGGAGATAACCCGCTGGTCTCTCCCCGCATGGCGCGAAAGGCGATCGAGCTCATAATCACCAGCCGCGCCGACCTCGCCGCCTTTGACAATCTTCCCCTCGGAACAGGTGTAGAAGTGTTGCGGAGGGAAGCGGTTCTCAGAGCCGACGCTGAAGCTGTGGATCCGAGGGAACGGGAGCATGTTACCCTCCACCTATACAATCACCCGGAGCGGTACAGGATCGACCGGCGTCCCGCGCCTCCGGAGGCGTCCATGCCCGAGGCTCGGGTGACCCTGGATACCGAGGAGGATTACGAGTTTCTGCGTGAGCTTTTTCGCCGAGCCTACAGCGGTCGACCTCTGGAAGTGGAAGAGGTGATCGCTGAAGTTAGGGAGCTTATAGGGAGCGGCCAGGGAGCCCCCTGTCGACGATAACCATGGCCGGTACTCTCTACGTTCCGGAACGGCGAAAAGGTAAGGGAAGCGGCCACCTGCGACGCGCTCTGGAGCTGCTGCGAACCGGCGAGAAGGAGGATCGGCTCTTCCTTCCGGAAGAGGGGGATGGGGAGCACCATACCCGGCTTCAGGCGCTGGTAAACGCCGGAGCGCTGATCGAGGAAATCGATGAGAGCCGGTTCGTTGGAACCCCCGAAGCGGCAAGGGAACTCATCCTCGAAGGCGCGGTTGATAGGGTTCTCTTCGACTGTCAGGAGCTCTCGAGAGAGACCCTTGCTCCCTTTCTGAGCGCTCGACTGCTCCTCGGCATCGATGCCGGCGGCGAAGGGGCGACGCTAATCGATTTCTCCGTGGAGGCGCTGCCGAGGCTTCCCGGGGAATCCTCGGCGAATTGGAAGGACCCGGGCCTATTACCCCTTCCGCGGAAACGTCGGGAGCAGTGGCCGGGTTCCATCGAGCGAGTACTGGTCACTCTCGGCGGGGAGGATCCGGGGGGGGCCGCCTGCCGCCTCGCCACGGAGCTGGCGGAACTCTACCCGGAGCTCGAGGTCTACCACACCGAAGGGGGAACCGTGCAAGGCCCCGACGCCCCCTTCGTCGGCAACCATCGCCCACTTCGGGAGAAGCTCTGGAACTTCGATCTGGTGGTGCTCCACTTTGGAATGACCCTATACGAGGCACTGTACGCCCGGGTCCCCGTTCTCACGCTCCCGGTGACCGAGTATCATCGCGCCCTTGCGGAGGCGCTCGACCTCGACGGTTGTGATTCCCTGGAGATCGACGTAATCGCCCCGGAAGTAGGCCGCATCGTGGCGGACCCGAGCGAGACGGTCAGCCGCTGCAGCGCGGTGGCCCCAAAGGAGAGCCGTTCGCTCTCGGAGGAACTAAAGAGGCTCACCGCGCCGCCGCACCGAAATCCCCTCAAGCCGGGAGTCGAGGTCCTCGACCCGGTGGTGGCCCGCCTCGAGGACCGTAGCTACTACCGATGCCGCGAGAGCGGTCTGCTCTATATGCGCCGTTTTCTCCCCTCGGCGATCGAGTACGGCGAGCGGTATTTCCTGGAGGAGTACCGGAGGCAGTACGGGCGCACCTACCTCGAGGACTTTCAACACATTAAGGAAATGGGAAGGAAGAGGCTCCGGAGAATCCGTAGACGCCTCGAGCGAAGAGCGCGCCCCCGTCGGCGAGGGCAGGGGAGAGCGAAAGGCTCTTCTTTCGAATCTGAGGCGCCGGCGCTTCTCGACATTGGGTGCGCCTACGGGCCCTTTCTCGCGGCGGCCCGGGAGGCGGGCTTTCTCGCCCACGGCGTGGATCTTGCGGAGGAGGCGGTGCGATACGTTCGAAAGGAGCTCGGAGTGCCGGCGGCGGTTGGCCGGCTGGAAGAGATCGATACCGCCGCCCTCTTCGGGAGAGAGCAGTTCGAAGTGATTACGATGTGGTACGTCATTGAGCATCTCCCTGATCTCGAATCCGTACTCCGCAGAGTACGGCAGCTTCTCGCCCCCGGTGGGGTTTTCGCCTTCTCGACACCGAACGGAGAGGGTATATCCGCTACCACCGACCGGGACGCGTTTCTGCGAAACTCTCCGGAAGACCATCTCACGCTCTGGGAACCGAGCCGAACCGCGGCGGTTCTCGAACCTTTCGGCTTCGAGCTCCTCGGCGTAACAGTCACCGGCCACCATCCGGAGCGGTTTCCGTCGGTGCGGGAGAATCCCGCTTCCCTAAAGGGACGGATCCTCAAACCGTTTCTTCGACAGGTTAGCCGGCTGAGAGCACTCGGCGACACCTTTGAATGCTACGCCCGGGGCAGGTAGTATGGCGGAGATGGGTGAACGAGCGGTTCTAATTCTCGGCGCCGGAGTAATGCAGCTGCCGGCAATCCGGGCGGCGCGGTCCATCGGGGTCACGAGTTACGTGGTCGATGGCAATCCTCACGCCCCGGGAGCGGCCTTGGCGGACAACTTCACCAGGATCGACCTGAAGGAGAAGGAGGAGCTGATCCGGCACGCCGAGGGCATATCACACCTGTCGGGAGTCTTTACCGCGGGAACGGATTTTTCCGCCTCCGTAGCGTACGTGACAGAGCGGCTCGGCCTGCCGGGGCTCCCCTACCAGGTCGCGCTCGACGCCTCGGAGAAGGGACGGATGCGCCGGCGGTTCGCCGAGGCAGGCGTCCCGTCGCCGGCCTTCCGCACGATCACTCCCGATAAGCCGGCGGAGCCGCAGCTGCGGGCGGCGTACGGCAGCGTGGGGGTACCGGGGGTAGTAAAGCCGGTAGACAACATGGGCGCCAGGGGGGTGCGACTCGTTCGTCGGGAGGCGGAGCTTTCCGAGGCTGTTGAGAATGCGCGGAGCCACGCTAGGGGCGGCGTAGTCATTTACGAGGAGTGGATCGACGGGAGAGAGTTCAGCATCGACGCCCTGGTCTACGAAGGAAGACTCACCATCACCGGCGTGGCAGACCGGCACATCTATTTCGACCCCTACTTCGTGGAGATGGGGCACACCCTGCCCGCAGCGCTCTCGCAGGAAGAGGAAGAAACGCTAATTACCACCTTTGAGGCGGGGGTCAGGGCGCTCGGAATAGAACACGGGGCGGCGAAGGGGGACGTTTTTCTGCGGCGGAGCGGCGGAGGGGCGGTTGGAGAAATCGCCGCACGCCTCTCCGGGGGGTACATGTCAGGATGGACCTACCCCTACGCCACGGGAGTGCCGCTGACCGAGGCGGGACTGCGACTCGCCCTCGGTGAGGACCCGCGTCCTCTTCTGCGGGAGAAGAAGCGCCATACGAGTGCCGAGCGCGCGGTGATCTCGATTCCCGGCGTAGTGAGAGCGATTGAAGGGACCCAGCGGGTCGGCGGCATGGAGGAGCTTCGGGAGCTCTTCGTGCGAGCCCTCCCGGGGGACGCCGTAGCCCCGCCGCGAAACAACGTGGAAAAGTGCGCCAACATAATCGTAGTGGGAAGAAGCAGGGAAGAGGCGCTCTCCGCGGCGGCAAGGGCGCTTCGTGGTCTCTTGGTCCGCCTCGAGCCGAACCGGCCCGAGACCGACCGCTATCTCTTCGATCTCCGGCAGGATGGTACCTGGGCGTGGTACCCGACTCTTTTCGCCGCTGCCACCGCTGAGCTTCCGGCGCTATCCGCAAGGATACGGCGGTCCAGGGGACGTTCTGACCCGTGGGTGACTGAGGCTCTGCAGCGCGGAACCCTTGCGATCCGCCCCGAGAAGAAACGATTGTCCGAAGATGAGCACTGGTCCGGCTTCTCTTCCGCCGCTGCCATGGAGTATCTACTCGCCTCCGACGTGCTCCGGGAGGTGCGGGAGGCCGACCCCCTCTACTCGACGCTTCTCCACCGGGCGGTGGCGCTTGGAGGTGTGCAAGCGGCGGTATATATTCAGGATAGTCTCAGGGAGTCCGCGGGCGAGAGCGCCGGCCGCTGGCTTTCGTTGCTCAGGGACTCGCTTCCGGGAGGAGAGTGAAGGGTGATATACCCGAGACAGGTTATCGCGACGCTTCTCATATTCCTGTCGGTGGTTTTCGCCGGCGCCCAGGATGCTCCACCGGCGGATCGGTCCCTCCTGGAGTTTGCCGAAGCGGAGGGCCTCGATCTTCAGTGGGACCCGCTCCGACGGACGGCGACGCTCTGGCGGCGAGACAGGTCGGTAACTCTGAGAGTGGGCGATGAGACTATGCTCTTCAACTACGCAGAGTTGGAGCGACTCGAGGAGCCCGCTATCAGCGAGGCGGGGGCGGAGGTGCGTATCACCGCCGCGGCGGTGGGACGGATAGAGGAGCGAATGCCCGACCCCGGTCCGGCGGAAGAGCGCAGGGTAATCGCCGGATTCTTTATCGATCCCGGGCACGGTGGAAAGGATCCGGGCACCGTTGGCCGCCATGTGATCGACGGAGAGACGTTGCTGCTACAAGAGAAGGATCTGGTGCTCCAGGCGGCCCAGCTGCTCGGCACCCGCCTGCGGGAGCGTTACCCGGCCAAGCAGGTTCTGCTCTCGAGAAACGAGGACGTCTATCTTACCCTGGAAGAGCGTACCCGCCGGGCAAACGGCTTGGAGGTGGAGCCGGATGAGACGGTCATCTTCATCTCCATACACGCCAACGCATCCCTCAACTCCAAGGCGCGGGGCTTCGAGGTCTGGTATCTTCCCCCGGAGTATCGCCGCCCGGGCTTGGTCAATCCGGATCGGGTAGGGGTTCGGGACCCGGAGGTGCTGACGATCCTCAATACGATTCGCGAGGAGGAAGTAACTCTGGAGAGTATTCTCCTGGGCCGAAACATCCTCGCCGGGCTGGAGTCCCGGGTCGGAGATGAAAGCGCGAACAGGGGATTGAAGGAGGAGTCCTGGTACGTTGTGCGCAACGCCCGGATGCCATCGGTCCTCATAGAGCTCGGATTTGTGACCAACATGGAGGAGTTTCTGCGCCTTCGAGAACCCTCGTACTTGAACAAGCTCGTGGACGGTATCTATACTGGAATCACGAACTTCGTTCGGAGTTTTGAAAGCTACGGAAGAGAATAGATGAATCCCTTGGACAAGAAACATACAATCCTCGCAACGACGCTGCTATCAACGTCGCTTTTCATTTCCATACTGGCGGTCATCTTTTTTCCCCAGGAACAGAGCCGGCGAGTTCTCTTCTTTCCAGACGGCGTAACAGGAGAACTCGGAGGTGAGGAACATCTGGTGCCCCGGCGAAGCGATCGGCAGGCGGCAATCGAGGAGTTTCTCGAGGAGCTGATACTCGGGCCGATAACCCTCGGGGCGGTCAGGGTTTTTCCCGCCGAAACTGAGATCGCGCTGCTCATGCTGCGGGAGAAGGATCTCTACATAGACTTCTCTCCGGAAATTCTCGACTTAGAAGAGGAAACGAAGACCTCCTTTGATGACGCCCTCGAGATAACGGAGTATAACTTGCGGTACAATTTCCCCTTTCTCCGATCGATCACCGTGACCGTCTCCGGGCAGCTGCCCGGGGAGACGAGGTTCGACCTCTCCAGAATGACGAATAATCGTTGACAAAGGGAATGGTATACGTATAATGAAAAACAGAGTATTTTCTGCAAAACAAAGGCGATTCGTACAAAGGAGACTTGGATGAGACGTTCCTTCATTCTGGCGCTAATAGCTCTTGTACTCTTGACCGGAACGGTTTTAGCCGAGGAAGCCACGCTGATTGACTTCACTCAGCTCACCGCAGACTATCCGGCAGACAATCCGCAGCATAACGGGCGTACCCTAGTTGATTTCAGCCTCGCGGCGGGATCGAGCTACACCGAGGAAGAGAAGGCTGAGATGATGATTTCCTTGGCGATCCCCGATTGGGAGGTTACCCTTGCATCCTCCTCGGAGAACGTCACCACCGTCACCAACTCCGAGATCCGGCCCGCGCCGGTTCGGGAAGGTGCTCAGCAGTACGGTGGAGAAACGGTTCTCGGCGCTCGCGTATTTTTCCCGGAGCAGCCTTACAACGGCTGGGCCCTCATTGAGCCTCCCTTCGATATTCCCGCCTATTCCGACGTTACCGAGGTGGGGGATGACGGAGCCCTCGAGGTTCCCCAGGAGGAAGAGGGTCGCGGACGAAAGTTCGATAACTTCGGCGTCGTTAAGAACGTCGGCGTCCTCCGCTCCGTTACGGTTACCGTCAACGGACTCAACTTTCCCCACGGTCTCGGCCTGGTTCTGCAGGACGAGAACAACGAGGAGCGAGAGGTCTTTATGGGCTACCTCGATTTCGACGGCTGGCGGGATCTCACCTGGATGAATCCGAACTACGTCGGCGACGTTCGGAATCGTGAGCTTCGAACCTTCCCTCTCTATCCCAACCTTGCTCCGATGCGCAAGCTCATCGGTATCCGCATCTACCGGGACGGCATGATGGAGGGTGGAGACTTTATCACCTACATTCGTGACATCAGTATCACCTACGACCGAGCGGTTCTCCAGCTCGAGCGGGACATCAACGACGAGTCGGTCTGGGGTATTCTGCAAGATCGCGAGGCCGCACGGCGTGAGGCCGAGCTCCGCAATCTTGGTAATATTCAGGTGCTCCGCTACCTCGAGCAGCGCAAGATGCACAGCCCCGAGGGTGAGAACGGAGAAGCTGAGAACGGAAACGGTAACGGCGACGAGTAAGCCGCAAAACCGTCCTCACCGGAGTTCGCTTCGGCGGGGCGGGGCCTGAAAATTGGGGGCCTTCCGTAGGGAGGCCCTTTTTTTTGCCTCCCGGGGGACCGATAGTCCGAACGGCTCACTGGTTGACGGCCCCTGACAAATGCGTAAGAATGAGGCGTAATGAGCGACTACCTCGACCCCAACAACGAAGAGTTGTTAAAGGATTTCTTCGTTGAAGCTGAGCTCCAGGTCGAAACCCTCGAGAGCAACGTGCTCGTCCTCGAGAATGACCCAGCCAACCACGACGCCGTAGACGAGATTTTTCGAGCCGCTCACACCCTCAAGGGCGGCTCCGCAACGGTGCAGATGAACGAGCTCTCCCAGTTCACCCACCTCGTGGAGGACGTCCTCGATGAGATTCGGAAGGGGAAGGTCGCCGTAACTGGAGAGGTAGTTGATACGCTCCTAAACTCGATCGATATAATCAAGGAAATGCTCGAATCGCGAAAGGGCGGTAGCCCGTTCGAGGGGGATGTTTCTCAGACTGAGACTGCCCTTCGAGGAATCCTGAGCGGAGAGGCGCCCGTTACCGCGTCTCCGACAGCGGAGCAGGAGCGAAAGGAGAGCGCCGCACCGTCTCCGAGAGGCTCGGAGACGAAAATGAGTTCCGCTCACGGTTTGAGCGAGTACGAATTGCTCGAGCTCAAGGAAGCCGCGGAGCCGGGCCAGCAACTTTACGAGGTAGCAGTCTCCTTTGACGAGAATAATCCGATGAACACCGTCGGTGGTATACAGCTCTTCGCGGCGCTCAAAGGCGAAGCGACGGTGCTCAAGACGGAGCCCGATTTCGATGCCCTCTACAGTGACACCTATTTTCCGGTAGTGCGGTACTACATCGCCACGGAGAACGACCCCTCGACCTTTGAGGAGAAACTGCGCATCTCCGATGTGACGACCGGGGTGGAGATAACTCCGCTCACCGAAGCGGTCGGGGCGCAGGAGGAGGAAAGCGGGCGTTCTGAGAGTCCGCCGCCGGCCGAGGCGCCGTCGCTCTCAGACGCACTAGTCGAAGAGGTGGCACAAGAGCCGCGGACGGCGCCGGTGGAGGAGCCAAAGCGTCAGCGAGCGGTGGGTAGCGTGCTTCGGGTCGACAGTACGCGGATCGATAACCTGCTCAACCTCGTGAGCGAAACGGTGATTAACAAGGCGTCCTTCAATCAGATCACCAATGAGTTCACGGAGCTTCTTGCAACGGTGCAGTCCACCGAGAGTCGGTATCGGGAGAGCCTCAAAGCTCTTTTCGACGCCCTCCCGGAGTATCTCGACGAGATGCAGCGGGGCAAGAGCCCGAAGGAGGTACGTCGGGAGCTCGGGGAGCGGTTCAGCGAGCTTCCGGAAGTGTTCTCCGGGGTGGAGAGCTCCCTAAAGGGTACGATTAACAAGTTCCGGGGCACGTCCCAGAACTTGGGCCGGATTACCGGGGAGCTCCAGGAAGGAGTTATGCGAATCCGGATGGTTCCGATTTCGCAGATCTTCTCCCGCTTTCCGCGGCTTGTTCGCGATCTCTCCAAGTCTCTAAAGAAGCAGGTACGGTTGCAGATCGAGGGGGAGGAGACGGAGCTAGACAAATCGGTCATCGAGGATCTCCTGGATCCGCTTATTCACATGGTTAGAAACAGCATCGATCATGGAGTAGAGAGTCCCGGGGAACGGCAAAAAGCCGGGAAGCGCGAGGAGGGAGAGGTTCGGCTGAAGGCGAGCAATGAGGGTAACATGATCCTCATCGAGATCGTAGATGACGGAAAGGGTATCGATGTGAACTCGGTTCGTCAAAAGGCGATCGAGCGCGGGGTGATTCATCCGAACAAACAGCTTTCCGATGTGGAGGCGTTTAACCTCATTTTTGAGCCCGGGTTCTCAACGGCGAAGCAGGTTACCGACGTCTCCGGTCGCGGCGTGGGGCTCGATGTGGTGAAACGGCAGATCGAGAAACTCAACGGAAATGTCTCAGTCTGGTCCGAAACGGGGAAGGGCAGCCGGTTTACCATTAAGATTCCCCTCACCCTTGCAATTATCCAGGGACTACTCGTGCGGGTCGGCGAGGAAATGTACGCCATACCGATTACTTCCGTCTTGGAGAGCCATCGAATCAAGCCGTCGGACATCAAGCTCATAGACAACTATGAGGTTTTCAACGTTCGCGACGACGTGGTTTCCCTAATTCGACTCAATCGTCTCTTTCGCATTCCCACGGATGAGAACAAGGAGCACTATTTCGTCGTAATCGTCGGGAGCGCCGAGAAGAAGATGGGACTTATCGTGGATTCTCTTATCGGGGAGGAGGACGTAGTGATCAAACCGCTGCGTGATCACTTCACCAACGCTCCCGGAATCGCCGGAGCAAACATCACTGGAGATGGTCGGGTCTCTCTCATTATTGATGTAAGCCAGCTCCTCGATTTGGGACTACGTAAAGAGCGGGAAGAGCGAGAACGACGGGAGCTGACCATTGGGTAACGGAACCGAAACCGCCTCCACCTCCCTAGGGCGAACGATCGCGAGCCAGAACGGGGACGAGCAGCAGTCGGAGCAAATCGACTACAAGATGGTCACCTTCTCTCTCGGCGGCAAGGACTACGGGATCGACATCATGCAGGTGAAGGAGATCGCGAAGTTCTTCCAGTTCACCTACGTTCCGAACTCGCCGCCCTTTGTTCGGGGCGTTTACAATCTCCGAGGCGATATCATTTCCATTGTGGACCTACGTCTTCTGTTCAACTTGCCCGTACAACGGAAGCCCGAGGGGAGCGCGGAAAACGGCCTTATTCTCAGAGTGGAAAACAATCATATCGGTGTGATAGTCGACCAGATCGACAAGGTCGTTGGGATACAGTCCGATTCGATCCAGCCGCCTCATCCGATTTTCGGGGACATCAACATAAAGTTTATTAGCGGTGTCGTTGAAAATGAGGGAAGGCTCTACATCATTCTCGATGTGGAGCGTATCTTTCGCAAGGAGGATGAGGAGGAGAAGAGCCTTTCCGAGCGAACCGGCTTTATGCGTGGATCCGGGGTTAAGAAGGCGCGTGAGCCCGAGACGACGCGATACGAGGGGCCTCCGGAAAGGGACGAAACTTCGGCGGCCTACGCTTTCATTTGCGAGACGCTCGAAACCTTTATCGGGTTTCACGTGACCCCATTGAACGAGCGATGGATCCGCGAACGGTTTCAGGAGTGGCTGCAGCGCCGATCGGCTCAGGGAAGAGAGTTGCAACTCCGAAGTAGGGAAGAGGCGGAGGAGTTCCTCGCTCCCTTCTACAGCCGTTTCACCGGGCAACTCTGGCCCGGGGAGTACCTCGATGAGGTTGCCCGGGCGGTACCCCTCAATCCGGGATCGGTAATCCAGGTATGGAATCCCGGGTGCGGAGAAGGAGCGGAGAGTTTCTCCCTAACGGTACTGCTACGGGAACAGTATCCGGAGAAGCAAGTCAAGGTGTGGGCGAGCGACAATGATCTGCTCGGTATTTCCAACGCTGCAAATACGATCTATGATCGGGATCGCGTCCCCGAGCGCTACGAGCCCTACATAGTCGACGGAACCAATGGGCCTACCTTCAGTAGCGACATTAAGAACAGTATCCTTTTCGAGTACAGCGACCTTACCAACGCCACCGGACTTCCGGCGATGGACCTAATAGTTGCCAGAGATGTCCTCTCATTCTTCGACGAGAAAAGTCAGGAACGGGTATTGGAAGCAATGATTGAGACATTGAAGCCCGATGGTTATCTTATCCTTGGTGAACGCGAGGAGCCGCTCGCACAGGAACGGTGGGAGGTTGTCGGAGAAGGTTCCGTCCGGGCCTACCGTAAACGTTTGTAGGAGAAGAAATGCGCGTCGAGTATATCAATCCCTTTGTTGAGTCAGCCTACAATGTTCTCCAGGAAGTCCTCCAAGCCGAAGTTAAGCGCGGAGAACTCTACCTCAAATCCTCGGCTATGCCGGTCCTCGGAGTCGCGGCAATCGTCGGACTTGCGGGAGACGTAGAAGGCCGGGTTCTCTTTGACATGAGCCAGGAGACGGCGATAAAGATCGCCAGTAAGATGCTCGAGGACATGGAAATGGAGCCCGTCACGGCAATGAATGACATGGCCCGGGCTACCATTACGGAACTCGCCAACATGATCACCGGCCAGGCGGTAACTAAGCTGCACAATCTCGGTTTCAGCTTTGACCTCACTCCGCCGGCAATCTTCACCGGCGAGAATATGGAAGTATCAAATACTGACGTGGAAGCCTTGATTGTACCCATGGATCTGCCGATGGGTAAAATTGAGATCAACGTTGCTATACGAGAGCGATCATAGGAGGGGCTTGCGTGAAGACTAAACAAGACTTTCCAAGCATAAATGAACGGAAAGCAGACGGCCTGAAGGAGAGCGGAGAGCCGTATCGCGTTCTCGTTGTGGACGACTCGATGTTCGTCGCGAAGCAACTGACCCAGATTCTCACCTCGGAAGGGTTCGAGGTGGTTGACACGGCGAGCAACGGTCAGGAAGGGCTTGAGAAATATAAGGAGCACTATCCGAACGTCGATCTGGTCACAATGGACATTACGATGCCGAAGATGGACGGAGTAACGGCGTTGGAGAAGATTATCGAGTTCGATAAGAACGCCCGGGTAGTAATGATCAGCGCTTTGGGCAAGCAAGACCTTGTAAAGAAAGCACTTATGATAGGGGCAAGGAACTATATCGTTAAGCCTTTGGACCGGAAAAAGGTCCTCGAGAGGGTTGTTCTTTCACTCAAATAGTGATAGAGTTTGTTCGCTCGGGCGGTTAGCTCAGTTGGTTAGAGTACATGCTTGACATGCATGGGGTCACTGGTTCAAATCCAGTACCGCCCAGGAACGTAGAAAGGCCGGTCCTCTCAGGGCCGGCCTTTTTTTGATCGGGAAGGGTATGATCGATCGAAAGAGCCTGCTCGAACGGTGCGGCGAGGATAGAGCGCTCCTCGTAGAGCTCCTCCTGGAATTCGAAAGGCGCTGCGCCTCTCAGCTTGCCGAGCTCACTACGGATAACGAGGATCTCTATCGAATCTCGCATCGCCTCAAGGGGCTCGCCCTCAATCTCAGTATGCCGGATCTACAGGAACGGGCGGCGTCGGTGGAACGGCTGGCCCGTTCGGGCTCCGTACAAGCCGAAGATGTGAGGGATTTGCGGAAGAGTCTCCAGGCGGCGTGCGAGAGCGCCCGGGCCATTCTTCGGGAGGAGGAGAATGCGTAAGTTTTGGGGGCCCCTCGAACTCGGGGTTGAGGAGAGTAAGCACTGGCAGGTCGGCCGGCGGCGCCTCTGGGTCCGGCGCGAACCCGAGCGGTGGCTCTACGCGACGGACCTCGCCGGCGGCGGCACCGAGGAGGTTCTCATTTCCCGGGCTCGTAAGTCTCCGGAACTCCCGTGGAGAAGCATTATGGGCCTTCGCTCGGAGGTCCCGACGCTCCTGCCCGCCCTTCCGGACAAGCCTGTTCTGCTAAAGGCTTCCGAACCTGTTCAGGTCCTTCCCGGGGGAGATCTCTCCCTCGTTGTGGCGGTTCCCGTTTTTCTTCGGCTGGAGGCGGGAGAGCCGATCTTCGATCTCGAGACCGACCCCTCCTCTCGAACCTGGTTCGGTGATCCGCAGGCGGGGGAGGCGGCCTACGCCCTGGAGATTGCGGATTGGATGGTCGGGCGATTGGCTCAGAAAGGCGGTGCCCATGTCCACGTGCCCTTGCGAATTAAGAACGAATCCCTGGGCATACTCTCCTTTCAGCGGCTTCTTGTTCGGGTTATCCATCTTTCGCTCTTCGTCGAGGGAGAGACACTCTTTACCAATGACGTTGCAGTCACCTTCAGATCGGTCACTCAGTACAGTCAGATAAGCTTCAGTGAAAGCTCCTCCCTCGGTAACGGCGCCGCGACGATTCTGCAAGAACCACGACAGAAGGTTTCCGACAGTCTTATTCGCCGCAGTTTTCTCTTCTTCAGGGCCTTGGCGGAATAGGAGGAAGAAGTGTCCACTTTGATTCGTGGGGTGTTCTCCTTGGAGGGACCCGAGCATATCAGTTGGGAGATTGTCGAGGCTCTGCTGATACTGGTCGTCGGAAGTCTCCTCGTTCGGCTACTGGCCGGCGTTTTCACGCGGAGTTTCCTCCGGGGAATGAAGAACCAGAGCAGGGTAGCTACCCGAAAGACGATCACCTACGTCGGTATTGGGATTCTTGCGATCGCCGCCTTAGATCATCTCGGAGTCGAGCTAACGGCACTTCTAGGCGCTGCGGGAGTGATCGGTATAGCCGTTGGTATCGCATCCCAGGCGAGCCTGAGTAACGTCATAAGCGGCCTCTTTCTCGTTTCCGAGAAGACCTTCGAGTTGGGGGACGTGATCAAAGTCGGGGACCGGACCGGGGTTGTTCACTCAATAGACCCCCTCTCGATTAAGCTGCGCACCTTTGACAACCTCCTGGTGCGGATTCCTAATCAGCAGATTATCGACAGTGAGCTGGTAAACGTAACCCGGTTTCCGATACGTCGTCTGGATGTGATCTTCTCCGTACCAGCGGAGGAACCGGTGGATACGGTAATGGAAATCCTGCGGAACACCGCCAAGAGCATCGATCTCTGTCTCGACGAGCCGGAGCCCTTTATCCTCCTCAGAGGCATTGTGAAGGGCAATATAGAGTGCCAGCTCGGCGTATGGTTTGAGAAGGAGAACTTCGTTCGCGTAAAGAACGCCGTAATTTCCGAAATCCAGCGGCGCTTCTTGGAACACGGTCTGCCGTTCGGGGCGGAGATGGTGAGGCTCGGGAAGACGTCGGCTGAACGGGGCGCCTCCGATAGGAGCCAGCAATTGTACCACGGTTAGAAAAGAGAAGAGCCGAGCCCAAAAAGGACTCGGCTCTCTTTCGCTCCCCCGGTTGGACTCGAACCAACGACCCGATGATTAACAGTCATCTGCTCTA